>CAYTZY010000016.1:6521-42616 GCA_964442795.1 uncultured Caulobacter sp.
GTCCAGTACGCCGCGCGCGACGGCCTCCTGATCCCGGCCTTCCTGACCACGCCGAAGAAGGAGATCTACGGCGCCGGGCCCTACCCCACCATCATCCTGCCGCACGGCGGCCCGTGGGCCCGGGACGATATGGGCTGGGACGGCTCCGGCTGGGTGCAGTACTTCGCCGCCCGCGGCTATGTCGTGCTGCAACCGCAGTTCCGCGGCTCGCAGGGCTGGGGCCAGAAGCTCTGGCGCGCCGGCGACGCCGAGTGGGGCCAGAAGATGCAGGACGACAAGGACGACGGCGCCAAGTGGCTCATCGCCCAGGGCATCGCCGCGCCTGACCGGATCGCCATGCACGGCTACTCCTACGGCGGCTATTCGGCGATGGCGGCGGCCGTGCGGCCCAACGGCATCTACCAGTGCTCGGTCGCCGGCGCCGGGGTGGCTTCGATCGAGAAGTTCCGCGAGATCGTCAACCAGAGCCGCATCCTGCGCGAGCTGCAGCGTCCGACGATCAACGGCCTGTCGCCGTTCGAGAAGGCGTCCGAGGTCTCGATCCCGATCTTCCTCTACCACGGCGACCGGGACACCACCGTGCCGATCAGCGAGTCGGAACGCTTCGTCTCGGTCCTGAAATCGACGGGCAAGCCGTACCGCTACCTGGAGATCAAGGACATGGGCCACCAGTCGGTGCTGTGGGAAGCCGGCCAGGTCGCCGAGGTCCTGACGGCCGTGGAGTCCTATCTGACCACGGAGTGCGGTCCGGGCGGCCTCTAGAGCCTGATGGGTTCAGATGGAATCATCTGAACCCTGAATCAGGCTCTAAACTCTTGATTCTAGAGCACGATTCAACGGTCAGACGGTTCCGTCTGACCGCATCGTGTTCTAGGCCCGGCCCATCGGGTGGACACAAGGAGGGCGCGGGACCGGCCGGTTCCGCGCCCTTTCCCGTTCAGCCGCCGGTCTTGACCGTCCGGCCGAACTGTTCGGACCGGAACTTCACCACCCGTTCGCGGAAATTGAGCTCGATGGAGTCGAAGTGACGCATCACATCGACGCCGATCAGCAGCGCCGGCCGCTCGTCCAGGTCCCAGATCTGGAAGGTGTGCAGATCGGCGAAGACGCAGGTCAGGTTGCCCAGGCGCACGCCGCCCAGCCGCAGCGGCGGCACCGTCGACAGCTCTCCCACCGCGATCTGGCCCGTGGCGCTGACCAGCTCGACCCGCGGCGGGCGCTCGTTGAGCAGACCCGGGCCGCGCAGGGCGTTGTGCAGGGCCATGTTGCCGACCGTGTTCTCGGCCCCTGAATCCAGGAACGCCGTCAGCTTCACGCCGCCGATCTCGGCGTCGACGATGGTCAACTGGCCGAAGCGATGGCGCGCGGGGACCACGACGACGTCCTGGGCCTCAGCCTGCGCGCGCCGGTCCCCGGCCGTGCGCGCCACGGCGACCGGCTCGGCGCCGGCGAACAGGGAGAAGGACTGGTCCTTGAAGTTGAGCAGCGCCCGGCGATGGGCCAGCACATCGACGCCGAGCAGGCCGTCGGCGCCGAGGAACCGGCCGTCCAGCACCGGCATCCGGACCCGGCGGCTCAGAAGCCCGCCGACGGTCAGCGCCCTGACCTGGACGGTGCGCGAGGGCATGACGCCCGCGATCCCGTGAACCAGGGCCTGGCCGGCCGTGGGCAGGTCGAGCGTCGCCGCCACCTCCGTCGACAGCACCGACCGGTTCGCGCCGGTGTCGACCACGAAGCGGTAGGGCCCGGCGGCGTCGATCATGACGTCGACCAGCATGCGTCGGACCGCGTCGAAGCCGGCGCGGACGGCGCCGTCCTGATCGGGCGTCGCTCCCGCCACGGGTGGCGGAAGGGCCGAGGCCTGCAGGTTGACCTGGACCACCGAGCGTTCCGGCGCCGAGGCGCAGCCGGCGACCGGCGCGGCGATCAAGCCTCCCAGCACGCCCCTTCGGTTGAGCCCCTCATCCATCGCGTCCCCTCGCCCGCCCCGTCCCGGCCCCGCGGCCATTGCGCCTAGAGGACCGCGCCCGGCGCCCTCGCGCAAGGGGCCCCGCGCCCGGCGATCGCCAATGCGGTTGCATCCCCGGCCGCACCTACGTAGCGATAGGCTGTCAAACTCCAGGAGATGCTTCTTGACCTTCGCCGTCATCCAGGGCCGGCCGGACACCCTGAACACCGAGGTGAGCCGGTTCACGCAGACGCCGCTGACTCAAACGGCGTTTCTCAACAGCGTGCCCAAGTGCGGCACCCACCTGCTGCGCAACATCGTCCGCATGTTCGTGCCGGTGGCGCAGCACTTCGACCGGGAGTTCATCCAGCTGCAGAACCTGGAGCAGCATCAGGCGGCGCTCGATCCGCGGCGGCCGGCCTTCAGCGTCGGCCATCTGATCTATGCCGACATGGCGGCGTTGGCCACGCGGCACGCGCGGCACGTCATCCTGGTGCGCGATCCCTACGACTATGTGCTCTCGCGGGCCCGGTTCGTGTTCTCCGAGGAGTTCCGGCACCCGATGCTCGAGCCGCTGAAGGCGGCGGCGAGCGTCGACCAGGTCATCAACTTCATGATCTTCGGCGTGCCCGGCAAGGGACCGGCGCTGCGCGAGGCCTTCACGTTCAACGCCGTCGCCTGGATGCACACCGGCGCGGAGATCGTGCGCTACGAGGACATCGTGGCGGCGTTGAAGACGCTGGAATCACCCGAATCCGAGGCGTTCTTCGGCGACCTTCTGGGCAAGTTCGGCATCACCCTTCCCGGGGACTGTCGGGAGCGGGTGCGGATCGGCTCGTCGCGCGAACACAGCGCGACCGACAGCGGCCAGCTTTCCGGCGTGCCTGACTTTCCCAAGGTCCTGTCGGAGGGACAGAAGACCCTCGTCGACTTCGCGGCCCCCGGCCTGCGGGCGCTGCTGGGCTACAGCTGACCAGGCGCGGGGTCGCCGGCCGAAGCGCCGTCCGGCGCCGTCGCGAGATGACGCGGATCTGAGCAGATAGATGTGAAGAGACAGGGAGGCGCGGAGCGATCCGCGCCTCTTGTCGTTGGCGCGCGCCAGCAGATCGAGGACGCCGCCGCGCCGGCCCGGGACGCCACGGAGCAGGCAAAGAAAAAGGCGGCGGAGCTTTCGCTCCGCCGCCCAATTCGTTGATCCGCTGACGACTAGAAGCGCAGCTTGATCTGGCTGAACACGCGACGGCCAACCACGTCGTAGGTGGACGGATCGGTGCCCGACTGGACGTTCGGGGCGTAGACCTGGGGATCTTCGTCGAACAGGTTGTTCACGCCCACGCGGAGCGAAACATTGTCCGTCATGGCCCAATCGCCGGCCACATCCCAGTACCACATCGAGTCCGGACCGGTGAAGGTCTCGCCCGGGAACTCGACCGACAGACGGTTGTCCATCTCGCCGATGAAGCGGCCGCGGGCGGTGAAGGCGAAGTCGCCCACCATCCAGCTGGTCGTCAGGGTCGCCTTCCATTCCGGGTAGCTGGTGCCGAGACCAGCGCCGAAGTAGGAAGCCGTGCCGGCGAAGTCCAGCTCGACGCCACCGGCGATCGGGTCCTTCTGCTTGAACTCGATCAGGTGGCTGATCAGGGCGTTCACCCGGACGCTGCCCCAGTTATCGAGACCCAGCCACTCAAGGTCGAAGCCGTAGTCGACCTGGAAGTCGATACCGCTGGCTTCCTGGCTGCCGTCGTTGTCGGCGACGAAGACGTCGTAGCCCGTGGCGGGGTTGTAGATCCACAGGATGTCGCCGCCGACGCGCAGGATGCCGTCACAGTTGACGTTGTTGACGTCGTAGGTCGGGTTCGTGCCGTAGTAGTTGAAGCACTGGGCCACGATCTGGTTCGGCGTCGGGGTCAGGATCGCGTCTTCGATCTTGATGTTCCAGTAGTCGACGGTGCCGCGCAGGCGCGACAGCCACTGGCTGTCCGAGGGGGACTGCCAGGCCACGCCGATCGTCAGCGTGGAGCCCTTTTCCGGATCCAGAGCCGTGTTGCCGGCGAGGTCGACACCGATCTGCGAGCCCGGGGTCTGCTCGAACGAGGCGTAGGCGCCGGCGCCGACGCCGCCGTTGAAGCCCGAGTTCAGGCAGAGGTTGTTGATGCCCGCGATGTCCGGGTTGCCCGGGTCACGCGCATTGGAGCTGGCCGAGCACGGATCGAAGTACTGGGGCGCCGAGCCGCCGCCGGCGAACAGTTCGCCGAAGTTCGGTTCACGCACCGAGCGCTGGTAGGAGGCGCGGAAGCGCAGTTCGTCCACGACCGCCCAGTTCAGTTCGATCTTGTACGAGGGCGAGCCACGCGAAGCGCGCTTGTCGCCGGTGATGCGGTCCTGGAACTCCGACCAGCTGTAGCGGTAGCCGAGCGACAGATCGATGCTCTGGGCGTACGGCGCATCCACGACCAGCGGGATCAGCGCTTCAGCGAAGATATCGGTGAAGGAGTTGGTGCCCGAGTCGGGGTTCTGGGTGTTGAAGCCCGAGATCGGGCCCGAGGCCGCGCCCGGATCGAAGATGTAGTCGAAGCCGCGGTATTCACCGCCGAACACGACCTGGGCCGTGCCCGCGCCGGTTTCGAACACCGGACCGGTCACGAAGGCCTGGGCGATCTGCTGCACCATCGAGGTCGACAGGGTCGTCGAAACTGCCAGGTACTCGCGGCATTCCGCCGAGATCGGCTGACGACCGAAGATGTTGAAGCCGCCGGCGCAGAGGCTGGCGCCGCCGTCGGCCGCTTCGACCATCGACTGCAGGCGCTGGGTGTTCAGGTTGCCCGTCTGGGTCTGGTCGATTTCAGTGCGACCTTCCGAAACGTAGCCCTCGAATTCCCAGCCCGAGTCACCGAGCGGTGCCCGGAGGCCGGCCATGAACTGGACGACCGTGTTTTCATAGACCGATTGACGCAGGCCCAGGTCGAGCGTGCGCTGACGGATCAGGAACGGCTCGGCAGCGCCGGCGCCGACCAGACGATTGTCGTCGCCCGTGCGCGCGGCGAGCAGGAGGGCCAAGTCGGCCGGGATGAAGGGGTTCGTGACCGGAACAACCAGGATCTGCGCGATCTGTTTTCCCGGCTCGACCAGGCCCGACACCACGTCCTGCGGACGGGCCGTGCTGATGTTACGGGTGTTGACCGTCGGGAACGGCGTCGGGGCCAGAGCGGTGGTCGAGTTGTACTCGGTCCAGCCGACCTGGCTGAAGAACTCGACGCCGTTGTCCAGCTCGTAGTTGATCTTCGACAGGAACGAGTAGCGGTCCATCGGCAGGACCAGGATGTTCACGAAGTCGAAGTTGTAGCTGTACAGGTCCGGGAACAAGCCCGCATTGACGTTGCCGTCTTGCGGATACTTGAAGTTCTGAACGTCGAGCGGATTATTGAAGACGCCCTTAAAGAACAGCGATCCGTCGAGGTTGAAGCCGAGAGCGCCCGAGATGCCCGTAACGTCGCCCGGGGCAACGCCGTAACCACCAAACAGGCCATCAATCGCGGCTTCAGGAATCGGGTTGCCAAGGTTGGCGCAGGTGACGGGGTTCGGATAGTCTGCGGGAACTGAGCAAGTGGGCTGCCAGAACAGCGCGCCTTCCGGCAGGAACGAGGTCGTCGAGGTGGCGTTCTGCGAGAACGGACGCTGCGACTTGATCATGCCTTCGCGGTAGGAACGGTCGAAGGCAATGACCGCGTTGCCCTTGCCGTCGGCGAAGTTGCCGCCGAGGACGGCCGAGAACTGGTACTCTTCAGCGTCCCAGTACTCGGTGCTGTTCGAGTAGCTGGCGCGGACGTCGATGCCTTCGAAGTCCTTCTTGAGCTTCAGGTTCACCGCGCCGGCGATGGCGTCGGCGCCGTAGGTGGCGCCCGCGCCGCCGGTGATGACTTCGATCGAGTCGATCAGCGCTTGCGGGATGGTGTTCAGGTCGACGGTCAGGTTGTTGGCCGACACCATCGGACGACGGCCGTCGACGAGGACGATGTTCCGGTTGGCGCCGAAGCCGCGAAGGTCGACGTTCGACTGGCCGCCGTTGCCGGGGTTGTTCGAGGTCGTCGAGCCCGCCGGGTTAACCTGCGGCAGGGTGTTGAGGTAGGTGTCGAGCGTGACGTCGGCGTTGGCGACGATCTGCTCGCCGGTCACCGTGGCGATCGGGCTGTTGGCGACGTAGTCCTGCCGCGCGATGCGCGAACCGGTGACGACGACGGCTTCGACTTCCGTCGAGTCTTCCTGCGCGAGCGCGGGAGTCGCCGTGGCGAAAGCGGCCAGGGCCGTTCCGCAGATCATGGTGGACGCCAGCAGGCGGCCGCGCGTGGTTTGGAGCCTCAAGATATTTCCCTCCGGATCAGCGCCGCCCGGGTTACGGACGCGCCCCCTCAAGTCTGGACGAATTGCTTCGAGCGCACACGGCGCCCGGCTAAGGATGATCCTTGCCCCCACCCCGAACACCGGTCAACGACCATTGCAGATACGTAATGAGAACGACGCCAGATTGTCGCACTTTGGCAACAGCGTGTTCAACGAAGGGCAATTGCGGCGCGGATCAGCCCTTGCGCGCATGCCAGAGGGGTGATCCGCGCCGCGGATTCGCCCTGCAAGGGAAAGAACGCGTTCTCCAGCGCCTTATTTGACGCAAAGCCAGCGTGTGCGGTGGTGGTCGACCAGGTTGTCGACCCATCCGGTGATGCGCGGACTGACCAGATTCTTGTTGATGTAGAAGTAGACCGGCGCGATCGGCGCGTCCTCCAGCATCAGGTGCTCGGCCTCGGCCATGTACTCCGCCCGCTTGGCCGGATCCGGCTCGTGGTCGGCCTTGGCCATCAGGGCGTCGAACTCGGGACTGTTGTAGTCGCCGTAGTTCTGGGGCCCGTACCAGGAGCGCTGGAGGTCCAGGAAGCTGGTGGCGTCGTTGTAGTCCGCGACCCAGGCGGCGTCGGCGATCTGGAAGGCGCGGGCGCGGTAGTCGGCGTAGGCGATCTGGGTTTCCTGCTGGACCAGCGTGACCTTCACCCCGATCATCTTCCAGTCGGCCTGCACGGCCGGCATGTAGAGCATCGGGTCGGGCGAGTTGCGGTGCTTGATCTCGACCTCGAGCGGCTTGCCCGGACCGTAGCCGGCGGCGGCCAGCAGCTTGCGGGCCTCGGCCTGACGGCGCTCCAGCGGCCAGTCGAACCAGTAGGGCGGCTTGACCGGGCGATAGTTGGCCACGCCCGGCGGCACCATGGTCAGGGCCGGGGTCTGGCCGCCGCGAAACAGCTTGTAGGTGATGAAGTCGCGGTCGCTCGACATGGCGAGCGCCTGGCGCACGCGCCGGTCCCGGAAGGCGGGATAGCCGGTCTTGGGTCCATTGTTGAACGCCAGATAGGTGACGCCCAGGTAGGTGTTGGTCCGCACATAGCCCGGCATCTTGTCGCGCAGGAAGGCGATGCGGTTGGACTGCATGTCGGTGTTCAGGTCCAGCTCGCCGCTGGCGACCCGCCGCTCGGCCGAGATGGCGTCGGTGGTCGGATAGTAGCGAACCTCGTCGACGCAGAGCTTGTCCGCCTCCCAGAAGCGCGGGTTGCGCGTCACCCGGACGTAGTCGCCAAGCTTCCATTCGGCCAGCAGGTAGGGGCCGTTGCTGACCATCTTGCCGGGACGCACCCAGGCCTCCCCTTCCCGCTCCACCACGTGCCTGGGCACCGGGTACAGGACGTGGTGCTTGGACAGCTCCGCGAGGTAGGCGGCCGGGTGGTTCAGTTCGATCTGCAGGGTGCGCGAATCGACGGCGCGAACCCCGAGAGACTCGAGCGGCGCCTTGCCGTCGTTGATCGCCTGGGCGCCCTTGATGAGATAGAGCAGCGAGGCGTACTCGGAGGCCGTCTTCGGATCGAGCACCCGCCGCAGCGAGAAGACGAAGTCGTCGGCCGTCACCGGAACGCCGTCCGACCAGTAGGATTCGCGCAGGTGGAAGGTCCAGACCAGGCCGTCGGGGCTGACATCCCAGCGCTCAGCGACGCCCGGAATCGTCGAGCCGTCGGCGGCCGACTGGGTCAGCCCCATGAACATGTCGCTCTGGATGCGGTCTTCCCAGGTCCCGGTGGAGGTATGCGGGTCCAGGGTCGCCGGCTCGGTGGTGTTGCCGTACATCAGACACACCTTGCCTTCAGGACAGGGCGCCCGCGAGGGACCCGACTGGCCACAGGCGGCGAGCGCCAGAACGGCGAGTCCCGCAAGGAAGACGTTGCGCATGAGCCGGGGCCCCTTTTGAATGGCGGTCTGTCGGTTCAAGGAGTCGCCCATGTCAACGCCCGTCCATGGCTACAAGTCGCGCCGGCTTCTGGCGTCCGCCGCCGGCCTGGCGCTGGTCTGCGCGGGAGCGGCCCTCGCCGCCGACGCGCCCAAGCCCCGCGCCGCGGCGCTGCAGGCGCTGGTGGAATGCCGCAAGGTCGCCGACCCGTCCCAGCGGCTGAGCTGCTACGACGCCGCGGCCGGCGGCCTGGAGGCGGCCGAGGCGGCCGGCGACGTGGTCGTGGTCGACCGCGCCCAGGTCCAGGAGGCGCAGCGCGCCGCCTTCGGCTTCAACTTCCGCATGCCGGCCTTCCTGACCGGCGGCGGCGGCGAGGGCGATGACGCGAAGCGCGGCACGGTGCTCGACACCCTGGAGACCACCGCCACCGAGGCGCGGCAGGTCAACGGCAAATGGTACATCGTGCTGGCCGACGGCGCGATCTGGCGCCAGACCGACAACGAACCCGTCAACAGCCCGCCCAGGGCCGGCTCGAAGATCACCATCAAGCGCGCCGCGCTGGGCAGCTATTTCCTGAGCGTCGACGGGCAACGGTCGATCCGGGCCAAACGCGACAACTGACCGCCAGTCGGTCATCGGTCATCGATCCTTGGGGTCGAGCGCGTCCCGAAGCCCGTCGCCGATGAAGTTGAACGCCATCAGGGTGATGATCATCGTCGCCGACGGGAAGATCAGCAGCCAGGGGGCGATCTCCATGTCCTGCGCGCCCGCCGAGATCAGGGTGCCCAGAGACGCCATCGGCGGCTGCACGCCCAGGCCCAGGAACGACAGGAAGCTCTCGGCGATGATGATCGCCGGGATGGTCAGGGTCACATAGACGACCACCGGGCCCAGCAGGTTGGGCACGATGTGCTTGAGGATGATCTGCCTGCCCGACAGGCCGGCGGCGCGGGCGGCCTCGACGAATTCCTTCTGCTTCAGCGACAGGGTCTGGCCGCGCACGATGCGGGACATGGTCAGCCACTCCACCGCGCCGATGGCCAGAAAGATCAGGAAGATGTTCCGGCCGAACGTGACCATCAGCAGGATCACGAAGAAGATGAAGGGCAGCGAGTACAGGGTGTCGACGATGCGCATCATCACCTCGTCCACCCGCCCGCCGACATAGCCGGCGACGGCGCCCCACAGGACGCCGATCAGCAGCGAGACGCTGGTCGCCACCACGCCGATGGCCAGGGAGACGCCCAGGCCGGCGACCAGGCGCGCCAGCAGGTCGCGGCCCAGGGAGTCGGCGCCCAGCACATGCCCGCTGACGCCGGGCGCGGCCCAGACGTCCGCCTTGGTCACCGTGTCGTAGTGGAAGGGTACGACGAACGGCCCCACCACCGCGACCACCACCATCAGGGCCAGCACGACCATGCCGGCCACGGCGGCCTTGTTGGACAGCAGGCGACGGCGGGCGTCGTCCCACAGCGAGCGGCCCTTGACCGCCTGCTTGAGCAGCTCGGCGCGCTGCGGCGAGCCGGGGATCATCTCGGCGATGCTCACGACAGCCTCACGCGGGGATCGAGCGCCGCATAGATCATGTCGGCGATCAGGTTCAGGACAAGGATCAGCAGGGCGTAGACGATGACCATGCCCATCACGACGGTGTAGTCGCGCTGCAGGGCGCTGATGACGAAGAACTTTCCAAGGCCCGGCAGGTTGAAGATCTTCTCGACGACCAGCGAGCCGGTCAGCAGGCCGGCGGCCGCAGGGCCCAGATAGCTGACCAGCGGCAGGATGGCGGCGCGCAGCGCGTGCTTGCGCACGATGAGGCTCTCGGGAAGCCCTTTGGACCGGGCGGTGCGGATGTAGTTGGAGCGCAGCACCTCGATCATTCCGGCCCGGGTCAGGCGCGAGATGATGGCGATCTGGGGCAGCGCCAGCACGGTGATCGGCAGGATCAGGTTGGCCAGCGCTCCGCCGTTCCAGCCCGCTGTCGGCAACCACCCGAGCTTTGACGCGAACACCAGCACCAGCAGCGGCGCCGTCACGAATGTTGGAATACAGACCCCCAGGATGGCGACGCCCATGGTGAAATAGTCCGCGATCCGGTTCTGTCGCAGGGCGGCGATCACGCCCAGACTCATCCCGACCAGAGCGGCCAGCAGGATCGACACCCCGCCCAGGATCAGGCTGACCTTGTAGTTCTCGCTGAGGATGTCGAGGACGCTCTTGTCCCGGTACTTCAGCGAGGGACCGAAGTCGCCCTTCACCACCCCGCCCAGGTAGTCGAAATACTGCTCGTGCAGGGGCTTATCCATGCCGAACCGGGCCATGACGACCGCTTCGATCTGGGGGCTGAGCTGGCGCTCGTTGACGAACGGGCTCCCCGGCGCGGCGCGCATCATGAAGAAGGCGACCGTGATCACCAGGAACAGGGTCGGGATCGCCACCAGCAGTCGGCGGAACAGGAAACGCAGCATGGGCGGCTCACTCGCGCGGACAGGGCCGCAAAGTCGGTTGCGAACCTTTCATCGGGTCCCGATGATGTCAACGAACCCCAGACTGGATGAACGTGCGATGACCGACTTCCGACGCGTGACCGACGATTTTTCGGTCAGCCCCCAGATCGACCTGGCCGATGTCGCCGCCGCCGCGGCGCAGGGCTTCACCCTGGTCATCAACAACCGGCCCGATGGCGAGCAGCCCGACCAGCCGACGTCGGCCCAGGTCGAGGCGGCGGCGAAGGCCGCGGGCCTGGACTATGTCCACATCCCGGTCGTCGGCTCGCCGACGCCCGACCAGGTCGAGGCGAACCGCGTGGCCATCGCCGGCGCCGAGGGTCCGGTGCTGGCCTTCTGCCGATCCGGCACCCGCTCGATCGTCACCTGGTCGATCGGCCAGGCGATGAGCGGCGAACGCGGGCGAGGGGAGCTGACGGCGCTGGGCCGCGAGGCGGGGTATGACCTGTCGGGCGTGCTGGGAGGGTAGAAGGCCCTACTCCCCGCCCAGCGTCGTCTGCGCCTGCACCCGGGCCGCGCCCATGGCGACCGGTTCGGGCTCGCAGCTGGCCAGCACAAGTTGCGCGGTCATGAGACACAGGAACGCGAAGGCGAGCCTCTGGAACCGTTTTGAGACAAAGATCGCGACATCCTCGGCCATTCTGAGCCCCTCGAACCTGTTTGAGGGGCAAGAGCGCAAGAAGCGCGCCGCGCGGCGTCGGGACGCCGATCACACGCGCCTCACGGGCAAGTCGTTTGTGCGTTATCCAAATCGGGCTAGTTAACGCAGCTATTCGGCCGCGGGGGCGGCACAGGGACCATCGATGGCCGGAGCGTTCTGGACGTCCGATTTCGAGTTCGGGGGCGGTCGCGTAAAGGTCCGGACCACCGGCGCTGACATTGCGCTGGACCGCGCCCTGGTCGCCGACGCCCTGACCTGGCTCACCTACTATGGCCCGGTCCGGCTCAGGGGCGTCCTGGCGTCGCTGGGACGGGATCGGCCGGCGGTGTGGTTCGCGCCGCACCAGCCCCGTCCCTGGTACCTGATCTGGCTCGCGGCCTGCTGGTCGGGCGTGCGATTCGCCGCTTCTCCCGACGAGGCCGACGCGGCCTTCTACTTCGAGGACTCGACGGTGGGGCGGCCGCCGGCCAGCGACCATCCGGTCCGCCTCAACTTCGACTGCGCAGACGTCTCCAAGACGCGGGTCGCGGAGGTGTTCGAGGCGGTCTTCGGCTACGCCCTGGCGCTCGACCCCGCCAGCCATGTCGGCCCGGCGGTCGAGAAGGGCGAGGCGAACGGCGCCCACGACGGCCGCATCGTGCAGTGCCCGACAACCGCCCTGCCCGGCCGGGTCTATCAGCGCGTGATCGACAATGCCGAGGGCGACCATGTCGTCGACCTCAGGACCCCCTGCGTGGGCGGCGCCCCGGTGCTCACCTTCATCAAGCAACGGCCGCTCGCCGACCGGTTCGCCAACTACAACACCGCCGTCTCGCTCAGGACGCCCGAGAGCGTCTTCAGCCCCGAGGAGCTGGCCGGCATCGGACGGTTCTGCGCGGCGATGAAGCTGGATTGGGGCGGGCTGGATATCCTTCGCGACCGGGCCGACGGCCGGCTGTATATTGTCGACGTCAACAAGACCGACATGCCGCCTCTGCGCCTGCCCTGGCTCGACAAGATGCGCGCCGTCGCCCGTCTGGGGGCCGCGCTGACCACCCTGATCAAGACCGCATCAACAAGAGACCGTCCATGATCCCCTTCGTTCGGGACATCACCTTCGAGTACGGGACCTGCGACCGACTGACCCCGCGGATCCGGCGGGTGGTGGCCAACAACCCCGGGCCGTTCACCTTCCTGGGCACCGGGACCTACATCATCGGCTCCGGCGATTCGGTGGCCGTCATCGATCCGGGCCCGGACATGGACGACCACCTGCAGGCCATCCTGCGGGCCACCGAGGGTGAGCAGATCACCCACATCTTCATCACCCACAATCACCTCGACCACTCGCCCCTGGCCAAGCCGCTGCAGGCGCTGA
This sequence comes from uncultured Caulobacter sp., assembly GCA_964442795.1. Classification (GTDB taxonomy): domain Bacteria; phylum Pseudomonadota; class Alphaproteobacteria; order Caulobacterales; family Caulobacteraceae; genus Caulobacter. The sequence continues at coordinate 19,254 of CAYTZY010000016.1, forward strand.
CCGGGGCGGTCACCTACGGCTGCCCGCTGACCGGACCGCTGGGCGAGGACAGCGACGTGCGGATGGAGGCCGGCGATGACCGGGGCTTCGTCGCCGACGTCGGGGTCTGTGACGGCGGGACCTTCCAGGGCGACGGCTGGACCATCGAGGCCATCGCCACGCCGGGGCACACCAGCAACCACATCTGCTACGCCCTGCACGAGGAAAACGCCCTGTTCTCCGGCGACCACATCATGGGTTGGTCAACGACCGTGATCAGCCCGCCGGACGGCGACATGGGCGACTATTTCGACAGTCTCGACCGCATCAACGCCCGCGGCTTCGCGACGCTGTGGCCGACGCACGGCCCGCCGATCACCGAGCCCGCCCCCTTCGTGCAGGCCTACATCGACCACCGCCGCAACCGCGAGGCGCAGATCCTGGCGGCGATCGGCCAGGGGCTGACGCGCATCAAGGCGATGGTTCCGGTGCTATACAAGGACGTCGATCCCCGCCTGCACCCGGCGGCGGCGCATTCGGTGCTGGCGCACACGCTGCACCTCGTCCGCGAAGGCCGGCTCTCCGCCGACGGCCAGCCCGGCCTGGACAGCGAATACGCGCTGAAGGCCTAACCCGGCAACGCCGACAGCAGCTTGCCGATCTGTCGGCAGTTGGCGCCCAGGTCGCGACTTTCCGTACGGCTGACCGACCGGACGTCGATGCGCGCGCCTGCGCCCTCGGGCTTCACCCGGACCACCACGTCGCGCTTCAGGCCGTAGAGCACCCCGGTGGCCGTGGCCTCCAGGCGCCCGGCCGTCGGGTCTTCGTGAACCAGCGCCAGACCGGCGGCCTGGACCGCCGCCTTCGCCGCCGCATAGGCCTGCTGGGGGGAGACTCCGAGGACGGCGGGCCGTGCGGTTTCGCAGGTCTCGGCGTTGACCTCGCCCACCGGACGGCCGGCGTAGAAGCGCGAGCCGATCGGCAGCACCGGCTGGGCGTCGACGTAGTTGGCGCCCGGTCCGCGCGCCGCCAGCATCGCCGGCGAGAACATCAGCGGATCGGACCAGTCCGTGGCCACGTCAGCCAGCGGCGGCATGCGCTCAGAGTAGGACTGGAAGGCGATCAGGGCGGCCCAGGTCGCGGCCGTGATGGCCAGCGCCAGAAGCGCCTTGCCCCACAGCCTGGAGAAGCCGCCGAATGTCGCCACGAGCAGGCCCAGGATACTGGTCAGGGCGCTGATCAGCGCCGCCGCCTGGGCCCAGCCGAGCGTGGGCGTGACGCCGTTCTGCAGCATCGCCGCGATGCCGATCTGCTGGTCCCACTGGCCCAGCTGCATGCCGGCCGCGCCGACCAGCACCATGGCCGCCGGGGTCAGCGCCGCCAGCAGCGCCAGATTGAGGTAGGCGTTGGCCCAGCCGCCGGGTTTCTTCTTCCCGGCCGCCTTGCCTTTGCCCTTGCCCTTCGCGGCCGGCGTCGACGAGGCCAGCCAGAGGGGCGACTCTTCGTAGGACGCCGGAGCCTCGGCATCCTTCGACGCCTTGTCGGGACTGTCCTTCAGCGTCCTGGGGAAGGTCAGGGAGGCGGCCTCGGCCGCCGCGGCGGCGGCAAGGGCCGAGCCGACCGGCGTCATGTCCGGCATGCCAGGCAGCGGCGGCGGAACCTCGCCGTCGGCATCGCCCGACGCGACCTCGATGGGCTCGAACTCGGCGTCGATCACGCCATCGGACGCGACCGAGGACGGTTCGTGCGAGACGGGCTCGGCGACAGGTTCGGTCGCCTCAGGGGCGAGTAGGGATTCGGCTTTGGGCTCTTCGGCCCCGACGGCTGCCGTGCTCGTCGGGGCCTCAGATTTTCCCGAGGGATCCTCTGTGCTCACCGGTTCCGGCGCATGCAGCACGGGGCTGGGCGCGGCGCGTTCGGCGATGGTCGCCGTTCCCGCGGCGGCGGCGGCGGCCAGCACCGGCGTGGCCGGCAGGACGTAGTCCTTCATGCGTTCGCGGATCAGTTTCTTGTCGATCTTGCCGGTCGCGCCCAGCGGGATGTCGTCCACGAAGGCGACGTCGTCGGGCATCCACCACTTGGCGATCTTGCCGACGAGGAACTGAAGCATCTCTTCCTTGGTCGCGGTCTGACCGGGCTTCAGCTTGATGAGCAGCAGCGGACGTTCGTCCCACTTGGGATGCAGCACGCCGATCACCGCCGCCAGCTCGACCTTGGGATGGCCCATGGCGATATTCTCGATGTCGATCGTGCTGATCCACTCCCCGCCGGACTTGATGACGTCCTTGGCCCGGTCGGTGATCTGCATGAAGCCTTCGGGATCGATCGTGGCGACGTCGCCCGTGTCGAAGTAGCCCTCGTCGTCGAGAATCTTGCCCCCGGCGCCCTTGAAATACTCGCGGACGACGAAGGGGCCCTTGACCAGAAGGTGGCCGAAGGTGCTGCCGTCGTGCGGCAGCTCGGCGCCGGCGTCGTCGGTCAGCTTCAGGTCGATGCCGAGCGGCGGACGGCCCTGCTTCAGCTTGTAGGCCATGCGCTCGTCGTACGAGAGGCCGGCCACGCGGGCGTTGGGCGAGCCCAGCGTGCCGAGCGGCGAGGTCTCGGTCATGCCCCAGGCGTGCAGCACGTCGACGCCGTAGCGGTCGTGGAAGCCGCGGATGATGCTCTCGGGACAGGCGGAGCCGCCGATCACGACCTTCTTGAGCGTGCTCAGCTTTCCGTTGGTGGCGTCCAGGTGCTGCAGCAGCATCTGCCAGACGGTCGGCACGGCGGCCGAGAAGGTGACGCCCTCGGTCTCGAGCAGCTCATGGATCGAGGCGCCGTCCATCTTGGCGCCCGGCATGACCAGCTTGGCGCCCACGCCGGGGCCGGCGAAGGCGATGCCCCAGGCGTTGGCGTGGAACATCGGCACCACCGGCAGGACCGTGTCCGTCGCCGAGACGCCCAGCACGTCGGACTGCAGCCCGACCAGGGTGTGGATGTAGTTGGAGCGGTGCGAATAGAGCACGCCCTTGGGGTCGCCCGTCGTGCCCGAAGTGTAGCAGAGGCCGGCGGCGGTGTTCTCGTCGAAGCCGCCCCAGGCGCAATCGGCCGAGTTTCCGTCCACCAGCGTCTCGAAGGTGTGGGCGCCCTGCCATTTCATGGTCGGCACGCCCTTCATCTGGAAGGGCGGCATGTGGGTCTTGTCGGTCATGACCACGACGTGTTCGACCGACGGGCAGTTGGCGAGGATCGCCTCGAGGATCGGGACGAAGGTCAGGTCGACGAAGATGATGCGGTCTTCGGCGTGGTTGATGATCCAGGCGATCTGCTCGGGATGCAGGCGCGGATTGAGCGTATGGCAGACGGCGCCGATGCCCATGATCGCGTACCAGGCTTCCATGTGCCGGCCGCTGTTCCAGGCCAGGGTGGCGACCCGGTCGCCGACGCGGACGCCCATGCCGATCAGCGCGTTGGACAGCCGCTTGGCGCGATCATGGATCTGCCCGTAGGTGGTGCGGACGATCGGCCCCTCGACGGAGCGCGTGACGACCTCCCGGTCTCCGTGCCAGCGCTTGGCGTGATCCAGGATCGTATCGACCGTGAGCGCCGAGTGCTGCATCAGGCCTTGCATGGTCGTCGTCTCCCCCTTGTTTTCGTTGTGGGAGCGACCCTAGCAGCCTCCCCCCGCGATGCACAACGCGACGCGCGCCAAGCGGGAAAAGGTTCGGCCTCAAACGCTGTCCTGCAGCTCCACGCCGATCAGCGAAGACGTCCCGGCCCGTTCGACCTGGATCTCGACCCGGGTTCCGGGCGCCCCGGTCAGGGCCCAGACCAGCCCGTAGTAGCCGTCCTTGCCGCGCCATCCCGTCACCTTGTCGCCGACGACCAGGCCCGCTCCGGCGGCCGGTCCACCCGCCCGCACCCAGACGACCCGCAGCGCGCCGTCGACCGCGTCGATCTCGATGCCGGCGCGGTCGTAGCGATAGACGTCGTGCAGGGCCTGGCTGGGCTTGATGTAGAGGCGCTTGCGACCGGGGTGGTGCAGGAAGTTGAGCCGCCGGATCAGCTCGAACCCGATGACGCCGTCGATGTCGTCGGTGCCGTCCTGGTCGCTGTCGGCCGGGTTGCCGAGCGTCACGATCGGTCGTTCGAAGGCGAAGCGGCCGAACTCGAGGCGACCGCCCCGGACGACCCGCACATGGGCCGTGCGGGCCAGGGTGCGAACCGCCGACTCCGCGCTGGCCGGAAACGCGTCCCACAGATTGTGGCGGCGGACGAAGTCTGGCTCTAGCACAAGCGACATGGACGCGCCGGTGTCGACGAGCAGCCTCAGCGGCCGTCCGTCGAATGTCGCCTGGATCACCGGCCGCTGGTCCAGTTCGTTCACCGACTGCTCGTCGCGAGCGTAGGCGCCGAGCCGGTTGGTGGTCCCGAAGGTGGCGCCGCGCGCGAAGGTCTCGATGGCCTCGTAGCCCTCGGGCGACCCATCGAGCGCCCGGGAGACGCTGAGGATCTGGCGGTCGAAGTCGAGGCCCATGACGCCGAACTTGGCGATCGGCGCAATCCCGCTGATGAAGTCGTAGCGGCCGGCCGACATGCCCACCAGGTAGACGTCACGCTCGCGGACGCCGCCGCCGATCACCAGCGACTTGCAGTGATAGACATCCGTGGTCAGCCGCCCGACGGCGGCCTGCACCTGTCCGGTGGCGATGGGGACGAGGCCCAGCGTCGCCGCTGCCGGCGGGGTGATCCCGAAGACGTTGGACCCGGTGTCGATCAGGAACGCCAGCGGCTCCTTGCCGTTGATCGTGACCGCCGCCCAGGGCTGGTTGCGGATAACCCGGAACGGGGTCTCCACCGGCGAGGCGGCCCTCGCGACGTCTCCGAAGGCCAGGCCGGCTCCGAGCGCGAGCGCACCGCGACGCGTGACTGTCATTGCTGATCCCCCTGACGGGACCGTCTCTCACTCCCTGTGCACGGTCAACGTGTATCGATCTTCCGGTCCGCCTCAGCCATAACGCTCGCCGATGACTCCCGCCCTCTCCCCACCGCCCTTGCTCATCGCCGTCGCCGGCGGGTCCGGCTCGGGCAAGAGCACCCTGGCCGCCGCCCTGCAGACCCGCCTGCCGGAGGGCGCCGTGCGGGTGGTGATCGAGGACGCCTACTACAGCGATTGGGGCGGGCGACCGGGCTTCGATGCGGCGACGTTCGACTTCGACGACGTCTCGGCCAAGGACCACGAGCTGCTGGCCCGACACCTGAGGGCGCTGAAGTCCGGCCAGGCGGTCGACGGGCCGGTCTACTGTTTCTCCACCCACCGGCGGAAGCCGGAGACGGAGCGACTGGAGCCCAGCGCGGTCGTGGTCGTCGAGGGCGCCCACCTCCTCTGCACGCCGGAGCTGGCCGCGATCTTTGATCTGCGCGTGTTCGTCGATACGCCGGCCGACGTGCGTTTTATCCGCCGGCTGATCCGCGACCAGCGCGAACGGGACCGGACCGCCGAGTCGGTCATCAGCCAGTATCTCGCCACCGTGCGGCCGGCGCACGAACGGTTCATCGAGCCCTCGCGAAGGCTGGCCGACATTGTCATCGCGGACGAGCGTGGCGCCGTCATACCCGACGATCCGGCGGAACTGGACCGTCTGCTGGCCCCCGTGCTCGATGACATCCGGCTGCGCGACGTCCTCACGCGGGGCTAGTTCCCGCGAGAGGAGTGTTGCGGCCGGGAGAAACTCGCTTATAGGCTGAGCGGAGAACAGCGTTTTTTCGAGGGCTCATGACGGCGGCAACTGGGGCGACACGGACCGAGCGGAAGCGCAGCCTCATTCTCCTCGCCGCCAAGGACGCCTTCGGCCGGGAGGGATACTCCCAGGCCGGCATGGAACAGGTGGCCCGCGTCGCCGGCGTGTCGACGGCGACCCTCTACGCCCACTTTCCCAGCAAGGCCGAACTGTTCCGGGTCGTGGTCGAGGCGACGATCGAGGATCACGCCGTCGCGGTCCGGCAGGCGGCCCGGATCGCCGGCTCGGGTCGCACCAGACTCGAGGCCTTCGCGACGGCTTATGCGACCTTCTACTGCGACCCCGCCTCCCGCGCGCTCTTCCGGATGGTCATCGCCGAGCACAGACGTTTTCCGGCGATCGCCATGCATTTCCGGGACCGCGGTCGGGCGGAGCTTGGCGACGTGGCGGTGGCCCTTGTCCGGGAACTGGCCGAGGAGGGGGCGCTGCGGGTCGACAGGCCCGCCCGCGCGGCCGGACAGCTGCAGGGCATGATCGAGCACGCCACGCTGCTGCTGGGTCTGATCGAGGGGGATGATGTTCAGCCCTCGCGCTCCCCGGCGGAGATCGCGTCTGACGCCGTCGAGACCTTCCTGGCGCGCTACGGCGTCTAGAGCATTTTCCGATCCACGTGGATCGGCGAAATGCTCTAGCCTCTTGTTTTGACGCATTTTCTCGCGGCGAACCGGTATCCACTTCGCCGGAAAATGCTCTAGGGAAACAGCCGGCGGGTTCCCCATCCGGCGCCCTGGCGCTCGAACACCAGCCGTTCATGCAGCCGGAACGGCCGGTCTCGCCAGAACTCGAAGCTGGCCGGCGTGATGCGGAAGCCCGACCAGTGCGGCGGCCGGGGCACCTTGCCGAGGCCGAAGCGCAGGCCGGCTTCCGCCACCCGCTTCTCGAGCGCGAACCGGTCGGGCAGCGTCCGGGACTGGTCGGAGGCCCAGGCGCCGAGCTGGCTGTGCCGCGCCCGGGTGGCGAAATACTCGTCGGCCTCGGCGTCGCTGACCGGCGTGACCTCGCCCCGGATGCGCACCTGCCGACGCAGCGATTTCCAGTGGAACAGCAGCGCCGCCTTCGGTTGGCCCGCCAGCTCCACGCCCTTGGCGCTCTGCAGGTTGGTGAAGAAGACGAAGCCGTTCGCGTCAAAGCCCTTCAGCAGGACCATCCGGACGTCGGGCAAGCCCCCGTCGTCGACGGTGGCGAGGGCCATGGCGTTGGCGTCATTGGGCTCGGCGGCGACCGCGGCCTGCAACCAGGTCCCGAAGAGCTCGAACGGATCGGCTTCCGGCAGCAGGGGCAGAGGCTCGGCCGCCGTCACCTGCCTGACGTAGTCGTCCTCGCTCGGCGAGGCGGGGATCAGATCGTCCTGGTTGCTCATGTCGCTCCATATAGCGCGAAGGCGGCGGGACGGCAGGCTTAACTGAGCGTTGACCCTGTTTCGGCACCTTCGCCGGATGACGGACGGGGCGAGGATCGATGTGAAGGGCGCGCGGCGCCTGCTCGGCGTAAAGCCGGGCGTCGATGCGGCCGACCTGACCGCCGCCTTTCGCGAGGCAGCCCTGCGGACCCATCCCGATCGCGATGGCGGAGATGCGCGGGCCTTCCGGGAGGTGCTGGATGCCTATCGCCTGCTTCGCGAAGCGCCGCCCGAGCCGATCGCCTTCATCCCGGCGCCGGTCGCGGCGCCCCGGGCTCGCGACCTCGAAGTCTCGCCCACAGTCGCCCTGGCCGGCGGCGAGGCCTTCGTGGAGACCCTCGACGGCCGCCGCCTCAGGCTCAGGCTGGAGGCGGGACTGCGGACCGGCCAGCAGGTCCGGGCCGGCGGCGAGGTGTTCACGGTCCAGATCCGGGGCCCCGGCGCGACGGTGCGGGGCGACGACCTGTGGGTCACGGTCGATGTCGCCGCCGAGGTCCTGGCCGACGGCGGGCGGGTCACCGTCGAAACCCCCGTCGGACCCCGCACCCTGTGGATCAACCGCAAGGCGGCCGACCGCAAGCTGGTTCGACTGCCCGGCGAGGGCCTGCCCGCCACGGCGACCCGGCGGCGCGGCGACCTGTTCGTCCGCCTGGCGCCCGGTCCCGACCGCGCCGAGAGCGCCGCCAAGATCCTTCTGCGCCGGTTCGCCGCCGCATGGGCGGCGTGACTTTGTGACCCGCGCCGCTTTCGGCTAGAAGCCCCCGGTCATGTCTCACAACAGCTTCGGCCACCTTTTCCGCGTCACCACCTGGGGCGAAAGCCACGGGCCCGCCCTGGGCTGCGTCGTCGACGGCTGCCCGCCGGGGCTCAGCCTCTCCGTCGAGGAGATCCAGGTCTGGCTCGACCAGCGCCGGCCGGGCCAGGGCAAGTTCGTCACCCAGCGCCAGGAACCGGACGCGGTGCGCATCCTGTCGGGCGTGTTCGCCGACGACCGCACCGCCGGGCAGGTCACCACCGGCACGCCGATCTCGCTGATGATCGAGAATGTCGACCAGCGCTCGAAGGACTATTCGGAGATCGCCAGGGCCTTCCGTCCGGGCCATGCCGACTGGCCCTATTTCGCCAAGTACGGCGTTCGCGACTATCGCGGCGGCGGGCGCTCCTCGGCGCGGGAAACCGCCGCAAGGGTCGCCGCCGGCGCGATCGCCCGCAAGGTCATCGCCGGGGTCACCGTTCGCGGCGCCCTGGTGCAGATCGGTCCGCACGCCGTCGACCGCAGCCGCTGGGACTGGGACCAGGTCGGCCAGAACGCCTTCTGGTGCCCCGACGCCGACATGGTTCCGGTCTGGGAAGAGCACCTGGAGACGATCCGCAAGGCCGGCTCCTCGACCGGCGCCGTCGTCGAGGTCGAGGCCGTGGGCGTGCCGGCCGGCTGGGGCGCGCCGCTGTACGCCAAGCTCGACGCCGAGCTGGCCGCGGCCCTGATGTCGATCAACGCCGCCAAGGGCGTTGAGATCGGCGCCGGCTTCGAGTCGGCGGCCCTGACCGGCGAAGAGAACGCCGACCAGATGCGGATGGGCAACGACGGCCCGATCTTCCAGTCCAACAAGGCCGGCGGCATCCTCGGCGGCCTGTCCACCGGCCAGCCGGTCGTGGCGCGCGTGGCGTTCAAGCCGACCTCCTCGATCCTGACCCCGCGCCAGACCGTCAACGAGGACGGGGCCGAGATCGAGCTGCGGACCAAAGGGCGACACGACCCCTGCGTCGGCATCCGCGCCGTGCCGGTGGTCGAGGCGATGACGGCCTGCGTCCTGGCCGACGCCTTCCTTCGGCACCGCGGCCAGACCGGCGGAGGGGCGTTCCTTCCCGGGTCGTCAGGAAGAACCTAGTTTTTCGACCCCAGGTTTCACGTTGACGAACAAGGACTTGCCCTTCTATCACCGCGCCGGGGGAAAGGAGGGGTGTTGCGGTTCGAGCTGCTCAAGATCCTGCTGGTCGACGACAACCCGCACATGCGGATGTTGCTGACCGAGATTCTGCGCGCCATCGGCGTGACGGAGATCTTCGAAGCCACGGACGGGGCGCAGGCCCTCCAGACCATGCGTCTGCACCCGGTCGATATCGTGATGACCGACCTGGCCATGGAGCCGCTGGACGGGATCGACTTCCTGCAGCTGCTGCGCAACTCCGCCGACAGTCCCGATCAGATGTGCCCGGTGATCATGATCACCGGGCACACAACGCAGAAGCGTGTGGCCGAGGCGCGTGACGCCGGCGTCAACGAGTTCCTGGCCAAGCCTGTCACCGCCCGGGGCATCATCGACCGCATCACCCGGATCGTCGAGCACCCAAGACCCTATGTCCGCACCGACAGCTATTTCGGGCCTGACCGGCGGCGACGCGCCGATCCCAACCATCAGGGCCCCTGGCGTCGCAGCGGCGACGCGCGCAGCTGAGCCGGCGGATCGCCGCCATACTTCCGGCGGGTGAAGGCGGTAGCAGGATGTCCCCTCGCCGGAGCCGACCATGACCCCTCGCCGCATCCTGTCGACCGCCGCCCTGATCGCCACGGCGCTCGGGCTTCAAGGCTGCCTGGCCGTCGCCGCCGGCGGCGCCGTGGTCGGTGCGGCCGGGACCGTCGTTGGAACCACGGCCAAGGTCGGGGGCGCCGTCATCGGCGCGGCCATTCCCGACGGCGACGTCGACTGCTCGAGGAAGAAGAACCGCAAGAAGAAGGCCTGCCGCGACTAGCGGACGGCCTCAGAGGGTGAGCGCGCAGCTCTCGTTGATCGTCGGGCGCGACACCACGATGCGCGACAGGCCCGGAAACTCGGGCCGCAGCTTGTCAGCGAAGTAGAGGCACAGACGCTCCAGCGTCGGCGTCTCCAGACCCGGACGATCATTGAGCAGACCGTGGTCGAGCTCGGCCGCCACCCGCTTCAGCGCGGTGTCGAGCTGGTCCAGATCCGTCACCCAGCCGGCCGGGGCGGTCGGTCCGCGCACGCTGGCCTCGACACGGAACGAATGTCCATGAAGCCGGCGGTAGCGGTGATCGGACGGCCCCTGCTCGATATAGTGGGCCGCATCGAAGGTCGCGGCCTTCGTGATCTCGAAGATGGGGTCGGTCATGGTCTCGGAACTTGCGGGGCCTGGGAGGCTTTCGGGCCGATCCGGCGAGCCGGAGCGGTCCTTATCCATCAGGGCAGGCCCAGATACTTGTGCGTCTGGACGCTTAAACGCCAACGGGGGTGGGAAAGGCAATAGGCGACCGCGGCCTCGGTGTTGGCCTGCTGGTCTGCGCTGTCCATCGGCTGCAGGAAGAAGCGCTCGAAATCCAGCCCCTCGAAGCGGGCCGGGTCGACGCCCGGCTGGGGATAGACGAGCTTCAACTCCTGCCCCCGCGTCTGGACGATGGTCGACTGGGCCTTGGGGCTGACGCAGATCCAGTCGATCCCCTCGGGCGCCGGCAGGGTGCCGTTGGTCTCGACGGCGATCATGAACCCGCGCGCGTGAAGCGAGTCGATCAGCGGGGCGTCCAGCTGAAGCAGCGGTTCGCCGCCGGTGCAGACGACGAGCTTGTCCGACTGCGGCCCGGTCCAGGCGGCGTCGACGGCGGCGGCCAGCGCCTCCGGCGTGGTGAACTTGCCGCCGCCCGCGCCATCGACGCCAACGAAGTCTGTATCGCAGAAGGTGCAGACCGCAATCGCCCGGTCCTGCTCGCGTCCGCTCCACAGGTTGCAGCCGGCGAAGCGGCAGAACACCGCCGCCTTGCCGGCCTGGCCGCCCTCCCCCTGCAGGGTCAGGAAGATTTCCTTGACGCTGTAGGTCACGCCGCCAGCTCCGGGCGGCCGGCGGCGTTCCAGGCTTCATAGCCGGCGGCGCGCAGTTCGCAGGCCGGGCAGGTCCCGCATCCGTGGCCCCAGGCGTGCCGCTCTCCCCGCTCGCCGCGATAGCAGGTGTGGCTGTCGGCGATCGTGATCTCGACCAGCGCCTCGCCGCCCAGACCGCCGGCCAGGGCCCAGGTCTGGGCCTTGGTCAGCCACATCAGCGGCGTTTCGATGCGGAAGTCCCGATCCATGCCCAGGTTGAGCGCGGTCTGCAGCGCGTCGAGCGTGTTCCGCCGGCAGTCGGGATAACCGGAAAAGTCCGTCTCGCACATGCCGCCGACCAGCGCGGAGAGGCCCCGGCGATCCGCCAGAGCGGCCGCATAGGTCAGGAACACCAGGTTGCGGCCCGGCACGAAGGTCGAGGGCAGCCCCCGCTGCGTCATCTCGATCTCGCGATCAGCCGTCAGCGCCGACTCGGCGACGGCGCCAAAGCCCCGGATGTCGATCACATGATCCTCGCCCAGTCGGGCGGCCCAGGCCGGGAAACGGCCGGTCATCGCGGTCCGGACGGCCTGACGCGCTTCCATCTCGACGATGTGGCGCTGGCCGTAGTCAAAGCCGACCGTCTCGACCCGCTCATACCGGTCGAGCGCCCAGGCGAGGCAGGCGGTCGAGTCCTGGCCGCCGGAGAAGAGGACAAGGGCTCCGTCGGCGGACGGTTCGGCGGGAGTCATGCGGGCGGGGTCCGGAGCGTTCTGGAAGACGTGTGGGAGGCGGCTCTTCTACACCAGCCGTTGACGTAGCGAAATGCGGACGACTCGCCGCAACCCCTTGAGGCGCCAGTATTTGCGGCGCCGCCTCTCCTGCCGCGCGAAGAAGTCGTTTCCCGTGCGTAAGCATGCGACGCAGACCGGCAACACAAGGTGAAAAGCCGTAACCTATCAGCGTTCACCTAGCGGCGGGCGGTTGACAGTCCCCCAAGGCGCGTATGCAATCCACGGAAGCTGCGGGGGGGACGTGTCACGCACCCCGGCGGCAAATATTGCGTGACACTGAGGAAACACAGAGACGCCGCCAAACCCGCACACCGGGAGGCGCCGTCCGGGGAGGGTTACAGATGACAGGATCTCTGCGCCTGCGGGGTCTGCTTGCCGCGAGCGTTTCACTGGCCGCCGTTGCGGCCATTGCAGCGCCCGCTTTCGCCCAGGATACGACCGTCGGCGAGGTCGTCGTCACCGCCCAGAAGCGGGAAGAGGCGATCCAGGACGTTCCGATCGCGGTGTCGGCGTTCAGTCAGGACTCGCTTGAAAAGGCCAAGATCGACGGGGGCCCCAACCTGGTTCTCGCGATCCCGAACGTGAACTTCTCCAAGGGGAACTTCACCGGCTACAACTTCCAGATCCGCGGCGTCGGCGCCAAGCTGGTCGCGGGCTCCGGCGACGCCGGCACCGGCATCCACCTGAACAACGCCCCGCTGACGGCCAACAACCTGTTCGAAGCCGAGTTCTTCGACGTCGAGCGGGTCGAAGTGCTGCGCGGTCCGCAGGGCACGCTGTACGGCCGCAACGCCACCGGCGGCGTGGTCAACCTGATCACCGCCAAACCGATCGACGACTTCGAGGCGCTCATCCGCGGCGAAGTGGGCAACTACAACGCCCGCAAACTGCGCGGGATGATCAACATCCCGCTGGGCGACATGTTCGCGGTGCGCGCCGCCGGCGCCATGCTGACGCGCGACGGCTACGGCGAGAACCTGACGACCGGCAACGACGTCGATGATCGTGACCTGTGGAACTCCCGCATCACGGCCTCCTTCCGCCCGAGCGACACCTTCGAGGCGTCGTTCATGTGGGACCACTTCGAGGAAGACGACACCCGTTCGCGGATCGGCAAGCAGCTCTGCACCAAGGACCCCGGCCCGGCCGGCGGCATCGGCGGCGAGAACTACTTCGCGTTCAGCCCAGCCGTCGCGCAGATCCAGCGCGGCCTCTTCAGCCAGGGCTGTCTGGCCACGCCGCTTGACGATCCCGGCATCCTGGGCACCCCCAACAGCGCCGCCACGCTCGGCGGCCTGTTCGGCACCCTGTTCGGCTTCACGACCGGCGACGCCTTCGCCGGCCAGATGCAGGACCCGGACATCCGGAACATCCAGTCGAGTTTCGACCCGGTCTACCAGGCCGAAACCGACATCTACCAGTTCAACATCTCCTGGGATCTCAGCGACGAACTGCAGCTGACCGCGCTGACGGGCTACAGCAAGAACGAGCTGTTCACCCGTCAGGACTACAACCGGATCGTTCCGAACGCGAACTTCAACGTCGCGCCGAACCCGGTCAACGCGCTGGCCGCTCTGGGCCTCGCCTACTACAACCCGACCCCGGCTGTCGACAGCCTCTATGAGCAACTCTTCCCGGGCGGCGTGGTGAACGATCCGCAGCTTGGCCCGCTGAACAAGTTCTCGACCGCTGACATCTCGCGCGGTTCGAGCGAGCAGTGGAGCCAGGAACTTCGCCTGCAGTCGAACTTCGATGGTCCGTTCAACTTCAACATCGGCGCCATCTACCTCGACTTCAAATCCGAGGGCGACTACTATGTAATCGGAAACACCCTGACGGCAGGCGCGCTGGTCCAGAACAACTTGCCGGCGATCGCCACCGTCACGGGTTGCTCGGTCGCAACGCCCTGTTTCATCGATCCAAACCAAACGCCGAACCGCTCTGGCCGCAACTACTATGACAGCACCGGCGACTATCACCTTAAGTCCCGCGCGGCCTTCGGGGAGGTCTACTGGCAACTGACCGACACCCTCCGGATCACCGGGGGCCTGCGCTATACCCACGACAAGAAGATCCAAGAGAACCGGGGCGTTGTCCTGGCGGCCCCGGGTCAGGGCGTTCCGCTCGACCCGACCACACCTTACCTGTTCGCCGAGTTCAAGGAAACCACTGGCCGCCTGAACATCGACTGGAAGCCGGACCTGCCGTTCACCGACGACAGCCTGCTCTACTTCTCCTACTCCCGCGGCTACAAGGCTGGCGGCATGAACCCCCCGTGCTCGGCGACCGCCTTCGCCTCCTGCCCCTCTCCGACCTTTGCGCCGGAATTCGTCGACGCCTTCGAACTCGGCTCGAAGAACACGCTGATGGGCGGGGCCATGGTCCTGAACATCACCGGCTTCAAGTACGACTACATTGGCTACCAGGTGTCGAAGATCGTGAATCGCGCGGCGTTCAACGAAAACATCGACGCCAAGATCGCCGGCCTTGAGCTGGAGACGGTGTGGTCGCCCATGGACGGCCTGCGCCTGAACGCCAACATCGGTTACCTCAAGACCGAGATCGCCGATGGCGTGACCTCAGTGGACGTGTTCAACCGCACCCAGGGCGACCCCAACCTGACGCTGGTCAAGAGCAGCGCGGCGTCCAACTGCGTCGTTTCGACGGCGGACGCGGCCTTCGCCCTGTTCGTGTCGAACGGCGCCGGCAACCCGGCCAACGCCAACCCGTTCGCCCTGCTCGGCGTCTGCACGCTGGCAAACCCCGTCCCCGCCGGCACCCTGCTGTTCGCCGGTGGCCCGACGGCTGTGGGCATCAACGCCTTCGGCGGTCTGGTCAGCGACGGCTACGAAGTCGATCTCGGCGGCAACAACCTGCCGAACTCGCCGGAATGGACCATCTCGCTCGGGGCCCAGTACACCTGGTCCATGGGCGACTGGGACGCGACCATCCGCGCTGACTACTACCGTCAGACGGACTCGTTCTCGCGGATCTACAACGCCAACACCGACAAGCTGGACGGCTGGGACAACGCGAACATGACGTTCACGGTGGCCAACTCCGCCATGGGCCTGTCCCTGGAAGCCTACGTGAAGAACCTGACGGATGAGGAAGTCCTCACCGACACCTACCTCACGGATGACTCCTCGGGCCTGTTCCGCAACGGCTTCTACGGTGAGCCGCGCACCTACGGTGTGTCGATCACCAAGACCTTCTAGTCCACCAGGCTAGACAAGAACTGGGCGGCGGGGATGCAAATCCCCGCCGTTTTTCTTTGCCCGTCCGACGCTTAACCTATCCGCAAGCGCATCTGGTGCATGGTTGACGGCCAAACGACCACCTCAGCCGGCTCATGGATACGCTTTCCAGTCTGATCGAACGTCGCGCCCCGGTGTCCCCGCAGACTCGCTGCGCGGACCTCGCGGCCCGCTTCGTCGCCGAACCCGACGCGCTGGTTCTCGCCGTGACCGACGGTTGCCGGCCGGTAGGCCTGATCGCGCGCGACGTCGCCCTCGCGCTGGCCGCCGACCCTCGCGCGGTGGGCGAGGTGATGGACAGCGACCCCCTCGTCGTTCCCGCGGACATGACCGCGAACGCGCTGCGCGACCTGGCGCTGGCGACGCGGCCGCAAGCCCTGGCGCGCGGCTTCATCGCGGTCGAGGACGACCGCTATCTCGGCGTCGGACACCCGATGATGCTACTGGGCGCGCGGCGATCCCGCCCGCGGACGGCGCGCAGTCCCGAGGCCCAGCTGATCAGCCGCATGAGCCACGAGGTGCTGCAGCGACTCGCCGGCGTCAGCGACTTCACCACCCGCCTCCTGCGCCAGCCGCTCGCCCCCGACGCCGAGGCCTGCGTACGGGCGATCGCCACCACCGGCGAGGATCTCACGGGCTTGATGCGCCGGGCGGTCGATCTGCATGACGCCGAGCAGGGCACGCTGGTCTTCAACCCCCAGCCCTGCCGCCTGCAGGACATGATGGACACGCTCGACCAGCGCTGGAAGGCGCGGGCCGCCTCCACGGGCCTCACCCTGCTGACCGCCTATGACGGCGACCCGGAGCACGCGGCGCATCTGGACGAGGTCCGGTTGCTGCAGGTGTTCGACGCCCTCGTCTTCCGGGCGCTGAGCGAAACCCGCCGCGGCGCCGTCGAGGTGACCCTCAAGTCCCGATCGACGCCCGAAGGCCTCTTGATGGAAGGACGGGTGCGCGACGCCGGCGCCGAGCTGACCCCCGAGGGCCTGGCGCACATCTTCTCTCCGCTGGTCGAGTCGAGCGACGACCACCCGGAGGGTCTCACGGCCGGCCTGGGCATGGCCCTGGCGAGCCGGATCGTCAGCGCGGCCGGCGGCATGATCCGGGCCGAGCCCAACCCGGGCGCCGGCGTGACGGTGATCTTCGAGTTCATCGCCACCCCGGTCTCCATGGACGCCGCCCCCAGCATGGCGGCCGGGGGTGAGGCCGCGGGCCGCGCCGCCCATGTGCTGATCGTCGACGACAACGCCACCAACCGCATGGTCGCCGAGGCGCTGTGCGAGATGTTCGACTGCACCTCCGAACAGGCTGTCGACGGCGTCGAGGCGCTGGAAGCGGTCCAGGCCCGCTCATTCGACCTGATCCTGATGGACATCAAGATGCCGCGCATGGACGGCGTCGCCGCCACCCGCGCCATCCGCGCCCTGCCCGGCCCGGCCGCCCGGACACCGATCATCGCCCTGACGGCCAACGCCGACCCCGAGGACGTGCGGTCCTATATCGAGGCCGGCATGAACGACGTGGTCGAAAAGCCGATCAAGGCCGAGCGTATGCTGGAGGCGTTGCAGGCGGCGCTGGACGGCGCCGAGGCGGCGTCGGCGGCGGCCTGAACGCCTGAGCGCTAGCGAATCGGCTCGAAGGCCGGCGTCAGCCTGCCGTCGTCTCCGACCGCGAAGACCCAGCTGGTCGGCGTGCAGGTCGCGGGTCGGCCCTTGCCGCCGGCGCCGCCGTCACCCGATTCCTTGTCGCCCCCCCGGTCAGGATCGCCGCCCCCGATGCCGAACACCTCGGCCAGGGTGCTGATCAACCCCGTGGGATCGACTTTGGTCTCCTGGCTGAAGGTGGTCAGCAGGCCGTTGTTGAAGGTGGCGCTGAGCTTGTTCTCCCCGATGCCGCCGCGAGGCCGCACGAAGTAGGTCTTGCTGGTGTCCGGCAGCGACAGGACGCTGGCCGTGCGGCTGCAGTCGGCGGCCTGGTTGACCACGACATAGGGCCGGACGTCATGGAACGGCGCGCCGCTCTTCTCCGCGTTGTCATCGATCTCCAGAGTCGCGCATCCAGACAGCGCGCCAGCGGCCACACAGGCCAGCAGGGTCAAGCCCCTCATGATCATCCCCCCAGGAGGTTGTTCGCCTCACCTGCCATCGTCCGCCGGTGGCGTGAGGGATCAAGCGTGCACAACCTGCCGGGGTCAAGCGGATGCTGGCGGAGGAACGGCGCCGCCCGGGGCGCAATCATCAAGGGACGGTGGTAGCTGGGGGCGGGATCGAACCGCCGACCTGTGGGTTATGAATCCACCGCTCTAACCATCTGAGCTACCCAGCCACGGGTATCGCGATACGCGCGAGGCGCGCCTTATACGGGGCGGCGCGTTCCGCTTCAAGCACCTGATCACCCTCTTGGGAAACCGGCCGCAGGCAGCTAGGGTCCCGCCGGCATGAGCGTGCTTCACCTCCTCGGTTCGCGTGGCGACGGCGGCGCCGAAACCTACTTCGTCGACCTCGTGCGCGCCCTGCGCGAGGCGGGCATGGCGCAGGCCTGCGCGTTGCGCCCGCACGCCGAGCGGACCCGCGCCCTGACCGCGGCCGGGGTGGCGACAGGCAGCTTCGGATTCGGCGGCCCGCTGGACATCCTGAGCAAGCCCCGCATCGCCGCCTTCGCCCGGCAGGCCGACGCCACGGTCCTGGTCGCCTGGATGAACCGCGCCGCGCGCCATACGCCCGCCGGCCCGTGGAAGCGGATCGGCCGGCTGGGCGGCTACTACAGTCTCAAATACTACAAGGGCTTCGACCACCTGGTCGGCAACACCCGCGACATCGCCGACTGGATCGTCGGCCAGGGCTGGCCGGCCGGGCAGGTCAGCTACATCCCCAACTTCGCCGCCGCCGCCGAGGACGGCCAGCCGGTCGACCGGGCGAGCCTCGACACGCCGGAGGGCGTCCCCCTGCTGCTCGGCATGGGCCGGCTGCACGATGCGAAGGCCCATGACGTCAGCCTCAAGGCCCTGACGATGATCCCGGACGCATACCTGTGGATCGCCGGCGACGGACCGCTGGAAGACAAGCTCAAGGCCATGGCCGCCGCCCTGGGCGTCGCCGATCGGGTGCGGTTCCTCGGCTGGCGCAACGACGCCGGGGCGCTGTACCGGACCGCCGACGTCTGCGTCTTCCCCTCCAGGTTCGAGCCGCTGGGCAACGTGGTCATCCAGGCCTGGGCGCACGGCCTGCCGGTCGTCGCCGCCAACAGCAAGGGGCCTGGCGCCCTCGTGCGGGATGGCGAGGACGGCGTCCTGATCCCGATCGACGAGCCGCAGGCGCTGGCCGACGCCGTGAAGGCCATCCTCGGCGACCCGATGCTGAAGATCCGCCTGGTCCAGAACGGCCACGCCCGCGTCGAGCGCGAGTTCAGCCAGGCCGCCGTGATCGAGGAGTGGCGCAGCCTCTTCTCCCGGCTCGGAGCCCTCTGATGTGCGGCATCGCCGGCATTCTCGGCGTCACCGACCCGCAGGCCGCCGAGCGCGAGGTCCGCGCCATGATCGAGCGGATCGCCCATCGCGGTCCGAACGGCATCCGGGTGGAGAGCGGCCCCGGCTGGTGCGTCGCCCACGCCCGCCTGTCGATCATCGACCTGGAAGGCGGCTGGCAGCCCCTGCACGCCGGCGGCTCCACCGTCATCGGCAATGGCGAAATCTACAACTACCTCGAGCTGATCGAAGAGTTCGGCCTGCAAGACAAGCTGACCACCGGCTCGGATTTCGAGCCGCTGCTGCACATCTACAATCTGGAGGGCGAAAAGGCCTTCACCCGTCTGCGCGGCATGTACGCCTTCTGCCTGATCGGCGCGGACGGACGCACCTGGCTGGTGCGCGATCCGTTCGGCATCAAGCCGTTGTTCACCGCCCACGCCGACGCCACGATGCCATTTGCGTCCGAGGCGCGCGCGCTAAAGGATTTCCGGCTTAGCCCGGGGCCAGGCCGGTCGACGACCGAAGAGATCCTTTCGTTGGGCTATTCGGTTTTCGAGCCCGGTCCGATGCGCGGAGAGCTCCACGTGCACGCGGGCACAGCGCTTGAGATTCGGGACTGCAAGGTCGCAGATGGGTTCACCTTGCCCTGGCTCGATCGGCAGACGCGCACCGATGGCGAAGAAGCCACTCTCCTAGCCCGCCTAGACGCCATCCTCGAAGACTCCGTCCGCATCCACCAACGCTCGGACGTCCCCTACGGCCTGTTCCTGTCCGGCGGCATCGACTCCTCCGCCATCGCCACCCTGATGGCCCGGCTAAACGAGCGCCCCGTCACCGCTTTCACCTGCGGCTTTGACGCGCCCGGTGCCCGCGACGAGCGCGCCCATGCGGAAGGCGTGGCCCGCGCCCTGAACCTCGACTGGCGCGAGACCACCTTCGGCGAGGAGGACTTCTGGCGCATCCTGCCCGAGGTCGCCTGGGCGCTCGATGACCCCACCACCGACTACGCCACCCTGCCGACCTGGAGGCTGGCTGAGGCGGCCAAGGGCACCCTCACCGTCGTCCTCTCCGGCGAAGGCGGCGATGAGCTGTTCGGCGGCTATGGCCGTTACCGCCGCGCCCTGCGCCCTCGCTGGCTGGGTGGTCGCCCCGCTGAACCTCAGTTCGACGCCCACTATCTCAAAGACGGGGGAAAGGCCGCGCTCGCGAACTGGCGGCTCGCCGCTTCCCACGCCGCCGAACCCTGGATGACCCCTCTCCAGCGCGCCCAGGCTGCGGATATCGCGACCTGGTTACCGAACGACCTGCTGCTCAAGCTCGACCGCTGTCTGATGGCCCACGGGCTGGAGGGCCGCACGCCCTTCCTCGACCGCGAGGTCGCCGCCTTCGCCTTCAACCTGCCGGACCGCATGAAGGTGCGGGGCCGCTATGGCAAATGGCTGCTGCGCAAATGGCTGGAGCGCCATCTGCCCGTTGCCGATCCGTGGGCGAAGAAGAAGGGTTTCACCGTCCCCGTCGCCGCCTGGATCGCCCCGCGCGCCCGCGACCTGGCCCCGGCGCTGGCCGCCCACGAAGGCCTGGCCCAGGTCTGCGACATGGACGCGGTCCGCGCCGTCTTCGAACACGACGACAAGCCCGCCGGCCGCTGGCCGCTTCTCTTCTATGCCGTCTGGTGGAACATCCACGTCGCCGGGATGGAGCGGAAAGAAGCACTGCATGCGTTGCTGCCCCAATAGTCTCGTCATCCTCGGGCTTGACCCGAGGATCAGACGGGCCGCTGACGAGTTCTAGGGGGTGACGAACCGCCCCGCCGCACCCCTGGTCATCGGGTCATGCCCGAGGACGACGAAAGGAAAACCCATGCGCCACGCCCTTGCCCTCTTCGCGGCCTCATCGCTTGTTTTTGCGGGGACAGCCTGCAACGGCCAGGAAGCCTCCAACGCCGAGGCCGGCGACCGCGCCGCGCGGGGCCAACCGGTCGAGAGCCGCCCGCCCAACAACCCCGATCAACGTCCCGCCTTTGAGGGCCAGACCCGCGCGCCCGGCGTCGTCACCCAGGCCGCCTATGAGGTCACCACGCTCTTTGAAGGCCTGGACCATCCCTGGGCGTTGCAACAACTGCCCAACGGCTATTGGCTGGTGACGGAGCGGTCAGGTGCCTTGCGTCTGTTCGGCTCCGACGGATCGGACCTCGGAACCGTCTCCGGGGCCCCCGCCGTCCACGCTGACCGCCAGGGCGGCCTGCTCGACGTGGCGCTCAGCCCTGACTTCGCCTCGGACCGCCTCGTCTATCTCAGCTACGCCGAAGACCGCGAAGACGGCAACGGAACCACCGTCGCCCGTGCCCGCCTGTCCGACGACGAGCGCAGCCTGAGCGATCTCCAGGTCATCTTCCGCGCCTATCCGTCCTATTCCAACTCCATGCACTATGGATCGCGTCTGGTGTTCGACCGCGAGGGCCGGCTCTACATCACGCTGGGCGAACGCTCTGATCTCGCCACGCGTCCCCAGGCCCAGGATCTGGGCAGCCATCTGGGCAAGATCATCCGCATCAACGCAGACGGCACGATCCCGGCGGACAATCCCTTCGTCGGCCGTGAGGGCGCGCGGCCTGAAATCTGGTCGCTCGGCCACCGCAACGTCCAGGGCGCGGCGCTCAATCCGTGGACGGGCGAGCTCTGGTCCATGGAGCACGGCGCGCGTGGCGGCGATGAGGTCAATATCTCGCGCGCCGGCCTCAACTACGGCTGGCCGACCATCGCCTACGGCATCGAATATCGCGGCGGTGCCATTGGCGACGGCCTGACAGCCCGCGAGGGTCTGGAACAGCCGGTCTACTACTGGGACCCCGTCATCGCGGCGGGGGGTGCCGCCTTCTATGACGGCACGGCCATGCCGGAATGGCAGGGCAACCTGTTCGTCTCCGGCCTGGGTGGCACCCATCTGGCCCGCCTCGTCATCGAAAACGACCGCGTCGTCGCCGAAGAACGCCTCCTCACCGACCAGGACCACCGCATCCGGGATGTGCAGGTGGCGGCTGACGGCTCCCTCTGGGTCGTCACGGATGAGGACAACGGGCGGCTGATGCGCATCGCGCCGCAGTAGGCGCAGCGAGCTCGCTTTCGCTCGTCACCCCGGACTCGAAGCGATCCGGGGCCTAAACGCAGGTGGCGCCAACCAGCCTGGGTCCCGGCTCTCCGCTGCGCTCCGGCCGGGATGAGGGCTATGACCGCGCCGCCAGCACCATCAGCGTCGACCCGCCGTGCGCGAGCAGCCGCCCCTGGCTATCCACCACCCGCACCTCCGCCGTGATCAGCGACCGCCCCTGATTGACCACCCGCCCCTCGGCCCGGATCGTGCCGCTGTCCGGCGGGATCGGGCGGGTGAAGTTACCGTGGGTCTCCACCGTTGTATATCCAACATCCGCTGGCAGGGTCGTGTGCGCCGCGCACCCCGCCGCACTATCGATCAGCGTCAGCGCCCAGCCGCCATGCGCCGTTCCCATCGGATTGAGCAGGCTCGCATCCGGCTCGCCCTCGAACACCGCCACGCCGTGCTCGGCCTCCACCAGAACAAACCGCATCGGCCCGGAAATCGGCGCCTGCGGCAGCTCCCCGCTCAGAAGCGCCCGCATCACTTCCAGTCCCGTCTTGCCGGCGATCTGTTCCGGCGTCGCGACGCCATAGCGGGGGTTACTCATCATAGGCTCCTGATTTCGGGACCTATGTGATGACGGCCAAGCAGGGGGTCAACTCTCCTGCCCCTCTCCCATAGGGAGAGGGAGGGGCCCGACCGCGCCGCGGTTGGGAGGGTGAGGGGTTTCGGTGTGCGCCGGAGAGGGCCTAACCCCTCATCCTCCCATGCCTGACGGCATGGGCCCCTCCTTCTCCCTTTGGGAGAAGGTTCGATCTCTAAATATGAATCGCGTGCCCCAGCGCCCTCAGCGTCGCCTCATGGAACGCCTCGCCCAGCGTCGGGTGAACGTGGATCACGCCCGCCACATCCTCCAGCACCGCCCCCATCTCCAGCATCTGCGCGAAGCTGTTGGACAGTTCCGAGACGTGCTGGCCGACCGCCTGGATGCCCAGAATCCGGTGATCATCCTTGCCCGCGATCACCCGCACGAAGCCGCCGTCATCGCCGGCCTCGATGGCCAGGGCGCGACCGATGCCCATCAGCGGGAAGGAGGCCGTGATCACATCATCGCGGCCCTCGACATCGGACGGACCCAGGCCCGCCGAGACGATTTCCGGTTCGGTGAAACAGACCGCCGCGATGGTGACCGGGTCAAACACCGCGTCATGGCCGGCGATGATTTCCGCCACCACCTCGCCCTGCGCCGAGCCCTTGTGCGCCAGCATCGGCTCGCCGGTCAGGTCGCCGATGGCCCAGACAT
Organism: uncultured Caulobacter sp.; assembly: GCA_964442795.1. Taxonomy (GTDB): domain Bacteria; phylum Pseudomonadota; class Alphaproteobacteria; order Caulobacterales; family Caulobacteraceae; genus Caulobacter. The sequence continues at coordinate 42,137 of CAYTZY010000016.1, forward strand.
TCTTCATCGAGGTGGCGCAGCGGTTGTCAATCTTCACGAACGGACCCGCCATGGCAACGCCCATGTTTTCCAGGCCCCATCCTTGCGTGCGCGGACGGCGCCCGACGGTGACCAGCACCTTGTCGGCGTCTAGCTTGACGGCCTCGCCGTCCTTGGTCGTGACGTTCAGCTTGCCCTTTTCAAAGCCGCCGGCCTTGGCCCCGAGCAGCAGCCTGACGCCATGCTTCTCCAGCCACTTGGTCACCGGATCGGTCAGGGCCTTGTCATAGAGCGGCAGGATGCGCTCGGCCATCTCGACCACCGTCACATCCGCGCCCAGCTTGCGATAGGCGATGCCCAGCTCCAGCCCGATATAGCCGCCGCCGACGACCACCAGCTTGTTCGGAACCGCGTCCAGCGCCAGCGCCTCGGTCGAGGAAATCACATCCCCGCCGAACGGCAGGAACGGCAGCTCCACCGGCTCCGACCCCGTCGCCAGGA
>CAYTZY010000017.1:0-42160 GCA_964442795.1 uncultured Caulobacter sp.
CAAGGACGACACCACCATCGTGGACGGCGTCGGCTCCAAGGACGACATCGAGGGCCGCATCGCCCAGATCAAGCGTCAGATCGAGGACACCACCAGCGACTACGACAAGGAAAAGCTGCAGGAACGTCTGGCCAAGCTGGCCGGCGGCGTTGCCGTGATCCGCGTCGGCGGCGCGACCGAAGTCGAGGTGAAGGAGCGCAAGGACCGCGTCGACGACGCCCTGAACGCCACCCGCGCCGCGGTTGAGGAAGGCATCGTCCCCGGCGGCGGCGTCGCCCTGCTGAAGGCGTCGCAAGCGCTGGAAGGCCTGACCGGCGACAACGCCGACCAGACCGCCGGCATCGCCATCGTCCGTCGCGCCCTGCAGGCCCCGATCCGTCAGATCGCCGAAAACGCCGGCGTCGAAGGCTCGATCGTGGTCGGCAAGATCCTCGAGAACGACACCGCTTCGTTCGGCTTCAACGCCCAGACCGAAGAGTACGGCGACCTGGTGAAGATGGGCGTCATCGACCCGGCCAAGGTCGTGCGCACGGCTCTGCAGGACGCGGCCTCGGTCTCCGGCCTGCTGATCACCACCGAAGCGGCCATCGTCGAGGCTCCGAAGAAGGCGGCCCCGGCCGCCGGCGGCATGCCCGGCGGCATGGGCGGCATGGGCGACATGGACTTCTAGTCCAGGTCACTCTCGCTACGAACCAGGAGAAGGGCGGCGTCGAAAGGCGCCGCCCTTTTTCTATATGCGCCAGTCCTCCCCGTGAACGGGGAGGACTGACGAGACTCTACTCCGCCCGCTCTTCCCTCGGTCCGATCACCATCTGGCCGACCCAGTTGACGACGCCCAGCACGACCGAGCCGAGCACGGCCGCCCACAGGCCGTCGACGCTGAAGCCTTGCAGGACCCAGGCGGTCAGGCCGAACATCGCGGCGTTCACGACAAACAGGAACAGACCCAGCGTCAGGAAGGTCACCGGCAGGGTCATCCAGAAGACCACCGGCCGCACCACCGCGTTGACCACCCCCATGATCAGGGCGGCGATCAGCAGCGTCTCGTTGCTGGTGATGTTGACGCCGTTGACGAACCGGTCGGCCAGCCACAGCCCGGCCATGCCGACCAGGGTGCGCAGGATCAGGCGGATGATCAGCATGGGCGGCCTCTCGCGGACGGGCCGCCAGCCTAGCATCGGATCGCCGGGTCGCCATCCCGCCTTCAACCAGCTGTGAAGCAACGACCCGGCCGCCCGGGGGCTTCTTCTCCCATCCCAACCTGACAGGAGAGAGCCGATGACGCCCCTGCGCGACATGATCGCCACCCACCCGCACGTGAAGGGAAACATCAACGACCCGCTGGCCTCGGCCGCCGAGAGCGCCGCCCTCTGCGCCGCTATCTGCCGGTCCTGCGCCGACGCCTGCCTCGGCGAGGACAGCGTCGCCGACCTGATCCAGTGCATCCGGCTAGACCTGGACTGCGCCGATGTCTGCCAGGCCTTCTCCAATGTCGCCCTGCGCCGCGCCGGCGGCGACGTGCCGATCATCGAGGCCATGGCCCAGGTCTGCGAGGCGGCCTGCCGCCGCTGCGCCGACGTCTGCCGCGAACACGGCGCACGGCATGAGCACTGCGCCATCTGCGCCACCGCCTGCGAGCTGTGCGCCGACGCCTGCCGCGAGGCGCGCAAGAGCCTGGGCGACGCCGGCCATCCGGCCCCGGCCGGGACTCACTAGACCCCGACGAAAAAGGGGACGCGCACCCGGGTGCGCGTCCCCTCCGTCAGCCCCCCCCCCGGTGAAGGGAAGGCGCTACTCCGCCGGCAGCAGGGTCTCGCCGCGGCGGGCCATCAGGCGGTCGAACTCGCCCCAGACGCCGTCCTCGCCGTGCCACTGGCCCTTGGTCGCGGCCTTGGAGTACTCGGTGGCGCGGGCCTCGAAGAAGTTGGCGTGCTCGACGCCGCTCAGCATCGACTGCAGCCAGGGCAGGGGGTTTTCCTTGACCCCGTAGATCTCCGGCAGCTTCAGCTGGCGCAGGCGCCAGTCGGCGATGAAGCGGATGTACTGCTTGATGTCCTCGGGCGTCATGCCCTGGACCTCGCCCTGCTCGAAGGCCAGGTCGATGAAGCGGTCCTCCAGCATCACCACATGCTCGCAGCAGGCGACGATGTCGTCGGCCACGGCCTTGGTCACCGCCTGGGTCTCGGCGTTGAAGGCGTGGTAGAGCTTGATGATCCCCTCGCAGTGCAGGCTCTCGTCGCGCACCGACCAGCTGACGATCTGACCCATGCCCTTCATCTTGTTGAAGCGCGGGAAGTTCATCAGCATCGCGAAGGAGGCGAACAGCTGCAGGCCTTCGGTGAAGCCGCCGAACATGGCCAGGGTGCGGCAGATGTCGGCGTTCGTCTCGACGCCGAACTGCTGCATGTAGTCGTGCTTGGCCTTCATGGCCTCGTATTCCATGAAGGCGCCGAACTCGCTCTCCGGCATGCCGATCGTCTCGAGCAGCAGGGCGTAGGCGGCGATGTGGATGGTCTCCATGTTGGCGAAGCTGGAGAGCATCATCTTCACCTCGGTCGGGCGGAACACCCGGCCGTAGCGGTCCATGTAGTTGTCCTGGACCTCGATATCGCCCTGGGTGAAGAAGCGGAAAATCTGCGTCAGCAGATTGCGCTCCTTGTCATTCAGGTTGGCCGCCCAGTCCTTGCAGTCCTCGCCCAGCGGCACCTCCTCGGGCATCCAGTGGACCTGCTGCTGCTTCTTCCACATGTCGAAGGCCCACGGGTACCGGAACGGCTTGTAGGCCGCCGAAGGGGTGAGCAGGCCGGGCAGAACAAGCTTGGACGAGGCGGTCACGGTGACGAACTCCGGACGGTGGCAAACGGGAATCGAGGCGACGCGTTAGGATGACAACCGTATCAAACTGCCGCGACACATCTAGTGGTCACGCTGACGCAACCCACAAGATGTTGTGAGATTGTGGATAAGGTCATGAACCAATCGTTGACCCTCTACGGCGCGCTCGGATCGGGCAGCGTGCCGGTCGAGGCGGCCATGACCCTGATCGGTCTGGACTACGAGGTCGTCGAGGGCGCGACCTGGGACCATGACGAAGCCGTCCTGGCCAGGGTCCGCGCGGTCAAATCCGCTGGTCCAGATCCCGGCCCTGATGCTGCCCGGCGGCGAGGTGCTGACCGAGAGCGGGGCGATCCTGACCTGGCTGGCCGACGCTCACCCCGCCGCGCGGCTGGGCCCGGCCGTCGGCGACCCGCGGCGCGGACAGTTCCTGCGCTGGATGACCTTTATCCCCGCGTCGATCTATTCGATGTTCTGGGTGCGGGACGAGCCGGCCCGGCTGGCCGGCGACGACCCCGACGCCCAGGCGCGGGTCAAGGCCGCCACCGCCGAGCGCATCGCCGACTGCTGGCGCATGATGGACAGCCAGATCACCCCGGCCGGCGACTATCTGCTCGGCGACGACCTGTCGGTGCTGGATATCTACGTCACGGTCGTCAGCCGCTGGGGCCCGGGCCGCAACCGCTTCTACCGCGAGGCGCCGGGCATGGCGCCGGTGGTCCGGCGCGTCGACGCCGACCCGAGGCTCACGGCCTTCTGGGCGGCCCGCTTCCCGTTCGAGCCCGGCTGGGAGCGCTGACCCCAGGCCTGGCCCGGCCGGATGTCGGGGCCGATGTCGGAACCGGGCGCTCCCCGACGTCCTTTGGGCAGTGACACAGGAAGGAGACCCCCATGGCCTATGTTGATGGCTTCGTACTGGCTGTCCGGAAGGACCAGCTCGACGCCTACAAGGCGATCACCGAACTGGCCGGAACGGTCTGGATGGAGCACGGCGCGACCAGCTACGTCGAATGCGTCGCCGACGACACGCCCTATGGCGAGCTGACCTCATTCCCGCGCGCGGTGATGGCCACGGACGACGAGGTGGTTGTCTTCTCGTGGATCACCTACGAGAGCCGCGAGAAGCGCGACGAGGTCAATGCGAAGGTCATGGCCGACCCGCGCATGCAGCCGGATCCGGCGACCATGCCGTTCGACGGCAAGCGCATGATCTTCGGCGGCTTCACCGAACTGACGCGGTTCTAGTCCGCCGGAGACGGAGCCGGCGCCTGCCGTCTTGAGAACGAGCGCCCCAGCAGGGCGGCCTCGGTGCGGTTCCGCGCGCCCAGGGCCCGCAGGACGGCGCGCACGTGAACCTTGACCGCCGGCAGGGCGATGCCCAGCCGTTCGCCGATCTCCAGATTGGTCTGGCCGCGCATCAGCCCGTCCAGCACATCAACCTGGCGCGGCGACAGGTCGGGCGGGTTGTCGAGCCTGGGCGGTTCGATCTGCATCTCGTCGCTGGTCGGGAAGTAGCGTCCCCCGGCCAGTACCACCGCGATGGCCGCCGCCACGAGGTCGCGGCTCGAGGACCGGGTCACATAGCCGCCGGCGCCCGCCGAGGCGCAGGCGCGCAGGGCGGCGCCGTCGTGTCGGGCGTCGAGCACCAGGACCGGAGCGGAAGTCAGTCGGGCCAGCATCGCCACACCGGCCTCGCGACCAAGACCGGGCAGGGCGAGCTCGACGACTACGAGGTCGGGCAAGGCCTTGGCCAGCAGCGTGGTCGCGGCCTTCAGCTGATCGGTCACCTGGATGCGCACGTCCAGAGCCCGTTCGCGAACGAGCGCCGACAGTTGCTCGATACAGAGCGCCTGATCATCGATGATGAGGACATCCAGACTCACAGCGCGCTTCCCCCGAACCGCTTGCGCCCTTTGTAGCAGAGCCTCCGGGGCTTCTATTGCGCCGCCAAACCCAGCGCAATACCCACACAAAGAACACGGGTAAAAAGTCCAAAGCAGCTAGTCCCAAGGTATTACTATGGAGTAGTCAGGTGCAGACCCGAAATGATTAATATCGAGGGTCAGTATTGTAGACACCGGTGTCGGTTGAAGCGCATTGGTGAATGTAAATGTTCAAATAACATCGCAATTCGAGTTGCCATATACTGCCGAATCACCAAGCGTCCCCTCTGCGTGGAAAAGTAGTTCGAACCAATCACGGAACGCTTTGATCGAGGCGGCGCAGGGGAGGCGACGATGACCAACAATGCGGGGCTCAATGAGCGACTGGCGTTCATGCAGCTGGACGCCGCCGCCCAGGCGGACATCCGCGGCGTCAGGATATCGTCAGGGCGCGGTTGCCCGGCATTCTCGACGGCTTCTACGATCAGGTCCGGGCGACGCCGCAGACCCGGTCCTTCTTCCCCGATGAAACCCTGCTCGGATCGGCGCGAACGCGCCAGCTGCGGCATTGGGACGGCATCTCCGACGGGCGGTTCGACGGCGCCTACGTCGACGCCGTCACCCGGGTTGGCGAGATCCACGCCCGTATCGGCCTGGAGCCGCGCTGGTACATCGGCGGATACGCCCTGGTGCTGGGCGGCCTGGTCGAGGCGGTGCTGCAGGCGCGGTTGCCACAGCGGAAGCGCGAAGACCGGATGTTGACGACGCGGGTCGCGGCCGAGCTGTCGGCCCTGGTCAAGGCGACGCTGCTGGACATGGACTTCGCTATCTCGGTCTATCTGGAGGCGGCGGAGCGCAACCGCGTCGAGGCCGAGCGGCGGGTCCTGGGCGAGGAACGCGAGCGCGTCCAGCACGCACTGGGCGAGGCGCTGGCGGCGCTGAGCCAGGGGGACCTGACCCGCCGGGTCACTGATGACATCCCGGTCGAGTATCACGGTTTGCGCGATGCCTATAATGCGGCGGCTGCGACCCTTGGTGAGGCTCTGGCTGCGGTTTCCGCCTCCACGGGCGAACTGGCGCGCGGCTCCAACGAGATCGCCCGCGCTTCCGACGACCTGTCGAAGCGCACCGAACAGCAGGCGGCGAGCCTCGAGGAAACGGCCGCCGCGCTGGACCAGATCACCCAGACGGTCAGGCGCACGGCTGAGGGCGCGAAACAGGCTGCTGACGCGGCCACCAAGGCGCGGTCCGAGGCTGAACAGTCCGGCGAGGTCATGCGGGACGCCGTCGGCGCCATGACCGAGATCGAGAGCTCGTCGTCGCAGATCGGCCAGATCATCGGCGTGATCGACGAGATCGCCTTCCAGACCAACCTGCTGGCGCTCAACGCCGGCGTGGAAGCGGCCCGGGCGGGCGACGCCGGCAAGGGCTTCGCGGTCGTCGCCTCCGAGGTGCGGGCGCTCGCCCAGCGCTCGGCCGAGGCGGCCAAGGAGATCAAGTCGCTGATCAGCACCTCGAGCGCGCAGGTCAACCGGGGGGCCAAGCTGGTCGGGGATACCGGCAAGGCGCTGTCGGCGATCGTCGAGGCGATCGCCAACATCGACGCGCTGGTGGGCGAAATCGCCGCATCGACCCACGAGCAGGCGACTGGCATGGGCGAGGTTAACACCGCCGTGAACCAGATGGATCAGATCACACAGCAGAACGCCGCCATGGTCGAACAGGCCACCGCCGCCGCGGCGGGCCTGCGAAGCGAAGCCGCCAGCCTTAGCAGCCTGGTGTCGAGGTTCGAGATCAGTGCCGATGGTCAGGCGGCGCCGAAGTACAGCCGCGCCGTTGCGCCGGCCCCCGCGCCCGTCAGGGATGACAACCCCGTCCACGCCGCCCGCGCGAGGCTGGCCGCCTTCGGCCGCTCGGGAGCGGCGGTGGCGGTCAAGCCCGCCGGCGACTGGGAAGAATTCTGATGGCCGCCGACCTGATCGACGTGCTCGCGCGGGATGATGACCGCATCGAGGTCATCACCCTGGTGGTCAAGGACGTGGAGTTCTGCGTCGACATCAAGGTCGTCCGCGAAATCCGCGGATGGACGCCCGCGACGCCGGTGCCGCATGCCCCGCCCTACGTGAAGGGCGTGATCAATCTGCGCGGCATCGTCATGCCGGTGCTCGATCTGGCCGCCCAGCTGGATCTCGGGATGACCGAGCCGAGCAGTCGCCATGTCATCGTGGTGGTGCAGTGCGGGGACAAGCTGGCGGGCCTGCTGGTGGACAGCGTGCAGGAGACCTTCCACGTCTCCGCCGCCCAGCTGCAGTCGCCGCCCGCCGTCTGCGAGCGGGACGGCGTCGGCGGCGTCGTGGACGCCATCCTGCCCCTGGAGGGGCGGATGATCAGCCGGCTGGTCGTCGACCGGCTCGTTCAGCACCAGGCCGCGCTGGCGGCGTAGATGAGCGACCCCACGCCGTCCGACTACGTTCTGGCGCACCTCGAGCGGGCCCAGCGCCTGTCCGCGACGGGCAGCTGGGAGTGGGACATCGCCAGCGGCGACATAATCTGGTCGGACCAGATCTTCCGCATCTTCGGCCGGGACCCGGCCGGCTTCGTCCCGAGCTACGAGGCCTTCCTCGCCTGCATCCATCCCGCGGACCGCGACCTCGTGACCACCGCCGTCGACCGGGCGCTGGAGGGCGAGCCGTATCGCATCGAGCATCGCGTGGTCCGGCCCGGCGGCGAGGTGCGGTGGGTCATCGAACAGGGCGAGCTGATACGAGGCCCGGACGGCCGGCCGGCGAGCATGCTCGGCGCGGTGCAGGACATCACCGACCTGCGGACGCTGCAGGCCGCCGCCCGTCGCAGCCAGGACATGCTGTCGGGGATGATGGCGATCTCGCCGGAGGCCATCGTCGTCGCCGACGAGGAGGGCGTCGTCCGCTTCTTCAGCGCCGGGGCCGAGGCGGTGTTCGGCTACAGCCAGCGGGAGATCGTCGGGCAGCCGGTCGAGACACTGATGCCGGCCGCCGCCCGCGGGACGCACAAGGGTCATGTCCAGCGCTTCGCCCGCGGCGAGGTCTCCAGCCTGCGGATGCATGACCGCGCCGAGATTTCCGGCCAGCGCCGCAACGGCGAGGCCTTCCCCGCCGAGGCCTCGCTGGCCCGGCTGGAGACCGTGGACGGCGCCTTCTTCGCCGCCATCATCCGCGACCTGTCCGACCGCAAGGCCAACGAGCAGCGACTGCTGGAGGCCTGGGAGACGGCCGAACGGGCCAGTCACTCCAAGTCGGTGTTCCTGGCCAACATGAGCCACGAGATCCGCACGCCGCTGAACGGCGTCCTCGGCGTCGCCCAGGCCCTGGCCCGCACGCCGCTGACCTCGCCCCAGCGAGAGATGGTCCAGCTCATCGAGGTTTCCGGCCGGGCGCTGGAGAGCCTGCTGGGCGACATTCTGGACCTGGCCAAGGTCGACGCCGGCCGCCTGACCGTCACCCGCGAGCCGTTCGACCTGCGCGCCCTGGCGCATGAGGTCCACGCCCTGTTCCGGGCCAGCGCCCGCGAGAAGGGGGTGGAGCTGCGCATGACCCTGTCGGCCGGCTGCGGCGGCTGGTTCCGGGGCGACGCGCTGCGCATCCGCCAGGTGCTGTCCAACCTGCTGAGCAACGCGGTCAAGTTCACGCGCCAGGGCGAGATCGCGCTGTCGATCCGCGTCGACGCGAGCGAGGACGGCCCCATCGCCCGCTTCGAGGTCCGCGACACCGGCATCGGCTTCGACCCCGCCCAGGCCGAGCGCCTGTTCGAGCGGTTCGAGCAGGCCGACAGCTCGACCACCCGCAGCTTCGGCGGCACGGGCCTGGGGCTGGCCATCTCCCGCTCGCTGGTCGAGCTGATGGGTGGGACCATCTCCGCCACGGGTCAGGCCGGACGGGGCGCGACCTTCAGCTTCGCGCTGCCGCTCGAGGGCGTCGGTCCCCCGGCCGGGGCGGAAGAGCCGCTCGGCGCCGACGCCCTCCAGGCGGCGGGCGCGCAGCGGGCGAGGGTGCTGCTGGCCGAGGACCATCCGATCAATCGCCGGGTCATCGAACTGATGCTCGACCCCGACCTGGTCGAGCTGGAGGCGGTGGAGAACGGCGAGCAGGCCGTGGCCCGCTGCGCCGCCCGGGCCTTCGACCTGGTGCTGATGGACATGCAGATGCCGGTCATGGACGGCCTGACCGCCATCCGCGCCATCCGCACCGCGGAGGCGGCGGCGGGACGGCCGCGCGCCCGCATCTTCACCCTGACCGCCAACGCCCTGCCCGAGCACCGCCGCGCCTCCGACGAGGCCGGCGCCGACGGCTTCCTGACCAAGCCGGTCGACGCCCGGGCGCTGCTCGAGGCGGTGTTCGAGACCGTGGCGGCCGGCGCCTGACGCCTCAGGCGGCGGCCATGCCCGCCGGACCGGCCAGGAAGGCCAGGCTGTCCTCGAAGTCGAGGAACAGGTCCATCATCTCCACCGCGTCGATCGGCGCCCGGCTGTGCTCGGGGAAGCGGTAGCGCCAGAAGCTGACGATGTGCTGGATCGCGCCCAGCTGCTCGCCCAGGTCCATGAACAGGGTCGGGGCGGTCAGCAGGAAGTCGCGGAAGGCCCCCGGCTGGCCGTCGCGGGTCAGCGACTGATAGGCCTTGTCGTAGATGCCCAGGGTGCGGTCGGCGCCGGCGCAGGCGGTGACGATGGCGGTCGCCAGCCGGGCGCGCGCCCCGGGCAGATAGGCCGTGGCCTCCGGGTCGCGGGCCCCGCGCGGCTGGGTGCGCTCGATCGCCCCGACGACCCTGGTGATGGCCGGTCCCAGGTCCTTCAGCACCCATTTGTAGTAGAGGAACCCGCGCCAGCAGAACACGCCGTCCTGATAGTCCTGGTCGCTGAGCTTCAGCGTCTCCTGCAGCGGCTTGAACCCGCTGTCGGCGCTGCTGGACAGCAGCTTCTCGACCAGCCGCGCCGCGTGCGACTGGCCCGAGGCCGCGCTCGACCCCGACAGCGACACCAGCGCCATTACCTCCTCGCGCACGAAGGCGTACATCCGCTGGATGTCGGCGTCGGAGATGGCGAAATAGCTGCGCGCCGGCTCGAAGCCGTGCTGGCGCAGGTGCTCGCGCAGCAGGAACGGGTCCAGCGACGGCAGCTCGTCGATCAGGTCCAGCACCTGGCGGTCCCGCTTGCCGGGCCGCAGCGCCTCGCCGAACATCTCCTCGGCCGAGGCGTCGAAGTCCTTCTGCCCCAGCATCAGGAACCGCGCGCCCAGCCGCAGGTCGGTGCCCTCGATCGGAGCCATGATCTTGGTCGTCGTCGCCTGGGGCCGGGTCAGCAGGTCCAGCTCGTTGGGCCGCACCCGGTGCTTGACGATGAAGCAGCGGTTCAGCGCCCGGTTCTGGAAGAAGGGCGCCGTCTCCAGGGCCGGGTCGGGCGGCGTGGTCCGGTGCGGCGCCAGGAGGTTGAGCACCCGCGCGGTCGAGCCGGAATGCTCCAGGTCGGTCAGACGGCGAATACTGCGGTCGGTCACGCGTCTCTCCCCGCCGGCCAGGCCGGGGCCTCGCGGTTCAGGATCGCTCGCGTCGTCATCGTGGGGGCCGCCTTTCGACAGCCACCCTGCCACGACGACGCCAACAATCTGCTTACCCGCTCCGGGCCACCTCGGGCGACGCCCGGCGCTTTTTGCTGGACCCCGCCGTGCGAGGCGCTAGGCAGGAGGCGCAGGCCTGCACGCACGCCTGCGCCCACGCATGCCCGACCGACGCCCCGCCCTCCAGCCTGGACGCCGCCCGACCGCCATGGCCGAGATCACCCGGTTCTCCTTCCTGTACGACCCGGCCGAGGACCGCATCGCCCTCGACGCGGAGGACGCCGACGGCGCGGCCACGCGGCTGTGGCTGACCCAGCGGCTGTGCCGGGGCCTGGTCCAGGCCCTCGTCCCCATGCTTACCCCGCCGGCCTCGGCGCTGGAGGATCCCGGCCGCCAGTCCTGGGAACAGGCCGCCGCCGTCCAGGCCATGGGCGCCACCCCGCCGGTCCGCCCGGGCCCCGAGGCCACGGTCGGCCTGGTGCACGAGGTCAACATCGCGCCGGCCGGCGACCGCCTGGCCCTGACCCTGCGCTTCGCCGCCGGCCAGTCCCGCGACCTCTCCATCGCCACCGTCGCCCTGCGCCAGACCCTGGCCGAGCTCCACCGCCTCCACGTCATCGCCGCCTGGCCCCAGGACCTCTGGCCCGCCTGGATCGCGGATCCGGCGGGCGGCGCGGCGGCGGTGGGGGCGGTGAACTAGGGGGTAGGACTGGTGACGTAGCGCTCCCCGGTGCTACCAACACCCCCAACGCAAGGGAGACCCTCCATGGCTCTGTTCGTGCTCAGCGTGGTCGGCAGCGACCGGCCCGGGCTGACCCGGTCGCTGGCGGCGGCCGTGCTGTCGGCGGGCGGCAACTGGCTGGAGAGCCGGCTGAGCCGGTTGGGCGGCCTCTATGTCGGCTCGGTGCTGGTCGAGATCCCGGCCGACGGGGCCGGGGCGCTGCGCACGGCCGTGGCGGCGGTGGACGCGGCCGGGCTCGAGGTGCGGCTGGCGCCGGCCGACGCGGGCGAGGCGGCCCCGGCCGGCGAGGCGCTGGACCTGTCGCTGGTCGGCCAGGACCGGCCGGGCATCGTCAACCAGGTGACCGGCGTGCTCGGCGAACTGGGGGCCAACATCGAAAGCTTCGAGACCCGGGTCAGCGCCGAGCCGCACTCCGGCGCGCCGCTGTTCCACATGGACGCCCGTCTGCGCCTGCCGCCGGGCCTGGCGACCTCGGCCGTGCAGGACGCGCTGGAGGCGATCTCCGGCGAGATCATGGTGGACATCACCCTGGCCCCGGCGGGGTAGGAGGCTGCCTCACGCGGTGAGGCCGTGCGCCCCCCCGGGACCGGCCGGTGGCCGGCCCGAGGGCAGGCTCCGACACGCCGCTGCGCGGCTGCTCAGGATGACGTGGTCGGAAGGCTATCCTCACACGTCATGCTGAGCAGCGCTCGAAGAGCGCGTGTCGAAGCACGCAAAGCGCCTAGTACTTGCGGTCGACTTCCTTCTCGATCGCGTCGGCGCGCTTCTCGCCGGCGTCCTCGACCGCGTCGGCCTTGCGCTCCAGGGCGTCGGCGCTGGCGTCGGCGGCGTCCTTGACGGCCTCGGTCCCGCCGGCGGCGGCGTCACGGGCGGCGTCGGCCTGGTTCTCGAGCGCGTCGGCCGCGTTTTCGGCCTGTTGCTCGACGGCGTCGGCCCGCTGGTTGCCGGCGTCCTCGGCCGGACCGCTGCAGGCGGTCAGGGCCAGGGCGGCGGCCGAGGCGGTCAGAACGGAGATGATGTGGCTGCGCATGGGGACGTCCTCTCGTTTACGTGAAGACGAGAACCCGGACCGGCGCGCGACGTTCCCGCCGATTTGACGGTTTTTCGCGGGGATTTGACGGAACCGGCCGATTCTGGGCGAAGGTTTCTCGCGTTTGGCCGGGTGCGTCCTTCGCGACGCTCGCCCAAGGCTCGCTCCTCAGGATGACGAAGGGGAGTGGAACGCACAGACTTCGTCATCCTGAGGAGCGGACCTTCAGGTCCGCGTCGCGAAGGACGCAACGAAAAAGGGCCCGGCGATCGTTCGCCAGGCCCCTGTCTCACGCGTCGTCCGCCTACTGGCAGGCGAGGCATTCCTCGTAGTCGGTGCGGGCGCTGCCGGCCATGTCGACGGCCTCGACCGTCTCGTTGCCGGCGTGGCTGGCGCGCTGCACCGACTTGGAGCGCAGGTAGTAGAGGCTCTTCATGCCCCGCTCCCAAGCCTGCCAGTGCAGCATGTGCAGGTCCCATTTGTCCACGTCGCCGGGGATGAACAGGTTGACCGACTGGCTCTGGCAGATGTCGGGCGTGCGGTCGGCGGCCAGTTCGACGATCCAGCGCTGGTCCAGCTCGAAGGCGGTCTTGAAGACGTCCTTCTCGTCCTGGGTCAGGCAGTCGAGGTGCTGCACCGAGCCCTCATTGGCCAGGATGGTGTCCCAGACCGCGGCGGTGTTCTGGCCCTTGGTCTCGAGCAGCCGCTCCAGGTAGGGGTTCTTGACCGCGAAGGTGCCCGACAGGGTCTTGTGGCTGTAGATGTTGGCCGGGATCGGCTCGATGCCGGCCGACGTGCCGCCGCAGATGATGCTGATGCTGGCGGTCGGGGCGATGGCCAGCTTGTGCGAGAAGCGCTCCATCACGCCGCGCTCGGCGGCGTCGGGGCAGGGCCCCTTTTCCTCGGCCAGCTTGACGCTCGCCTTGTCGGCCTCGCGGCGCAGATGCTTGAAGAGGCGCATGTTCCACGACTTGGCCAGGGCGCTCTCGAAGGGCACGTTCTGGGCCTGCAGGAAGCTGTGGAAGCCCATCAGGCCCAGGCCCACCGAGCGCTCGCGCTGCGCGGCGTAGACGGCGGCTTTCGCGTCGACGGGGGCGCGCTGGATGAAGTCCTCCAGCACGTTGTCGAGGAAGCGCATGACATCCTCGATGAAGCGCGGCTCGTCGCGCCACTCCAGGAAGGTCTCGGCGTTGACGCTGGAGAGGCAGCAGACGGCGGTGCGTTCCTCGCCCAGGTGGTCCTTGCCGGTGTGCAGCATGATCTCGCTGCACAGGTTGGACTGGCGGACCTTGAAGCCGAGCTCGCGCTGGTGCTTCGGCATCGCCTTGTTCACGTGGTCGGAGAAGATCAGGTAGGGCTCGCCGGTCTGCAGGCGCAGCTCCAGCACCTTCTGCCACAGCGTGCGGGCGTCGACCTCCTTGAGGACCTCGCCGGTCTTGGGCGAGCGCAGGCCGAACTTGCCGCCGTCGCGGACGGCATGCATGAACTCGTCGCTGATCGAGATGCCGTGGTGCAGGTTCAGGGACTTGCGGTTGAAGTCGCCCGACGGCTTGCGGATCTCGAGGAATTCCTCGATCTCCGGATGGTGGATGTCCAGGTACACCGCCGCCGAACCCCGGCGCAGACTGCCCTGGCTGATGGCCAGCGTCAGGGAGTCCATGACGCGGATGAAGGGGATGATGCCACTCGTCTGTCCGGCGCCCTTGACCTTCTCGCCGATGCTGCGGACGCCGCCCCAGTAGGTGCCGATGCCGCCGCCATTGGCGGCCAGCCAGACGTTCTCGTTCCAGGTCCCGACGATGCCGTCGAGCGAGTCCCCCACGGCGTTCAGGAAGCAGCTGATCGGCAGGCCGCGCTCGGCGCCGCCGTTGCTGAGGACCGGCGTGGCCGGCATGAACCACAGGCGGCTCATATAGTCGTAGACGCGCTGGGCGTGGTCGGCGTCGTCGGCATAGGCCGTGGCGACGCGGGCGAACATGTCCTGGTACGACTCGCCCGGCAGGAGATACCGGTCCTCGAGCGTGGTCTTGCCGAAGTCTGTCAGCAGGGCGTCCCGCGACCGGTCCACCTCGACCTTGCGCACCAGCGAGAGCTGGGGACGGCCGGCTTCCCAGGCGCTGTCTCCGGCGGCTTCGCCGAGAGGAATCTGTCGCGCCACTTCACCCATCATATCCCAAAACCCGTGACCAATCGGAGCGTTCAAAGCCGACAAACGCCGCCTCGAACCCCTACATGTTGTGGGCGGTATGCCCCCGAACCCACTATATGGGGCCACGAGCCCTAATGACTCGTCAACGGCCAGATCGTCCGCCGGGCGACTTTTTTCGTTAGCAAAAGGTTAACGGCGACCAGCATTCCAACCATTGCAAGGGGTTAGGACAAGGGGCGCGGCGCGTGGTCGCGGGACTGTGATCGCCACTCGCCCGATGGGCGAAAAGGCGCCCGACGCGCCTCGCGGCGATCCCCCTGAAGACCCCTCGTCGGCGGCCGCCGGTTCGTGGCATAGACGCGACATGACCCCCGAAGCGATCTACGCGAGCAAGCGGCTGACGGCGGCCGAGGCGGCCGACCAGGTCGAGTCGGGCCATCGCCTGGCCATGGGCATGGCGCTGGCCGAGCCGCCGGCCATCCTGGCCGCGATCGCCGCCCGGGCCGAGGCCCAGGAGATCGACGAGGTCCGCCTCTACTACTTCCATTCGACGCCGCACGCGGCGATGTCGGTGCTGCGCTATGAGCTGATGGACCGCATCCGGCCGCACTGTCTCTTCCTGGGGCCGGTCGAGCGGGCGCTGCTGGCCCGCGGGGCCGCCGAGGGCCAGCGCACGGTCGCCTTTGTCCCCGGCGCCTTCAGCCAGGCGCCGCGGCTGATGAGCGAGCCGGCGCCGATGGACGTCTTCGTCACCGCCGTCTCGCCGATGGACCGCCACGGCTTCTTCAGCCTGGGCACCAGCAACGACTATGGTTCGACGCTGGTGTCGTCCGCGCGCCGGGTGATCGTCGAGGTCAACAAGCACATGCCCCGCGTCCGGGGCGGCATGATCCACGTCAGCCAGGTCGACGGCATCGTCGAGAACGACCAGCCGCTGTTCGAGAACCCCTCCCGCGACCGCACGCCGGAGGACGACGCCATCGGCCGCATCGTCGCCGGCCTGGTCGAGGACGGCGCCTGCCTGCAGATGGGCATCGGCGCCCTGCCGGACGCGGTCTGCTCGGCGCTCGGCCAGCACCGGGACCTGGGCGTCCACACCGAGCTGCTGTCGCCGGGCCTGGTCGAGCTGATGCGCAGGGGCGTGGTCACCAACCGGCGCAAGGCCACCGACCCGGGCCTGTCGATCTTCACCTTCGCGCTGGGCGACAAGGCGCTCTACGACTTCATCGACGACAACGCCGCCGTCGAGAGCCGGCCGGTCGACTATGTGAACGACCCGGCGGTGATCGCCCGCAACGACAGGGTGGTCTCGGTCAACGCCACGCTGCAGATCGACCTGTCGGGCGCCTGCAACTCCGAGCACCTGGCGGGGCGTCAGTTCAGCGCCGCCGGCGGCCAGCTGGACTTCGTGCGCGGCGCCTACGCTTCCCGGGGCGGCAAGTCGATCATCGCCTGCCATTCGACCGCCAAGGACGGCACGGTCTCGCGCATCACAACCCGCCTCGACGGACCGGTGACCACGCCGCGCAACGACACCCACATCGTCGTCACCGAGTACGGCCACGTCGACCTCAAGGGCCTGTCCTCCTTCGAGCGGGCCAAGGCGCTGATCGGCCTCGCCCATCCGAAGTTCCGCGCCGAGCTGACGACGGCGGCGAAGGCGGACGGCAGCCTCTGAGGCTTGCCTCGACGCCGGTGCGGGGCTATCAGCCCTCCGTCACTGGGGAGTAGCCGCCCGCATATCCAGCGGGGGGCGCGTCAACAAACTTGAAGCCGAGGCTTCATGGCGCGCTCAGTCCGGGAGGACCTGGCGAGACCTTTGGCTTTCGCGTGCGGTCGAGCGGGACCGGAGCGCGGAACGCCAATGGTCTGTCTTACCGGTCCCGCCAGGACATGTTCATGGAAGCCTTCCTCGTCTCCACCGGCCTCGTGGCCATCGCCGAGATCGGCGACAAGACCATGCTGCTGGCCATCGTGCTGGCGGCGCGGTTCCGAAAGCCCTGGCCGATCCTGGCCGGGATCCTCGTCGCCACCCTGGCCAACCATGGTCTGGCCGCCACGATCGGATCGGTCGCCGGCCACAGCCTGAACGGCCCGTGGATGAAGTGGGTGCTGGGCCTGCTGTTCATCGGTTTCGGGGCCTGGGCGCTGATCCCCGACAAGTTCGAGGACGACGAGGCGCCGTCGGCCATGCGGGCCGGCTCGGTCTTCCTGACGACGGCCATCGCCTTCTTCTTCGTCGAGATGGGCGACAAGACCCAGGTGGCCACGGTGGCCCTGGCGGCGAAGTTCCACAGCATCCTGCTGGTCGCGGCCGGGACGACGCTGGGCATGATGATCGCCAACGCCCCGGCCGTCTGGATCGGCGAGGCGGCGGCCACGCGGCTGCCACTGCGCTACATCCGCTGGGCGGCGGCCGCCTGTTTCGCGGCGATCGGGCTGTGGATCCTGATCGCGGGCTGACCGGTCAGGCCAGCCGCGCCCGATAGGCGTCGCGGGCGGCCTTGAAGCGCTCGAACGGGAACTTGATCGGAACCCCTTCGAGCGCCGCGGCCAGCATCTCCAGGTGCGCCTCCCAGCCCGCCGCGCCCCGGCCGGCGTCCTCGCCCGCCGGCGTGGTGAGCGTCAGGGTCAGGCGGCAGGCCTGGGGCCCCTCGATGTCCAGCGACCACCGAACCGGCCTCAGCGGCTCGCCAGGGCCGCTCCAGCTGTATTCCAGCAGGACGCCGGGGTCGAAGGCGGTGACCGCGCTGTCGATCACCGTTCCGGAGTCGACGAAGTCGAGTCGGGCCCGGCCGCCGATCCGCAACTCGATGTCGCCCGGCGCCAGCCACTGCGGCAATCGCGCGGGGTCGGTCAGGAAGGTCCAGACCGTTCCGGCGGCGTGGTCGAGGTGGCGGATCAGGGTGATCTCGATGGCGTCGCCGCGGCGCGTGATCCGGCCGGGGGCTTCGGGGGCGTCGATCAGGGACATGGACGGACTCCTTCGGAAGACGAACGAGGCTAGCGTCGGTCGCGGCGTCGGGATGTGACCTGAATCAACAACCATCGCGTCGCCAGCGGCGTCCTGCGGCGGTAGTGTCCCCGCCCCAAGCGTGAGGAGCCTCCATGAGCGACGACGCCAAGCCCGCCTACGTCATCCTTGTCCGCGAGCGGATGATCGACCCCGAGGAATTCGCTGCCTACGGCGCCAAGGCCCGGGAGGCGCGGGGTGGACACGCTGTGACGCCCCTGGCCTTCTACGGCCGCCAGGAGGTGCTCGAAGGGCCCGAGACGGACGGGGCGGTGATCCTGCGGTTTCCGAGCTTCGCCGAGGCCCAGGCCTGGTACCGCAGCCCCGCCTACCAGGCGGCGCTGCAGCACCGGCTCAAGGGCGCCGAGTACCGGGTGGTGATCGTCGAGGGCGTCTAGCCGAGCCCCTTGGCCAGCAGCACCACGGCCTGCGTGCCGGCGAGGCGGTCCTGGCTGATCTCCTGGTAGGCGTCGGAGTCGGCGAAGGCGGTGTAGGCCGCCTCGTCGGGGAAGCTCATCAGGACGACCTTCTCGCGGTCCCACGATCCCTCGACCACCCGCGGCGATTCGTCGGCCGCCAGGAGGCGACCGTCAAACCGGCGGAAGACGTCCATAAACCGCGCCTGGTAGCGATCATAGGCGGCCCGGTCCGTGAATCGCATCTGGGCGATGCAGTAGACCGTCACCCGGCGGCGACCTTCGCCTTCGCAGGGCTGGCCGCGTTGAGCGCTGTCAGGCCGGCGATCGAGGCGTGGGCCTCGGCCATGATCCTGCGGACGATGTCGCCGGCCGGCAGCACATCGTGGACGCCGCCGGCGCTCTGGCCCATGGCGAAGCAGGACTTGTCCGGGTCCAGACCCTCGATCTGGCCGCCGATGCCGCCCAGGGCGTTGTTGCGTACGCTGATGCCGGCCTGGATCGGGAAGGGCTGGATGTCGCCCGGACGGCTCTCCCAGTCCTCGACGTAGGGGTTCTTCTTCACCCGCATCGGCTTGCCGCTGTAGCAGCGGGTGCGGACAGTGTCCTCGTCGGCGGCCTCAAGGATGGTCTGGCGGTAGAGGTCGCCGGCATGGGCTTCCTCGCTGGCGATGAAGCGGGTGCCCATCCAGACGCCCTGGGCGCCCAGCGCCAGGCTGGCGGCCAGGCCGCGGCCGTCGTAGAGGCCGCCGGCCCCGACCACGGGAATCTTCACCGCCTCGACCGCCTGGGCGATCAAGGGCAGGGTTCCGACCAGGCCGGTGTGCCCGCCGCCCTCGCCGCCCTGGCAGATGACCGCGTCACAGCCCGCCTGTTCCGCCTTCACCGCGTGCTTCACCGCGCCGCAGACGACCATGACCTTCAGGCCGGCCTTCTTGAGCTTTTCCATGATCGGCATCGGCACGCCGAGGCCGGCGATGAAGGAGCTGGCGCCCTCCTCGATGATGATCTCGACGGCGGCCGTCAGGCTTTCCGGGCTGGCGGCCAGCAGGTCGACGCCGAACGGCCGGTCGGTCAGCGAGCGGACCTTGCGCATCTGCTCGCGGATGAACTCCGGCTGGGTGCCGGCCATGCCCAGCACGCCATAGCCACCGGCGTTGCTCACCGCCGCCGCCAGCTCGGCATAGGACACGCCGCCCATCCCGGCCAGCAGGATGGGGTGCTCGATGTCGAGCATGTCGCAAAGGGGGGTGCGGAGTGACATGGCGGTGGTTCCTTGGTCTCGTTTGAAACCATCATCCGCCATGCCGTGGCGCGGCTCAACCGTGACGCCGCGTCACTACCCGCAAGGAACAGCTTCCTCTTCATCGTCATGGCCCGGCGTGTCCGGGCCATGACGTGAGTTCGGGATGAGCGAGCACACCCCGGCGCTCATCAGAAAATCGCGTAGCCGCCGTCGATGACGAAGGTGTCGCCGGAGTGGTAGCTGCTGGCGTCGGAGGCCAGGTAGACGGCCACGCCGCCGAAGTCGGCCGGCTCGCCCCAGCGGCGGGCGGGCACGCGGCTGATGACCTTGGTGGTGAAGGTGTCGTTGCCCTGGGCGCCGGCGGTCATGTCGGTGGCGATCCAGCCGGGCAGGATGGCGTTGGCGCGGACGCCGTAGCGCGCGTGCTCGACGGCGATGGACTTCATCATCGAGATCACGCCGCCCTTGGTGGCGGCATAGGCCTCGTTGCGGGCCGCGCCCTCGATGGCGGCCAGAGAGGCGATGCCGATCAGCGAACCGCCGGGATCGCCGGCCTTGGCCCGCTCGACCATATGCTTGGCCGCCTCGCGCAGGGTCCAGAACACGCCGTCGAGGTTGAGGGCCATGTTGTACCGCCAGGCCTCGGTGGTCATTTCGGAGAAGGAGGCGGCGCCGCGTCCGCGACCGGCGTTGGCGATCACCGTGTCGATGCGGCCCATGGCCGTGGCGGCTTCCGTCATGCCGGCGACCACCTGGGCCTCATCGGCGCAGTCGACGATCTGGGCCTTGACCCGCACGCCGTGCGCCAGGAGCTTGCCCTCGGCCGCCTGCGTCTTCTCGGGGTTGGAGCCCCAGATCACGATGTCCGAGCCGGAAGCCGCCAGCGCTTCGGCCATGCCGAAGCCGATGCCGCCGTTGCCGCCGGTGATCAGGGAGACCTTTCCGGTCAGATCAAAGGGCTTGTAGGCCATGATGCGTCGCTTCCCGTTTTGAACGTCTGTTTGACGCACAAAAAGGCCGGTGACGCGGGGTTGGTCAAGCGGCGATGCGGTCGAAGGCCTGTTCTATGACCCGCCGGGTTTCGTCCCACTCCACGATGGCCATGGCCTCCTCGCGGGTGAAGAAGCGGGCGTCCGCCGCGTCGTCGCCGGCCACCGGTTCGCCGCCGGTCCAGCGGGCGGCGTAGTCGATCATCACGAAGTGGCGGGTGGTCTCGCCGGTCTCGCGCGAGGTGAAGACGCCGTCGACCACGTCCAGCAGGCCGGTCAGCTCGGCGTCGACCCCGGTCTCTTCCTTCAGCTCGCGCAGCGCGGCGACATCGACGGCCTCTCCCCACTCGATCCGCCCGCCGGGCAGGCTCCACTGGCCCAGCCTGGGCGGGGTGCCCCGCTTGATCAGCAGGACCTGGTCGCCCTTCAGGCAGACCACGCCGACGGTGGGGACAGGGCGTTGGACGACAGCAAGCGTGGTCACAGGAACTCGGCTCTCAGATCGACGGTCGACTCTACGCCGACCGATGTCAGATGGGTGGCCAGCCAGGCCTCGGCGGCCGCGCGGCCCCGATCGCGCAGGCCGGTCAGGAAGGTCCAGTCAGTGGTGAACTTGGACGCCATGGTGAGATCGCGCAGGTGGCTGTCGGCCGTGATGGCGTGCATGCGCAGCCGGCGATACCGGCCGCGGGCCGTCTCCTTCAGCATGCCGTCGTCGAGCAGCTTCTGCACGAAGGCCACGGCGCGCAGCTCGGCCGACAGGGCGGCGTTGAAGGTGATTTCGTTCAGCCGGTCCATGATCTCGGCGGGCGACCTGGGCGCCTCTTCGCGAACGAAGGGGTTGAGCGTGATGACCAGCACATCGTCGGGCGTGTCGGCGTAGACCAGCGGCCAGATCGGCGGATTGGCCAGATAGCCGCCGTCCCAGTAGGGCTCGCCGTCGATCTCCACCGCGTGGAACAGGGTCGGCAGGCAGGCCGAGGCCAGCAGGTGCTCGATGGTCAGCTCTTTCCGCGAGAAGATCCGGGCCTTGCCTGTACGCACGCCGGTGGCGGCGATGAACAGGGCGATCGGGCAATGGTCGCGGATGGCGGCCATGTCGACCGACTTCTCCAGCACCTCGCGCATGGGGTTCAGGTTGAACGGATTGAACTCGTAGGGGCTCAGGCTGGCGCCCAGGCTTTCGGCCCAGCGCCAGGCGGGGGTCGCCTTCAGCCAGTCCGGCTGCAGCATCGATGACCAGACGCTGGAGTCGCCGAAGATCGTTCCGTTGCGGCCGTCGGCGTTGCTGACCGCGCGCCAGAACTTCGCCAGCGTGGCCTTGGCGCCCTCGCGGCCGCCGGCAGCCAGGCCGCTGGCCAGGGCGGCGGCGTTCATGGCCCCGGCCGAGGCGGCGGTGACCGCCCCGATCTCCAGGCCGTCTTCCTCGAGCAGCCGCTCGATCACGCCCCATTCGAAAGCGCCGTGTGAGCCGCCGCCTTGCAGCGCCAGACTGATCCGCCCGGGCTTTGCGGGGCGAGGCGTCACGCCGCGGTCCAGCCGCCGTCCACGGTGAGAGCCGCCCCGTTCACCGACGCGCCGGCGTCGGACACGAGATAGAGCAGAAGCCCGCCCAGCTGCTCGACGGTGACGAACTGCTTGGTCGGCTGGGCGGCCAGGATGACGTCGCGCATGACCGCCTCCTCGCTGATCCCGCGGGCCTTGGCCTGGTCAGCGATCTGGGCCTCGACGAGCGGGGTCTTCACATAGCCCGGGCAGATGGCGTTCACGGTGACGCCCTGCTGCGCCACTTCCAGCGCGGCGGACTTGGTGAAGCCGACGACGCCGTGCTTGGCGGCCACATAGGCGCTCTTGAACGGCGACGCGACCAGGCCGTGGGCCGAGGCGATGTTGACCACCCGGCCACGGCCCGCCGCCTTCATCGGCGGCAGCGCCGCCTTGGTCGCGTGGAAGGTCGAGGTCAGGTTGATGGCGATGATCCGGTCCCACTGCTCGGTGGGGAACTCATCGACCGGCGCGACATGCTGGATACCGGCGTTGTTGACCAGGATATCCAGGCGGCCGAAGGCGTTGCGGGTCGAGGACACCATGTCGGCGATGCGCAGCGGCTGGGTCATGTCGGCGTTGTGGTAGAGCACCTCCACCCCGAACCGGGCCGACAGGCTGGCCCGCGTCGCCTCGATGGCCTCCGGATCGCCCAGCCCGTTGAGGACGATGTTCACGCCCTGCTGGGCGAGCGCCTCGGCAAGGCCCAGTCCGATCCCGCTCGTCGAGCCGGTGATGATGGCGACCTGGCCCCTGAGCCCGTAGTCCATGACGTGCGCTGCCTTCCTGCTTTATGCTGCGACGCAGCATAGGTGGCCGCGCAGCCTATCGCGAGCGCATATAATTCACTCATCGATGAATTTCTAGGCAGGCGGAGCGTGCGGACGATGGAACACCCAGTCGGCGTCCGATGACAGGTCCTTGCGCCAGGCGTAGCCGGCGACGTCGAACGCCTTGAGATCGCCGGCCTTCTCGATGCGGTTGTCGATGGCGTAGCGGGCCATCAGGCCGCGGGCCTTCTTGGCGAAGAAGCTGATCTGGCGGGGCTGTCCGTCCTTCTCCTCGAAGAAGCGGCAGGTCACGACCGGCAGGGTCAGGGCCCTGGCGTCGACGGCGCCGAAGTATTCCTGGCTGGCCAGGTTGATCAGGGTCCTGTCCTTGTGCCCCTCGGCGGCGGCGTTCAGCTCGCGCGCGATGCGGTCGCCCCAGAAGTCGTAGAGACTCTTGCCGCGTTTGGTCTTCAGCCGCGTGCCCATCTCCAGCCGATAGGGCTGGATGGCGTCGGCCGGCCTCAGCAGGCCGTAGAGGCCCGACAGGATGCGCAGCCGGTCCTGCGCCCAGGCGAAGGCCTTCGCGTCCAGGGTCCGGGCCGACAGCCCGGCGTAGACGTCCCCGTTGAAGGCGATGGCCGCCTGCAGACCTTCCTCGACGGACGGGTCGAAAGCCTGGAACCGCTCGTGGTTCAGCTTGGCCAGCGGCTCGGACAGGTCCATCAGCTTGCGCACCTCCGACACCCGAAGCTTGCGCGTCACCGCGTCCAGCGCGGCGATGTCGTCCTTCAGGGCGGGCGTGGTGAGCGGCAGGGTCCGGTCAGGCGGGGTGAAGTCCAGCGCCTTGGCGGGAGAGATGACCATCAGCATGGGCGGGGAGATAGGCGGTTGGGTCGCGGATGGCCAGCCGTTCCCGACGCCGAGACAGCGCTTGCCGATCACGATCCCGATGCGCGAGGATCGACGCCCAGTCTGGAGACCGGTCATGTTGCGTCGGACCTTCGTTCTCGCCCTCGCCGGGGCGTTCGCTCTGACGGCCTGCTCGCTGCCCGTCCTCGACAAGGAGGCTGACGCCAAGGCGCGGGCGCTCTTCGAACAGGTGCGCACGCAGGCGGACCTGGCCGCCAATCCCGACCTCGCGCCCGACCTCCGCACGCGGCAGGCGCTGGCCCAGCTGGCGGCCATGAAGGCAGCCCTGCCCGAGGGCGCGCCGACGGCGGCGGCCCTGCGCAGCTGGAACGTCTACAGCGGCACGGGCGGCTCGCGGACCAACCTGGTCCACGCCTACAGCTACCCCGGCCGCACCGTGCTGGCCGAGACGGTGCTGACCAAGGGCAAGGATGGCGCCTGGCAGATTGCCGGCTTCCACCTGACCTTCGAGGACGGCGCCCCCGGCCAGGGCGGCAAGCCGGCGCTGACGGTCACCGACAAGCCCCAGGACATCTGAGGCAGTCCTAGAAGAGCACCCGCGGGTTCATGATCCGGCCCGGATCCAGCGCCGCCCGGACGGCGCGCAGGGCCTCGACCTCGACGGCTGACTTGTAGCGCAGGGCGTCGGCGGTCTTGGCGGCGCCCAGGCCGTGCTCGGCGCTGATCGAGCCGTCCATCGAGGCGACGATGTCGTGGACGATGCGCGAGCCGGCGTCGCGGCGTTCGTTGTGCGCCTCATCGTCGCCGCCGTCGGCCCGCAGCACGTCGTAGTGGACGTTGCCGTCGCCGACGTGGCCGAAGGCGACGATCCGCAGGCTCGGGTCGAGCGCCAGCATGGCCGCCGTCGCCTTGTCGATGAAGTCGGCGATGCGCGAAACCGGGATCGAGACATCGTGCTTCCAGGCCGCGCCCTCGGCCTTCTGGCCGCCGGACTGGTTCTCGCGCACGGCCCAGAAGGCTTTCGCCTGCGCGTCCGTCTGGGCGATGGCGGCGTCCTGGATCAGGTCGTCCTCCAGCGCGCCGGCCAGCAGCCGCTCCATGGCCCCCTCGGCGGCGCCGGGTTCGCCGCTGGCGGCCTCGATCAGCACGTACCAGGGATGCTCGCCGGCCAGCGGGTCGCGCACGCCGGGGATGTTCTTCATCGCGAAGGCCAGGCCCGGTCGGCCCATCAGCTCGAACGCCTCGATAGCCCCGCCGGTGGCGTCCTTGGCCCGGGCCAGCAGCGCCACGGCGTCATGCGGCGTCCGCAGCCCGACGATGGCGGTCGCCCGCGAGGCCAGCAGCGGGAACAGCTTCAGGCTCGCCGCCGTGATCACGCCCAGGGTGCCCTCCGCCCCGATCAGCAGCTGCTTGAGGTCGTAGCCGGTGTTGTCCTTGCGCAGACGCTTCAGCCCGTTCCAGATCTCGCCGTTGGGAAGCACCGCCTCGAGGCCCAGCACCAGGTTGCGGGCCGTGCCGTAGCGCAGCACCTGGGTGCCGCCGGCGTTGGTCGAGACGGCGCCGCCCACCGTGGCCGAACCCTCCGACGCCAGCCCCAGCGGGAAGCGGCGGTTGAGGAGGGCGGCGGCCTCATGGACGGCGGCCAGGGTCACCCCGGCCTCGGCCACGATCACGTCGTCAAAGGCGTCGATGTCGCGGATGGCGCGCAGGCGCTCGGTCGACAGCAGGATTTCGCCCTGCGGGATCTGGCCGCTGACCAGGCCGGTGTTGCCGCCCTGCGGCGTGATGGCGGTCCCGCTCTCGGCGCAGATGCCGACCACGGCGGCGACCTCGGCCGTGGTTTTCGGCAGGGCGAGCAGCGGCGTCGTCCCGGTCCAGCGGCCGCGCCACTCGACCAGCTTGGGCGCGATGCGGTCAGGGTCCTGGCTCCAGCCGCCCTCGCCGAGCACGGCCTTGAGGCGGGAGATGACGTCGGCGGGCACGGAGATGGTCATGGGGGCGGAGCTTACGCTTCTCGCGACGTCCTGACGAGTATATACTCGGGTATATACTAAGGGATCGCCATGGGCATCTTCATCAAGAACCCCGAGACCGAGCGCGTCGTCCGCGAACTGGCGGCGGCCCGCGGGGACACGATCACCGGCGTGATCGACAAGCTGGCGCGCGAGGCGCTGGATCGGGAGCAGGCCGCTGCGACGGCATCCCCCCGTCCCCTGCGCAATCTCGCGCAGATGCGGGCCAGCAATGAGCATTTCCGGCGGATCTCCGGGCTGGACAAGGCGCCGCGCAAACCTGTCACCAAAGCCGAGTGGGACGCGCTCTGGCCGACGGGTATCCCCGAGATTGATGACGCATGACGATCGTCGTGGATGCGTCGGCGCTTGTCGCAATCGCCCTGGATGAACCCGAGGCCGAAGCGATGATGGCGGCCCTGGATGGCGTTCAGGGATGGGCGACGCCGGTCAACATCATGGAAGCAGGGCTGACCCTGGTTCTGAGGGAGGGTCTGTTCACCCCCGCTCAATTCCAGGACTGGATTGCCGACCGGAATGTCGCCGAAACGCACACCGTCACCTCGGGCCACGCCCTCGCTGCCTATCTGCAGTACGGCAAGGGCGTGCACCGCGCGGGCCTGAACATGGGCGACTGCTACGCCTACGCGCTTGCCAGGCAGATGGGCGCGCCGCTGCTCTACAAGGGGAACGACTTCGTCCTCACCGATGTGAAGTCAGCCCTTCAGCCGACGTAGCCCGCCGCGCGGCGCAGGCGGTCGTTGATCGCTTCGCCCAGGCCCTCGTCCGGGATCGCCGCCACCACGATGGCCGACGGCTTCGTGCGGTCGGCGGCCCGCAGCATGGCGAACAGGTTGGCCGCCGCCTCGGCGAGGTCGCCGGTCGGGCTGAGGTTGAACGGGCTGTCGCTCGGCCCGAAGGCGAGAAAGGCCTCGCCGGGCTCCGCGCGGTCGGCGTTGATTCGCACCGGCGCATCCGGCGCGTAGTGCGCCGCCAGCCGGCCGGGGGAGCGTTTCGCGTCGGCTTCCGCCTCGGCCAGCGGACCGATCACCGCCTCGACCTGCGCCCGCGTCACCGCCCCGGGCCGCAGCAGCCGGGCGGGTTCGCCGGGCAGCAGGGCGACGACGGTGGACTCCAGACCCACGCGGCAGGCGCCGCCATCGAGCGCCGCGGCGGCGGCCGGGCCCGTCTCCTCCAGGGCGTCGGCGAAGGTCGTCGGGCTGGGACGGCCCGAGCGGTTGGCCGAGGGCGCGACCACCGGGCCGCCGAACGCGGCCAGCAGCGCTCGCGACAGGGGATGGCCCGGCACGCGCACCGCCACCGTATCCAGCCCGGCCCGGGCCAGGTCGCAGACCGCCGAGGCGTCGGCCGCCGGCGCGACGATGGTCAGGGGGCCGGGCCAGAAGGCGGCCGCCAGCGCCAGCGCCTGCTCGTCCAGCCGGGCGATGCGCCGCGCGCCGTCGACATCGGCGACATGGGCGATCAGCGGGTTGAAGCTGGGCCGGCCCTTGGCCTGGTACACCGCCGCCACGGCCATCGGGTTCGACGCATCCGCCGCAAGGCCGTAGACCGTCTCGGTCGGAAGGATGACCAGACCGCCGGCGCGCAGGGCGGCCGCCGCGCGCCCTACTTCGCCCGCTTCGCCGTCAGGCTGATGTTGACGGTCACCGTTGCCGGCACGACCTCTGTCGTCTTCCAATCGCCCTGTCCCACGCCGAAAGCCAGACGGTTCAGACCCACGCTGGAGGTCATCTTCGCCGTGTCGCCGGTGATGACGAGGCTGAAGGGCAGGGTCAACGGCTTGTTGACCCCGCGCATCGTCAGGGTCCCGATCGTCTGGTACTTCCCGCCCCCCAGGGCCTTGAAACTGGAGGCGGTGAAGGTCGCCTTGGGAAAGGCCTTCGTGCTGAACCAGTCCGGCTCCAGCAGCGACTGGTCCCGCGTCGCCTCGCCGGTGACGGCCGAGGCCATGTCGAAGGTCGCGGTCACCGAGGAGCCGGCCAGGTTGGCCGGGTCGAAGCGGATCACCGCGTCCCAGCGCCGGAACGATCCGCTGAACGCCGCCCCGTCGAAGCTGGACGTGAAGGCGACCTTCGAGGCGGTCTTGTCGACGGTCCAGGCCGACGCGGGGGCGGCGACGGCAGGGGCGGCGACCGCGAAGGCGAAGGCCAGGGCGAGGGCGGGAGCGGCCAGTTTCATTCGGCGTCCTTGCGGGCCAGGAACGGGATCATCCGGGCCAGCTCGTTGTCTTTGTCGATGAACTGGTGCTTCAGCGCGCCCAGCACATGCAGCGGGACCAGGCCGTAGACGATGACCTTGGCGATCAGGTGGTGCGCCTCTTCCAGCAACTCGTGGGTCGCCTTCATCTGGTCGGCGGGCAGGTTGGTCAGGAAGGACAGCGCCGGCCAGTCGAACAGGCCGAACATGTCGATCGGGTAGACGGTGATCAGCTTGCTGGCCGAGACCATCGCCCAGCCGCTCAGCGGCAGGATGAGCAGCACCGCCTAGAAACCCCAGTGCACCACAAGGGCCAGTCGCCGCTCCCAGGATTTCAGATCCGGATTGATCACCGGCGGGCGGCGGGTCAGCCGCCAGGCCAGCCGCGCCAGCGTCAGCAGCAGCACGAGGATGCCGAGCGGCTTGTGCAGCTGCAGCGGCGCGATCTTGGCCGAGCCCTCGAGGTCCCCGGCCTGCCAGCCGAGCAGCACGATCCAGACAAGCAGCGCCGCGATCAGCCAGTGCAGGATGATGGCGACGGTCGAGTAGCGGGCCTGGGTCATGGTCGCTCCGGAAATGCTTGGGCTATTGTTTCACGAACTCGAGCTCGAGGATCAACTCCACATCGTCGCCGACGAAGCCGAGCGGGGGTTTGAGCAGGTAGTCGATGCCGAAATCCGAGCGCTTGATGATCCCTCGCGCCGAGAAGCCCGAGCGTCGGCCGAAGATCCCCGAGTCGTAGCCGTTCCATGTGACCTCGAAGGTCACCGGCCGGGTGACCCCGTGCAGCGTCAGGTCGCCGGTCATCGTCCCCTTGCCGTTCTCGCCCGGCTGGATCGCGGTCGAGACGAACCGGGCCGTCGGAAAGCGCTTCACCTTCAGGAAGCTTTCGGCCAGGGCGGCGTCGGCCTTGCCCAGCCCGGAGTCGAAGGAGGCCGGATCGACGGTCGCCTCGACCTGGGCAGCCTCGGGGGAGGCAGGGGCCCAGCTGTAGCGGGCGTCGGTGATGCGGAAGCGGATGGTGTAGCGGGAGAAGCCGCCGTGGCTGACCCGGGCGATCAGGCTGGCATGTTGCGGATCAAGGACATAGGTCCCGGCGGGCATCTTCGCGGTATCGATGGACGGGGCCGCGGAGGCCGCCGGCGCGCACAGCAGGACCAGACCCATGGCGACGGCGATCGATCGGAACATGAAGCTCTGCAATCCTGACTGTTGCAGACGAGATAGACCTTTCGCGACGCCACGGAAGGGTGGAGCCTTCACGACGCGGTGACCGGCGTCCTAAAAGGCCGGTCTTCAGGAGGCTCATCCATGTCATACCGCCCGCCGCTTCGCGACCTGGCCGCCGCCCTCGGAGCCGCCGGCTATGACCGGCTGGCGGCGGTGTTCCCGGATGCCGACAGCGACACGGCCTCGGCGATCCTGGAGGCGGCCGGCGATTTCGCCGCCGGGGTCATCGCGCCCCTGAACCGGCAGGGCGACCAGCAGGGCACCCGCTACGCCAACGGCGCGGTGACGGCCGCCCCTGGCTTCGCCGACGCCTACCGCCAGTTCGCGGCCGGCGGCTGGAACAGCCTGTCGGCGGAGCCGGCGTTCGGCGGCCAGGGCCTGCCCAAGACGCTGGAGATCGGCGTCTTCGAGATGATCCAGGCCGCCAGCCTGGCCTTCGGTCTCTGCCCGCTGCTCACCCAGGGGGCCATCGAGGCGCTGGCCGCCCATGGCACGGACCGCCAGAAGGCGCTCTTTCTGCCGAAGCTGGTGAGCGGCGAATGGACCGGGACCATGAACCTGACCGAGCCGCAGGCCGGCTCGGACCTGGCCGCCCTGACCACCCGGGCCGAACCGGACGGCGAGGGCGGCTGGCGCCTGACCGGCCAGAAGATCTTCATCACCTGGGGCGACCACGACGCCGCCGACAACATCGTCCACCTGGTGCTGGCCCGCCTGCCGGACGCGCCGGAGGGCAGCCGCGGCATCTCGCTGTTCCTGGCGCCCAAGGTGATGGTCGGCGAGGACGGCGCGCTCGGCCGGCGCAACGACGTGCGGCCGGTGAGCATCGAGCACAAGCTGGGCATCCACGCCTCGCCGACCTGTGTCATGGCCTTCGAGGGCGCGAAGGCCGAGCTGGTCGGCGTCGAGCACCAGGGTCTGGCGGCGATGTTCACGATGATGAACGCCGCGCGGCTGCAGGTCGGGGCCCAGGGCGTGGCCATCGCCGAGCGGGCTTACCAGCAGGCGCTGGATTTCGCCCGGGAGCGCAAACAGGGCCGCTCCGCCTGGACCGGCCAGGCCAACGCGCCGATCTACGACCATCCGGACGTGCGCCGCACCCTGCTGCTGATGAAGGCGAAGATCCAGGCGGCCCGGGCCATCTGCCTGTCGACCGCGGTCGCCGCCGACCTGTCGCGCCACGCCGCCTCGGCCGAAGACCGCGAGGCCGCGAAGCTGCGCGAGGAGTTGCTGACGCCCATCGCCAAGGGCTGGTCGACCGACGTCGGCGTCGAGGCCGCCTCGCTGGGCCTCCAGGTTCACGGCGGTATGGGCTTCATCGAGGAGACCGGCGCGGCCCAGCACTATCGCGACGCCCGCATCCTGCCGATCTACGAGGGCACGAACGGCATCCAGGCCATCGACCTGATCGGCCGCAAGCTGAGCATGGCCGGCGGCGCGGCGATGACAGCCCTGATCCTGGAGATGCGCGCCGAGGCCGTTGATGCGCCCCGGCTGTCGGCCGGGATCGACGCGGTGGAACAGGCCGCCGCCTGGCTGATGACGAAGAAGGGCGCGCCCGACGCCCTGGCCGGCGCCACCAGCTTCCTGAAGCTCTGCGGCGACGTGGTGGGCGGCTGGATGCTGCTGAAGATGGCGAAGGCGGACGAGGCGTGCCGGCCCCTGTGGACCTTCTACGCCGAGCAGGTGCTGGCGGCGGCGCCGGGCCTGGTCCCGGCGGTGGTCCAAGGTGTCGCGGCGCTCGACGTGGAGCTGTAGATTTTCGCGCATTCCTCCCCCAGCAAGCTGGGGGAGGAAGATTGAACTGGCTACAGCTGCGCCAGCATGTAGTCCGCCGAGCTCACCTTGAACTCGCCGCCGGCCTCGACGTTCAGCGTGTCGACGACGCCGTCCTTGACGATCATCGAGTAGCGCTGGCTGCGGGTGCCCATGCCGAATTTGCTGCCGTCCATCTCCAGGCCGAGGGCCCTGGTGAAGTCGCCGTTGCCGTCGGCCAGCATGACGATGTCCTCGCCCACGCCCTGGTCGGCGCCCCAGGCCTTCATCACGAACACGTCGTTGACCGACACGCAGGCGATGGCGTCGACGCCCTTGGCCTTCAGGTCGGCGGCGTGCTCCTTGAAGCCCGGCAGGTGCTTGGCCGAGCAGGTCGGGGTGAAGGCGCCGGGGACGGCGAGCAGGGCGACGGTCTTGCCCTTGAACAGCTCGTCGGAGGTGATCGGGCGCGGGCCTTCCGGGCCGCTGGTCATGAAGGTTGCGTCGGGCAGCTTGTCGCCGGCCTTGATGGTCATGTGATCTCTCCCTGCGGGATTGTCCCGTTCGCCGTCCGAAATAGAGGCAGCATGCGCTTCCGCCAAGTCGCCGACTTGAATTGGCCCACAACGGCGCCAATCATCAGGACATGAACCAGCCAGCGGATACCGAGTTCCTCTCCGGCCGCCTGCTGATCGCGATGCCCGGCATCGGCGATCCGCGCTTCGAGCGGTCCGTCGTCTTCCTGTGCGCCCATGACGAGGAGCACGCCATCGGCCTGGCGGTGAACCGCCCGCTCGACGGCCTGACCCTGGAGTCGCTGTTCGAGAAGATCGGCGTCGACCGCCCCATCGGCCGCGTCGCCGACGAGCCGGTGCTGATGGGCGGCCCCGTCGAGCGCGAGCGCGGCTTCGTGCTGCACACCGACGACTACCTCTGCGACGGGGTCAGCATGCCGGTGAAGGACGGCCTGGCCCTGACCACGACCAAGGACGTGCTGCAGGCCCTGACCGGCGAGGCGGCCCCGCGCCGGGCCTTCCTCGCGCTCGGCTACGCCGGCTGGGGCCCCGGCCAGCTGGAACGCGAGGTCCGCGAGAGCGCCTGGCTGGTCTGCGACGCCGACGAGACCCTGCTGTTCGGCGACGACCATGAGCACAAGTGGTCCCAGGCGCTCGAGAAGCTCGGCATCAGCCCGGCCATGCTGGCGATGGAGGGCGGTCGGGCCTAGCCCTGACGCCGCACCGGCGCGGCGCCGTCGACATAGCTTTCGTTGAGGTAGACCTCGGCCTCCTGCGGCGACAGGGCCGGGGCGTAGCCGAAGCCCTGGCCGTAGTCGCAGCCCAGCTCCATCAGCTGGCGGGCCATGACGGCGTTCTCGACGCCCTCGGCGACGACCTCGAGATCGAGGTCCTGGCCCAGCTTGACCACCGAGCGGACGATCTTCACCGAGCCCTCGTTGGTGCTCATCGTCCGCACGAAGTAGCGGTCGATCTTCAGCGTGTCGAAGGGCAGGCGGGTCAGGTAGCTGAGCGAGGAGAAGCCGGTGCCGAAGTCGTCCAGCGCCAGGCCCGCCCCGCCGGCCCGCAGCGCGGTCAGCACGGTGGCCGCGCCCTCCGGATCGCGCATGATATCGCTCTCGGTGATCTCCAGCTTCAGCGAGCCGTGCGGCAGGCGGTGCTTGGCGATCAGGCCGGTGACGTCGTCGATCAGGCCGGGACGGTGGATCTCGCCGGTCGACAGGTTGACGCTGATCGTCAGGTCGCCGACCGCCGCGTGGCTGCCGCGCCAGGCGGCCAGCTGACGCGCCGCGCTGCGGATCATATGAGCGCCGATCTCGTCCATCAGGCCCAGTTCCATGGCCAGCGGCAGGAACTCGTCCGGCGGGATGATCCCCCGGCGCGGGTGGCGCCAGCGGCACAGGGCCTCGAAGCCCGTGAGCTGGCCGTCGGAGAGGCGCACGATCGGCTGGTAGAAGGGCGTCAGCTCGCCGCGTCCCACCGCCCCGCGCAGGTCGGCCTCAAGGGCCAGTTGCGACAGGCCGTCGCTCTCCATGGACCGGCCGTAAGCGGCGCCGCCGCCCAGGCCCTCGGCCTTGGCCGCCTCGACCGCGAGCTCGGCGCGGCGCAGCAGCTCGGCGGCCTCCGGCGCGTCCTGGCCGCCCTCGGCCTCCACGGCGCCGACCGCCAGGGTCGGCAGGATGTCGAAGCCGGCCACGCGAAGCGGCTGTTCCAGCGCCCGGCGCAGGCGGCCGACGGGATCGGGATCGCCCGAGACCATTACGGCGAATTCGTCTTCCCCCACCCGCGACAGCAGGGCGTCGGCGCCGAAGGCCGCCGCCAGCCGCGAACCGAGCGCGGCCAGCACCAGGTCGGCGCGCTCGTGGCCCAGCGCCTCGTTCAGGCGGCGGAGGCGGTCCAGATCGGCGACCACGAAGGTCTGGCGAACGGGCGACGTCAGACGCTCCCGCGCCCTGGCGACGAAACTCCTGCGGTCGAGCAGACCTGTGAGCTGATCGATCTCGGAGGCGGCGAACCCGGTCTCGGGCGCCACGACGCCCGAGGCGCGCACGCCTTCCTCCAGCCAGACGCCGCGCCACAGACAGGTCTCCCCGCCGCGCATCTTCATGCGCAGCGCGACCTCGGTCCCGGGCGGGTGAATGCGGAGCAGGTCCTCGGCCGAGGCGCGGTCGGCGGGCAGCGCCAGGGCGCGGAAGGCGGCGGAGGAGCATTCGGGCGCGAGGGGGCCAAGGCCCAGCTGACGCGCCGCGCCGAACAGGCGCAGGCGGTCTTCCTCCGGCTCCCAGACCCAGAGCGCCACCTGCGCGCCGCCGAGCGCCTCCAGCGTCGTGGCGGCGTCCCAGATGCGTCGATCCTGCCCCTGCGGACGCATACAGCCTAGCCTGTCAGGCCCTCCCGGGGGCGGCCACGCGAGGGGTCCCGCGTCACCAGCCCGAACAGGCGATGGTCTCGCCAATCGCCGTTAATTTTCAGATAAGCCTTGGCGTAGCCCTCCTCGGAGAAGCCGGCTTTCAGGAGCAGGTTCGCCGAGGCGTCGTTGTTCGGCAGGCAGGCGGCTTCCAGCCTGTGCAGGCCCAGCGGCCCGAAGGCGTGCGGGATGATGGCGCGCAGCGCCGCCAGGGTGTGGCCCTTGCGGGCATGGGCCTGAGCCGACCAGTAGCCGACCGTTCCGATCTGGGCGACGCCGCGCCGCACGTTGTTGATCGTGATGCCGCCGGTCAGGGCGTCGTCCGCCTCGCGGAACACGAAGAAGGCGTACATCTGGTCCAGCTCGCGCCCGCGCCGCCAGGCCGACAGCCGGCGGTGAAAGGCGTTGAGCGTCAGCTCGTCCGGCGACCAGGTCGGCTCCCAAGGTTGCAGAAAGCCCCGCGACGCCTGCCGCAGCGCCGCCCACTCCGCATAGTCGCGCCGCCGCGGCGGACGCAGGCGGACGCCCTGGCCCTGCAGCGTCAGCGAAGGCTCCGCGGAGATCCATTCGAGCAGCGACATGGGGCGGAGCGTGGCGCGTGTCGGCGGAACGGGCAAGGGCGCCGGCTAGCGGACCTTCTCGGTCTCCTTCGGCACCGAGACCTTCCGGGGTTTGGACTGGGCCTTGGGCTTGGGCAGCAGGCGGAAGCGGCTCTGGCACCAGGCGAAGTCGACGCCGATGTCCAGCAGCGCGTCGGACCGCCCGCACGGGCAGGCGAAGTCCATAACCATGTAGACCCGGTAGGTTTCCCCGGCCACCAGGGGCACGGGCTCGCCGGTCATGTGGTTCGGCGCGGCGTTCACGCACAGAACCAGATCGCCGGGGCCGACTGCGTCGCTCATGGGGTCCATCCGTTGCGGTGAGCGGAGATTAGACCCTGAGCGGCGCGGGGCAAAGGATCGTGGTGTGGTGGCCGTAGCCGTTCTCCGGTCTCCGTCTCCCCGGCGAAGGCCGGGGTCCACGGGACAGTGCTCGGAGCGGGTTCATGGATCCCGGCCTTCGCCGGGAAGGCGGGGGTGAAGCAACGCGGGCGCCCCCCCTACCCGAACAGCGCCGCCTCGAACGCCGCCGGAGCCGCCATGGCCGCTTTCGAGCCCAGCACCGAGACCACGCATTTGCGGTCCGCGACCAGGCGCTCGCCCAGCCGCGCGAAGTCGGCGGCGCTGACCGCGTCGATGGCCCGGGCGATCTCGGCGGGGGGGTAGAGGCGACCGAACAACAGCGTCTGGCCGGCGGCCTGTTCGGCGCGGGACAGCGGCTGCTCGCGGCCCATGAACATCGAGGCCTTGAGCTGGGCCTTGGCCCGCGTCAGCTCGGCGGCGCCGACGGACGAGGCCAGGCCCCGGATCTCGCCGGCGCAGATCCGCGCCAGCTCGGCCGCGTCGCCGGCCGCGCAGCCGGCGTAGACGCCCAGCACGCCCACGTCCTCGTAGGTGTCGGCATAGGCGTCGACGGCGTAGGCCAGGCCCCGGTTCTCGCGGGCTTCCTGGAACAGGCGCGAGGACATGCCCCCGCCCAGCGCCTCGGCGAACACCCGTTGTACGAAATAGTCGTCGTCGCCGGCCCCGACGGCGGGAAGCAGCAGCACCAGATGGGCCTGCTCCAGCTTGCGCCCCTTGGCCGCCACGCCGCCGGTGAAGACGGCCGGAGCGGGGGAGGGCTGGCCCGCCTGCGCCGGCAGGTGGCCGAACGCCTGCTCGGCCAGGGCCAGCAGATGGTCCTCGTCCACCGCGCCGGCGGCGCTGACCACCAGCCGGTCGGGGGCGTAGAGCGCCGCGCGCCAGGCCGACAGCGACTCGGGCGTGGCGGGCTTCAGCGACCTGACGGTGCCCAGGATCGGCCGGCCCAGCGACTGGCCCTCGAAAGCCTTCTCCTGCGCCAGCTCGAACACCAGGTCGTCCGGCGTGTCGGCGGCCTCGGCGATCTCCTGGCCGACGACCTGCTTCTCGCGGACGAGGTCGCTGGCCTGCATGGTCGGGCGCAGCAACAGGTCGGCGGTGATCTCCATCGCCAGCGGCAGGCCGCCCTTCAGGGCGCGGGTCTGGAAGCTGGTCCGTTCATAGCCGGTGGCGGCGTTCAGCTGGCCGCCCTCGGTCTCGATGGCCTCGACGATCTCGCGCGCCGACCGTTCGCCGGCCCCCTTGAACACCATGTGCTCAAGCAGGTGCGACCAGCCGGAATGCCGCTCGTCCTCGTACCGGGCCCCGCGGCCGGCGACGACCGACAGCGCCAGGGTCTCGAGGCCGGGCATCGGGTCGCAGATGACCCGAACGCCATTGGCCAGCGTGTGGAGGCGGGCGGTCACGTGCGGGCGAAATCGCGGATGTAGGTCTTGATCGTCTCGGGGTCGGCCGGCAGCCGGTCGAAGCGCTCGGCTTTGCCGTCCAGCCGCCGGGCCGAGGCCGGGGTGGACGGGGCGACGCCGGCGGCGGCCTGCACCGCCTCGGGGAATTTGGCCGGGTGGGCGGTCGACAGGATCACCAGCGGCATGCCGTCGGGCAACGTGGCGCGGTTGGCGGCGGCGACGGCGACGGCCGTGTGCGGGTCGATGACCTCGCCGGTCTCGTTGAGCGTCGCCAGGATGGTGCGGGCGGTTTCGTCCTCGGTGACCGAGGCGCCGGAGAACAGCGCCTTCATCTCGCCGAGCGCGGCGGGCGGCAGGTCCAGCACGCCGGTCTCGGTGAAGGCGCGGAAGGCGCGGCTGGTCTCGACCCCGTCACGACGGGCGGTCTCGTAGTAGAGGCGCTCGAAGTTGGAGGCGATCTGGATGTCCATGGCCGGCGACTGGGTGGCGGCGACCACGCCCCGGGCGTAGCGGCCCTCCTCGAAGGCGCGGGCCATGATGTCGTTGCTGTTGGTGGCCACGATGATGCGCCCGATCGGCAGGCCCATCTGTTTGGCCACCCAGCCGGCGAAGGCGTCGCCGAAGTTGCCGGTCGGGACGCAGAAGGCGACCTCGCGGCCCGGCGCGCCCAGCGCCACGGCGGCGGTGAAGTAGTAGACGGCCTGGGCGACGATGCGGGCGAAGTTGATCGAGTTGACGCCCGTCAGATCCACCGCCCGGCGGAACTGGTCGTCGCCGAACAGGCCCTTCACCAGGGTCTGGCAGTCGTCGAAGGTGCCCTCGACCGACAGGCAGGCGACGTTGGCGTCGGCGGCCGTGGTCATGAAGCGGCGCTGGACCTCGCTGATCCGGCCTTCGGGGAACAGGGCGACGATGCGGGTGTTGGCCCGGCCGCGGAACGCCTCGACCGCCGCGCCGCCGGTGTCGCCCGAGGTGGCGCAGACGACGGTCATCACCCGGCCCTGCCGCGACAGGGCGTAGTCGTAGAGCCGCCCCAGCAGCTGCATCGCCATGTCCTTGAAGGCCAGCGACGGGCCGTGGAACAGTTCCAGCAGGAACTGGCCGGGGCGCAGCTGCTTGATCGGGCAGGTGGCGGCGTGGGTGAAGGTCCCGTAGGCGTCTGTGCACATCTCCAGCAGCACGTCGGGCGGGATCTCGTGACCGGCGAAGCGCGACAGGATGTCGGCGGCGACCTCGGCGTAGGGCTTGCCGGCGAAGCCCGCGATCTCCTCGGTCGTCAGGGTCGGCCAGGTCTCGGGGACATACAGGCCGCCGTCGGGCGCCAGGCCGGCCAACACGGCGTCGAGGAAGCCGATGGATGCGGTCTCGCCGGTCGAGCCGGCCCGGGTGGAGACGTACTTCATGCGCTCTTCAACTTGCGACGGAGGAGGGCGACGTAGACGGCCACAAGGGCGCCAGCAAGGCCGAACCAGGTCAGGGCATACTCGAGGTGGCGATTGGTGATCGCGGCCGGCAGCGGCGAGGGGACCAGCGCCTTCCACTCCGGATTGGAGGATGTCTCGGCGGTCACCATGACGTCCGGATGGCGGTCCGCCCCCAGGGCCTTGGCCATGGCCGGCAGGTCGGCGCTGTAGAAGCGGCCGTCGCGGGCCGGCGGCGTGAAGACGCCCGGCGGCACGCCCTCGCGCAGCACGCCGGTCAGGCGGACGACCTCCGTCGACGGGGCGACGGGCGGGCGGGCGGAGATGGTGTCGGCCACGAAGCCGCGATCAACCAGGATCGGCGGACGACCTTCGGCGTAGGTGCAGAGCGAAACCAGCCGCGTTCCGGCGTCGCCGTCCTGCAGCGCGTAGAGTTCGACGAACCGGGCGGTCGCCAGGCCCGGGCAATCCAGGGTCACGCGGGTGAAGCGATAGGCCGGGGTCAGCGGAACCCCGGTGATGGGCCGGGGCGGCGCCGCGCGCGTCGCGGCGATCCGGTCGAGAAGCTCGGTCTTCCAGGCCAGGCGCTGCAGCTGCCAGGTTCCGAGGGCCAGAAGGATCAGCAGGGCGACGGCGGTGCTTATCGTCAGGCCGACGGGGAAGCGCGGACGGGACTCAGACATCGTCCCGTCCAGCCTCGCGAGCCTTGTTGGCGAACTGGGCGGCGATCAGCAGGCCCTTGAAAGGCCGCAGCAGCCCGCCGCAGACGATGACGGTCACCGGCAGCCAGATGATGAGCTGCAGCCAGGCCGGCGGGCTGTATGCGATCTCGGTGAACACCGCGCCGAACGCGACCAGGAAGCCGCCGATCAGAATGACGAAAACGGCCGGACCGTCTCCGGTGTCGGCCGCCTTCAGGTCGAAGCCGCAGGCTTCGCAGGTCGGGGCCACCCTGAGGAATCCCTCGAACAGGTGGCCCTGGCCGCAGTTGGGGCAGCGTCCGGCCGCCCCGGCTGCGTAAGGGTTGACCATGCTACGGCGTTCCGAAGACCACGTAGATGAACGCGAACAGGAACAGCCAGACCACGTCGACGAAGTGCCAGTACCAGGCGGCGGCCTCGAAGCCGAAGTGCTGCTTGGGCGTGAAGGCGCCGTTCAGGAGCCGGATGAAGCAGACCGCCAGGAAGATGGTCCCGACCAGGACGTGGAAGCCGTGGAAGCCGGTCGCCATGAAGAAGGACGAACCGTACAGGCCCGCGTTGGCCGCTTCTTCCGAGAAGAACAGCTTCTCGTGCAGGATGTGGTTGTACTCGTAGACCTGGATGGCGGTGAACAGCACACCCAGCACGATGGTCAGCGCCAGACCGATCTTGGCGGCCTTGCGGTCGCCGACCTGAAGGGCGTGGTGGGCCCAGGTGACGGTCGTGCCCGACAGCAGCAGGGTCAGGGTGTTGACCAGCGGCAGGTGGAAGGCCGGGACAAGCTCAATGCCCTTGGGCGGCCACTGGGCCCAGGCCTCGGCCACGCCTTCGAAGTTGCCGAGCGCCGGGGTCAGGGTGCGGTGTTCCTGGAAGAGGACCATTTCGAAGAAGATCCAGAACCAGGCCACGAAGAACATCACTTCCGAAGCGATGAACATGATCATGCCGTAGCGCAGGTGCAGCGACACGACCGGGGTGTGGTCGCCGGCGTTGGCTTCCTTGATCACGTCCCGCCACCAGCCGAAGAAGGTGTAGAGCACCAGCGCCAGGCCGGCGAAGAAGGTGATCGGATGGCCCTTGCCCAGCAGGTAGGCCGTCAGCGACGAGGTCTCGTCCGTGACGGGGACCAGGCCCTTCATCCAGACCACGGCGCCGATCATCATGATCGTCGCGCCGATCGAGCCGACCAGCGGCCAGGGGCTGGGGTTAACCAGGTGATAGTCGTGCTTTACGGCGCCGTGGGCCATGATCGTGCCTGAACCTCTAATTCCCCCGGGGCGGCGCGCCGCCCCAAAATCCCGTGTGCTATAGCCCCGCCCCGGCCGTCCCGCCAAGAGGCGCTTGCGCGCTTCCTTCCGTGGACGGGAAGAAGGTGTAGGAAAGTGTCACCTCGGTCGCGCCCTTCGTCTCGAAATCCTCGGCGAATTTCGGGTCCACGAAGTAGACGACCGGGAACTCCTTCGTCTCGCCCGGCTGGATGGTCTGGTCGGTGAAACAGAAGCATTCCAGCTTCTGGAAGTAGAGGCCGGCCGATTCGGGCACCACGTTGTAGGTGGCCTGGGCGGTCAGCGGCGTCTTGCCGTTGTTGGTCACCTTGTAGAAGGCCAGACCGGTGTCGCCGATCTTGACCTCCTGGCTGACCTGCTCGGGCGCGAAGCTCCAGGGCAGGTTGCGGAC
Organism: uncultured Caulobacter sp.; assembly: GCA_964442795.1. Classification (GTDB taxonomy): domain Bacteria; phylum Pseudomonadota; class Alphaproteobacteria; order Caulobacterales; family Caulobacteraceae; genus Caulobacter. The sequence continues at coordinate 39,377 of CAYTZY010000017.1, forward strand.
GTTGGCGTCGAAGCGAATCGTCAGGGTCCGGTCGAGAACCTTGTCCGGCGCGGCGTCGGCCTTGCGGACCGTGCCGTCGAAGCCGGTCAGCTGGCAGAAGGCGCGATAGAGAGGCACCGAGGCGTAGGCCACGCCGACCATGCCGAAGAACACGGCGGCGCAGATCAGGCCGAGGCGGGCGTTCCGGCCCAGCCGGCCGCGCGGCGCGTCAGAGGGGGCGACTGGCGACATGGCCTCCCATCCGCACAAGGGTGACGCCGTAGACGAGGACGATGAACATCACCAGCCCGAGGGCCAGCGCGATGTTGCGGCCGCGCCGCGCCTTGTCGAGCGCGGCCTGGTCGACCGGGGCCGGCGGGGCGGACGGCGTGTCGTCTGGCGGAGAGGTCACTTACAGGAGCTCCAACGGATTGATCCCGGCCAGATGCTCGGCGAGCAGGGCCGCGAACAGCAATGTAAGGTACAGGATCGAGAAGGCGAACAGATTGCGGGCGTCCCTGGAGCCGGCCCGGACGGCGTACAGCCGGTCCTCGCCCTCGATCCGCTCGTCGGGCGCGTCGCCGGCGCGGGACCGGAACACGCGCCAGGCCAGCAGCAGGAACACCGCCCCGCCCAGGGCCGCCACCGCCAGGTAGACCGGTCCGCCAAGGCCCGTGAAGGCCGGGACCTGGCAGATCGGCGTAAACAGCAGCGAATAGATCAGGATCTGCTTGCGGGTGGAGGCCGCGCCCTTGGCGACGGGCATCATCGGCACCCCGACCTTGGCGTAGTCCTCGGACGTGTACAGCGCCAGCGCCCAGGCGTGCGGCGGCGTCCACATGAAGATGATCAGCACCATCAGCCAGGCGTTCAGGGGCGTCTCGCCGGCCGCGGCGGCCCAGCCGATGGCCGGGGGCAGGGCGCCCGCCAGCCCGCCAATGACGATGTTCTGCGGCGTCCAGCGCTTGAGCCACATCGTGTAGACCACGACGTAGAAGTAGATGGTGAAGGCCAGCAGCCCGGCGGCCAGCCAGTTGGTGGTCATGCCCAGCAGCATGACCGAGAACAGCGACAGGATGATCCCCAGGGTCGCCGCCTCGGCGCCCTGCACCTTGCCGGCCGGAACCGGGCGGGCGCGGGTGCGGCGCATGCGCCCGTCGATGTCTGCGTCGAACCACATGTTGAGCGCGCCGGACGCGCCCGCGCCGACCGCGATGCAGAGGATCGCCACCGCACCGAGCAGGGGGTTGATCGGCTCGCCCGCGCAGACCAGCCCGGTCGCGGCGGTGAACACCACCAGCGACATCACGCGCGGCTTCAGCAGCTGCAGATAGTCGGACCAGAGCGCCGGTTTTGACGTGGCGCGGTCTTCGATGGCGACGGGCTTGCTCATACAGGCAGGCTACATAGGCGAAGGGCGCGCCGGGGTCCAACCCCGACGCGCCCTTTAGTGTGCTTCCGGTTGTCGCGGAGGCCTAGTGGTGATCCGGCTTGATCACCGGCAGCTCGTTGAACTGGTGGAACGGCGGCGGCGAGGACAGGGTCCACTCCAGCGTCGTGGCGCCTTCGCCCCACGGGTTGGCCTCGGCCTTGCGGCGGCGGATGGCGGCTTCCAGCATGGTGATCAGGAAGATGCCGACGCCGACGGCCGTGATCGCGTAGCCCCAGGACGAGACCTGGTTCCACAGGGTGAAGGCCTCCGGGTAGTCGACGTAGCGCCGCGGCATGCCCTGCAGGCCCAGGAAGTGCTGCGGGAAGAAGATCAGGTTCACGCCGATGAACATGACCCAGAACTGCAGCGCGCCGAGGAACTCGTTGTACTTCACGCCCCAGATCTTCTCGAACCAGTAGAAGAAGCCGGCGAAGATGGCGAACACCGCGCCCAGCGACAGGACGTAGTGGAAGTGGGCGACGACGTAGTAGGTGTCGTGCAGGCTGTAGTCGATGCCGGCGTTGGCCAGCACCACGCCCGTCACGCCGCCGACGGTGAACAGGAAGATGAAGCCCATCGCCCAGAGCATCGGCGTCTTGAAGGTGATGGAGCCGCCCCACATGGTGGCGATCCAGCTGAAGATCTTCACGCCGGTCGGAACCGCGATGACCATCGTGGCGGCCACGAAGTAGGCCCGCAGGTTGATGCCCATGCCCACGGTGTACATGTGGTGGGCCCAGACGATGAAGCCGACGAAGCCGATGGCGACCATGGCGTAGGCCATGGCGAGGTAGCCGAAGACGGGCTTGCGCGAGAAGGTCGAGACGATGTGGCTGATCATGCCGAAGCCCGGCAGGATCAGGATGTACACTTCCGGGTGGCCGAAGAACCAGAACAGGTGCTGGAACATCACCGGATCGCCGCCGCCGGCGGGATCGAAGAAGTGGGTGCCGAAGTTGCGGTCGGTGAGCAGCATGGTGATGGCGCCGGCCAGCACGGGCAGCGACAGCAGCAGCAGGAAGACGGTGACCAGGATCGACCACACGAACAGCGGCATGCGGTGCAGGGTCATGCCCGGCGCGCGCATGTTGAAAATGGTGGTGATGAAGTTGATCGCGCCCAGGATCGAGCTGGCGCCCGCCAGGTGAAGCGAGAAGATCGCCAGGTCCATCGACGGGCCGGTGTGGCCGGACGTGGAGAGCGGCGGATAGATCGTCCAGCCGCCGCCGAAGCCCCGGCCCGGGCCGCCATCGACGAACATCGAGCAGAGCAGCAGCACCCAGGCGGCGACCAGCAGCCAGAACGAGATGTTGTTCATCCGCGGGAAGGCCATGTCCGGCGCGCCGATCATCAGCGGCACGAACCAGTTGCCG
>CAYTZY010000018.1:0-34541 GCA_964442795.1 uncultured Caulobacter sp.
CCAGCCACGGCGCCTACAAGTTCAGCCGCAAGCCGGACGGCGACGTGCTGGCCATGAACGTCATCGAGGAAATCCACCGCCGCCTGCCCAACACCCACCTGGTGATGCACGGCTCCTCCTCGGTGCCGCAGGACCTGCAGGACATCATCAACCAGTACGGCGGCGCCATGCCCCAGACCTGGGGCGTGCCGGTCGAGGAGATCCAGCGCGGCATCAAGCACGGCGTGCGCAAGATCAACATCGACACCGACAACCGCATGGCCATCACCGGCGCCATCCGCAAGCTGCTGGCCGAGAAGCCGGGCGAGTTCGACCCGCGCGCCTACCTCAAGCCGGCCAAGGAGGCGATGCGCAAGGTCTGCGAGCAGCGCTTCAAGGAGTTCTGGGCCGACGGCCAGGCGTCGAAGATCAAGCCGCTATCCACCGCCCAGATGGCGAAGCGCTACGCGGCCGGCGAACTGGACGCCAAGATTGGCGTCAGCCGGGCGGCGGCGGAGTAATCCGGCAGGCACGCCTCTCCCTGCGGGAGAGGATCACCCTCCTCACCACGTCCCGTAGGTCGGGCCGAACCGGTAGCGCAGCTGGTTCATCTCGCGTTCGGCGTCGTCGCGGCGGAAGCGGGCGGCGCGCAGGTCGTCGTCGGCCTGGCGGCGGTCGTCGCGCAGGCGCTTCAGGGTCTCGCGGATGGCCGGCTTGTCGGCGTCCGGCGTATTGGGATCGGCCAGACGCCGTTCCTCCTCGCGAAGTCGGTAGTCCGCATCATTCCAGCGGGTCTGGGCGGCGTTGATGTCGGACTCGGCGCGGTCGATCCGGTTCTGCGCGTCGAGCACCACGCGGCCGTCGGCGTAGCCGGTGAGGAACCGCGCCTCCAGCGGGGCGGGGCAGACGCCCTGGTAGGTGTTGCCGCGCCGACCGGCCAGGAAGCCGCGCTCCAGCGTGCAGTAGACCGGCAGGCCCCGTTCGCGGCCGCGCAGGTAGGTCGCCTGATCGGGCATGATGCCGAACTTCTCGCAGGCCTTCACATGGTCGCCGAACCGGCCGGCGGTATAGCCGTTGGCGCCGTCGGTGTAGCCGATGCCGTTCCAGTCGCCGGCCCGGCACTGATCCTCGCTGAGGCTGGCGCAGCCGCTGAGCAGCAGAAGGGGCGCGCCGATGACGACCGCCAGTCCAAGGTTGCGCATGCGGAATCTCCCCGATCAAGTTCACGGAACCGTGATCCCGGTTCCGCGCCTTGGCAAGTGAAGAACATGTGCAACCGTGGCGCCTCCCCTGAACGGGGGCCTTCGGCGTCAGGTTTCACACTAGGTGCTGGCGAAGGCGCTGCAGTCCTGAGGGTCGGGGACAGTTTAAGGTGTCCCAAGGGACATCTTAAACTGTCCCCTGTGACTCGCTCACGCCTCGATGTCGGCGCCCCTCATTTCACGGATGAACAGGGCGCCGATCACCGCCGTCGCGGCGGCCACCACCACCGGGTACCAGAGGCCGTAGTAGATGTTGCCCGTGGCGGCGACCATCGCGAAGGCCGTGGTCGGCAGGAAGCCGCCGAACCAGCCGTTGCCGATGTGATAGGGCAGGCTCATCGAGGTGTAGCGGATCCGGGCCGGGAACATCTCGACCAGCGCCGCCGCGATCGGGCCGTATACCATGGTCACCAGCAGTACGAGCGCGAACAGGATGGCCACCACCATCGGCCGGTCGACCCTGGCCGGGTCGGCCTTGGCGGGATAGCCGGCGGCGGCCAGCGCAGCGCCAAGGTCCTTGCGCCAGGCGGCCTGTCGCTCCGCGAAGGCCTTCGATGACAGGGCGGTCCCGTCAAATGAGGGCACGGCGGTCGCGCCGATCTGGACGGCGGCCGCCTCGCCCGGCGCGGCGGCGCGGGTCGTGTAGGAGACGCCCGCCGAGGCCAGGGCCGACTTGGCGACGTCGCAGGCCGAGCGGAACTGGGTCTTGCCGATGGGGTCGAACTGGAAGCTGCAGCTCGCCGGGTCGGCGATCACCGTCACCGGGGAGGTCGCCGTGGCGGCGGCGAGGTCCGGATTGGCCGCGACCGTCAGGGCCTTGAACAGCGGAAAGCAGGTCAGCGCCGCCAGCAGGCAGCCGGTCAGGATGATCGGCTTGCGCCCGATCCGGTCGCTCAGCCAGCCGAAGACGATGAAGAACGGCGTGCCGGCCAGCAGGGCGATGGCGACCAGCACATTGGTCAGCGCCCCGTCGACCTTCAGCGTCTTCTCCAGGAAGAAGAGCGCGTAGAACTGGCCCGTGTACCAGACCACCGCCTGGCCGGCGGTCAGGCCGACCAGGGCGAGGATGACCAGCTTGAGGTTGCCGGGCTCGAGGAACGACTCGGTCAGCGGCTTCTTCGATCCCTTTCCCTCGTCGACCATCTTCTGGAAGACCGGGCTCTCGTTCAGGCGCAGCCGGATCCACAGCGATACGCCCAGCAGCAGGATCGAGGCGAGGAACGGGATGCGCCAGCCCCAGGCGCCGAACGCCTCCTCGCCGACCTGGGTGCGGACCAGAAGGATGACGATCAGCGACAGGAACAGGCCCAGCGTCGCCGTGGTCTGGATGAAGCTGGTGTAGAGGCCGCGTCGTCCCGGAGGGGCGTGCTCGGCGACGTAGGTGGCCGCCCCGCCGTACTCGCCGCCCAGCGCCATGCCCTGCACCAGCCGCATCGCGATCAGCAGGATCGGCGCGGCCACGCCGATGGCCTCGTAGGAGGGCAGGAGGCCGACCACGAAGGTCGACAGCCCCATCAGCAGCATGGTGACGAGGAAGGTGTTCTTGCGACCCCACAAGTCGCCCAGCCGCCCGAAGACGATGGCTCCCAGCGGCCTGACCGCGAAGCCGGCGGCGAAGGCGAGCAGGGCGAAGATATACCCCGTCGTCTCGTTGACGCCGCTGAAGAAGTGTTTGGTGATGAACCCGGCCAGGGAGCCGTAGAGGTAGAAGTCGTACCATTCGAAGATGGTGCCGACCGACGCGCCGCCGATCACCATCCCGTGCCGCGTCTTCAGCGCCCCGCCGTCGCTCGCCATCGCCGTTCCCCCTGCTTCGACGCCAAGCTAGCGCGCCGGAGCGGCCCGGCTCAATGGATGGTGGCGTTGGCCCGGTTGCGCCGCCACAGCTCCTCGGTCAGCACATTGGCGAATCCCAGCCAGCCGACGTAGGGCGCGACCATGCCGGCGGCCGGGCCGTCGACCCGCCGCGCGCGCCAGGCGTAGGCCGCGGAGGTCCCCAGCGAGGCCACCGAGGTCGCCAGCTGTCCGCCCAGGTGGCGGGGCCCGATGGCCATCCAGAAGGCGTTCAGCGCCTGCACCACGCCCCAAAGGGTCAGCGCCTGGGTGCGGGCCGCCGAGGGCGGGGCGTTCCAGATGCGCAGGCCCGAAATCGTCAGCGCCATGAACAGCGGCGGCCAGATCACGCTGAACGCCCGCCCGGGCGGCGTGATCGGCGGCTTGTCGAGCTGGTCATACTGGCGCTTCACCTGCGGATTGTCGGCGGTCGGCGCGTTGGCCCGCGCGATCAGGGCCGAGGCGAGCACGGCTCCAGCGGTCAGGCCGAGGCCGAGCACGAGATGGCGGGTCGAGCGCCCCTTGCTGTTGGCCAAGCCGTCGATGGCGTCCCGGGCCGTTTCGGCGATCTGCATGTCGGTCTCCTGGCTGTTGCAGCCAGAACCGGTTGAAGCGGCCTGTGGTTCCGGGGAGCGTCGCTACCGGCGGGTCTCCCAGGCGAGCCACAGGGCGATGGCCGCCAGGGCGAGGGCGAAGGCCGTCCGGACGTGTCGCCCGCCGCCGTCCGTGGTCGCCGCCAGCAGCGGAATGGCCCGCGCCGCGGCCAGCACGATGACCGCATGGATGGCGAGCGCCACGCCGATGTGGATGAGGCCGAGGGTCAGGGCCTGTCCCGCGAAGGGCCTGGCCGGATCGGTGAAGCCGGGCAGCAGGCCGATGTAGAACACCGCCGCCTTGGGATTGAGGACGTTGGCCAGGAAGCCGCGCGTCAGCAGGGCGCCGGGCGAGGGGCGGGCAGCGCCAATCGCCGCCGGGTCGGTCGCTGCGCCCCGCCAGGTGTCCCAGGCCAGCCACAGCAGGAAGGCCACGCCGGCCCAGCGCAGCAACTGGTAGAGCCAGTCGGCCCGCAGGATGATCTCCGCCAGGCCGAAGACGGCGGCCAGCATGTAGACCGCCAGGCCGGCGGTGACGCCCAGGATGGTCAGGAAGCCGGCCCGCCGGCCCCACTGGCCCCCGACGATGGCCAGGTAGCCCATGTTCGGGCCGGGCGTCAGTTCGACCAGCAGCACCGCCGCCAGGAACGGCAGCAGCAGCTCGGGCGGCGGCATGGCGGGCAGGGTCAGTGGCCCTCGCCGCCTTCCAGCTCGCCCAGGGCGCTCTGCAGGTAATTCTGTTCGCCGAGCGATTTCACCAGCGACAGCTGGGTCTCGAGGAAGTCGATGTGCTCCTCGGTGTCGGACAGGATTTCCTTGAAGATCTGGCGGCTGACGTAGTCGTGGGCGGCCTCGGCGGCGGTGACGCCGTTGATCAGGTCCACGCGCCCGCCGACCTCGACGGCCAGGTCGGCCGCCAGGCATTCGGGCACCGTCTCGCCGATCTTCAGCTTCTTGAGGTCCTGCAGATTGGGCAGGCCTTCAAGGAACAGGATGCGCTTGATGAGCTTGTCGGCGTGTTTCATCTCGCCGATCGACTCGTCGTAGGTGATCTTGCCGAGCCGGGCGAAGCCCCAGTCCTGATACATCCGCGCATGCAGGAAGTACTGGTTCACCGCGGTCAGCTCGTTGGTCAGCACGGCGTTCAGAAGCCGGATGATGGCGGGGTCGCCCTTCATGGCGCGCTCCTTTCAGGATTGAGTCGACCTGACCCTGAACGGATGTCCCGACCGCCGCAACACCGATGTCTGCAAGTGTTTCGCGCTTTCAGCGAAAAGATCGTGATGACGCCGAGCCTGGATGCACGGGCCGCCGCTACCAGCGGTTGGCGACTTCCTCGGCGAAGCCCAGCAGGTCGCGCACCTCCAGCCGGGACCCGTCGTCGAGGACCACGTGGCCGGAGTAGCGGCCGAAGGTCTGGTGCTGGATCGAGCGTACGAGGCCGAACACGTCGCTGGCCGAGGCCCGGTCGATGATCGGCTCGAAGGTCATCTCGAAACGGCCGTCGTTGCTGGTGAATCGCCAGGGCGCCCCGTCGAAGGTTCCCTGCGGCAGGTGGAAGGTGACCTGATCCAGCTTGTGGGCGCGGCCGTCGAGGAAGACCATGTTCTCGCTGGCGGCCGAGGTGTCGCCGAAGCCGTGTCCGATGTTGAAGCCGAACGGCCGTCCCTCGTGGAGACCGGACGCCGAGCCCCAGTACCAGGTGTTGTCGTAGGTCCAGACGCCGCGACCCCAGTCGAGGATGCCGAAGGCCGAGGCGGGCTCGAACCGATGTGTCTCGCCGCCCACCACGACCTCGCCCGAGGCCGGCATGCAGTTGATCTTCTGGTTGTAGTAGAAGGCCCGCGGCGCGTTCGGGAACGGGGTGGCGATGACCATCCGGTCCATGTCCGGCTGGGCCAGGAACAGCTCGCCCTTGAGGCCGCGGCCTCCCGCGAAGCCGGGGAAGTCGACCGTCAGCCGCCGGCCGCCGGTCTCGTGCCGGAACGCCATCGACAGGCGCTCGTGCGCCTGGACCACGTCCCCGGCGTCGGCGCTCTCCGGCATCCCCATCCGGCCCATGGGGAAGGGCACCATGATGCCGCCCTGGAGCGCCTTCGGCGTGCGGAAGTCGAGCCAGTGCACGGCGAGCACGCCCAGATAGTCGTTGTCCGCCACGGTCAGGCACAGGCCGACGTCAGGCGTCAGGACGGCGTAGTAGTCCCATTCCTTGGTCCGCAGCGGATGGGCCCTTACCGCCGCGCGGCGATAGCGCCGGGCCTCGCGTGTGGCGTAGCCGGGTTCGGCGAGCCGTCCGCGCGCGTCGAGCAGATCGCCCGGACCCATGATGTGCTGCATAGCCCCCTCCGCGGCCGCGTGGCCGTCCGGGACCTCTGGTAGGATTTTGGACAGGCCCCTGTCGAGGGGCGACGCCTACTCGGCGGCGTAGCGCAGGGCTTCGCGGGACTGGTCGATCATCTCGCGCATCTCGCAGACACAGCGGGCGCACTGCGGCCTGCAGCCGTGCGCGCGGAAGACCTCGGAGGGCTTGCGGGCGCCGCTCTCGATCGCCGCCCGGACCTGACGCTCGCGGATGCCGTTACAGTTGCAGACGTACACGGGTGGACTCGCCTCTCAACGCGAATGCGTCGCATGTAGCGTCTCTCGATGGGTGTTGCAACTCATTTGCATCTCTTCGGCCCCCGCACCGATGACCTGCGACCGGATGCCGCTGGATCATGGGTTGAGCCTGTCGCGTTGGAGGCGCACGAGGACGCCGAACGGCGAACGGATGTGAACGATGGACTTCGACGCAATCCTTCTGGCGCGGCTGCAATTCGCCTTCACCATCGCGTTCCACATCATCTTTCCCAGCTTCACCATCGGCCTGGCCAGCTTCCTGGCCGTGCTGGAGGGGCTGTGGCTGACCACCCGGCGGGAGGTGTTCCGCAACCTCTACCTCTTCTGGGTCAAGATCTTCGCGCTCAGCTTCGGCATGGGCGTCGTGTCCGGGGTGGTGATGAGCTACGAGCTCGGAACCAACTGGAGCGAGTTCTCAAGGGTCGCGTCGCCGGTCATTGGCCCGCTGCTGGCCTTCGAGGTGCTGACCGCCTTCTTCCTGGAGGCCAGTTTCCTGGGCGTGATGCTGTTCGGCTGGAAGAAGGTCGGGCCGAAACTGCATTTCACCGCCACGGTGCTGGTCGCCGTCGGGACGCTGATCTCGGCCTTCTGGATCCTGTCGGCCAACAGCTGGATGCAGCATCCGACCGGGTACCAGGTGCTGGCCGACGGCTCGCTGCGGGCGACCGACTGGATGGCGGTGATCTTCTCGCCGACCTTCCCGTCGCGGATGGCGCACATGGCGCTGGCCGCCTTCCTGACCACATCTCTGGTCGTCGGCGCCGCCAGCGCCTGGCAGCTGCTGAAGGACAGGGCGCAGCCTGAATCGCGGATGGCCCTGCGCATGGCCGTGGGCATGTTCGCCATCGTCGCGCCGCTGCAGCTGATCGCCGGCCACTTCTCCGGCGAGGTGGTGCGCGAGCACCAACCCTTGAAGCTGGCCGCGATCGAGGCCTACTGGAAGACCCGCCCCGACCAGCCGCAAAGTCTGGTCGGCATACCCGATCGAGAGGCGGCGAAGACCCACTACGAGATCGAGATCCCCGGCATCGGAAACCTGATCCAGGGCGTGCCGAAGGACACGGTCCTGCAGGGTCTGGACAGCTTCCCGCGGGAAGACTGGCCGGTCGTCGGTCTGGTCTATTGGTCGTTCCGGATCATGGTGGGCCTGGGTCTGGCGATGATCGCCCTGGGCGCCTGGGGCGTCTGGCTGATCTGGCGCCGGCGGATCGAGGATTCACCGTGGTTCCTGCGGGCGGCGGTCGCCATGGGACCCAGCGGCTTCGTCGCGGTCATCGCCGGCTGGATCGTAGCGGAGGTCGGGCGCCAGCCCTGGACCATCTACGGCGTGCTGCGGACCGCCGACTCGGTGTCGCCGGTCGGCGCGGGCCAGATCAGCGCCTCGCTGCTGGCCTTCATGGTCATCTACGCCATCGTGTTCAGCGCCGGCGGGCTCTACATCCTGCGCCTCATCGCTAGGGGACCGGCGCCGGTCGTCAACGAACAGCCGCCGGGCGGCGAGGGCAGGGCGCCCGGGTCGCCGCTGGCCGCCGCGCCCGCCGAACCCCGGGAGGTGTGATCGTGCCCCTCGACCTTCCACTCATCTGGGCCGGCCTGATCGCCACCGCCGTCCTGCTCTATGTCCTCCTCGACGGCTTCGATCTGGGCGTCGGCATCCTGTTCCCCTTCGCCCGCTCGCCGGCCGAGCGGGACGTGATGATGGATTCCATCGCCCCGGTCTGGGACGGCAACGAGACCTGGCTGGTGCTGGGCGGCGGCGGTTTGCTCGCGGCCTTTCCGCTGGCCTACGCCATCCTGGCGCCGGCCTTCTACCTGCCGCTGATCCTGATGCTGCTGGCGCTGATCCTGCGCGGCGTGGCGTTCGAGTTCCGGCTGCACGGCCGCAAGCGGGGCAAGGCCTTCTGGACCTTCGCTTTCGCAGCCGGATCGTTGGGTGCGACCGTCGCCCAGGGCTTCGTGCTCGGCGGCTTCATCCAGGGCGTGACGGTGGCCGACGGCCGCTTCGCCGGGCAGCCGTTCGACTGGCTGACGCCCTACACCCTGCTGGTCGCGGCGGGCCTCGTCGCCGGCTACGCGCTGCTCGGCGGCTGCTGGCTGATGTGGAAAACGCAGGACCAGCTGCATGGCGACGCCCGCCGCTGGTCGGCCATCGCCGCAGCCGCCGTCGGGGTGCTGCTGTTCGCGGTCAGCCTGGCCACCCTGTTCGTCCATCCGCGCATCGCCGACCGCTGGGGCTTCACCGGCGAGCGCTTCGACCTGACGACCTTTCTGCCGCATCTGCCGATCCCGCTGCTGGGCGCGGCGGGGCTCGGGGTGGTGGCCGTGGGCCTGTGGAAGCGGTCCCACGGCTGGCCGTTCATCGGCGCGGCGCTGGTCTTCCTGTCCGGCTATATCGGGCTGGCGGTCAGCTTCTTCCCCAGCATCGTGCCCTACGACATCGACTTCCGGACCGCCGCCAACGCCGACAACGCACTGGGGCTGATGCTGTGGGGGATCGCCATCCTGCTGCCGGCGATCCTGGGCTACACCATCTGGGTCTACTGGGTCTTCCGGGGCAAGGTCAGCGCCGATGCCGGCTATCATTGAGCCGCCGCCCGAGCCGGACCAGGCGCAGCCGCCGCTGTGGAAGCGGCTGGGCTGGTTTGCGGGCATCGCGCTGGCCTCGACCCTGGCGACCGCCGTCGTCGCCTATGCGCTGAAGGCGCTGCTCGTGTAGAGACGGCGCATGAGCACCTGCCGCCTCTACCTGATCACCCCGCCCCGGATCGACGACCTGGCCGCCTTTGGCCGCGACCTGGCCGCAGCCCTGGACGCAGGCGACGTTTCGGCCCTGCAGATCCGGCTCAAGGATGTCCCCGACGAGGTTATCGCCGCGGCGGTCGATGTGCTGACCCCGATCGCCCACGCCCGCGACGTGGCGATCATTCTCAACGACCGGCCGGACCTGGCGGCCCGTTACGGCTGCGACGGCGTCCATGTCGGCCAGAGCGACGCCAGCTACGCCCAGGCGCGCAAGCTGGTCGGGGCGGAGCGGATCGTCGGCGTCACCTGCCACGACAGCCGGCACCTGGCCATGGAGGCGGCCGAGGCCGGCGCCGACTACGTCGCCTTCGGCGCCTTTTTCCCGACCACGACCAAGGACGCCAGCACCCGGGCCGAGCCGGAGATCCTGACCATCTGGCAGGAGACCATGGAGGTCCCCTGCGTCGCCATCGGCGGCATCACGGCGGAAAACGTGGCCATCGTCGCGGCGGCGGGCGCGGACTTCGCGGCGGTGAGCGCGGGCGTCTGGTCCCATGCGGAGGGGCCGGCGGCGGCGGTGGCGGCGATCAACGCGGCGATCGCGGGGGCGTAGGCGCCGACGTTCTTCTCCCTTCCTCCTCGATGGAGGAAGGGTCGGGGATGGTGGTGAGCGCCGGGCATGTGACGTCCCACGCGAGAGGCTCTGAGCCCGTTGAGCCTCGTACGTAAGCTCAGAGGCCGCACCACCACCCCTGCCCCTCCTCCATCGAGGAGGAGGGGTGCAAAGCCTGGAATCGCCCCGCACCTTGCTATTGCACCCCCTCATCGCTAGGTTCCGCGCCCAATTTCCAGCCCCTTCGCGCGAACCCAAATCCCATGGCCAAGATCAACGGCAACACCATCAAACCCGGCATGGTTCTCCAGCATGAGAACGGCCTGTGGGTCTGCGTGAAGGCCGCGCACGTGAAGCCCGGCAAGGGCGGCGCCTTCGCCCAGGTCGAGCTCAAGAACCTCATCGACGGCCGCAAGCTGAACGAACGCTTCCGCTCGGACGACAAGGTCGAGCGCGTGACGCTCGAGCAGCGCGACAACACCTACCTGTACGCCGAGGGCGACATGCTGGTGTTCATGGACAAGGAAAACTACGAGCAGATCACCCTGCACAAGGACTTCGTCGGCGAGGACCAGGTCCGCTTCCTGCAGGACGGCATGACCGTGGTGGCCGAGTTCCACGAGGAGCGCGCCATCGGCATCGAACTGCCCGAGCAGGTCGTGCTGACCATCGTCGAGGCCGACGCCGTGGTGAACGGCCAGACGGCGTCCTCGTCCTACAAGCCGGCCAAGGCCGACAACGGCATGCGCATCCTGATCCCGCCCTACATGGAAGCGGGCGAGCGGGTGCTGGTCTCGACCGAGACCGGCGAATACGTGCGCCGCGCCGACTGATCAAAGATGTCCGCCGCTTCCTCCCTTATCGCCTCGATGATCGACGCCGCCCGCAAGGCGGCCCGTGGCCTGGCCCGAGACTTCGGCGAGGTCACCGAACTCCAGGTCTCGAAGAAGGGTGCCGCGGACTACGTCTCGGCCGCCGACGTCAAGGCCGAGCAGGTGCTGTTCGAGGCTCTGACCAAGCTGCGCCCCGGCTACGGCTTCCTCGGCGAGGAGCGGCCCGAGATCGAGGGCACCGACAAGACCCACCGCTGGATCGTAGATCCGCTCGACGGCACCACCAACTTCCTGCACGCCATCCCGCACTTCGCGGTCAACATCGCGCTGGAACGGGACGGGCAGATCGTCGCGGCGGTGACGTACAACCCGATCACCCACGACACCTTCTGGGCCGAGAAGGGCCGCGGCGCCTGGCTGGGCAACGAGAAGCGCCTGCGCGTCGCCGCCCGCCGCACCCTCGATGAGAGCCTGCTGGCCACCGGCATCCCGTTCATGGGCGTCCCGGGCCACGGCCAGTTCCTCAAGGAGCTGCATCAGATCAGCCAACGGGTCTCAGGCGTTCGGCGCTACGGCGCCGCGGCGCTGGACCTGGCCTGGGTCGCGGCCGGGCGCTTCGACGGCTTCTGGGAGCGGGGCCTCAAGCCCTGGGACACGGCCGCGGGCATGCTGCTGGTCACAGAAGCCGGTGGCAAGGTCACCGACCTGAAGGGCGAGCCCTACGTCCCCGGCGCCGGAAGCATCCTGGCGTCGAACCTGGACCTGCACCCGCTGATCCTCGATCGGCTCGACGCGGCGGGCTGATCCCCGGCGCTATTCGACCGGCGTGAGGCCGCCGTCCGCGACGCGCGCCAGCACGCCGTCGTGTATGTCAAACCGCAGCCCGTGGAGCGTCAGGTCGCCGGCCTCGACCCGCTGGCGGATCCAAGGGTAGGTCATCAGGTTGCGCAGCGCGAGGGCGACAACCTCGGTCTCGAAGTGACAGAGATGCTTCTCCGGCGCGTTCGGGTCCCCGTCGGGCCAGAGCACGGCCTCGGCGATTTCCATCCACTTCGGCACGAAGTCGCGGGCCTCGGGTGGCGCGCCCTCGACCATGGCCCGCACGCCGCCGCACTGGGCGTGGCCCAGGACCACGACCTTGACGACCTTCAGCACGCGGACGCCGAACTCCAGCGCCGCGCTGGTGCCGTGATAGCCGGCGTCGGGCTCGTAGGGCGGGACCAGGGCGGCGACATTGCGAACGACGAACAGCTCGCCCGGCGCCGCGCCGAATATGGTCTGCGGATCGACGCGGGAGTCGGAGCACGCCACCACCAGGGTGTGCGGGCTCTGGCCCTTCGAGAGGGCTTCGTAGCGGTCGCGCTCGGCGGGCCAGGTCTCGTCGCGGAACCGACGATACCCATCAAACAGCTTGTCCATGAGAGGCTCCGGGAAATGCGGGTCAGGTGACGGCGTCGACAGGCGAGGCCGGCGTCCGCGTCCGCCATATGGAGTAGACGACCCCGGCGGCAAGGATGGCGAAGGTGACGCCCAGCGACCATTCGGCCGGGAACTTCGTCCAGCCCATCAGGTCCGCGACGAAGACCTTGCCGCCGATGAAGATCAGCAACACGGCCAGCGCCTGCTTGAGATAGGCGAAGCGGTGCAGGACGGCGGCCAGGGCGAAGTACAGCGCCCGCAGGCCCAGAATGGCGAAGATGTTGGACGTGTAGACGAGGTAGGGGTCGGTGGTGATGGCGAAGATGGCCGGCACCGAGTCCACGGCGAAGATCAGGTCGGCGATCTCGATCATCACCAGCGCCAGGAACAGCGGAGTCATCCAGGTGACGAGCTTGCCGCTGGCCGGGTCGGGCGCGCGCACGAAGAACCGATGGCCGTGGAGCTGGTCGGTGACGCGGAAGCGGGCGCGGGCGAAACGGAGCAGCGGATTGTCGCCCGGGTCGCTCTCCTGCCCCTTCCAGAACAGCATCTTCACGCCCGTGAACACGAGGAAGGCGGCGAAGATGTAGAGGACCCAGCCGAACTCGGAGACCAGCGCCGCGCCGAAGCCGATCATGATCGCCCGCAGCACGATGACGCCCAGGATCCCCCAGAACAGCACCCTGTGCTGGAGTTCGCGAGGGATGGCGAAGTAGCTGAAGATCATCGCGATGACGAAGACGTTGTCCATCGCCAGGCTCTTCTCGACCACGAAGCCGGTCAGATACTCGACGCCCGACTGCGCGCCGAGCGAGGCCCAGATGAAGCCGCCGAACGCGAGGCCCAGGATGATATAGCCCGCCGACATCAGCAGGCTTTCGCGGACGCCGATCTCGCGGCTCTTCCGATGCAGCACGCCGAGATCGAGTGTGAGCAGGGCGACGACGGCGCCCAGGAAGATCAGCCACATCCAGACCGGCTGACCCAGGAACAATGATCCGAGACTATCCAAGCAAAAGCCCTCCTCAAAACGGGACGGGCGCGCTCGATGCAGGGCGGGGGGGGGCTGGGGGAACCGGACCCTTGCATCGAGCGCACCCGATGCGGTCCGACATCACGATGCTCCTGCATCGCCAGAGGGGCCCGGGCCGCGACGGGGGAGTTAGGGCCTCCTCCCCGGGTCTTCAAGACCCCCGTTCATCGAATTTTCTCCGGCGCTTGACGAACCCGTCCCGGGCCGTGGCTAATCCGGCGCCATGACCCTGACCCGTCGCGCGTTCGCCGCCGCCTCTGCCGTCCTCGCCGCAACCCCTGCCTTCGCGCGGAGCCGGCCGCGTCCGATTGTCATCGCCCACCGCGGGGCCAGCGGGGAGCGGCCGGAGCACACGCGGTCCGCTTACCGGCTGGCGGTCGAGCAGGGCGCCGACTTCATCGAGCCGGACCTGGTGATCACCAGGGACGGCCACCTCGTCGCCCGGCATGAAAACGAGATCGGCGGGACCACGGACGTCGCGTCGAAGGCCGAGTTCGCCGCCCGCAAGACGACGAAGGTGATCGACGGCCAGTCCGTCGAGGGCTGGTTCACCGAGGACTTCACCCTCGCCGAACTGAAGACCCTGCGCTGTCGCGAGCGTCTGCCGCAGCTACGGCCCGGCAACACGGCCTTCGACGGTCAGGACACGATCCCGACCTTCGACGAGGTCTGCGCTATCGCCCGCGACATGGGCGTGGGCGTCTATCCGGAGATGAAGCATCCCCGCCATTTCGCCTCGGTCGGGCTGCCGTTCGAGCCGCGGATGGCCGATGCGCTGAAGGCCAACAGCCTCGACAACGCCGACGCCAAGGTCTTCGTCCAGTGCTTCGAGGTCGCGCCGCTGAAGACGCTGCGCGGTCTGACGAAGGCCAGGCTGGTGCAGCTGATCGACAGCGAGGGCGCCCCGGCCGACGCGCCCGGTTTCACCTACGCCGACATGACCAGCGCCGTCGGCCTGAAGGCCATCGCCGCCTATGCCGACGGGGTCGGGCCGGAGAAGGGCTATGTCGTGCCGACCGACGGCCAGACGCTGCTGCCGGCCACCGCCTTCGTCGGCGACGCCCACGCCGCCGGACTGAAGGTGCATCCCTGGACGGTGCGGGCCGAGAACTACTTCCTGCCCGCCGGCCTGCGCATCCCGGCCGGCGCCACGGCCGACGCGGACATGCTCCGCCACGGACAGGTCGACGCGGTGCTCGAGGCGCTGTTCAAGGCCAGGGTCGACGGGGTGTTCTGCGACTTCCCCGAACTGGCCGACGCGGCCCGCAAAGCCTGGATGTACTCGTGATCAAGCCCTTCATCGCCCTGGCGGTACTGGTCGTCGCCCTCATCGCCGGCCCCGCGCCGGCTCGGGCGCATGTCGGCGACATCGCCACGCGCTACGTGCAGCTCAGCCTCGAGATCGGCGAGCACGAGGACGGCTACATCGACGCCTACTACGGCCCGCCGGCCTGGCAGGCGGCCGCCAAGGCCTCGAAGCGTCCGCTGCCGGAGCTGGCGCGAGAGGTCGAGTTCCTGCTGGCCGAGCTGGCCGAGGACGAGGCGGGCGCCGACACCACCGGCGACACCAGCGGCTCCCTGACCCACGAACGCATCGCCTTCCTGCGCGGCCAGCTGATCGCGGCCCGCACGCGGCTGCGCATGATGCAGGGCGAAAAGCTCAGCTTCGAGGACGAGGCCGAGGGCCTGTTCGGCGTCAGACCGGTGCTGAAGCCGCTGGCCAGCTACGATCCGGTGCTGGCCGGGATCGAAAGTCTGATCCCGGGCGAGGGGCCGCTGTG
Organism: uncultured Caulobacter sp.; assembly: GCA_964442795.1. Lineage (GTDB taxonomy): Bacteria > Pseudomonadota > Alphaproteobacteria > Caulobacterales > Caulobacteraceae > Caulobacter. The sequence continues at coordinate 14,708 of CAYTZY010000018.1, forward strand.
GCGGCGGGTGGACGCCTTCAACGACCGCTTCGTCGTGCCCGCCGACCGTCTCAGGGCGGTGATGGACGCGGCCATCGCCGAGTGCCGCCGCCGGACGGTCGCCTTCATCCCGCTGCCGGAGAGTGAGCGCTTCACGCTGGAGTTCGTGACCGGCAAGAGCTGGTCCGGCTACAACTGGTACAAGGGCGGCGCCGAGAGCCTGATCCAGGTGAACACCGACCTGCCGGTGCGGTTGAGCCGAGCCGTCGATCTGGGCTGCCACGAGGGTTACCCCGGTCACCACGTCTACAACGTCCTGCTCGAGGAACGCCTGGCGAGGAAACGCGGCTGGGTCGAGTTCACCGTCTATCCGCTCTATTCGCCGCAGTCGCTGCTGGCCGAGGGTTCGGCCAACTACGGCATCGAGCTGGCCTTCCCGGGCGAGGAACGCGCCGCGTTCGAGGCGAAGGTTCTGTATCCGCTGGCCGGGCTCGACCCGAAGGACGCCGGCCGCTACCTGGCCCTGCAGGAGGCCCAGCAGGCGCTGTCCGGCGCGCGCTTCACCATCGCCGCCGAGTATCTGGCGGGCCGCATGGACCGGGCCACGGCGGTGGCGATGACGCAGAAGTACGGGCTCGTCTCGGAGAAGCGCGCCGACCAGATCGTGTCCTTCGCCGAGCAGTACCGCAGCTATGTCATCAACTACGGCCTGGGCCTGGAGATGGTGCGCGCCTCGATCGAACGCGCCGGCCCCGGCCAGCCGGAGCGCTGGAAGGCGATGGAGGCGTTGCTGAGCACGCCCGTCACGCCGGCGGACCTGCTGAAGTAGGCCCTCAGGGGATCAGCAGCACCTTGCCGACGTGCGCGCCCGCTTCCAGGTGGGCGTGGGCCTTCGCCGCCTCGTCCAGCGGGAAGGTCGCATCGACCACCGCCTTGACCTTGCCTTCCGCCACCCATGGCCAGACCACGCGTTCGACCTCGGCCGTGATACGGGCCTTCTCGTCGGCGGACCGCGGGCGCAGGGTCGAGCCGGTGAGCACCGCGCGCTTCATCATCAGCCGGAAGACCGGAACCTCGATCGTCCCGCCGCCGAGCGCGGCGATATAGACGATCCGCCCGCCGGTCTTCAGCGCGTCCAGGTTCTTGTCGAAGTAGGCCGCCCCGACCATGTCGAGCACCACGTCGACGCCGCCGGCGGCCTTGGCGACCGCGGCGAAATCCTCGGTGGTCGTGTCGACGGCGACGTCGGCCCCCAGATCCAGCGCCTGGGCCTTCTTGTCGGCGCCCCGGCCGGTGGCGATCACCGTCGCGCCGGCCGCCTTCGCCATCTGGATCGCCGTCGTACCGATTCCGGAGGTCGCACCGTGGATCATCAGGGTCTCGCCGGCCTTGAGCGCGCCGTGCTCGAAGACGTTGGCGAAGACGGTGAAAACGGTCTCGGGCAGGCCCGCGGCCGCCTCGAAGCTCATGGCCTCCGGGATGGGCAGTGCGTGGCGGGCGTCGACCACGGCGTACCCGGCGTAGCCGCCGCCGCCGAGCAGGGCGCAGACGCGGTCGCCGCCCTTCCAGCGGCCGGCGGCGACGGCCACCTCGCCGGCGACCTCCAGGCCCAGGGTCGTCGGCGCGCCGGGCGGCGGCGGATAGGCGCCCATGCGCTGGACAATGTCGGGACGGTTGACGCCGGCGGCCCTGACCCGGATCAGGATCTCACCGTTCGCCGGAACCGGGAGGGGCAGCTGAACGGACTTCAGCGCCTCGGCCGGGCCCGCGCCGCCCTCGATTTCGATGGCGGTCATCGTGGTCTGGGACATCGTCGGTCTCTCCCCGGGGTTGCCTCGCGGCCTTGGCAGGCGTCAGATATGTGAAAGACGGCGTTGGCGATAGGGAGGCAGATCATGCTGGAAGACCCGGCAGGCCCTCGCGGAGGGCGCGGCGACGCGCTGCTGGCGGTGACTCGTGAGGACCTCGATCTCTTCGGCGTGTCCGAACTCGAAGAGCGCATCGAGCTGCTTGAGGCTGAACTGGCCCGTGTTCGCGGCCAGATCGACAGGAAGCGGGCGGGCCGCTCGGCGGCGGACGCCTTCTTCAATCTGGGCAAGACCTGATATTCGGCTGGGGCGGTCCGCGGACGGGCAGCTTGGCACGGGCGTTGCAGCCGTCGCGGCCAGGCGGGCAAGTTCGTGCCGCGGATGAGATTAAGGGGCGAATGTGTCCATGAGCGATTCCAGTGCGTCGGCGTCGGCGCCCTGGCGTGCGAACGTGATCAGCGATTTCGCCCGCTCGGAGCTGTTCGACCGGACCTTCCAGGAAGGCATGGACCTCGTCGAGGAAACCGCCGCCTATCTGGACGGCGGCGGACGGCAGGATTCCAAGCTGCTGTCGCGCAGCGCCGCCCTGGCTTACGCCTCTGAAAGCATGCGCCTGACCACCCGTCTGATGCGGGTCGCCTCATGGCTTCTGGTGCAGCGCGCCGTGCGCGAAGGCGATATGGCGCCGGAAGCGGCCTGCGACGAGCGCTACCGCGTCGACCAGGAAGATGCTGACCCGGGCGACAACGAAGCCCTGCACGATCTGCCGCTCGCCCTGCTGCATCTGCTCGACCGCTCCGGCCGGCTGTACGACCGCGTCCGTCATCTGGACCGCCGCATGTACGTCGAGCCGTCCGTTGAGGAGACGCCCAACGCCGTCCTCAGCCAGATGGACCGCCTGAAGGGCGCGTTCGGGGGTGTGGAAGCGTAACACCCTAAAACCGCCCCTATTGACTCGACGAAAAGTAGCAATAATGGTTAACGCTCCTTAAAGGAGATTGACCATGAGAAGGCTCGTGTTCGTGCTCGCCTCCGCTGTGTTGATGGCGGGAGCATTGTCGACGTCCAGTTCAGCTATCCCGTGGGAAAGCGCGACGCCGTGGGGCGACGAAGACTATTCACGGCCGGAGTCGCCGGAGTCTTCGGGGATACCTGGGCAAACGGGGTATCCCGGGGCGGCGGGCGGCGGGGCATGCCCAGGCGCCGGGTTCGGGGGGAGTTGCCCATCCCCGAAAGAGCAATGCCATGAGGATTGTAATCGAGCCTACGACGAGGACGTCATCGCCTGCCTGTCCGGGCGAGGTGGCATCCTCCCGTACCAGCGCGCGGCCTGCTACGCTTCTGCTAACCTCACCGCGGGGATCTGCCATGCTGGTTGCAGGGGCCTCCCCTAATCGACTTAGCCAGCGGGAGCGTCTGCGTGAACTTCGAGGTCATGGCGATCGAACGAAACGGCGATCGGCGGCTGCCCTGCGCCATCCGGTTGGAGCAGAGGGGGTTTGATCCTCGGCGTGGGTACGCGTGCAGTCTGGAGTTGTCTGGCGCCATCGAGTTCGCGAGTCTGGTCTACGGCGCGTTTCCATTTCAGGCCTCTGCGCTTGCACATGAGCTTGCGCGCAGATTGATGGAAGACGCCGAGAGCGAGTGGCGCTTCGAAGTTCCTGAAATGGGAGAGGTCTCGTTCGCGTGGAGCGCTACCGGCGAGTAGCTATTGGGCGATGCATCCGATCCCATATCCAACGAGAAGGCCGGCCGCATCGCTGCGGCCGGCCTTTCGAATCTTGTCGAAGCGGCGTGAAGCCTACTTCTTGGTCGTGAAGCCGGCGAACTTCGCGTTGAAGCGCGACACGCGGCCGCCGCGGTCCAGCAGGTGGGCGTTGCCGCCGGTCCAGGCCGGGTGCGTCGACGGATCGATGTCGAGGTTCAGCGTCGCGCCTTCCTTACCGAAGGTCGAACGGGTCTGGTAGGACTCGCCGTTCGTCAGCACCACGGTGATGAAGTGGTAGTCGGGATGGGTGTCTTGTTTCATCGGGCGGTCCAACCGACTTAGAGGAAATGGGTGTGACGCGCGCCGAGAAAGACGGTGCGGTCGAAGACGCGCGGCTATACAGAACGGGCGCGTGGAAGGCAAGGGGCCGAGCTTATGACTGATATAGCCGCGAGCGATCCGGTCGCCGATGGCCGGCCCGGCGCGGGCGCCGAACTGGCCGCCGGCATCGCCGAGGCCGCCGCCAAGCGGCCGCGGAGCCGGAACGTCCGCACGCTGGGCCGGCTGCTGCCTTTCGTGCGGTCGCACTGGGGCTACGCGGCGGCGGCCGGCTTCTTCCTGCTGTTCTCCACCGCCGCCACCCTCGGCCTGACCGCCGCGGCGCGGCTGATCGTCGACCGGGGCTTCGGCTCGGGCTCGGCCGAGCAGCTCGACCAGACCTTCGTGATCGGGATGGGCGTGGTCTCGGTGCTGGCCCTGGCGACGGCCGGGCGTTTCTTCTTCGTGTCCCTGCTGGGCGAGCGCGTGGTCGCCGACCTGCGCAAGTCGGTCTATCGCCACATCCTGACGCTGGACGCCTCCTATTTCCTCAAGACCCGCACCGGAGAGGTGCTGTCGCGCCTGACCACGGACGTGACCCTGATCGAGACCCTGGTCGGCACATCGGCCTCGGTGGCCCTGCGCAACATGCTGTCGACCATCGGGGCGACGATCGTGATGTTCACCGTCTCGCCGATCCTGACCCTGGCGGTCATGGCGCTGGCCCCGGTGGTCATCGCGCCGCTGTTCATCTTCGGCCGCCGGGTCCGGACGCTGTCGACCAAGGCCCAGGACCGGTTCGCCGAAGCCGTCGGTTTCGCCGGCGAGAGCCTCGATGCGCTGGAGACCGTTCAGGCGTTCGGCCGCGAGCGGACCGCCGACCGGCGCTTCGGCGACTCGGTCGAGGTCGCCTTCCGGGCCGCCGCCAGCCGCATCCGCGCCCGCGCCGTGATGACGGTCATCGTCATCGGCCTGATCTTCGGCGGCGTGGCCTTCGTGCTGTGGCGCGCGGCCCACTCGGTGCTGTCGGGCGGCATGACGCCCGGCGACCTGATCCAGTTCGTCTTCCTGTCGGTGATGGCGGCCAGCGGCGTCGGCGCCCTCGGCGAAGTCTGGGGCGATGTCCAGAAGGCCGCCGGCGCCATGCAGCGCATCGGCGAACTGCTCGACGCGAAGCCGGGCATCGCCGCGCCCACGAAGCCCCGGACCCTGCCTTCGCCGGCCCGGGGCGAGATCGCCTTCGAGGGTGTGACCTTCGCCTATCCCGGTCGACCCGAGCTGCCCGCCCTGCGGGGCTTCGACCTGACCGTGGCGCCGGGCGAGACGGTGGCGCTGGTTGGCCCGTCCGGCGCCGGCAAGAGCACGGTGCTGCGGCTGCTGCTGCGCTTCTACGATCCGCAGGAGGGTCGGGTGATCCTCGACGGAGTCGACCTGCGCGACGCTGATCCGGAGGAGGTCCGGGCCCGCCTGGCGCTGGTCGCGCAGGACTCGGCGCTGTTCTCGGGCTCGGCGCTGGAGAACATCCGCTTCGGCCGCGAGGACGCCAGCCTGGAAGAGGTCTACGCCGCCGCCCGCGCGGCCGAGGCCGAGGGCTTCATCCAGGCCCTGCCGGAGGGCTTCGATACGCCGGTCGGCGAACGGGCCAAGACCCTGTCAGGCGGTCAGAAGCAGCGGCTGGCCATCGCTCGCGCCCTGGTCCGCGATGCGCCCGTCCTGCTGCTCGACGAGGCGACCAGCGCGCTGGACGCCGAGAACGAGCGGCTGGTCCAGAAGGCGCTGGAGAGCGCCATGGGCGAGCGCACGACCCTGGTCATCGCCCACCGCCTGGCCACCGTCCTGCGCGCCGACCGCATCGTGGTGATGGAAGACGGCGCCGTGGTCGAGCAGGGCGCCCACGCGGCGCTGGTCAAGAAGGGCGGACTCTACGCCCGGCTGGCGCAGCTGCAATTCGGGGTCGAGGCGGCTTGAGGCCTGCGACAACGGAACGTCGTTTCCTTTGTCGGTGATCGGCCTTATAGGTGGAATCCAACACCCCGCCCGGCCGAAAGGCCGGGCGCCGTCGTTTCTGGAGCACGACATGTCCGACCAAATCCTGATGCCGAAGGCGACCGCCGTCTGGCTCGTGGACAACACCTCGCTGACCTTCGAGCAGATCGCCGCCTTCTGTGGCCTGCACCCGCTGGAAGTCCGCGGCATCGCCGACGGCGAGGTCGCCCGTGACATCCGCGGCGCCGACCCGATCGCCAACGGCCAGCTGAACCGCGAGGAGCTCGACAAGGCCGGCGCCGACCCCAAGTACCGCATGCAGGCCCAGAAGAGCCGTCACGCCGAACTGCTGAAGCCGGTGAAGAAGGCCCCGCGCTACACCCCGGTGTCGCGCCGCCAGGACCGCCCGGACGCCATCGCCTGGTTTGTCCGCAACCACCCGGAAGTGGCCGACGCGCAGATCTCCAAACTTCTGGGCACCACCAAGTCGACCATCGAGTCGGTGCGCGACCGCAGCCACTGGAATAGCGCCAACATCAAGCCGGTCGACCCGGTCACGCTCGGCCTGACCACCCAGATCGAGCTGGACGCCGTCGTGCGGAAGGCCGCTGACAAGAAGGCCAAGGACGACCTCAAGAAGGGCATCCTGCCGAGCGACACGCTGCGCCCCGCCGACGAACCGGAGGTCGAGGTCGAGGTCGAGGAAGACGTGCTCAAGCGCCGCGTCTCGGACTCCGACGTGTTCGCCAATTTCGGCGATGACGTCGATGACGATGAGGACTAGGCGGGATGGGGACTGCTTCCGGCATCGCCGGTAGCTGTCCCTCGAAGGCTGTTGAGGGACAGCTACGCTGCGCGAAGCAGTCCCCCAGGGAAAAAGGGCGCTCCGGCCTGGCCGTGAGCGCCCTTCTTGCTAGTGAACCCGCATCCTGAGGTTTTCGATCTCTTCCTTCAGGCGGAGTTTCTGTCGCTTGAGTTCCTTCAGTCGGATGTCGTCGGAAGCGGGCCTACTCAACTCGTCCTCGATAAGCCGGTCCAGGGTCTGATGACGGTTACCGAGTTCGCGAATACGGGCATCCAGCGCCATACGTCCGTCTCCTCTTCAAAGGGCGATGACAAGTGAACACCCGTGCGGCCCAAGAGTCAGATCACATATCGTTGCGCTTGCACCGCAAGGCCGAAAGCGCGATCTGGGCGTTCACGCGCCCGCGCTGGTAAGGGACCATGACGACAGCCGCCCGCAGCAGACTCATCGTCGGCATCTCCGGCGCCTCGGGCGCGGCCTATGGCCTGCGCGCGCTGGACGCCTGCCGGGACCTGGGCCTGGAGAGCCACCTGATCCTGTCGCGCGCCGCGGCCCTGACCCTGTCGCAGGAGGCGGGCCTCACCGTCGCCGAGGTCGCGGCCCGCGCGGACGTCGTCCACAAGGTCGGCGACGTCGGAGCCTCGATCGCCTCGGGCTCGTTCAGGACGCTCGGCATGCTCATCGCGCCCTGTTCGATCCGCACGATGAGCGAGATCGCCACCGGGGTGACCTCGTCCCTGCTGACCCGCGCCGCCGACGTCACCCTGAAGGAGCGCCGGCCGCTGGTGCTGATGGTGCGCGAGACGCCGCTGCACCTGGGCCATCTGCGCACCATGGTCCGGCTGGCCGAGATGGGGGCGATCATCGCCCCGCCGATGCCGGCCTTCTACGCCCGTCCGCAGTCGCTGGAGGAGATGGTCGACCAGTCCGTCGGCCGGGCGCTGGACCTGTTCGATCTGGCCTGGACGCCGGTCAGGCGCTGGGGCGAGGACATCGCGCCGATCACGGGGCCTGGCCAGTGAGCGGCGGGCTCTGGGACTGGACCCTGGCGGCCTACGCCCGCCCCGGCGTGCCGGAGGCGACGCTGGCGCTGCAGGACGAGCATGGCTTCAGCACCGCCCTGCTGCTGTGGGCGGTGTGGGCCGACCCCGATCCGGAGGCGTTGGCCAACGGCGTGCAGGTCACCGTCGGCTGGGACGAGACCGTGCTCTGGCCGCTGCGCACCGTGCGCCGGACGCTGAAGGCGCCCCGTCGTCCGTTCGACGATCTTGCGCGGGAAGGCCTCCGCGAAGAGGTGAAGGCCGCCGAGCTGAGCGCCGAACGGGTGCTGATGGAGGCGCTGGAATCGCTGGCCGGGCCGGCCGCGGCTGTCGATGCGCCGGCCGCCCTGCGCCGCGCGGCCATGGCCTGGAGCGGCGCGGCGCCGGCCGCGGCGCTTGATCGCCTCGCGAAGGCCTTGGCGTAGCGTCACGCCCGGCTGTATTCCTGAGAGTCGGTGAGGGAGCGCGACGCATGAACGACGATGATCCAGGGCTGATCACGCTGCCCCACGTGGAGATTCGCGCGCGTCTGGTCGAACTGCGTCAACAGCATCAGGATCTCGACGCCGCCGTCGCCGCGCTGGAGTCGCAGCCGCTGCCCAACCAGCTTCAGATCGCCCGCTTCAAGAAGCAGAAGCTCATTCTGCGCGACCAGATCACCAAGCTTGAGAACCGCCTGACCCCCGACATCATCGCCTGACGTTCTCCGCGCCGCTGAAATTCGGCCGGAGCGGGCGAGACGTTTAGTCGCATCTTCACACACCCGTGGTCGGATAGCCGACCATGGATACTCCGCATCGTACCGCGGCAGCGCTGAAGCTCGACGGCTACGTCCGCCACTACCGCGGCATGGCTGCGGTCCGGTTCGCCATGGCGTTCGGCCTGTCGGCGATCGTCGGCATCGTGGCCGGCGTGCCCTATGCGATCGGCTTCGGCCTGCTGCATTTCGCCCTCTACGGCGTGCTGTTCTGGGCCGTCGAGGTCGCCGCGCGAGACCCTGCTTCCGAACAGGCCCTGCGCAAGCTGACCATTCGCACCGGCCTGATCACCTTCCTGATCTCGCTGCAGGCCTGCGCCATGGCGCTGGAGGTGCGGGAGACGGCGACCACCACGGTCGTGCGACTCGAGACAGGCCTGCTGATCATCGGCGTGCTGATGTTCACCGCGCTGCAGGTCCACATGAGCCGGCTCGGCTATGCGGCCGCCATCGCGCCCTCGATTGTTTCGTTGATCTGGATCGGCTCCAACGGCAGCGCCGGTGCTGTCGGGATGGCCAGCGGTCATTTCGCGATCGCAATCTGCCTGTTCGTGGCGGCCGTGGTGGCGGCCAGCTGGCGCCAGCAGGCCACGGACCGCACGCTGGCGAATGTCCGGCTGACCCTGGAGGAGAAGAACGCCGCCCTGACGGCGCTGGTCGCCGAGGCCGAGGCCGCCCGGGCCCAGGCCGAGGCCGCCAGCCGCGCCAAGTCCGACTTCCTGGCCATGACCAGCCATGAGATCCGGACGCCGCTCAACGCGGTGCTGGGCCTGGCCGAGGCGCTGAACCGCTCGCGCCTGTCCACTCGCCAGAAGGACATGGCGCGGGGCGTCGTCGACGCCGGGGCGCTGCTGAAACGGCTGCTGGACTCCATGCTCGATATCGGCCGGATCGAGGCCGGCAAGACCACGCTCAACATCGCCCCGTTCGACCTGCGCCAGGCCGTCGAGACGGTGGTGCGCGTGTGGACGCCGCGCGCCGGCGACCACGGCGTGACCCTCGTCGCCGATCTGGACGCCCTGCCCACGCCCTGCGGCCTGCTCGCCGACGGCGGCAAGGTCGAGCAGGTTCTGATCAACCTGGTCTCCAACGCGCTGAAGTTCAGCCCGCGCGGCGGCCGGGTCGTCATCGGGGTCAGTGCGACCGCCGCGCCCGGCGGGACGGGCCTGGCCGTCAGGATGGAGGTCGTCGACCAGGGGCCGGGCGTCACGGTCGAGGACCGGGAGCGGATCTTCCAGGTCTTCGAACAGACTGACGCCGGGCGGGCGCTGGGCGGCGCCGGGCTGGGTCTGGCGATCTGCGCGGGCAATCTGGCCTTGATGGGCGGCGGCATCGAGGTCGTCGACGCGCCGGGCGGCGGCGCGGTCTTCCGGGCGTCGTTCGCGGCGCCGGCCTGCGTCCTGTCGGGCGACGCGGCGGACGCCGCCGAGGCCGAAGGACTCGACGCCGAGCGGCCGCTGAGGGTTCTCGCGGCGGAGGACAACGCCGGCAACCGCCATGTGCTGCAGGCCCTGCTCGAACCGCTGGCGATCTCGCTGACGCTTGTCGAGGACGGCGCCCAGGCCCTGGAGGCGCTGGCCGCCGGGCCGTTCGACATGGTGCTGATGGACGCCAACATGCCGGTCATGGACGGTCTGACCGCCCTGCGCGCCATCCGGAGCTCGGGTTCGTCGATCCCGGTCTGGATGCTGACCGCCAATGTCTATGAGGAAGACGTCAATCGCTATCGCGCCGCCGGCGCCGATGGCGTCGTCCGCAAGCCGATCGCGCTGGAGGAACTGTTCGCGGCCCTGTCCGACGCCGCCGCGCGGATCGAGGCGCCCGCCGAGGCCGAGGCGGCCTGACGACCGGGGCGGGGGTCAATGGAAGTCGCGGCTGCGGACCAGCCGCGTCCGGACCTCCTCGCTGGGCCGTGGCGGCCGGCCTTCCTCGCGCATCCGGGCTAGCTCCGGCGTCAGATCGGTGAACCGCTCGACGACGATGTGGATCACATGGCCCTCCTTGCCGCCGTCGTCATCGCGCTGGATGCGGCCGTGGACGATCATGAAGGACGCGCTCATCGCCAGCCGCCGGTTGGCCTTGAAGACGTCCTGCCAGACCACGGCGTTGGCCGGCCCGCTCTCGTCCTCCAGGGTGATGAACACTACGCCCTTCGCCGTGCCCGGCCGCTGGCGGATCAGCACCAGCCCGCCCAGCGCGACCCGCGTTCCGCTGCGAATTCCCGAGAGGTCGGCGGCGCGCACGCAGCCCATCTGGTCGAGCATCGGCCGGAAGAACTCGCAAGGATGCGCCTTCAGCGACAGGCTGATGGTGCGGTAGTCCTCCGACACGTGCTGCGGCAAGGTCAGGGCCGGCAGGTTCACCGGCGCCTCGAACAGCGGCAGGCCGTCGAGCATCGAGGCGTCGTCCTTCGCGACCTCGGCCGCCTCGCCCTTGACCGCCCACAGCGCCGCGCGGCGGTCCATGCCCAGCGACCGGAAGGCGTCGGCCTCGGCCAGCAGCTCCAGGGCCCGCCGGGACAGTGACGCGGCCCGGGCCAGGTCCAGCAGGGTGCGGGCGCCGGCCTTCCGCGCGGTGACAAGGCGCTGCATCTCGTCCTGGCGCAGGCCCTTGATCTGCCGCAGGCCCAGGCGCACGGCCTTCAGCGGCCCGCAACCTTCCGGACGAGGCCAGGACAGGCGCGGGTTCGGGTTCGACGCCGTCTCCAGCGTGCAGTCCCAATCGCTCAGCATCACGTCCGGCGGGCAGACCTCCACGCCATGGTCGCGCGCGTCCCTCACCAGCTGGGCCGGCTGGTAGAACCCCATGGGCTGGGAGTTCAGCAGCGCGGCGCAGAACACGTCCGGCCAGGCCCATTTCATCCAGGCCGAGACATAGACCAGCTTGGCGAAGCTGGCGGCGTGGCTCTCCGGAAAGCCGTAGTGGCCGAAACCCTCGATCTGCTGGAAGCAGCGCGTCGCGAAGTCGGCGTCATAGCCCCGCGCGGTCATGCCGTTGACGAAGCGCTCGCGGTAGTGGGCCGGATCGCCGAGATTCCTGAAGGTCGCCATCGCCCGGCGCAGGCCGTCGGCCTCGTCCGGCGTGAATTTGGCCGCCTCGATGGCCAGACTCATCGCCTGCTCCTGGAACAGGGGCACGCCCAGCGTCTTGCCGAGCACCTGCTCCAGTTCGTCCGCCGGCCCGTGGTCCGGGTGGGGCGAGGGGTAGTCGGGCTTCTCCAGGCCCTGCTTCCGGCGCAGGTAGGGATGGACCATCTTGCCCTGGATCGGCCCGGGCCGGACGATCGCCACCTCGATGACCAGGTCGTAGAAGGTCTCCGGCTTCAGGCGCGGCAGCATCGACATCTGCGCCCGGCTCTCGACCTGGAAGACGCCCAGGGAATCGGCCTTCTGGAGCATGTCGTACACGCCCGGGACTTCGTCGGGGATTTCGGCCAGGTCCCACAGCGGCTGGTCGTGATCCCGCCGCAGCATGCCCAGCCCCCGTTGCAGGGCGGTCAGCATGCCGAGCGCCAGGATATCGACCTTCATCAGGCCGAGGGCGTCGATGTCGTCCTTGTCCCACATGATGAAGGTGCGGTCCTTCATCGCCGCGTTGCCGATTGGCACGGTCTCGTCGAGCCGGCGCCTGGTCAGCACGAAGCCGCCGACATGCTGCGACAGATGGCGCGGGAAATTCAGCAGCTCCGCCCCCAGGGTCACCGCGCGGCGGATTTCCGGGTTGTCGGGGTCGAGACCGGCCTGGCGGATGTGCTCCTCGGCGATCTCGCCGCCCCAGCTGCCCCAGACCGTGCCGGCGAGGGCGGCGGTGACGTCCTCGGTCAGGCCCAGCGCCTTGCCGACGTCGCGGATGGCGCTGCGCGGACGATAGTGGATCACCGTCCCGCAGATGGCCGCCCTGTGCCGGCCATAGCGTCGGTAGACGTACTGCATCACCTCCTCGCGCCGCTCGTGCTCGAAGTCGACGTCGATGTCGGGCGGCTCGCCCCGGTTCTCGGAGATGAAGCGGGTGAACAGCAGGCGATGCTTCATCGGGTCGATCGCCGTCACATGCAGGCAGTAGCAGACCGACGAATTGGCCGCCGACCCCCGACCCTGGCACAGGATTCCCAGCCGCCGGGCCTCGGCGACGATGTCGTGCACGGTCAGGAAATAGTTGGGGTAGTTCATCTTGCGGATCAGCTTCAGCTCCATCCGCAGGTTCCTCACGACCTTGCCCGGCACCCCCTGGGGATAGCGTCGGCGGGCGCCCTCGAAGGTCAGGGTCCGCAGGTGCTGCATCGCCGTCTTCCCCGGCGGGACGGGCTCGTCCGGATACTCCTCGCGCAGATGGCCCAGGTCGAAGGCGATGCGGTCGGCGATCTCGGCGGAGCGCGCGATGGCGTCGGGCCAGGCGCGAAAGAGGCGGGCCATTTCCGCGGGCGACTTCAGATGCCGCTCGCCGTTGGCTTCCAGCCGGAAGCCGGCCTGCGTGATCGTGCAGCCTTCGCGCACGCAGGTCAGGATGTCCTGCAGCGGTCGTCGTTCGGGGCCGTGGTAGAGGACATCGCCGGTGGCGACCATCGGCGCGTCGATCCGCCGGGAAAGATCGTGCAGGCGATGGAGGCGACGCAGGTCGCGGGCGCCGTAGGCCCGCGAGGCCGCCAGCCAGACCGAGCCGCGCAGGGCGGCGGCCAGGGCGGCGGCCCGGGTCTCGAAGTCCTCGGTCAGCCTGTCAGGCGGCGCGATCAGCACCAGCTGACCCTCCGACAGGTCCAGGAAGTCGTCGCGCAGCAGGACGCAGTCGCCCTTCTCCGCCCCGCTCTGGCCGATGGTCAGCAACCGGGTCAGCCGGGCGTAGGCCTCGCGGTCGGAGGGGTAGCAGAGCAGGCTGGGCGTGCCGTCGGCGAAGTCCAGGCGGCAGCCGGTCAGGCTGCGGGTTCCCAGGTCGCGCGCCTCGGCCCAGGCCCGCACCACCCCGGCCAGGCTGTTGCGGTCGGTGATGCCCAGCGCCGGCATGCCCAGCGCATGGGCCGTCCGCACCAGCTCGCCCGGATGCGAGGCCCCGCGCAGGAAGCTGTAGTTGGTGGTGGCCTGGAGCTCCACGTACCGGGTCACGCGAACACCCCGTGCAGCCACCAGCGCGGCGGATGCCGCGCGTCGTCGTAGAGGCCGGCGCGGAAGATCCAGTAGCGGCCGCCGGTCTCGTCCTCGACGCGGTAGTAGTCGCGCACGAAGCCCGGGCCGGTGTCGTCGACCGGCTTTCGCCACCACTCCTCGGCGATGCGCTCTGGCCCCTCGGCCAGCCGCACGCGCCGCCGCTGGCCGCGCCAGGTGAACAGCAGCGGCGGGTCGTCAGGCAGCTTGGCCATTACCGCGATGGCCTCGGGATGAGCCAGCAGCCGGATCGGCCGGGGGCGGTCCGGGTCCCAGCCGGCGGCGACGGGGAGGCTGATCGCCGGCGCGGCCCGCTCGGCCCGTTCGGGCACATGGCTCTCGACTACCTCGGCCCGCCAGACCGCATCCTCGCCCAGGCGGTTGGACAGCCGGTCGACCAGGGCCGCGACTCCCTCCTCAGCCATGGCCGCGCGGCTGTTGTCCAGGCGGCCCTGGGCGGCGGACAGCACCTCCACCCCTTCGGCCGACAGGGTGACGACCTCGATCCCGAAGCCGGGGTCGACGGTTTCCAGCTTCGGCGCGAACAGCCGGGTCAGTACGCGCGCGTCGCGGCCGGCGACCGACAGCCCGACCTGGACGGGAAAGGCCTTTCCGTCGAGGCGGTGGAAGGTCAGCTCGAACCGCCGCGCCCCGCGCCCCTCGGCTCGTAGCCGCTCGCAGAGGCGGGCGGCGATGTCGCCGGCGACGCGGACCAGGTCGTCCAGCAGGCTGATCGGCTCGGCGAAGGCCAGGCGGTCGAACCAGGGGGAGGGGGGGCGCCGGAAGACCAGCGCCTCCCGCGCATGACCCAGCGCCTGGTCCAGCCGCAGCACGACCTGGGGCCCGAAGCGCCGGGTGAGCTGGGCGCGCGGCAGGCCGATCAGCCGCTCGATGCGCGTCAGGCCCAGCCGGGCCAGCTGGGCGGCCGCGGCCTCGTCCAGCCGCAGGGCGGTGACGGGCAGGGGCGCCAGGGGCACGGCCTGGGCGCCGGGCGGGACGATGAGGGCGTGCCTTCCTGCGGCGGAGAACCGCGCGAAAGCCCAGGCGGCGCCGGCGGTGTCGGCCACCGCGATCCGCGCCGGAATCCCGTTCGCGGCCAGCCTCTGGAGCAGGTCGTCGGCCATCGCCTGCTCGCCGTCCCACAGGTGGGAGACGCCGCTGATGTCGAGGAACAGGCCGTCCCGTCCGTCGACCGCCACGGCCGGCGAGAAGCGCACGCACCAGTCGCACAGGGCCTCGAGGGCCGCGGCGTCGGCGGCCGGATCGGCCTCGTGGGTGACCAGTTCGGGAACCAGGGCGGCGGCGTCCGTGGCCTTCTGCCCGGCGAACAGGCCCAGCGCCCGGGCTTCGGCATTCAGGGCATAGAGCCGGCGCGCGCCGCGATCGGTGATGAGCAGGGCGAGGGGGGTAAGCGCTTTTCCCTCCCCTTCATGGGGAGGGACAGGCCGCGAAGCGGCCAGGGTGGGGCTTGAAGGAGACAGATCACCGGACTTCCGGGTGGCCGCCTTGTCCCCCACCCGTCTCTCCTTCGCCTGCGGCTTCGGAGAGCCACCCTCCCCATGAAGGGGAGGGAGAGCCGCGCTACGCCCTTCTGCGGAGGGGCTCTGCCGCCGCCGCCAGGTCGTCACCGGCCAGTCCGGCTGCCAGACGGAGAGGATGCGGGCCATGGTCGGCCTCCTCGTTCCACTCGAAAATCCAGGCGCCGGGACGACCGCCCCGGCACCGTTCCAGCGCCACACTCCAGCGCGGCGGGCCCAGCCCCGGCTCGCCCGGCGGCGGGTGGCTGGCGGCGGAGCTGACCCGCCATCGCGTCGCCGCCGCCGAGCCGGCCGCGGCCTTGCGGGAGGCGCCGCCGAACGGCCTTCGCCGCAGGATCAGCCCCGTCGCCCCGTGCTTCTCGCAGGCCAGCTGCAGCCGGCGTCCGGCGGTCAGGTCGACGTCCTCGGTTTCGCCCAGCACGGCGGCGACGCCAGCCGAGCCCAGGGCGTCCTCCAGCGCCATCAACGCCTGGGCCTCGTCCCGCACCCGCACCTGGATCAGCCGGCGAGCCGGAAACCCCAGGCTCTCCAGCCCCGGGGCGTAGAGGTCGTCGCGGCGCATCACCCAGATCATCGCTCCGCTCGCCGCCAGCGGCCGGGCCAGCATCGCGCCGAAGCCGGCCGCCGCGGCGCCGACCTCGGTCTCCATCCCCTCGGCGACGATCTCGTGCCAGCGGCCCAGCGGCAGACCGCCGCCGGGCAGGCAGTCGTCCACGCGCGGATCGCCGAACGGCTGGACCAGGGATGGAGTCCGAGTCCCCGCTTCCAGAGCGGCGACCTGGTCTCTCAGGACCGCAAGACGCGCCGCGCGCGACCCGGACATGATCTTCTCCAATGTTCCACTTTTGTTCTCATCCGCCAGGGCGGGAGAGTCAAGCCGCAAGCTATGGCGGCCCCGCGAACGTCGCTAAGGTGGCTGCTTCGAACGACTGTATGACTTCAGGGATCGGACCATCGTGGCCTTCAAGCGCATCCTCATCGCCAACCGGGGCGAGATCGCCATCCGCATCGCCCGGGCGGCGGCCGACCTGGGGATCGCGAGCGTGGCTGTCCATGCCGAGGACGACGCCGCCGCGCCGCACGTGACCGCCGCCGACGAGGCCGTGGCGCTGAAGGGCGCGGGCCCGAAGGCCTATCTCGACATCGACGGCGTCATCGCGGCGGCGAAGGCGGCCAGGTGCGACGCCGTCCACCCCGGCTACGGCTTCCTGTCCGAGAACGCCGCCTTCGCCCGGGCCTGCGCGGCGGCGAAGATCGCCTTCATAGGCCCCTCGGCCGATGCGCTGGAGGCCTTTGGCGACAAGGCGAAAGCCCGGGCCATGGCCGCCAAGGCCAAGGTGCCGGTGCTGGCCGGGACGGGACCCATCGACCTGGCCGGCGCCCGCGCCTTCTTCAAGAAGAACGGCCCGATGATGCTCAAGGCCGTGGCCGGCGGCGGCGGGCGCGGCATGCGGTTGGTCCGCACCGAGGCGGAGATCGAGTTCGCGCTGGCGGCCTGTTCCCGCGAGGCCCTGGCGGCGTTCGGCGACGGCGGCGTCTACGCCGAGTGGCTGGTCGAGGACGCCCGCCACATCGAGGTCCAGGTGGCCGCCGACGGCCGGGCGGTGGTGGCGGTGGGCGACCGCGACTGCTCGGTCCAGCGGCGTAATCAGAAGCTGGTCGAGATCGCCCCGGCGATCCTGCCCGACCCCCTGCGCAAGGCCCTGCACGAGGCGGCCGAGAAGCTCTGCGCGGCGGCCAAGTACCGGACCCTGGCGACCATCGAGTTCCTGGTCGACGGCAAGGGCGGCTTTGCCTTCATCGAGGCCAACGCCCGGCTGCAGGTCGAGCACACGATCACCGAGGAGGTCACCGGCGTCGACCTGGTCCGGGTCCAGATCGAGCTGGCGGCGGGCAGGACCCTGGCCCAGGTCGGCCTGACGAAGACCCCGGCGGTCCAGGGGTTCGCGGTGCAGGCGCGGGTCAACCTGGAGACCCTGACGGCCGACGGCGGCGCCCTGCCCGGCGGAGGGCTGATCACCGCCTACGAGCCGCCCAGCGGGCCGGGCGTGCGGGTCGACGGCGCGGGCTACGCCGGCTACGTCACCAGTCCCTCGTATGACAGCCTGCTGGCCAAGGTGATCGCGCGCGGCGGGAGCCTGGAGCAGGCCTGCGCCCGCACCGCCCGAGCCCTGGGCGAGTTCAGGCTGGAGGGGGTCGACAGCAACGCCGACCTGCTCCGCGCCGTGCTCGCCGACCCGGTGGTGACGGCCGGCGCGGCGACGACCCGGTTCCTCGAAACCAACCTCGCCGACCTGCTGGAAAGGGCCGGCAAGATTCAGCGAAAAACCCCGCGCGTTTCGGCGAGTTCCGGCGAGATTCCGGCAAATCCCGCGAGTTCGGCGAAACCGGCGGAACCGGCGCCGACGCCCGACGACGGGACCGTCGCCGTCGCCGCGCCGCTGCAGGCGACGGTCGGCGCCATCGAGGTGGCCGAGGGCGATCTGGTCCGCCCGGGCCAGACCCTCGCCGTGCTCGAGGCGATGAAGATGGAGCACGTCGTCGTCGCCCCCGAGGGCGGTCGCGTGATCCGTGTTCTGGCGGACAGAGGCGTCACCCTGCTCAAGGGCGCCCCGATCCTGATCCTCGAGCCCGCCGACGTCGCCGCCGACGCGCAGGCCGCGGCCGCCGAGGTCGATCCCGACCACGTCCGTCCCGATCTGCAGGAGGTCATCGACCGCCACGCCTTCACCCTCGACGCCAACCGCCCCGAGGCGGTCGCCCGGCGGCGGAAGACCGGCCACCGCACGGCGCGGGAGAACCTGGACGATCTGCTCGATCCCGGCAGCTTCATCGAGTACGGCGCCCTGACCATCGCCGCCCAGCGCCGCCGCCGCACGCTGGAGGACCTGATCAAGTCGACCCCGGCCGACGGCCTGATCGCCGGCGTCGGGGCGGTCAACGGCCACCTGTTCACCCCGGACAAGGCGCGGGTCGCGGCGCTCAGCTACGACTTCACCGTGCTGGCCGGCACCCAGGGCCACATGAACCACAAGAAGACCGACCGGCTGCTGCACATCGTCGAGGAGCAGAAGCTGCCGGTGGTCTGGTACGCCGAGGGCGGCGGCGGCCGGCCGGGCGACACCGACGGCACGGGTGTGGCGGGCCTCGACGTCACCACCTTCGGCAAGTTCGCCCAGCTGTCGGGGGAGGTCCCCAAGATCGCCATCGTCGCCGGCCGCTGCTTCGCTGGCAACGCGGCCATCGCCGGCCTCAGCGAAATCATCATCGCCACCAGGGACTCCAACCTCGGCATGGGCGGTCCCGCCATGATCGAGGGCGGGGGCCTGGGCGTCTTCAAGCCCGACGACATCGGTCCCAGCGAGGTGCAGTGGGGCAACGGCGTCATCGACATCCTGGCCGACGACGAGGCCCATGCCACGGCGCTGGCCAAGCAGGCGCTGTCGAGCTTCCAGGGCAGGGTCGCCGCCTGGAGCGCGCCGGACCAGCGGGCCCTGCGGCGCTCGATCCCGGAGAACCGCCTGCGGGTCTACGACATCCGGCCGTTGATCGAGACGCTGGTCGACGCCGGCTCGTTCCTGGAGCTGCGGCGCGGCTGGTCGCCGGGCATGATCACCGGCTTCGTGCGGCTCGAGGGCCGGCCGATGGGCCTGATCGCCAACGACCCGCGGCACCTCGGCGGGGCCATCGACTGCGACGGCGCCGAGAAGGCCGCGCGCTTCCTGCAGCTGTGCGACGCCTTCGACCTGCCGGTGCTCAGCCTGTGCGACACGCCCGGATTCATGGTCGGGCCCGACAGCGAGGCGGCCGGCGCGGTGCGGCGTGTCAGCCGCATGTTCATCGCCGGGGCCAAGCTGGGCACGCCGCTGTTCTGTATCGTGCTGCGCAAGGGCTACGGCCTGGGCGCCCAGGCCATGGCCGGCGGCGGCTTCCATTCGCCCTTCTTCATCGCCAGCTGGCCGACCGGCGAGTTCGGCGGCATGGGCCTCGAAGGGGCGGTGAAGCTGGGCTACTCCAAGGAACTGGCCGCCGAGACCGAACCCGACAAGCAGAAGGCGCTCTACGACCAGCTCGTGGCCCGCCTCTACGCCGCCGGCAAGGCGACCAGCATGGCCGCCGCGCTGGAGATCGACGCCGTCATCGATCCGGCCGAGACCCGCCGCTGGGTCGTCCGGGGCCTGGACAGCTGTCCGCCGCGGACCCGGCCGTCGCGGCGCTGGGTGGATGCCTGGTGACGGACAGCTTCGGCTGACAACAGGGCTGCAAGCCCGGCGGTTGGTCTGGACAGATTCCCGGAATCCGTGGTTGCTGCCGTCAGGTGCGACCGTCGTGGACGGCACAGGGGAGAGCGTATGTTCAGGATGAATTTCAGGGGTCTGACGGCCTCCCTGGTGATGCTGGTGGCGGCCTTGACCATTGGCGTCGCGCCGGCCTCGGCCCGGGATGCGGAAGCCGATCGGCTGGGGCAGGAACTGTCCGTCATCATCTTCGACGCCATCAACTTCCGCGATGTGATCATCAAGAGCGCGACGGGCGAGCTCGGTTCGATGAAGGATCTGGCCGAGGGCCGGCCGGAGTGGCCGGGCCTGCTCCAGGAGGCGATCATCGAGGAGTTCGACCACGACATGCCCGCCATCAAGGCCATGCTCGGCCGCGGCTTCGCCCGGCACTTCACCGTCGAGGAGCTGCGCGCCGGCGTCGTGATCCTGGCCGATCCGGGTCTGCAGCAGATCATGAAGGCCGCCGCGGTCCAGGCCCCG
>CAYTZY010000018.1:34551-40131 GCA_964442795.1 uncultured Caulobacter sp.
CTGCCGTCGCCCGAACCCCGGATGTCGCGGAAGGTCGAGGAACTCGCGCAGACGCCGGCCGGGCGCAGCTTCCTCGAGAAGTTCGGCGCCCTCGATTCGATGCTCGACGGGCTTTCCCGCGATCTGATCGTCGAGGTGATCCCGGGCACCTTTCGGCGGTTCGCCGACAAGGCCGACGCGCTGGAAGCGGCCCGCGCGCCCTAGATCCCTCCGCGGTCGACAGAGGAACCGACGCATGACCAGATCTGCATTGCTCGCGGCCGTGGCGCTGGTCCTGTCGGCGGCGGCCTGCAAGCCGGCCCCTCCGCCGGCCCCGCCCCCGGCCAGCAAGACCGACGCCGAGGCCTGCTATCGCCGCCAGGAGTACGGCTGCGCCGCGCTCAACTACTACGGCTATCTCCAGAAGTTCCCGACCGAGACCGACACCCGCGCGATCTACGCCATCACCCTGACCAAGTCCGGCCAGCACGCCATCGCCCTGCCGCAGTACGAGCGGGTGATGAAGGAAGGGGTCGGGACCTACGACCTGTTCGCCAACTACGCCATCAGCCTCGACGCCCTCGGCAAGGCCGACGACGCGATCAAATGGAACCGCAGGACGCTTGAGCTGGTGCCCAATCTGGTCGACGTGCGCGGTACGCTGGCCCAGCAGCTGGTCAAGCAGGGCAAGCATGACGAGGCCATCACGCTGCTGCAGGAGTTTGACGCCTACCTGAAGAAGAACGGCCAGAAGCCGTACTTCACCGGCCAGATCATGACGATCCGCGAGGCGAAGGCGGGGGCGGGGAAGTAGGGGACTGCTTCCGGTGTCCCCGCAGGGGACATTGGTAGCTGTCCCCGATCCAGCGAAGCATCAGGGACAGCTTAAGACGTCCCTGAAGGGACACCTTGAGCTGTCCCCGCTGCCTTACGCCGCCGCCGGCTTCCGCAACCGCCCCACGACCACTCGCACGATCAGGTAGGCCAGCAGGCCCATCGGGCCGAGCATGAAGGTCAGGACCATGATCGGGATCAGCAGCCAGTGGGGCACGCCGGCCCTGGGCGCGTCCTCGGCCTGCCAGGTTCCGACCCAGAGGTCGAAGGCCAGGTAGTGGATCCAGGCCGGCAGCATGACCATCGGCGTCGACAGCAGGATCATCACCCCGGCCAGCGAGTCGAACCCGCCGCCCTGCGGCGCGTCCGGCGAGCCCATCGCCCGGATCATCAGGATGGCGTAGGCGAGGCTCAGCACCGCCGCCGCACCCCGCGCCGCCGTCACCAGCGCAGGCCGCCGCAACGGCGCCAGCACCAGGCACAGCCAGCCCAGCACCGCGACGCCGGTCATGGCCGAGAAGATCAGCTCAAGATCCATTGTGGTTTCCCCCTGTTCGGGGCGGAGGCTAGCACGGTGAGGGGGAGCGTCTACCGGAGGGGCGATGCATCAACTTTCACCGTCATCGTCGGACTTGTTCCGACGACCCATGATCACAGGCAATGATGGGAGTCCGTCGGAAACACCGAGCCTTACTGGTCGCGATCACCACGCATGGGTCGTCGGAACAAGTCCGACGATGACGATCTTGGGGCGACTGGACCTACCCCCGTTCCAGCCGCAGCACGTCCACCGCTTCCCCAACGGCCGCCGCTTCGGCCCCCGGCAACCGCCGCAGCAGGCAGTCGGCGGCGGCGAAGACGGTGACGAGGGAGCTGTCCTGGTCGGGGAAGGGCGTGGCGCCGTCGGGACCGAGCCGGGCGCGCATCCAGTGTTCGCGCGGGCCGTTGGCGGGCAGGGGTGCGGCGAGGCGGGCGGTGGTCATCCGGTGCGGCGTCGTCGCGCCCTGCAGGGCCAGCACCAGCGGCCTCAGGAACAGCTCGGCGCAGACGAAGGCTGAGGCCGGGTTGCCGGGCAGGCCGAGCACCAGCCGGCCGTCGCTCAGCCGCCCGAACCAGGTCGGCTTGCCCGGACGGACGTTGACCGTCTCGACGTCGAGCGTCAGTCCCAACGTCGCCAGCGCCGGCTTGACCAGGTCGTAGTCGCCGACCGAGGCGCCGCCGACGGTGACGATGACATCGGCCTGGATGTCGCGCACGGCGGCGGCGATGGCGGCCTCGTCGTCGCCGGCCGGGGCCAGGCGGGTCGGCGCCGCGCCCCAGCGGGCCAGCATGGCCAGCAGGCCGACGCTGCCCGACTCGTAGATCTGGAACGGACCGGCAGAAGACCCCGGCGCCGCCAGTTCCTCGCCGGTGGCCAGAACCGCCACCCGGGGACGGCGGGACACGGCCAGGTCGGCGCGGCCGGCGGCGGCGGCCAGCGACAGGCGCCAGGGGTCCAGCCGCACGCCCGCCTCGAGCAGCAGCGCGCCGGCCCGGAAGTCGCCGCCCCGCGGCCGGATGTTGTTGTTGGCGCCGGCCGGGCCGAGCCGGACCCGGTCGCCTTCCCGCGTCGCCTCCTCCTGGATCACCACCAGGTCGGCGCCGGCCGGCACGGGGGCGCCGGTGAAGATGCGGACGGCCTCGCCCGGCTCAAGGGTCGGCTCGTGGCCCCGGCCGGCGGCGCTTTCGCCGACGATGCGCAGGGACACGGCCTCGCCGGCGTCGGCGCGGCGCAGCGCCCAGCCGTCCATGGCGGAGGCGTCGAACGGAGGCTGGTCGCGGATCGCCACGACGTCTTCGGCCAGGGTGCGGCCGTCGGCCTGCGCGAGGTGAACGGACTCGGCGGGAAGGACCGCCGCCCGCGCCAGCATCCGGGCTCGCGCGTCCTCGACGCTCAGGCCTTTTTTCGGGGCGTCAGCCGACGAAGGCGCGTTCGAGGACATAGTCACCAGGTTCCGCGTTGGAGCCCTCGACCATGCCGTGAGTCTCGACCAGAGCGCCCATGTCCTTGATGAAGTCCATGCTGCCGCAGAGCATGATCCGGTCTTCGTCCGGATTGAACTTGTCGCCGTCCAGGCCGAGGTCGCGGAACAGCTGGCCGGAGGCGATCAGGTCGGTGAACCGGCCCTGACGCTCGAACGGCTCGCGGGTGACGGTCGGGTAGTAGTGCAGCTGGGCCTTCGCCTCGTCGCCGACCAGCGGGTCGTCGTGGATGCCGGCGGTGAAGAAGTCGCGGTAGGCCAGCTCGGCGATCTCGCGCACGCCGTGGCAGACATAGACCTGCTCGAAGCGGCTGTAGGCGTCCGGGTCGCGGGCCACGGCCAGCCAGGGGGCCAGGCCCGTGCCGGTGCCGAACAGGAACAGGCGCTTGCCGCCCTTCAGCGCGTCCAGCACCAGGGTGCCGGTCGGCTTCTTGCCGAGCAGGACGGTGTCGCCCTCCTTGATGAGCTGCAGCCTGCTGGTCAGCGGGCCGTCCTCGACCTTGATCGAGAAGAATTCCAGCTCCTCGGCCCAGGACGGCGAGGCGACCGAGTAGGCGCGCAGGATCGGCTTGGCGCCGCCTTCGCCCGGCAGGCCGATCATCACGAACTCGCCGGAGCGGAAGCGGAAGCTTTCCGGACGGGTGATGGCGAAGCTGAACAGGCGGTCCGTCCAGTGCTTCACCCACAGCACCTTCTCCTCGAAGAAGGGGCTCGCCTTGACCGGCGCGGCCTCGACGGCGGCTGTCGACATGTCGTTGAAATCCCTGCGACCCGCACAGGGGCCGATGCTGCTCCTCATGTGATGCGGCGCAGCATGATGTCAACGCGAGGAAGACTCGGGGGGGCTTCAGGGATGCTGGAGGGAGGGGAGCAGCCTCTGATCTATCCCCCCATCCTCAGTTTCCCCGGCGAAGGCCGGGGTCCATACGGGGGCAGGGGCTCACAGCGGGATCATGGATCCCGGCCTTCGCCGGGAAGACGGGGTTGGCGCGAGCGCGGGAAGGACGGGGAGTCAGTTCTCCTCGCCGCTGCCCGGATCGGTCTCGGTCTTTTCGGTCTGCACCGAGTCCTCCGAGCCCTTCGGTTCGGTGGCGGGACGGGGGGCGTGGCCGTCGCCGGCCGGGCGCAGGTTTTCGTTCTCGGTTTCGCGGTTGCTGGGGCGCGGGGTCATGGGAGTCTCCGTTTCCCGACAAAAACGTCGGCAAACGGGGTTCGATCCGGCGCCCGATTGCTTGCCCGCCGCCGCTGTCCCTGCTAAACGGCCCGCTTCCGGTGAATTGAAAAGCTGACCGGCGGGTATCACCGCCTACGGTTCGCTGTTCGGTCGCCGGAGGGCATTTGCCCGCGAGGGTGGACGTCTACGAGTGTAGCTCAGCTGGTAGAGCATCGGTCTCCAAAACCGAGGGCCGGGGGTTCGAATCCCTCCACTCGTGCCACCTTCTTCCTATATCCGGAGCGCGATGGTCGCGCTTCGGCCAGTTGAAAGAGCTTCAGACCCGTCCGATGGCCAAGAAAACGGGCAATCTCTCCGCGATGAAACAGCGCGCCGCTAAGAGCGCCGCCGCTGTCGCCGCGCCTGCCGGCCAAGGCGCCGCCGCCGCGGCCGCCGCCACGCCGAAGAAGCCCTTCAACATCGTGCAGTTCGCCAAGGAGGTCCGCGCCGAAGGCCGCAAGATCACCTGGACGAGCCGCAAGGAAACCTGGATCACCTCCGTGATGGTGTTCATCATGGTGATCATCGCCGCCCTGTTCTTCTTCGTGGTCGACACGAGCCTGTCGTTCATCGTGTCCCAGGTCCTGAAGCTCGCGAACGCCGGATAAGTCATGAACGCTCAAGTCGAAGCCCGGCCGTCCAACCCGCGCCACCGCTGGTACATCGTCCACGCCTACTCGAACTTCGAGAAGAAGGTGGCCGACCACATCCGTGACCAGGCCAGGGCCCAGGGTCTGGAAGACGCCTTCTCCGAGATCCTCGTGCCGACCGAGGAGGTCGTCGAGATCCGCCGCGGCCGCAAGGTCAACGCCGAACGCAAGTTCCTGCCCGGCTACGTGCTGGTGAAGATGGACCTCAGCGACGAGGCCTATCACCTGGTCAAGAACACCCCGAAGGTGACCGGCTTCCTCGGTTCGGCCAGCAAGCCGCAGCCGATCTCCGAGAAGGAAGCCGCGCGCATGATCGGCGTGGTCGAGGAGAGCGTCGAGCGTCCGAAGTCGACCGTCCGCTTCGAGATCGGCGAGCAGGTGCGCGTCACCGACGGTCCGTTCGCCAGCTTCAACGGCTCGGTCGAGCAGGTCGACGAGGCCCGCGAGCGCCTGCACGTCGCCGTCTCGATCTTCGGCCGCGCCACGCCGGTCGAGCTGGAATACAGCCAGGTCGAAAAGGTCGCCTGACCCTTTGACCTGACGGGGACATGTTCGCGAAGCGTGCGTGTCCCCGATAGCGTGAGGGGACACGTACCGGCTGCGCCGGAACATGTCCCCGTTGCCTGCGATCACCGCACCTGCTACACGCCGCCGCTTCCCCGGTCCGCCGGGGATCAAATCCGTGGGAGGGGTCTGCCCGCACCACGGCCGCATAGGCGCTTTAACTAGCGCCGCCTAAACGGAGACAGAGATGGCCAAGAAGATCTTGGGCTACATCAAACTGCAGGTGGCCGCCGGGTCCGCCACGCCTTCGCCGCCGATCGGTCCTGCGCTGGGCCAGCGCGGCGTGAACATCATGGGCTTCTGCAAGGAGTTCAACGCG
>CAYTZY010000019.1:0-39164 GCA_964442795.1 uncultured Caulobacter sp.
GGGCGGCTGGTGGTTCTGGGACCCGGTCGAGAACGCCTCCTTCATGCCCTGGCTGATCGCCACGGCGCTGCTCCATTCCGCTGTCGTCACCGAGAAGCGCGGGGCGCTGTCCGGCTGGACCCTGTTCCTGGCCCTGGCCGCCTTCACCTTCTCGATGCTGGGCGCCTTCCTGGTCCGCTCCGGCGTCCTGACCAGCGTGCACGCCTTCGCGGTCGATCCGACCCGCGGCGCCCTGCTGCTGGCCATTCTGGGCGTCGCGTCCGGCGCCGGGTTCGCGCTGTTCGCGTGGCGGGCCCCGGCCCTGCAGCCGGGCGGACTGTTCGCGCCCGTCAGCCGCGAGAGCCTGATCGTGCTCAACAACATCGTCCTCACCGCGGCCACGGCCACGGTCCTGCTGGGCACCCTCTACCCGCTGATCCGCGAGGCGATGGACGGCGACGCGGTCTCCGTCGGTCCGCCCTACTTCAACCTGACCTTCACGCCGCTGATGGCGGTGGCCTTCCTGATCCTGCCCTTCGGGCCGCTGACCGCCTGGAAGCGGGGCGACCTGACGGCGGCGGGCCACCGCCTGATGCTGGCCGCCGCCGCCGCGATCATCTTCGGCCTGGCGACCTTCGCGCTGGTCAGTCCGCGCAAGGCGCTGGCCGCCGCCGGCGTGGCGCTGGGCTTCTGGCTGATCTTCGGCGCCCTGGCCGAGGTCGCCGAGCGCACCCGGGCGTTCCGCGCTCCGGCCGCCGAGGTCTGGCGGCGGCTGGTCGGCCTGCCGCGCGGCGCCTGGGGCATGACGCTGGCGCACCTGGGGCTGGGGCTCTTCACCCTCGGCGCCGTGTTCGAGACAGCCTGGAAGATCGAGGCCGCCGAGGCCCTGTCGCTGGGCGGACGGATCGAGGTCGGCGCCTACGCTCTGACGCTGGACAGCGTCCGGACGGGCGAGGGCGCGAACTACATCGCCGAGCGCGGCGAGATCACCGTCACGCGCGGCGGGCAGGTCGTCTGCAAGGCCCGGCCCGAGCGCCGCTTCTATCCGACCGGAAAACAGACCACGTCCGAAGTGGCCCTGTGCAATCGCGGGCTCGACCAGATCTACATCGTCCTGGGCGAGCGCCGCGCGGGGCAGGGCGGACGCCCCGCGTGGCTGGTCCGGGGCTACTTCAACCCCTGGGTCCAGCTGATCTTCCTTGGCCCCTTGCTGATGGCGGTCGGCGGGCTGGTCTCGCTGTCCGACCGCCGGCTCCGTCTGGCGGCGGGGAGGAAGAAGTCGTGAGGCGCGTCCTGGTCGTCCTCGCCGGGGCCCTGTGCATGGCGGCCGCCTCCGATCCCTCCGAGCGGCTGCCCGACCCGGCGCAGGAGGCCGCGGCGCGGGAGATCTTCAGCGAGGTCCGCTGCCTCGTTTGCCAGAACGAGTCGATCAACGATTCCGACGCCGAACTGGCCCGCGACCTCCGCCGCGTGGTGCGCGAGCAGGTCGCCGCCGGTCGCGACGAGGCCCAGGTGAAGGCCTTTCTCACCGACCGGTACGGCGAGTACGTGCTCCTGAAGCCCGCCTTCAGCCTGGGCAACGCCGCATTGTGGCTGGGGCCGTTCCTCGCCGTGCTGGCCGGCCTGGCCTTCCTGGCGTTGCGGGTCCGGCGCCGCGACCTATCTGAAGACCTGAGCGTGGATGAGGAAGCGCGGCTTGCGCGGCTGCTCGAAGACCGCGACGTTTGACGCCGACGCGCCGGCCCGCCCTAGAAACGCCATGGTGGATGACGGAAAGATAACTTGAGGGTCGCCAGGCTCTTTGGCATCGAACCACAGTATCTCAGAACCCGCCTCGTCGGGGACAGGAACGGAACACAGATGGTCGCGAAGAAGACCGGGTTTTTTGTTGGCGCCGTAGCAGGCGCGGGTGTGGCCGCGGCGGCCCTGGCCGGCGTTGGCCTGCGCATGGCCCCCGCCGAGGCCGCGCCGCCGCCGGCCGCCGCGGTAGTGAAGACGGCCTCCACCGGACCGATGATGTTCGCGCCGCCGCCCGGCGCGCCGATGTCGTTCGCCGACATCTTCGAGAAGGTGTCTCCGGCGGTCGTCTCCATCGACGTCAGCACCCGTGTCGACGCCCGGTCGCTGCGCTTCCCGGGCCTGCCGTTCAATTTCGGTCCTCCGGGCCGGAACGAGGATCGCAACGGCGGCTCGGAGGGCGAGGGTGAAGAGGGCGGCGAAGGCCTGCGTCCGCGCCAGCAATCGTCCGGCTCGGGCTTCTTCATCAGCGCCGACGGCTACATCGTCACCAACAACCACGTGGTCGAGGGCGCCGACGAGATCACTGTCACCCTCAAGGACGGGCGTGAGCTGAAGGCGACCGTCGTCGGCCTCGACGAGAACACCGACCTGGCGGTCATCAAGGTCCAGGGAACCGGCTTCACGTTCGTGAGCTTCGAGACGTCGGCCGAGCCGCGCGTCGGCGACTGGGTCATCGCCGTGGGCAACCCCTTCGGCCTGGGCGGCACCGCCACCGTTGGCATCGTTTCCGCCTACGGCCGGAACCTGAACGACGACTCCTCGCAGTTCGTCGACTACCTGCAGATCGACGCGCCGATCAACCGCGGCAACTCCGGGGGGCCGACCTTCGACCTGTTCGGCCGGGTGATCGGCGTCAACAGCGCCATCTTCTCTCCGACCGGCGGCTCTGTCGGCATCGGCTTCGCCATCCCGGCCGAGACCGCCGACGACATCACCCGCCAGCTCATCGCCAACGGCAAGGTGGTGCGCGGCTACATCGGCGCCCAGATCCAGAACTTCACGCCCGAGATGGCCGACGCGCTCGACCTGTCCGGCACCAAGGGCGCCGTCGTGGCCCAGGTCACCCCGGGCGGTCCCGCCGACAAGGCCGGCCTGCTGCGCGATGACATCGTGTTGTCGGTCAACGGCGTGGCCATCGATTCCTCGACGGCCCTGACCCGGCAGGTGGCGCGGGTCGGCGCGGGCGAGAACCTCCGCCTGGAGATCATCCGCGGCGGCAAGAAGCGGTTCATCGACATCCGCTCCGGCGTGCGGCCCTCCAACCAGCAACTCGCCGACGTCACCGGCGGTAGCGGCGAGGACGAGGCCGACGAGAAGGACGCCAAGCCGCAGAAGGCCGCGCCGGCGCGGGTCAACGTGCTGGGCATGGGCCTGATCCCGCTCGATGCCGCCGCCCGCACCCGCTACAGCATCGCCGCCGATGTCAAAGGCGTCGTGATCGAGTCCGTCCGGGGTGACTCCGACGCCGCCGAAAAGGGCCTTGCGCAGGGTATCGTCATCACCTCGGTGAACCTGAAGCCCGTCGCTTCGGCGTCCGACGTGACCACCGCGGTGGAGGCGGCCAAGAAGGCCGGCCGACCGACGGTTCTGCTGGGCTTCGCCAATCGCCGGGGCCAGACCGGCGTGGTGCCGGTGAAGATCGACTAGGCCGTCGGGTCCGCCTGGCCGGGCCCTGGAAGCGGTCTTCCACGATCCTGTCGCGGGTCGCGGATCAAGCTAGACTGACAGCGGTCGGCGCCGAATCGTGGCCGGCCGCTGGGGACTGCCGGAGGGGGCCAGATGCGTATCCTGATCATCGAAGACGACGTCGAGGCGGCCGAGGCCATGGTGCGCGGCCTGAGCGACAACGGCTATGACTGCACCCACGCCGCCGATGGCGAGCTTGGACTGGCCGCCGCCCAGAAGCGTGACTTCGACGTTCTGATCGTCGACCGGATGATGCCCAAGATGAACGGCGTCCAGGTGGTGGAGACGCTGCGCCGCGAGGGCGACGCCACCCCGGTGCTCTTCCTGTCGGCTCTGGGCGAGGTCGGCGACCGCGTCGACGGCCTGAAGGCCGGCGCCGACGACTATCTGGTCAAGCCCTACGCCTTCCCAGAGCTGATCGCCCGGGTCGAGGCCCTCTCCCGTCGCCGCGAGACCGGCGCCGTCGCCACGACCCTGAAGGTCGGCGATCTGGAAATGAACCTCATCGCCCGGACGGTGCACCGCGGCGAGACCGAGATCGATCTGCAGCCGCGGGAATTCCAGCTGCTGGAGTTCATGATGCGCCATGCCGGCCAGTCGGTGACCCGCACCATGTTGCTGGAGAAGGTCTGGGAGTATCACTTCGATCCCCAGACCAATGTAATCGACGTCCATATCTCGCGGCTCCGGTCGAAGATCGACAAGGGCTTCGAGCGCCAGATGCTGCAGACCGTGCGCGGCGCCGGCTACCGGCTCGACCCCTAGGATCCTGCGCCATGCGCCTGCCGCGCATCTTCCGCACGACCACCTTCCGGATGACGCTGCTGTTCCTGGCGGTGTTCGCCATGTCGGCGGCGGCCTTCCTGTTCTACGCCTGGTTCGCGACGGCCGGCGAGGTGACCCGTCGGGCCGACGCCGAGATCACCCGCGAGATGAACTCGCTCGAGGCGGTCTACCGGCGCGGCGGCGCGGTGGCGCTGAACCAGGCGCTGATCGAACGGGCCGGCGGCGAGCGGCCGTTCCTCTACCTCCTGCTCGACAAGGACGGAAAGCGGATGACCGGCTCGATCGCCGAGTCGCCCGTGGACGAGGCTGGCCCCGGCGAAACCTGGGCCAGCTTCTCGGTGACCGACATCGACATGGACGGCGGCGAGATCAAGCGCCCGGCGCGCGGACTCCAGGAACGCCTCGAGGGCGGTGAGACCCTGTTCGTCGGCGCCGACGTGGGCGAATCCCGCGGGTTCGTCAGCGGCATCGTCAACGCGCTCTGGGGCGCGGGCGCGCTCGTCATCGTGCTGGGGCTGGCCGGCGGCGCCATCGTCAGCCGCAATGTCAGCCGCCACATGGCCGGCCTCACCGACACCGTGGCGGCGGTGCGGGGCGGCGATCTCAAGGCCCGCGCCCAGGTCCGCGGCGTCCAGGACGAGTATGACGAACTGGCCGAGGGCCTGAACGAGATGCTCGACCGGCTGGAGCGCTCGATGGGCGGCCTGCGGCACGCCGGCGACGCCATCGCCCACGATCTGCGCTCGCCGCTGACCCGGCTGCGCGCGCGCATGGAGTCGGCGCTGATCGAGGTCGAGGCCGGCAAGGGCGACCCCAAACAGGCGCTGGTCCAGGCCCTTGAGGACGCCGATGGCGTGCTCGGCACCTTCAACGCCGTACTGGCCATCGCCCGGCTGCAGGCGGCGGGCCAGGCGCCGGACCAGACCCATTTCGACCCCGGCCAGCTCGCCGCCGACATCGCCGAGCTCTACGAGCCCCTGTGCGAAGACAAGGGCCTCGACTTCAAGGCCGAGCTGACGCCGCAGCTGACCGTCAAGGCCGCGCGGCCGATCCTGACCCAGGCCCTGGCCAACATCATCGACAACGCCATCAAGTACACGCCTCCAGGCGGGGCGGTGATGCTGCGTGTCCGCCGCCGCTCGTCGGGCGAGATCGAGTTCTCCGTCACCGACACGGGACCCGGCGTGCCGGCGGAACACCGCGCCCGCGTCGTCCAGCGCTTCGTGCGGCTGGAGAACAGCCGCAGCGAGCCGGGCAGCGGCCTTGGGCTGTCGCTGGTGGCGGCGGTCGCCGAGGCCCACGGCGGCCGGCTGGAGCTGGACGAGGGCCCCGGCGAGTACAAGGGGTCAGGGCCGGGACTGCGGGTGGCGCTGGTGCTGCCCAGGGTCGAGGGCGTGTGACCGGCGCCCTGCCACGCCGGGCGTTTCTGGCCGGCGGCGCCGCCGTGGCGGGGCTGGGTCTGACCGGGTGCGCCACCGGCCACCCCGGATCCGCGCCCGTCCAGGCTGTGGCGCCCGGCCTGCGGGCCGCCCCGCCGCTGGCGGCCGTCCGGGCCGAGATCGACCGCGTGTCCCGCATCTCCGCCTGCCTGCGCCCGTTCCGCAAGGCCGGCCCTCGGCTCGAGGTCGAGACCGTCGGCGACAAGCGTGTGGTGCATAACTATGGCCATGGCGGCAGCGGCTGGTCGCTGTCCTGGGGTTCGGGCGAGATCGCTGTCCGCTATGCGCTGGAAGACGGCGCAACGGACATCGCCGTCATCGGCTGCGGCGCGCTCGGCCTAACCACCGCGACCCTCCTCCAGCAGGCCGGCGCGACGGTGACGATCTATGCCCGGGAGCGAATGTTCGAGGCGCGATCCTCGCGGGCCACCGGGACCTGGTCACCCGATTCCCGGATCGCGGCCGCCGACGCGGTGTCACCGTCCTTCGCCGACCAGTGGGAGCGGATGACCCGGACGTCGCACCGGATCTTCCAGACCTACCTCGGCCTGCCCGGCGATCCGGTGGAATGGACCGACCGATATACCCTGTTCGATGCGCCGGGAGCCTGGTCCAGCGCGCCGCGCCCGGCGGAGTCCGTGAGCTTCCTGCATCTGGGCCGTCGGGTGCGCGACCTGCAGCCCCGCAGCGTCGAGCTGCCGGCGGGAAGCCATCCCTTCCCGGTGGCGCGCGTCCTGCGCGGCGCCTCGATGCAGTTCAATATCGCCGCCTACGCCCGGCTGCTGGCGACCGACTTCCAGCTCGCCGGCGGCAGGATCGAGACGATGACCTTCAACACGCCGGCGGAGCTGGCGGGGTTGCGGCAGAAGGTGGTCGTCAACTGCACGGGCTACGGCGCCCGGGCGCTCTGGAAAGACGAGTCGATCATCCCGGTGAGAGGCCAGATCGCCTGGCTCATTCCCCAGGCCGAGGTGGACTACGGCCTCCACTATCGTGATGTCTCGATGCTCTCGCGCGCCGACGGGATGGTCATTCAGTACGTCGGATCGTCCGAGATGTGGGGCTATGGCGACGACCGCGAGGAGATCGACCGCGCCGAGGCGGATGCGGCCGTGAAGACAATCGCCGACCTCTACGCCCGCATTCCCCCGGCGCGCGGCTGAGCGGCCTTGCGGCCCGCGACCGACGCGCTCCACATTGGCGGTCATGACCGCCCTTGCCGAACGCCTCTCCCCCTGTGGCCCCGTCATCGACGCAAAGGCGGCCGAACGCACGCGCGACATCCTGGCCGAGAAGCTGGACGGCGCGCCGACGCTTGACATCGCCTGGCCGGCGCTGGCGCCGGTGTTCGGGGCTTCGCCCTACCTGTCGGGTCTGGCCCGGCGGCGACCCCGGGCCTTGTTGCAGTCTCTGGAGAGCGATCCCGACGTCCGCCTCTCGGGCATACTCGCCGACGCCGAGGCGGCGGGCGGCGAGCCTGACAGTGACGAGGGTCGAAAGCGCCTGCGCGAGCTCAAGGCCGACCTGCACCTGCTGACCGCGCTCGCCGATCTGGGCGGGGTCTGGGACCTGGACCAGGTCACCGCCGCCCTGGCCCGCTTCGCCGACGCGGCCCTTCATGCCGCCGTCGCCATCGTCGCGCGCGATGAGGTCGAGCGTGGGCGTCTTGTCGCAGCGCCCGCCGGCCCGGCCGGTCCGATTCCCGGCCTGATGATCATCGCCATGGGCAAGCACGGCGCCTTCGAGCTCAACTACTCCAGCGACATCGACATCACCTTCTTCTACGAGCCCGAGCGCCTGCCGCTGGCCGAGGGGGTGGAGCCGGGGGACGAGGCCCTGCGCATCGCCCACGGCGTCGCCCGCGCCATGCAGGATCGCACGGCGGACGGGTATGTCTTCCGGGTCGACCTGCGGCTGCGCCCCGATCCGTCATCGACCCCGCCGGCCATCCCGGCGATGGCGGCCTTCACCTACTACGAGAGCGTCGGCCAGAACTGGGAGCGGGCGGCCTTCATCAAGGCGCGGGCGGCGGCGGGCGATATCCCGGCCGGCGAGGCCTTCCTGTCCGAACTGCAGCCCTTTATCTGGCGGCGCAACCTGGACTGGGGCGCCATCTCAGACATCCATTCGATCAAGCGGCAGATCCACGCCTTCAAGGTCGACGAACGGATGACCGCCAAGGGCGCCGATCTGAAACTCGGCCGGGGCGGCATCCGCGAGATCGAATTCTTCGTCCAGACGCAGCAGCTGATCCTCGGCGGGCGCCATCCGGAGCTGCGCTCAAACCGCACGCTGGACGCGCTTCAGGCCCTCTCCGCCGCCGGCCATGTCGCGCCCGAGGCGGCCGCCGAGCTGGCCCGCGCCTATGTCGACCTGCGGGCGCTGGAGCACCGGGCCCAGATGCTGGGCGACGACCAGACCCACAAGCTCCCGGAGTCGGACGCCGAGCGCAAGCGGGTGGCGGCGCTCTGGGGGCACGAGAACCTGCGGACCTTCGACGCCCGGGTCGGCAGGATGCTGAAGGCCGTCAACGCCCGCTACGGCGAGCTGTTCAAGGGCGAGGAGGAACTCTCCTCGCGCTTCGGCAGCCTGGTGTTCACCGGCGTCGAGGACGATCCGGAGACCCTGGCGACGCTGAAGCGCATGGGGTTCTCCAACCCGCCCCAGGTCTCCCAGACGATCCGTGGCTGGCACCATGGTCGTATCGGCGCGACGCGCACCGAACGGGGGCGGGAGCTGTTCACCCGCATGGCGCCGCGACTGCTCGACGCCGCCCAGGCCACCGGCGCGCCGGACGCGGCCTTCAACCGCTTCGCCGACTTCTTTGGGGCCCTGTCGTCCGGGGTCCAGGTGCAGTCGCTGTTCCTCGCCCAGCCCCGGCTGTTCGAACTGGTCGTACAGGTGATGGCCTTCGCGCCGCAGCTGGCCCAGACCCTGGCCCGGCGCCCGGCGGCGCTGGACGCCCTGCTGGACCCGGCGTTCTTCGATCCCGTCGAAAGCCAGCAGGGCGAGACGGCCCTGCGCTACGCCTTCAGTCAGGCGGACGGCTTCGAGGAAGCCATGGATGCCGCGCGCCGGGTCCATCGCGAGCAGGCCTTTCGCATCGGCGTCCAGGTGATGAGCGGCACGGCCAGCGCCCAGGCGGCCGGCGCCGCCTTCGCCGACCTCGCCGACCTCTGCATCCGGGGGCTGGCCGACGCGGCGCTGGCCGAGACCGTGCGGCAGGGCGGCGCCTTCGAGGGCGAGGTGGCCGTGGTGGCGCTGGGCAAATGCGGCGGCCGGGAGATGACCGCGCGCTCCGACCTCGACCTGATGACCCTGTACCGGGCGAAGGATCCCGCCGGGATGTCGACGATCAAGAACTGGAGCGCGGACACCTTCTACGCCCGCTTCACCCAGCGGCTGATCGCCGCCCTGTCGGCGCCGACCGGGGAGGGCGGCCTGTACGAGGTGGACATGCAGCTGCGCCCGACCGGCAGCAAGGGACCGGTGGCGGTCTCCATGCGGGCCTTCGACGACTACTACGACCGCGAGGCCGAGACCTGGGAGATGCTGGCCCTGACCCGGGCGCGGATTGTCTGGTCCTCTTCGGACCTGTTCGCCAAGGAGGCCGAGGCGGCGGTCGAACGCGCCCTGCGCCGCCCGCGCGACCGGGCCGCGACCGCGGCCGACGTGCGGGAGATGCGCGCGCTGATGGCGCGCGAGCGTCCGCCGTCCGGCGACTGGGATCTGAAACTGTCGGAGGGCGGGCTCGTCGACATCGAGTTCGCCGCCCAGTTCCTGCAGATCATCCATGCCGCGCAGGGCGGACCGCTGGCCCAGAACACCGGCGACGCCCTGGTCGCCATCGGGGCGGAGGATCTCGCGCCGGCGGCGCCGCTGGAACAGCTCGCCTCGGCCTGGCGGCTTCAGCAGGACCTCTCCCAGCTTCTCAAGCTTGCGCTCGACGACCGCGCCGATCCCGCAAACGAGCCGAAAGCCCTGCAGGCGCTGCTGGCCCGGGCGGGCGGCGCGCGGGACCTGAAGGGGCTGCGCACACGGCTGGCGGCGGCGCGCAAGGCGGCGCATGCGGCCTATGAGGCGGTCGTGGCGGGTTAGCCCTACAGGCGGGCGGCGGCGTCGGTGGCCCGGATCAGACCGTCGATGATGCCGGGCTCGGTCGAGGCGTGACCGGCGTCCCAGACGAAGTCGAACTGCGCTTCCGGCCAGGCCTTGTGCAGCGCCCAGGCCGACTCCGGCGGCGTAACCACGTCGAAGCGGCCCTGGACAATCCAGCCCGGGATCCTGCGGATCTTGTCGACGTTCTTCAGCAGCCAGCCGTCCGAGTCAAAGAAGCCGCGGTTGGCGAAGAAGTGGCATTCGATGCGGGCGAAGGCGATGGCGAAATCGACCTCGTTGAACTTCGGGGGACGCGCCTCGGGGCCCCGGATCGAAATCGTGTCGCCTTCCCACTGGCTCCAGGCGGCGGCCGCCTCGGCCTGGACCTTGCGGTCGCTGTGCGTCAGGCGGCGGTGGTAGGCGGCGATCATGTCGCCGCGCTCGCCGGGCGGGATCGGCGCCTTGAACCGCTCCCAGGCGTCGGGGAACATGTAGCTGGCGCCGTCCTGGTAGAACCACTTCAGCTCGCGCTGGGTCAGCAGGAAGATGCCGCGCAGCACCAGACCCGAGACGCGCTCGGGATGGGTGATGGCGTAGGCCAGGGCGAGGGTCGACCCCCAGCTGCCGCCGAACACCGTCCAGGTCTCGACGCCCAGGTGCTTGCGCAGGCGCTCGATGTCCTCGATCAGCGACCAGGTGGTGTTGTCCTCGAGGCTGGCGTTGGGCCGGCTCTTGCCGCAGCCGCGCTGGTCGAAGAGCACGGTCCGCCATTTGTCGTGGTCGAAGAACCGCCGCATGGTCGGGTTGACCGCCCCGCCGGGCCCGCCGTGCAGCACGAGGGCGACCTTGCCCTTCGGATTGCCGCACTCCTCATAGTAGATCTCGTGCGGTCCGCCGGTGGCCAGCCAGCCGAAGTTATAGGGGTCGATCTCTGGATACAGGCCACGGCGGGCTGAGGTCTGTCCGACGGCGGGCGCATAGGCTGAACGGTCCATGGGCTCGTTCTACCGCCCGGGCGAGGCGGGGGCCAATGACAAAGCGTTCGGAATGGGGGCAAAGCTCGTTGCGTGCTTCGACACGCGCCTTCGGCGCTGCTCAGCATGACGTAGTGGGATAGCCTTCTGACTACGTCATCCTGAGCAGCCGCGCAGCGGCGTGTCGAAGGACGCACGACGTCAAACCGGAAACCGTCGGTCCAGCCAGTCG
Organism: uncultured Caulobacter sp.; assembly: GCA_964442795.1. GTDB lineage: Bacteria > Pseudomonadota > Alphaproteobacteria > Caulobacterales > Caulobacteraceae > Caulobacter. Next base: position 10,995 of record CAYTZY010000019.1, read on the forward strand.
AGCATCAGCCGGTTCACCTGTTCGGGCTCCTCCTGCTGGGTCCAGTGGCCGGAACCGAGCACGAGCTGCTTCTCCAGGTCCGGGATCAACGCCTCCATGCCGTCAGCGGCGGAGGGCGGCAGGACCGCGTCCTTCTCGGCCATGATCATCAGGCTGGGCTGATGGACGCGGTGCTCCAGGTCCTTCGACGCATGCCAGTTGCGGGTGAAGTTGCGGTACCAGTTGATGCCGCCGGTGAAGCCGGTGCGCTCGAAGGTCTCGACGAAGGCCTCGAACTCCTCGTCCGTGAGCAACGGCGGGCGGGGGTCGCCGGCGGCGTCGTAGACCTCCAGCATGTCGACCAGGGCAAACAGGCTGGGATCGCCCGGCTTGCGCTCGGTAGCGAAGCCGGCCCCGGCCTCCGCCGCCATGCCCGGAATGTCGAGCGGCCGTTTCATGAACAGGTTCATGGTTTTGCGGACATCGCGGTCGAGGACGGCGTCGGCCTCGCCCGGCGTCTGGAAGTGGACGATGTACATCCGCTCGCCCAGCCGGCTGCGCATGATCTCGATCGGGTCGAGCGGCGCGCGCTCGCTGAAGGGCGTGTTCATGCCGATCACGCCGGCGACGCGGTCGGGGTGGCGGATGGCCATGTACCAGACGACGAAGCCGCCCCAGTCGTGGCCGACGAAGATCGCCTTCCTGATCCCCTTGTGGTCGAGCAGCGCCACCAGGTCGGCGCAGAGGTTCTCCAGCGCGTAGCTCTCGACCTCGGCCGGGGCGTCGGTCAGGCCGTAGCCGCGCTGGTCGGGCGCGATCACCCAGCGGCCGGCCTCCGACATCGCCTTGATCTGGTGACGCCAGGAGAAGGCCAGCTCCGGAAAGCCGTGGCAGAAGACCAGCGGCACGCCTTCGCCCTCCGGTCCGGCCTCGTAGTAGGCCATGCGAATGCCGTTGACGTCGGCGTAGCGAACGGGCGGCATCATGGTCTGGATGGCGGACATGGCGTTCCCCTGCTTGTTTTGCCCGTACGGTGAACGGTGGTCGCCGGGGAAGGCAAGGGGAGGGAAGCGCTTTCCCCCCGACCCGGCGCGCTCTAAACACACCCCATCTTGAGCCAGACCTCCAACATACCCGCCCGTCCGCCGGCCACGCCCTGGGGCCTGGTCATCCTGCTCGGCGCCCTGACGGCGTTCGCGCCGATGTCGATCGACATGTACCTGCCGGCGCTGCCGCAGATCGGCCAGGCGCTGCAGGCGACGCCGGAGGCGACCCAGCTGACGCTGTCGAGCTTCCTGCTGGGCATGGCCATCGGCCAGTTCCTCTACGGTCCGGCCTCCGACCGCTTCGGCCGGCGCACGCCGATTCTCGTCGGGATCGCCGTCTACATCGCCGCCTCGGTCTGGTGCGCCCTGACCACCTCGATCGAGGGGCTCCAGCTGGCGCGCTTCGTCCAGGCGCTCGGCGGCTGCGCCGGCGCGGTGGTCGCCCGCGCGGTGGTCCGCGACCAGTTCAACCACACCGAGACGGCCCGGGTGCTGTCCCTTCTGACCCTGGTCATGGGCATCGCGCCCATCGTGGCGCCCGCGCTGGGCAGCTGGGTGCTGCTGGTCGCCGACTGGCGGATGATCTTCTGGATCCTGGCGCTGTTCGGCCTGGTCTGCGGGGCGGCCGTGTTCCTCCGGCTCAAGGAGTCCCGCTCCGACGAGACCGCCGCCCAGGCGCGGTCGGAGAGCCCCGCCCGGGCCTTCGCCGCCCTGCTGCGTGAGCGCCGCCTGCTCGGCTACGCCCTCGGCGGCGCGCTGAACGGGGCGGTGCTGTTCACCTACATCTCCAGCTCCTCGGAGCTGGTCATCAGCATCTACGGCCACACGCCCCAGGCCTTCGGCTGGATCTTCGGCGTCAACGCGATCGGGGTGATCGGCGCAAGCCAGGTCAACCGCATGCTGCTGCGGCGCCTGTCGCCCGACGACGTCCTGCGCCGGGCCAGCCTGATGGCCATCGTCTTCGGCCTGGTCCTGACCGTCGCGGCGGCCACCGGCTTCGGCGGGCAGTGGACCGTGTTGCCGCTGCTGTTCTGCTGCCTGGCCAGCTACGGCCTGATGGCCGGCAACACCATGGCCGGGGCGCTCAGCGTCGACCCGCGTCGCGCCGGCTCGATCTCGGCCCTGATGGGCGGCCTGTCGTTCGGCTCCGGAGCGCTGGCGTCATGGGCCGGCGGCGCGCTGCACAACGGCACAGCCCTGCCGATGGCGGGCGTCATGCTGGCCTGCCTGCTCGGCTCGGCTTCAGCGCTTTGGCTCCTGGCGTTGCCGCGTCGCGCCTGATCCTCTCCCCGAGAGGCGGAGGATCAATCCAGTTGATCCACCCGCCGCGCAGACCAGGCCATCACCGCCCAGCCGGCCAGGAACAGCAGTCCCCCGACCGGCGTCACCGCCCCCAGCCAGCGCGGGGCGCCCAGCGCCATGGCGTACAGCGAGCCTGAAAACAGCAGGATCCCGGCCAGGAACAACGGCGGCGCATGCCGAGCCCCGCGCGCGCCGACGTTCATGAAGGTCGCGCAGGCCAGCGTCGCCATGGTGTGCATGAACTGGTAGCTGGCCCCGGTCTTCAGCCAGTCCCTGGCCTGCGGATCCGCGATCCCGTGGGCGGCGAAAGCGCCGATGGCGACGGCGAGGAAGCCGCTGATCGCGCCCAGGGTCATCCAGGTTCGCCGGTTCCAGGTCACGCTTCCCCTCCGTCACGGTTGCCTAGTCAGGTTGTCATCGTTCACCTTAGCGGCCTGTAGGCTTGAAACGCTCACGTGAGAAGCGTCGGCGATACGGGAGGAACCAGCATGGCGCTTACCAAGGGCGACGATTTCCCCATCCACCAGACCGCCGAGCCGATCGCCTATTCGGGGACCGACCGGAACTTCTACGACCGCTACTTCTTCAACGGCTACCACCCGGTCGAGGGCGATGACTTCTTCGCCGTGGCCTTCGGGGTCTATCCGCACCTGAACGTCGCGGACGCGTCGTTCGTGGTGGTGCGCAACGGGGTCGAGGTCGCGCTGCACGCCAGCCGCTGGCTTGGCGACCGCATGGACCTGACCGTCGGGCCGGTGAAGATCGAGATCCTCGAGCCGCTCCAGAAGCTGAAGGTCACCGTCGACTCGCCCGAGCACGGACTGAAGGGCGAGGTGATTTTCGACGGCCGCGCCTTCCCGATCGAGGAGCCGCGCTTCGTCCGCCGCCAGGGCACGCGGACCTTCATGGACTACACGCGCCTGACCCAGAACGGCCGCTACACCGGCTGGATCGAGCTGGACGGCGAGCGGCGGTCCATCGACGGCTTCGTCGGCACCCGCGACCGGTCGTGGGGCGTGCGCCCGGTCGGGGCCCGCGACAGCCAGGACGTCGTCCCCCAGCAGCTTCCGCAGTTCTACTGGCTCTGGTCGCCCAGCAGCTTCGAGGACGGCAGCTTCTTCTTCCACAGCAACGAAGACGGTGTCGGCCGCGCCTGGAACACCCGCGCGGTCTGGTGCAAGGACGGCGACGGCGAGGACGACTTCGAACACATGAACGGCGAGGCCGACGTTCGCTGGAAGCAGGGCACCCGCCACGCCCAGTCGGCGGTCATCAAGCTGACCGACGACTTCGGAAAGCCGGCCGGCACGGTCGAGTTCGACCCGATCTATGAATTCCAGATGATGGGCCTGGGCTACACCCACCCCAAATGGAGCCACGGCCTGCTGCACGGTGAGCTGACCGTCGAGCGCGAGGACATCGTGCTGGCGGAGGTGAACCCGCAACTGCCGCACAACCTGCACGTCCAGGCGCTATCCTACGTCACCTTCACGGATGCGGCCGGCAAGGTGCGCAAGGGCCGGGGCGTGCTGGAGCAGCTGGTCATGGGTCCGCACGCGCCGTCGGGCTTCAAGGCCATGCTGGACTTCGCCGAGTGAGCCTGCAGACCCAGCTTGAGGCCTACCTGACTCGGACGCTCGGGGCGCCGGCGGTCGTGACCATGCTGTCGCGCATTCCCGGCGGGGCCAGCCGCGAGACCTACCGCTTCGATGTCGAGGTCGGCGGCGAGCTCAAGCGCCTGATCCTGCGCCGCGACCCGGTCGGCAGCCTGATCGACACCGATCGCAGGCTGGAGTTCCTGGCCTTCCGCTCCTTCTTCGGCAGCGGCCTGCCGGTGCCCGAGGCCGTGGCGCTGGAAGAGGAGGGGGCCGAGCTCGAGCGCCCCTTCTTCATCATGGGCCGCATTGACGGCGGCAAGGCCCAGAGCCCGTTCACCCTGCCGCCGTACGGCGAGCACGCGGAAGCGATCGGCCAACAGTTCTACAGCCACCTTGGCGCCATCGCCGCCGCCGATCCCGCCACCCTGCCGATCGCGGAGGTCGCGACGATCCCTGCGCCGGACGGCTGCTGGAAGAAGGAGCTCGACTACTGGGAAGGCGTGATCAACGAGGACGAACAGCATCCCCAGCCGATCGTCCGCGCCTGCATCCGCCGCCTGCGCGCCAATCCGCCGCCGCCGGCGCAGAAGCTGTCGGTGGTCCACGGCGACTACCGGACCGGCAACTTCATGCATGACGGGGCCGGCAAGGTCATCGCCTTGCTCGACTGGGAGATGGCCCACATCGGCGATCCGCTGGAAGACCTCGGCTGGGCCATGGAGCCGCTGTGGTGCTACGGCGAGACCGACCGCGTGTCGGGCATGCTCCCGAGGGCGCAGGCCATCGCCATCTGGGAAGCGGCCAGCGGTCTGACGGTCGATCCCGCCGCCTTCGCCTGGTGGGAACTGTTCGCCTCGGTGAAGGGCCAGGCCATCTGGACCTCGGCGGCGAAGGAATATCGCGCCGGCGGCTTCAAGGACCCGGTGCTGGCCCTGTCGGGCTGGTACACCGCAAGGCGGCAGGACGTGATCCTGGCCGACCGGCTCGCCGCCCTGGAGGCGCTGTCATGACTCCGACCGTCCCCGAACTGCTGATGGGCAACTTCCTGGCCATGCTGGATCCGCCGCCCGCGGAGTCGGCGGGCGACTTCATGCAGGCCAGGATCGGCGTCACCGGCATGATCTCGCTGCTGTGCGCCCAGGAGGCCGAGCGCGGCATCGAGGCGCGCGCCTGGGAAAACGGGGCGATCCGCGCGCTTCTGGTCGCGTCGGTCGCGCGCTATGGCGAGCGCTTCGCGGCAGCGGCGGCCGGCGTGGACAGCGACCTGTCGCTGGCGGCGATGGACCGGGCCAACGCCGCGCTGCGCACGGCGCTGATCGACCTGCACATCGCCGTTGAAACGGCGCGTGACGCCGCCCTCGATACCGAGATCCGGGCTCTCTACGTGAAGATGGCTGACGCCCGGCGGCTGGACCTGCCGCCCATGCCGGCGAGCTGACCGCCGGGGCCGTGCATCGCGGGCTCGACTCTGCTAGCGCAGGTCATGCCTCGCGCCCTCCAGCTCGGCCTGTTCTACTGCGCGGTGTTCGTCGGCACGGGCGTCAGCCTGCCGTACATGCCGCTGTGGTTCGCGGCGCAAGGTCTGAGCGGGGCGCAGATCGGCCTGATCCTGGCGGCGCCGATGCTGGCGCGGATCGTCATCGCGCCGGGGCTGGCCATCTGGGCGGACGGCTTCGTGCTGCGCCGGACCCCGATCATCCTGTTCGGCCTGGCGTCCGGCCTCAGCTACGGACTGATCGGCTTGACCCAAGGCTTTGCCGCCTGGCTGCTGTGCTGGCTGGCCGCCACGTCCTTCCTCGCGATGACCACGCCCCTGGCCGATGTCCTGTCGCTGCGACGGGCGAGGGCGGAGGGCTTCAACTACGGCCATGCCCGGGGGTTGGGGTCGGTGGCCTTTGTGGCCGCCAACATCGGCATGGGGGCCATGCTGGTCTGGGTAAAGCCGGACCTGATCCTGATCTGGACGGTGGTCGCGGCGCTGGGAGTCGGCCTCGCGGGTCGGTTCCTGCTGCCCGCCGATCCGGTGCACGAGGGCGGCGAGCGGCCCGGGCGCGGCGCCCGCTGGCGCGGCCTGTCCGACCTGTTGCGGAACCGGGGCTTTCTGCTGGCGATCATCGCCACCGGGCTGATCCAGTCGACCCATGCCTTCTACTACGCCTTCTCCTCCCTGCTCTGGACGGCGCAAGGCCTGCAAAAGGCGACGATCGGCCTTCTCTGGGCGACCGGCGTGGCCATGGAGGTCGCCTTCATGTGGTTCCTCGAACCCTGGCGGCGCAGGATGGGGCCGGAACGGCTCGTCATCATCGGCGGGCTGGCGGCAGTGGTGCGCTGGACCGCGTTGGCCTTCTCGCCGGAGCCGTGGCTGCTCTTCCCGCTGCAGGCCCTGCATGCGTTCAGTTTCGCCGCCGTGTTCATGGCCAGCCTGCAGTTGATCGAGCGGACCGCCCCGGCGCATAGCGCCTCCGCCGCCCAGACCATCAGTTCATCCCTGGCCGGCGGCCTGTTCATCGGCCTGGCGACGCTGGCCAGCGGCCCGCTCTATGACGCTGTGGGGCCGCGCGGCTACCTGGCCATGGCCGCGCTCGCGGCGGTCGGTCTGGCGTTCGCATTCCGTCTGGCGCGCGGCGCCCGGGCGGCGTCCTGAACATGACCAAAACTTCATCCCCCCGCCGATTGCGAACGTCGTTCTCCGAGGGCATACACGGCTTGCGCTAGTTCGGGGGGAGGACCCGTTGCAGATCATCGGCGAAATCCTGATGGCCGTCGCGGTGTGGATCGCTGCGGTCGTGCTCGCGCAGTTCGGCGTCCAGGTCGACCTGTCCCGGGACCCTGCGCCCTCCGTCGAGCGCGTTGTCGAGCGCGACCCGGCCGCCCGTCCCTCATCGGCGGCCTGTCCGGACGCCGTCCGGACGCCCGGAAGGACGTCGACGCACGCCGTCTGACTCACCCGGGCGGCCGCTCGTCCGCTCCGCACGTTAACGAAACCTTTCAAGCCCCTTTGCGCGCGCGAGTTTCGTCGTTAGGTTTCACCTCGTACGCGAGGTGACGGGGCTGGCGCCGCGCGTGTGATGCTTTCGCTTCGGTCCCGGGCAGGATTCACTCCGCGTATGACGTCCAGGAAGACCAGCGCCCCGTTCGACTTCTCGCGCCTGTCCGACAGCGAGGGCGGCCTGCCCGCGCCGGGGCTGGAAACGCACGGTGGCGAAGGCGCGCCCGAAGCCCCGCCCGAGGCGGAGTTGGACATCGTCAGCGCGCCCGCCGTCGAGATGGCTTCGACCGAGTCGACGTCCCCGCCGCCGGCTCGGCCGAACCCGCCCCATGCTGAACCTCCGCTGACGCCGACCGTGATCGGAACGACGCCTCGGCTCGCCAAGGAGCCGTCCGGCTGGCCGGTCTGGGTCGTGGCCCTGTTCGTCTGCGCCCTGTGGGCCGCCGCGCCCGTCGCTTTCGCCCTGGGCTGGCGTGTCCGCGTCGCTCCGCTGGACAATGACCCGGTCGCGCTGGCGCTGTTCGGCATCCTCGCTGTCGGCCCCGCCGCGCTGGTGCTGGTCGCCGCCTACTTCGTCCGTCAGGGCCAGAAGCTGGCCGCCGAGGTCCGGCGTATGCAGGACCTGTCGCAGCGCATGTTCGCGCCGGCCGCCATGGCCGCCATCGAGACCGGCTCGGCCGTAGAGTCGGTGCGTCTGCAGATCGACAGCGCCGCCGGCACCGCCCATGAGGCGCGCGAGACGATGCTCGCCCTGCGCCAGGCCTTGGCCGAAGAGACCGAACGCCTGACCGAGGCGGCGGCGATCTCCGCGCGCACGGCGGCGGACCTTTCGCTCACGCTCGGCTCGGAGCGCGAACAGCTGAGCGAACTCAGCGGGCAGCTGGACGCCCGTTCGACGGCCGTGGCCGACTCGATCACCCAGCAGGCGCGGATGGTCGCCGAGGCGTCGGATCTGGCCGAGACGCAGCTGCGCGAGGCCGAGGCCGCCCTGGCCGCGCGCGCCGCCGACCTCGCCGCCGCCGCCGGGGAGGCCAGCGACGCCGCCCGCGTGGCCGGCGAGGATCTCGCCCGCCAGGTGGCCCGCCTCGAGACGGCCGGCGTCGGCGTCGGCGACCAGATGCGCACCGTCGAGGAGGGCCTGACCCAGCAGCGCGCCGCCCTGGTCACGGTCGCCCACGCCCTGCGTTCCGACCAGGAGGACTTCGCCGCCCTGGCCGAGAGCCGCTCGGCACAGCTGGCCGAGTTCATGGTCCAGGCGACCGAGGGCGCGACCCATGTCGGGGAACATGCGGCCCGAGGCGCCGAAGCCCTGCGGTCCCTGATCCAGGAAACCGCGGAGCGATTCACCCAGCTGACCGAGCAGGCGAAGGCCGAACGCGAGGCGCTCGGCGAGGAAGCCGCCGACGTGGTCGGCAAGGTCGGCGAGGCGGCCGCCCGCGAGCGGGCCATGCTGACCTCCGACCTGCAGATGTCGATCGACCGGCTGGCCCAGGCCGCCGAGGAAGCCCGCCAGGCCGCGGAGTCCCACGCCGGAGCCGCCCAGGCCCGCGTCGATCAGCTCAGCGAAGCCGCCTTCTCGGCGCACCAGAAGGCGGACGGCATCTTCGAGGCGCGTCTGAAGGACGCCCGCGATCTGATCGAACAGTCCGCCCAGATGGTGGAGCAGGCCGGAGCGGCCACCGCCCAGCGGCTCGAACAGGGCGCCCAGGTCGCCCGCGACGCCCTGGCCGATCTCGAGCGGCTGCTCGACGAGGTGGACCGCCGCGCCGCCCAGCTGCCGGAGATGGCCAAGGGCCGGGTCGAGGAGGTTCGCGCGTCGGTCGAGCAGAGCATGGACGACCTGATGGCCTCCGCGCGCCGCGCCGCCGACGAGACCCAGACCATCGACGCCGCCTTCCAGGAGCGCGTGCGCCGAAACTACGACATGCTGAGCGAGGCCGTGAAGGTGATGGGCGTGGTCGCCGGGGCCGCGGGCGCGGCCGCTCCGGCCCTTTCCGGGGCTTCGCGGCCGTCGAGGCCCGCTCCGTCGCCCGCCGCCGAGCGTCCGCCCGTGGATGAGCCGCGCACCCGCCTGAGGTTGACGCCGACCGCCACGGACGAGGAGTTCCGCAGCGTGTTCGACACGGCCGGCGGACGCGGTCCCGCGACGGCGCCGGCGGCCGGGGAGGGGCCTGACGGTCCCTGGAGCTGGCGCGACCTGCTGACCTCGATCGACGGTGACGAGAGCGACTCCGAGACCCTGGCTGAACGCATGGCGGCGGAGATCGCCGGCATGGGCATCGATCCCGCCGCCCTGCTGCCGCGCGGTCGCATCGACGAGATCGCCATGGCCGTCCAGACCCGCGACGCCCAGGGCGCCCGCGAGATCGTGCGGCGACTGGCCCCGGCCGCCATCCGCCGGCTGGTGCGCCGTCTGTTCTCCGATGCGGCCATGCGCGGGCAGAGCGACCGCTTCCTGCAGCGCTTCGGCGGCATGATCGAGGAGGCGGCCGAGCGCGACCGCGGCGGTCTACTGGTGGCGACCCTGCTGGCCTCCGAAGGCGGCCGGGCCTGGCTGTTGCTCGACGCCGCGGCGGGTGATCTGGGATAACCTGATCCAGAAGCCGTGACACCGGTGTCATTGCGCTGTACCCGCAGGCCGCGTTGATCTAGAACGTCAGCCATGGCCAACCCGCTGTCGCTTCGCATCTCCCCGTCCGGTTCCGGCCAGACGAGCCGCCACGTCCGCGCCAACGTCAAGTTGATGGACGCCCTGCTCGACGAGGCGATCCGGTATCTCGACGGGGAGGAGGCGGGCGATCTGGTCGCCGCCGCGCGTCGGGCGGCGTCCAAGGACGAGTCCCGGCCGCATCTGGACTTCCTGTTCAGCGCGGTGAAGGCCGACGAGGCCATGCTGCTGGCCCGCGCCTTCACCTGCCATTCCATGCTGGCCAACATCGGCGAGGACGTCGCCGGCCGCCGGCGCGACGCCGAGGCCGAAAGCCGCGCCGGCGCGGCCCATAGCCTGGCCGGCGCGCTCGAAGAGCTAGGGCTTGGCCCCGAGGCCTTGGGCGCGCTCGACATCGTGCCCGTGCTGACCGCCCACCCCACCGAGGTCCGCCGCCGGGCCCTGGTCGACCGCGAGGCCGAGATCTCGCGTCTGATGGCCCTGCGCCGCCACAGCCTGCCGCCGGACCTTGACGCCCGCATCCGCGAAGGCCTGTTCCGCGAGGTCGCCCTGCTGTGGCGCACGCGCCTGCACCGGCCGGTCAAGATCACGGTCGCCGACGAGATCCGCAACGCCCTGTCGATCGTCCGCACCTCGATCCTGCCGGCCATGGTCGACCTGTACGAGAGCTGGACCGAGGGTCTGGCGGGCGGCGCCGACGTGCCGCCGATCCTGCGCATGGGCAGCTGGCTGGGCGGCGACCGCGACGGCCACCCGGGCGTCACGGGCGATACCCTGCGCCTGGCGCTGAAGTCCCAGGCCCGGGTCATCCTCGACTTCTACGCCGGCGAGGTCCGCAAGCTCTGGGGCGACCTGGCGATTTCCGACGTCTACGCCGGCGCCTCCGAAGCGCTGCTGACGCTGGCCCGGTCCTCGGACGACGAGTCGCCGCACCGCGCGGACGAGCCCTATCGCCTTGCGCTGGAGTTCATCTTCGACCGCCTGTCAGCGACATCGCAGAAGCTGGCCGGCCAGCCGGTGTCCTATGCGCTCGGCCCGTCGACGGAAGGCGCCTACGACAGTCCCGACCAGTTCGTCGCCGATCTGGAGACCGTGCGCGCCTCGCTCTCGGCTCACGGCGGCGCGCGCCTGGTCGGCAGTCGGATGACCACGCTGCTGGAGGTGGCCCGCGCCTGCGGCTTCCACCTGATGGCCATCGACATGCGTCAGAACGCGGACGTGCATGAGCGGGTCGTCGCCGAGCTGATCCAGCGGTCCGGACAGGATATCGACTACCTGGCCCTCGATGAGGAGGCCAAGGTCGCCTTCCTGCTGGCCGAGATGACCCACCAACGGCCGATCCGATCGCCCTTCGCCGACTACAGCGAGGAGACCATGCGCGAGCTGGCCACCCTCGACGCCGCCGCCGAGGCGGTGAAGCACTACGGGCCGGGCGTCATCGGCGCCTATGTCGTATCCAAGACCGCAACCCTGTCGGATATCCTCGAGCCGCTGGTGCTGCTGGCCCAGTCCGGCCTGGCCTGGGGCGGGGCCCAGCCGCGCGCGTCGGTGCGCATCTCGCCGCTGTTCGAGACCATCGAGGACCTCGACCACGGCCCGGCGATCCTGCGCCGCTGGCTGGAGCTGCCGCTTGCCCGGTCCATCCTCGGCGAGACGCCGGTTCAGGAGGTGATGGTCGGCTATTCGGATTCCAACAAGGACGGCGGCTATGTCGCCTCCCGCCGGGGCGTGGCCCGCGCCGCCTCGGCCCTGGCGGCGGAGTGCGAGCGGCATGGCGTCGGCCTGCGCATCTTCCACGGTCGGGGAGGCTCCGTCGGCCGGGGCGGGGGACCCGCCGCCGAGGCGGTGCTGGCCCAGCCGCCGGGCACCGTCCAGGGCCGCCTGCGCATGACCGAGCAGGGCGAGATGATCGCCCGCCGCTACGGCGACCAGGTAACCGCCCGCCGCAACCTCGAAAGCCTGACCGCAGCGGTGCTGACCGCCACCCGTCAGGCGCCGGATCCCGAGCCCTCGGACGCCTCGAAGGCGGCGATGGACGCCCTGGCCGCCGGCTCGTTCGCCGCCTACCGCGCCCTGGTCTACGAGACGCCGGGCTTCACCGACTTCTTCTGGTCGGCCACGCCGATCGGCGAGATCGTCCAGCTCAACATCGGCAGCCGCCCCGCCTCGCGCACCGCCAGCCGTCGGATCGAGGACCTGCGGGCCATCCCCTGGGTGTTCAGCTGGTCGCAGGCGCGCTTCATGCTGCCCGGCTGGTACGGCTTCGCCGGCGGCGTCCAGCGGGCGGGCCTGACCGTGCCGCAGCTGGCCGATCTCAGCGACGAGTACGACTTCTTCGCCGCCCTGCTGTCGAACATGGAACTGGCCCTCGCCCAGAGCGACATGACCATCGCCGCGCGCTACGCGGCGCTGGCCGCCGATGTGCCCGGCTCCGAAGCGATCATGGACACGATCCGGCGCGAGCACGAGAAGGCGACCGAGCTGGCGCTGTCGATCCGGGGCGGCCGCAAGCTGCTCGACGACAGGCCCGATCTGGCGGAGTCCGTCGAACTGGCCGCCGCCGCCGTCGACCCGCTGAACCATCTGCAGCTCGAACTGCTCAGCCGCCGCCGCAAGGGCGACGAGGACGAGCAGCTGCGGCTCGCGATCCAGCTAACCGTAGCGGGTGTGGCGGCGGGACTGCGGAACACGGGCTAGCCTCTTCCCCTCGCGCGCCGGCTCGCTTACTGCATCCCCAACGATCGTTTGAAGGGACGCGCAGCCATGGCTCTCGACGCCGAAACCCGGGACCAGTTCATCGACACGCTGCGGCGGTTCGTGAGCGAGCAACTCCGCCCGCTGGAGGCCCAGGTGGCCGCCGACGACCAGGTGCCCGAGGCCGTCATCCAGCAGATGCGCGAGCTTGGCCTGTTCGGCATCTCGATCCCCGAGGAATACGGCGGCCTTGACCTCTCCATGGAAGACGAATGCCTGGTGGTGTTCGAGCTGGGCCGCGCCAGCCCGGCCTTCCGGTCGGAGATCGGCACCAATGTCGGCATCGGCAGCCAGGGGCTGGTGATGTTCGGCACCGACGAGCAGAAGGCCAAATGGCTGCCCGGCATCGCGGCGGGCACGACGGTGACCAGCTTCGCCCTGACCGAGCCGGAAGCCGGCTCCGACAGCGGCGCGGTGCAGACCCGCGCCACGCTGGACGGCGCCGACTACGTCCTCAATGGCTCCAAGCGCTACATCACCAACGCCGGCAAGGCCGGGCTGTTCACGGTGATGGCCCGCACCAATCCCGACGTGAAGGGCGGCGGCGGCGTCTCGGCCTTCGTGGTCCCGGCGGACCTGCCGGGCATCACGGTCGGCAAGCCCGAGAAGAAGATGGGCCAGCACGGCGCCCAGATCCACGACATCACCTTCGACAACGTCCGCGTCCCGGCGTGGAACCGGCTCGGCGGCGAAGGCGAGGGCTTCAAGGTGGCCATGCAGGTGCTGGACAAGGGCCGGCTGCACATCGCCGCCCTCTGCGTCGGCGTGGCCGAACGCCTGATCGCCGACAGCGTCGCCTACGCGGGCGAGCGCAAGCAGTTCGGCCAGGCGCTGGCCCAGTTCCAGCTGGTCCAGGGCATGATCGCCGACATGAAGACCGAGGCCATGGCCGCCCGCGCCCTGGTCCTCGAGGGCGCTCGCAAGCGCGACCGTGGCGAAAACATCGTGCTCGAAGCGGCGGCGGCCAAGTACTTCGCCTCCGAGATGGTCGGCCGCGTCGCCGACAAGGCCGTGCAGATCTTCGGCGGCGCCGGCTACGTCGCCGACTACGGCATCGAACGCCTCTACCGCGACGTCCGCATCTTCCGCATCTACGAAGGCACCAGCCAGGTCCAGCAGATCGTCATCGCCCGCGAGACGATGAAGCGGGGCGGGTAGGGCGCGATTCAGGGTTTAGATGGTTCCATCTGAACCCATCTGGCTCCAGGGCGGAGGGCGCGCGTTTCGCCGCCAATGCTCCGGCACCGGATCGTCACCGCCGTCAGAACCCCGTTTCCAGCGGCGTGTAGGTCACGTGAGCCTTGCTCGTCGGCCCGCCGGTCAGCGCAAACAGGTTAATCTGGTTGCCACGGGTCGTGTCCCTGAAATCCACCGAACGCGTATTCAGGCCCAGCGCGAACGGTTCATTGGTTTCCTTCGACGGCGAGCCGAACTCGGAGATCATCCGCCGCCGCAATTCCTCGAAGGGCAAGGTCGTGGCGAGGCCGACCCGCCGAAGACGGCCCTTGGTGTCAAACGTGAGCTTGATGGATTCATAGGTCACGCCGCCAACTGCGACCGGGCCTGGAATCTCCAGAAAATAGGATCCGGCGCTCTCAACCTCTGACGCCGTTGGCCAGACGGCCCTGACCTCAGCTTCGTTCATGCCCCATCGCGTATTCTGCCAATGAGCCTGAGCCGGCGCCGCGAAGGCGAGGCTGATAATCAGGCATAGGCACTGGATCAGCTTCACCCGACCCTCCCTGCGCGGGTAACACGGAAACCAACGTTACTCCAAATGGCCGAAAGTTGAAGCCGGTTTGACGCGCGATCGCGGACGCGGGATTTCCAGACGGCGGTGCAAGGTTCGTTCTAAAGCCTCCGGGCCACGATGAAGGGGCGAGTGTCTTTCCCCTTGGAGGCATGACGCTCGACCTCGACGAGTTCGAATCCCGCGGCGGCGACCGCCGCCTGGAGGTCCCCCGATGTGAAGATCAGCACGTTCGGAGCCTTCCCGAGAAGGCGCATGAGCGGCAAGGCGGTCACGATCAGCGGGTTCATGTCGCCCAGACACGGGGTCTTGGAGATGAACAGGCCGCCCGGCTTCAGAAGACGATGAACCTGCGCCAGGCCCTGCCCCAGGTCAGGGACCAGATGGAGGGCGCTGAACCCCATCACCACGTCGAAGCTTTCCGGCGGATAAGCCAGGGTCGCCAGTGAGGATTGGACGAACGTAGGTGCGCTGGCGGCGCTCCCGGCCTCCGAAGCGGCCTGCTTCTCTCGGGCGATGGCGATCATCTCCGCGGAGATGTCCGACGCTATCAGCGAGCCAACTGCCGGGGCCAGCCGAAGCGCGGTCGTGCCGGTGCCGCAGGCGAACTCCAGCGCGTTGTCGGCAGGCTTGAGGAGCTCAAGGCACCGCGCCAGCGTGCGTTCATAGCCGGCCTCATCGGCGATCCTGTCCGCCGCATACTTGCGGGCGATGCGATCCCAGAAGCGGCTGTCGTCGCGGGAGTTCGGCACGTGGATTTCCTTGCGGGCCACTGTGGGCGGTTCGGTACCGCCCGAATATGTCACCCGCTACCGCGAGAAGCCCGCTTCGGCGAAGTCCACCATCCGGCGGAGCAGCGCGTCGACGTCGCCCTCCTTGGTCAGGCCCTCGGACAGCACGTGCAGGCGGTCCAGCTCCATGAAGCGGTTCTGGTGGATCATGCCGAGCACGAAGTGCAGTCGCCAGTAGACCTCCTCCGGCGCCAGGTCCGGCCGGGCGGCGAGCAGGGCGTCGGCGAAGCGCTTGAGGTGGGACACGTCGCGGCCGAGCACCTCGCGGATCTCGGCGGTGCCCTCGCTGCGGGCCCGGATCAGGAACTGCAGCGAGATGCGCCGGTCGTTGGACGGGTCCAGCCAGCGCAGGGGCGGGGCGAACAAGGCGGTCAGGATCTCGCGCACCGGCGGCTTGCCGGCGTTGCGGTCGCTGGCCTCATGCAGCATCCGGGCCCGCTCGCGGTTCAGCTCCTGGGTGCGTCGGCGGAAGATCTCGAACAGCAGCGAGTCCTTGGACCCGAAGTGATAGTTGACGCTGGCCAGGTTGACGCCGGCCTCGGCGGTGATGTCGCGCACCGAGACATTCTGGAAGCCATGCAGCGCGAACAGCCGCTCGGCGGCGTTGAACACCAGCTGCTTGGTGGCGGCCTCAGCCTCAGGAGTCTGGGACTCCGCGCCGGGATCGTCGGTGAGACTCAAGGTACTGCCCTTCCGTTCCGTGAGGGGAGCTTTACGGGCGTTCAATCTGTACGCAAGCGTCAATAAACGCCTGTTTGGATAGACCCCGGCTATGCTGCATTGCGGTGCGGATTTCAGTCCGGATGCCAGTCGGCGATCGACGGCCGGACCCAGGGCGGGAACAGGTCGACCATCGGCTCATACTTCTCGCGGGCGGCCTTGTGACGCGCCTTCAGGTCAACGACGACCTCGGGGTAGAGCGAGGCGACGCTGTAGTTCTCGCCGGGGTCCCGGACGATGTCGAACAGCAGCGGATAGTTGAAGCGGCCAAGATTCACATGCCAGCCGCGAGTGTGGACCCGGGTGACCAGCTTCCAGACCGGGGTTCGGATCGCCGCGACCTTGGTGTTGTCGAACAGCAGGATCTGCTCGTGCGGCGTCTCCGCGCCGTCATGGATCACCGCCCCGATGTCCTTGCCGTCCAGTTCCAGGTCCGCCGGCAGGTCCGCGCCCGCGAGGGCGGCGAAGGTCGGCAGCAGGTCCAGGTTGCTGGCGATGGCGTTCGTGACCACGCCGGCCGGCACGGCCCCCGGCTGGCGCAGGATGAAGGGCACGCGATAGCCGCCGTCAAAGCCGGACTGGCCCTTGCGCTCGCGGAACGGGCCGGAGGAGCCCTCGAACCAGGGGCCATTGTCGGAGGTGAAGATCACCAGCGTGTCGTCCTCGAGGCCGAGCGCCTTCAGCCGGTCGAGCAGCAGGCCGACGTTGCGGTCGATCTCCTCGACCACGTCGCCATAGGCTCCGGCGGGCGAGTCCCAGGCCGCGTCGTCGTTGCGGACCAGTGGCACATGCGGCGCGGTCAGGGCGAGCAGCACGAAGAACGGCTTGTCGCGGTTGGCCTCTGCGAAGGCCAGGGTTTCGCGGAAGAAGGTCTGGGTCAGCTTCGGGAAGTCGACCGGGCTCTCGGTCAGGGGCGCGTCGCCGTCCTTCTCGAAGTACGCCAGCGGCTGCATGTCGTGGCTGTAGGGCAGGCCCTTGAAGACGTCGAAGCCGTGGACGTTTGGCGGCCAGTACTGGCCGCGATGGCCCAGGTGCCACTTGCCGATCAGGGCGCTGGCGTAGCCGGCCGGTTTCAGGGCCTTGGGAATGGTCAGCTCGCTCAGCGGCAGGCCGCGATCCTCGGGCGACTGGATCACCTCGTGCGCCAGGTTCATCCGCACCGGATAGCGGCCGGTCAGCAGCCCGGCGCGGGACGGGGTGCAGAGGTTGGCGCTGGCGTAGAAGTCGGTGAACCGCGTCCCTTCGGCCGCCATGCGGTCGAGGTTGGGCGTTCGGATGATCGTCCCCCCGTCGCAGCCGATGTCGCCATAGCCGAGGTCGTCGGCCATGATGACGATGATGTTCGGCTTGCGGGGCATGGGGTGGTTCCTCGTTGCGAAACGCATCTGAGCCGCTCAGCCGTTGCCAGCGCAAGCCCTTCTCCCACTCCGTCATGGCCCGACTCGTTCGGGCCACCCAAGAACACGGGCCGGCGGAAGTGGTGAGGCGGGTCGGCGGCGTCCGTGCCGGCTGGCTCACCACGCATTGGTGGCCCGAACGAGTCGGGCCATGACGGCTGAAGATCAAGCCTGCGCGGTGACGATCCAGACCGCCGCGGGCAGCATGACGCCGTCCTGACCCTCGAAGGGGGCCAGGGCGTCGCGGACGGCGGCGATGATGACCTCGCGCTTGTCGGGGTTCTCGCGCAGCATCATGCCCAGCGGCCCGACCTTCATGGCCAAGGCCACGGCCTCGTCCAGCGGGTGGCCCCCGACGAACGTGTCATAGGGCGCGATGTCGACGCCGGTGAACCCGGCTCCGGCCAGAATGGTGCGCACCCGCTCCGGATCGCTGAAGGCGAAGGGGCCCGGCGCGTGCGGATCGGCGGGCGGGGGCAGGGCCGGCACGTGGGCCAGCGCCGCGGCCATCGGCACGCGCATCCAGTCATTGAAGCCCAGCGGCCGCCAGCAGACGAAGGCCAGCCGCCCGCCCGGCTTGAGCGCCTGGCGGATGTTGGCGAAAGCCGCCGTCGGGTCGGCGAAGAACATCACGCCGAAGCGGGAGAAGACGCCGTCGGCCGCGGCGGGCTCGAAGGCGTGGGCCTGGGCGTCGGCCTCCAGAAAGGCGACGTTCTCCATGCCCTCGGCGCGGCGGCGGGCGACCTCCAGCATCGGCCGGGAGATGTCGACGCCCAGCACCGACCCGCTGTCGCCGACCTCGCCGGCCAGTTCCAGCGTCGTCTGGCCGCAACCGCAGCCGATGTCGATCAGCCGCTCGCCCGGCTTCGGGTCGAGCGCGTCGATGGCGGCGTGGCCGAGCGGGGCGATCTGGCGGTCGACCTTGTCCTGCTGCGCCGCCCAGGTCTCGCCGGCCTGGGCGTTCCAGTAGGCGATCTGGTCGGCGTTGCCCGCCGGGGCGTCGTCAGTGGCCACGCACGAGCTCGCGCATGGCCTTGTCGAGGCCGTCGATGGTCAGCGGGTACATGCGGTCGCCCATCAGCTGCTTCATCACCTGGATCGACTGGGTGTAGTCCCAGTGGCGTTCGGCGGTGGGGTTCAGCCAGACGGCGCTGTGGTAGATCTGGGTCACCCGGTCCATCCAGATGGCGCCCGGCTCCTCGTTCCAGTGCTCCACCGAGCCGCCCGGATAGGTGATCTCGTAGGGGCTCATGGTGGCGTCGCCGACGAAGATCACCTTGTAGTCGGCCGGGAACTTGTGGAGCACGTCCCAGGTGTTCTGCTTCTCGGTCTGGCGACGGCGGTTGTCCTTCCACACGCTCTCGTAGAGGCAGTTGTGGAAGTAGAAGAACTCGAGGTTCTTGAACTCGGTCCGCGCGGCGCTGAACAGCTCTTCGCAGAGCTTGATGTGGCTGTCCATCGAGCCGCCGATGTCGAAGAAGATCAGCACCTTGATCTTGTTGCGGCGCTCGGCGCGCATCTGGATGTCGAGGTAGCCCTTCTGCGACGTGCCCTTGATGGTGCCGTCGAGATCCAGCTCGTCCGGCGCGCCCTCGCGGGCGAACTTGCGCAGCCGGCGCAGGGCCACCTTGATGTTGCGGGTGCCCAGCTCGACGCTGTCGTCGAGGTTCTTGTACTCGCGCTTGTCCCAGACCTTCACGGCCTTGCCGTGGCGGCCCTTGTCCTGGCCGATGCGCACGCCTTCGGGATTGTAGCCGTTGGCGCCGTAGGGGCTGGTGCCGCCGGTGCCGACCATCTTGTTGCCGCCCTCGTGGCGCTTCTTCTGCTCCTTGAGGCGCTCCTGCAGGGTCTCCATCAGCTTCTCGAAGCCGCCCATGGCCTCGATCGCCGCCTTCTCCTCGTCGGTCAGGAACTTCTCGGTCAGCAGCTTCAGCCACTCCGCCGGAATCTCGCTGGTGACGTCCTCGCCCAGCGATTCCAGGCCCTTGAAGACGTGGCCGAACACGCGGTCGAACTTGTCGAGGTTCTTCTCGTCCTTCACCAGGGCCGCGCGCGACAGGAAGTAGAAGTCCTCCACCGACCGGTCGATGACGTCGTTGTCGAGCGCCTCCATCAGCATGAGGTACTCCTTCAGCGACACGGGCACCTTGGCCTCGCGGAGCTCGGTGAAGAAGCGCATGAACATGGGCGGTCTCTGTGTCGAACGGTTGTTTGACAGAGGATGGGGGGAGAGGCGCGGCTTGTCCAGCCTCACCCCCGCCGCAGGATGAACTCCCGGTCGCGGGTCTCGCCGACGATGAAGTCGTATTCGCCGACCTTTTCGAAGCCCATCCGGCCGTAGAGGCGCTGGGCGCCGTGGTTCTCCGACCACACCCCGATCCACAGCCGGCGCGGGCCGTCGCGCTCCAGCCAGGCCAGGGTCTCGGCCAGCAGCCGCGAGCCCGTCCCGCCGCCCTGGAAGGCCTTCAGCACATAGAGCCGCTTCAGCTCGCCGCAGGCCGGGGTGACCGCCTGGTGCGGCAGGTCGCAGGGACCGGCCAGCGCGTGGCCGACCACCCGGCCGTCGGCCTCGACGAGCCAGGCGGCCTTGTCGGCGGCCTCCAGGTCGCGACGCGACTTCTCCACCGCATAGGCGGACTCCAGAAACGCGGCCAGATCCCGCGGCGGATACATGTGGCCGAAGGTCTCGGCGAAGGTCTCCGCCCCGATGCGGCTCAGGGCCTCGGCGTCGGCGGGCGTCGCGCGGCGGATGGCTAGAGTCATATTGTCGGCGATATGAGAATTTGGCATAGTCACAGTGTGAAGCTCGTTCTGGATACGTCGGTCGTCGTTGCAGGATTTCGCAGTCCGCGAGGCCTTTCAGCGCGAACGCTCATAGCATGTCGAAGGCGAGAGCATTCGATGGTCATCAGCGCGCCGCTGGTTCTTGAGTACGAGGCTGTACTTTCGCGGCCGGAGCACCGTGACGCCGCAGGAGCTTCGCTTGAGGATGTCGGCCGGTTTTTGGACGCGGTCTGCGGGTTCTCCGAATGGGCGCAACCGACTTGGCTCTGGCGTCCGCAGTTGCGTGAGCCTGACGACGAGATGGTGCTGGAAGTCGCTTTTTCCGGGCAAGCCTCCATCGTCACCTTCAATGGCCGGGATTTCGGCCCGGCAGGTCGCTTTGGCGTTCCGGTGATTACGCCGAAGCAGCTTTGGCAGGAGAAGTAGCATGGCCCGCACGAGTAACTACGCATTGCGCCTTCTGTCGTCGCTAAAGACTGAAGCCGAGAAGTTCGCCAAGGAGGATGGCGCGACGTTGAACCAGTTCATCAATCTTGCCGTGGCCGAGAAGCTCTCCGCCTTGCGCACCGACGCTCTCCTAAGGGAACGGGCAGGCCGCGCCGATCTGGAATGGTTCGACACATTCATGGGCCGGGAGGGCGGTGAGGCTCCGGCCAAGGACGACCGGCTGCCATGACCATCGCCCTCTACACCCACCAGGCCATGTTCGATCACCGCCCCGGCGCGTCGCACGCCGAGCGGCCGGAGCGGCTGGGCGCGGTGATCGATGCGCTGAACGATGCGACCAACCTCGATCTCGACCCGCGCGAGGCGCCGCTGGCCCAGCATGGCGACCTGCTGCGCGTGCACCCGGAAGGCTTCCTGCAGTCGATCTATGACGCCGGTCGCGCGCCGGGCGTGGTGCAACTGGATCCGGACACCTTCATGGGCCCGGGCAGCCTGCAGGCGGCGCTGCGGGCGGCCGGGGCGGTGACCCAGGCGGTGCGCGATGTCGCGGCCGGCGGCGTCGACCGGGCCTTCTGCGCCGTACGCCCGCCCGGCCACCATGCCGAACCCGAGGCGGCCATGGGCTTCTGCATGTTCAGCAACGTCGCCGTCGCCGCCCGCGCCGCCCAGGCTGCGGGGCTGGCCCGTATCGCCGTGGTCGACTTCGACGTCCACCACGGCAACGGCACCCAGGCGGCCTTCGAGACCGACCCGACCCTGTTCCTCGCCTCGATCCACCAGCGACCGCTCTATCCCGGCACTGGCGCCCCGTCGGAGACCGGCGTCGGCAACATCGTCAACGGCGTCGTCGGCCCCAACTCGCCGCGCGAGAAGTGGCGCAAGGTCTTTGACAGCCTGATGGAGCGGGTCGACGCCTTCGCGCCGGACCTGATCCTCATCTCCGCCGGTTTCGACGCCCACGCCCGTGACCCGCTGGCCAGCCAGCAGCTGGAGGCCGAGGACTACGCCTGGGCCACCCGCGCCATCGTCTCGGTGGCCGAGCACCGCAGCCGCGGGCGGGTTGTGTCCTCGCTCGAGGGTGGCTACGACCTCGAAGCGCTCGGCCAGTCGGCCCGGGCGCACGTGCTGGCGTTGCAGGGACTGTGACGGGTCGTCGTTCGGCGGCGTGTTGCTGAAGGACCTGTCCGGGGGAAGATGACCGAGGCGATTTCAACCGCCGTGGCCGAGCCGTCCGCCGATGTCGCGCGCATGGGTCGGGTGACGCTGGTGCGGCATGGCGAGCCCGACATCTGTCGCCAGGTGCGCCTGTCGGCCCGGGAGTACGCCGACTGGTGGGCCCGCTACGAGACCCGCGGCCTGCTGCCCGGCCAGACGCCGCCGGACTGCCTGCTGGCCAGCGCCCGCGAGGCCGGCGTGATGATCTCCTCCATCCGGCCGCGTGCGATCGAGACGGCCGGCGCGGTCTGTGACGGCCGGGCCTATGCGCGGGACCCGCTGTTCGTCGAGGCGCCGCTGCCTCCGCCGCGATGGCCGGGCTGGATCCGCCTGTCGCCCCGCGCCTGGGGCTTCATCGCGCGGGTCTGGTGGTGGTTCTTCGACCATCACGAAGGCCAGGAGACCCGGGCCCAGGCCGAGCAGCGCGCCGACCAGGCGGCCGCCACGTTGGTCGACCTGGCGCGTGAGGGTCACGATGTCCTGCTGGTCGCCCACGGCTTCTTCAACGGCATGATTGGCGAGGCGCTCAAGCGCCAGGGCTGGCGCTGCACGCTGGACCAGGGGTTCAGCTACTGGAACGCGCGGCGCTTCGAGCGGCCTTAACCGTAGGCGAGAATCCCCCGATTGCTCCCGCCGGGCCGCGCGCTTAGGGTGGCCCTCACTCTCCTGGAACACGAAATGACCGACGAGACCGTCCCAAACCCGGCTATCGCCGCGCTCAGCTTCGAGGAAGCGCTCGCGGAACTGGAAAAGATCGTCCAGCGGCTGGAGTCCGGCTCGGCGCCGCTCGAGGAGTCGATCTCCATCTATGAGCGCGGCGCGGCGCTGAAGGCGCATTGCGAGGCGCGCCTCGAGCAGGCGCGGCTGCGTGTCGAGAAGGTTGTCCTGAGCCAGGGCGCGGCCTCCGGCGTCGAGCCCGCCGAGTTCACGTGACCGGACCGGCGAGAGAGCAGATTGCGTTCGAGGACTTCGAACGGGTGGATATCCGGATCGGCACCGTGCTCAAGGCCGAGCCGTTTCCCGAGGCCCGCAAGCCTGCTGTCCGCCTGACTGTCGACTTCGGTCCCGACATCGGCGTGAAGCGGTCGTCGGCCCAGATCACCAAACACTACAGCCTTGATGAGCTCCCCGGACGCAAGATCGCCGCGGTGGTCAATTTCCCGCCACGGCAGATCGGTCCCATGATGTCGGAAGTGCTTTGCCTGGGCTTTCCCGACGAAGAGGGCGCGGTGGTGCTGGTGGGGGTGGACCGCGACGTCCCGAACGGGGGAAAGCTGTTCTGATGCCGCTCGCCCGCAAGATCGCCGAAGCCGCCGACATCGTCACCGTCGCCCTGGACGCGCTGCTGCCGCGCGGCGAGGGGCCGGAAGGCCGGCTGACCGAGGCCATGCGCTATGCCGCCCTGGGCCCGGGTAAACGCCTGCGTCCGTTCTTCGCCATCGAGACCGGCAAGATGTTCGACCTGCCCGAGCGCCCGGTTCTGCGGGCGGCCTGCGCGCTGGAGTGCATCCACGCCTACAGCCTGGTTCACGACGACCTGCCGGCCATGGACGATGACGACATGCGCCGGGGCCGGCCGACGGTGCACCGCCAGTACGACGAGGCGACCGCCATCCTGGCGGGCGACGCGCTGCAGTCGGCGGCCTTCGAAATCCTCGCCCATCCCGATACTCACCCCGACGCCAATGTCCGCACCGAGCTGATCCGCAAGCTGGCCGTCGCCTCCGGCGCGCAGGGCATGTGCGGCGGCCAGATGATCGACCTGCTGGGCGTCCGCGACGACCTGGGCGCCGTGGCCAGGATGCAGCGCCTCAAGACCGGGGCCTTGATCGCCCATGCCTTCGAGATCCCGCTGACCATGGCCCATGCCCAGGACGGCGAGCGTCACGCGCTGATGGCCTTCGCCCAGGACCTGGGCCTGGCCTACCAGATCGTCGACGACCTGCTCGACGCCGAGGGCGACGCCGAGGAACTGGGCAAGGCCGCCGGCAAGGACGAGGCGCGGGGCAAGGCCAACTACGTCACCCTGCTGGGCATCGACGCGGCGCGCGAAAGGGTCGGGCTTCTGGCTGATCAGACCCGGTCTCATCTGGATCCGTTCGGAAAACGCGCTGAAACCTTACGGCTTTCGGTCGATTTCGTACTGGACCGGCGCTCGTAACCGCGCTGTTGTTGCGGCGTTAGTGAATCCACGGAAATTTCATGCCTGACCCCACGCCGTTGCTCGACAAGGTTTTGTCGCCCGCCGACACTCGCGACCTCTCCATCGCCGAGCTGAAGCAGCTGGCCGACGAGGTGCGGGCCGAGACCATCGAGTCGGTTTCCGTCACCGGCGGGCATCTGGGCGCGGGCCTGGGCGTGGTCGAGCTTACCGTCGCGCTGCACCATGTGTTCGAGACGCCTCGCGACATCCTGATCTGGGATGTCGGCCACCAGGCCTATCCGCACAAGATCCTCACCGGTCGCCGCGACCGCATGAAGACCCTGCGCCAGGGCGGCGGCCTGTCGGGCTTCACCAAGCGGGCCGAGAGTGAATACGACCCGTTCGGCGCCGCCCACGCCGCCACCTCGATCTCGGCCGCGCTCGGCTTCGCCGCCGCCCGCAACGCCAAGGGCGACAACAACAAGGTCGTCGCCGTCATCGGCGACGGCTCGATGAGCGCCGGCATGGCCTACGAGGCCATGAACAACGCCGAGGCCCACAAGCAGCTGATCGTGGTCCTCAACGACAACGACATGTCGATCGCCCCGCCGGTCGGCAGCATGAGCGCCTATCTGGCCCGCGTGGTGTCCGGCGGCGGCTACCAGTCCCTGCGCAACCTCGGCAAGAAGGTCGCCCACGCCCTGCCCAAGCCGTTGCAGGAAGCGGCCCGCAAGGCGGAGGAATACACCCGCGGCATGGTCACCGGCGGCACCTTCTTCGAGGAGCTCGGCTTCTACTACGTCGGCCCGATCGACGGCCACGACCTGGACGCCCTGGTGCCAGTCCTCCGGAACGCCCGCGAGATCAACCGGCCTGTGCTGGTCCACGTCGTGACCCAGAAGGGCAAGGGCTACGCCCCGGCCGAGAACGCCGCCGACAAGTACCACGGCGTGGTCAAGTTCAACGTCGTCACCGGCGAGCAGGCCAAGGCCGCCGGCGGGCCGCCGCAGTACACCAAGGTCTTCGCCCAGGCGCTGGTCAAGGAGGCGGAGAAGGACGACCGGATCATGGCCGTGACCGCCGCCATGCCGTCCGGCACAGGCCTGGACATCTTCGAGAAGGCCTTCCCCAAGCGGATGTTCGACGTCGGGATCGCCGAGCAGCATGCGGTGACCTTCGCCGCCGGCATGGCCGCCGACGGCATGAAGCCGTTCTGCGCCATCTACTCGACCTTCCTGCAGCGCGGATACGACCAGGTCGTGCACGACGTGGCCATCCAGCGGCTGCCCGTGCGCTTCGCCATGGATCGCGCGGGGCTGGTCGGCGCCGACGGCCCGACCCACGCCGGCAGCTTCGACGTCGGCTTCATGGGCGCGCTGCCCGGCATGATCCTGATGGCCGCCGCCGACGAGGTCGAGCTGGCCCGCATGGTCGCCACGGCCGCCGCCATCGACGACCGCCCCAGCGCCTTCCGCTATCCGCGCGGCGAGGGCCTGGGCCTTGAGATGCCGGCCGTCAACGAGCCGCTGGAGATCGGCAAGGGGCGCATCGTCCGCGAGGGGACCAGCGTCGCCATCATCTCGTTCGGCACGCGGCTGGGCGAAAGCCTGAAGGCCGCCGACCTGCTGGCCGCGCGCGGCTTCTCGGCCACCGTCGCCGACGCCCGTTTCGCCAAGCCCCTCGACGTCGACCTGATCCTGCGTCTCGCCCGCGAGCACGAGGCGATCGTGACGGTGGAAGAGGGCGCGATGGGCGGCTTCGGCGCCTTCGTGCTGCAGGCCCTCGCCGAGCACGGCGCCTTCGACCGCGGCCTCAAGATCCGCACCCTGATGCTGCCGGACATCTTCCAGGACCAGGACAAGCCGGACCTGATGTACGCCCAGGCCGGTCTGGACGCCGAAGGGATCATGAGCGGCGCGCTGTCGGCGCTGGGCCTCGACAACGTCTCGACGGCGGGACGGCGGGCCTAGGCGGTACGGCCGCAGGCCCGGAAGAAGCGCTTCACGTCGGCGCGTTCGCTGCCCTGGGCGTCGATCCGCACCTTGCGGCCGCGATCGACCAGCGTCAGGTCTCCGGTCTTGCGGAAGCGGGCCAGCGGCTGCGCCTGGAGGGAGGCGGTGGTCTCGATCAGATGCCCGGTCCCCGGCGCGGCCACCGTCTCGCCGCCAAAGCGCGTCGACTCCCGGCCTGACGCCAGGATCAGACCCGTTTCCGGCGATCCGCCGAGCAGGGAAAGCCGCGCCCGGCCTTCACCGGCGTCGCAGGTCATCATCAGCACAACATTGTCCGACATGGGCGCGCCGTAGGCCAGCTTCGGCCCTTCGCCAGGATGGTTCTGGTATGACCAGGCCAGACCGTCATTCAGCGTGGCGTGCTGGCTGACGCAACTGCCCAGTGCGACGGCTCCGACGATCCCGATAGCAGCCAGAATGCGAGACATGAGGCGCTCCCTTCGCAATGGGAACGCATCATGTCGCGTTAAGGTTCAGAACAGGATCAGAACGGCGAGAAGGCCTCGACCAGACCCTGGCCGGCCGGGGTCTTCTGGACCCGGCTGATGTCGCCCCGGCCGCCGTAGGCGATGCGAGCTTCGGCGATCTGGGTATGGCGGATGGTGTTGGCGGCCGAGATGTCTTCCGGACGCACGATGCCCGACACGGTCAGCCGGCGAAGTTCGCCGTTGGTCATGACCTCCTGGGTGCCCTGGATGATCATGTTGCCGTTGGGCAGCACGCCGGTGACCACCGCCGCGATGGTCAGGCTGATCTTCTCCGACCGCGTGACGGCGCCGGCGCCGGCCTTGTTGCTGGTCGAGCCGGTCTCGATGGCGGCGGCCGGGTCGAAGCCGCCCGGCAGGATCTTGCCGAGCGAGCTCTCCAGCCCGAACAGGTGCGGAAAGCCCAGGGTCTGGCCGCTCGTGCGCGAGGTGGTGGTCGAGTTCTGGGTCCGCGCCGAATCGTCGATGTCGATCTGAACCGTGAGAATGTCGCCGACGCGGGCGGCGCGCTGGTCGCCGAAGAAGGTGCGGGCGCCGACCTTCCACAGGGAGTTGGCGTTGGCCGGCTGCGGCGGCTGGGCCATCGGCAGGACAACCTGCTCCTGCGGGATCAGGGCGGCCGGATAGCCGACCGGCGTCAGCTGGGGTCCGCGCACCGTCTCGGTGACGGTCGAGCAGGCGGCGAGCGGGGCGAAGGCGAGCACGGCGAGGGCGGCGAAACGCATGGGACGATCCTTTAGCGGGCTGCGTACTGGGCAGGTCCGGCGGCTTTCAGCCGCTGCGCCTCGGGGCCGGTGACGGCCTGTCCGGGCGCGGTCGCGACCGCCTCGATGAGTTTCTTCGAGACGGGATTCTGGACGTTGAAGGTCTGGCCGACGGCGGCGGCCGACATGGCCCGGCCCTGGAGGGACAGGGTGATGCCGCCGCTCGACCAGGTGATCTGCACCATCTCGCCGGCCTTGATGACCTGCTGGGGCGTCACATCGCGCAGCGAGACGCTCGCGCCTTCGCGCAGCGGCCTGCGAGCGGCCATGCCGATGACGGCGTCGGCGTCGCGCGGAGCATCGGAGGGCGCGCCGGCGGCCTTGCCCCACACCATGTCCTGGGGCTGGATGATCTCGCCGGCGTTCAGGCTCCGCGCCCAGGCCAGGACCTCGACGTTTCCCCGTCCGGCCGGCGCGCCGGCCGCCGCGACGCCGCCGCGAACGACGATGCGGCGCAGGCCGTTGGGATTGTCCCAGTCGAGGCCGGCCCGGCGCGCGAGCATCCGCACCGCGACGGCGTCGAGCACCACCGTGGGGCCCGTGCGCGTGGCGACCAGCGTGTCCGCCGCCGCGCCGGCGCCGTCGAAGATGTCGCCCAGGGTGACCCGGCCGTCGGAGTCGGCGACGTCGGCCTTGAGGCTCACAGGACCGGCCAGGGCCGGGGAGGCGGCGAGGGCGGCGCAGAGCGCCAGGAGGACGGCGGTCCGCATCAGGCTATGCCTTCACCTGGTTGGCGGCCTGCAGCATCTCGTCAGCGGTGCTGATCACCTTGGAGTTCATCTCGTAGGCCCGCTGGGCCACGATCAGCGCGGTGATCTCGCTGACGGCGTCGACGTTCGAGGCCTCGATGTAGCCCTGCATGATCTGGCCAAAGCCCACCGAGCCGGGCGTGCCGGTCGTCGCCGGGCCGGAGGCGCCGCTTTCCATGTAGAGGTTGTCGCCGATCGCCTCGAGGCCGGCCTCGTTGACGAACGCCGCCAGTTCGATGGTTCCGGCCACTTCGGGCGTCGGCGAGTCGGCCTTGACGACCTGAACCTGGCCGGCCTTGGAGATCGAGACATCGACCGCGTCCTGCGGGATCGTGATGGCCGGCTGGATCTGGTAGCCGTCGTCGGTGACAAGCTGGCCCTGGTCGTTGACCGACAGGTTGCCGGCGCGGGTGTAGGCGGTCTCGCCGGACGGCATCAGCACCTGCAGGAAGCCGCGGCCCTCGATGGCCAGGTCGTAGCGGTTGCTGGTCGGGGTCAGGATGCCCTGGGTGGTGATCCGGTAGGTGCTTCCGGCCTTTACGCCGCCGCCGATCTGGACGCCGGTCGGCACGACTGT
>CAYTZY010000020.1:0-246 GCA_964442795.1 uncultured Caulobacter sp.
TGGCGCCGTCGGACGTCGAGGTGCAGCTCGTGCGCGGGCGGGTGGTCGGCGTCGACGACCGCGAGGACATCGCCATCGTCGCCATGCAGCCGGCGGGCGAACCCGCCGACGGCCACCAGCGCTACGAGGGCACCTTCCCCAACGACCGGGCCGGGCGCACGGGGATCACGGTGCGGGTCGTGCCGTCGGACCCCTTGCTGGCGTCGCCCGTCGACCTCGGCGTGATCGCCTGGGCCTGACGGGAGA
>CAYTZY010000020.1:337-768 GCA_964442795.1 uncultured Caulobacter sp.
GCATCGGGGATCGGGCAGGCGACGGTCGAGCGCCTGGCGGCCGAGGGGGCGTCGGTGATCGGCCTCGACGTGAAGCCCTTCGACGCGCCCGACGGCGTCGTCGTGCTCGACGGCGACGTCGCCGACCCGGCCACCGCGACGGCGGCGGTCGAGGCCGCCGTCGACCGGTTCGGCCGGCTGGACGTGCTGGCCAACGTGGCCGGCATCCTCCGCACGGCCCACACCCACGAGCACAGCGTCGAGGTGTGGGACCAGGTCCTGGCCGTCAACCTCACCGGCACGTTCCTCTTCTGCCGGGCGGCGATCCCGGCGATGCTCGACGCCGGCGGCGGGGCGATCGTCAACACGTCGTCCACCGCCGCCCTCGCCGGCCACCCGTGGGCCGCGGCCTACTCCGCCTCGAAGGGCGGGGTGCTGGCGCTCACCAAGGT
>CAYTZY010000020.1:778-16368 GCA_964442795.1 uncultured Caulobacter sp.
CGTCGAGTACGCCCGCCAGGGCATCCGGGCCAACGCCGTCTGCCCCGGTTCGATCCAGACCCCCATCACCGGCGACTTCGACTTCCCGGAGGGCGCCGACACGAAGCTGCTCCGCCGCATCATGTCGATCACCAAGCCCGAGGGGCCCGAGGTGGTGGCCGCCGCCATCGCCTACCTGGCCAGCGACGACGCCACCCACGTCAACGGCGAGTCGCTCCGCGTCGACGGCGGCACGCTCTCGTGAAGTACTGCATCGGGCTCGGGTTCAGCCCGCTGACCCACTACGTGCCGATCGCCAGGGCCGCCGACGAAAGCGGGTGGGACACCATCGCCGTCTCCGACCACGTGGCCAACCCGGAGACCATCACCTCGACCTACCCGTACACCAAGGACGGCGGCCGGCGGTGGGAGCCCTTCACCGAGTTCGCCGACCCGTGGGTGGCGATCGGGGCGATGGCGGCATTGACCCGGCTGCCGTCGGCGAGGCGGGCGTCGACCATCGGCTGGCTCTCGTCGATCCGCCGGCCGACGGCGGCGACGATGCGGTTGACGATGCGCAGCAGGTGGTCGTTGTCGCGGAAGCGGACGGGGGTCAGCTCCAGCTCGCCGCGCCGCTCGACATAGACCTGGAATGGCCCGTTGATCAGGATGTCGTTGATCGACTCGTCCTTGAGCAGCGGTTCGATGGGGCCGAGGCCGACCATCTCGTCGAACACCTCGGCGCCCAGCTGGTCCATCTCGGCGCCGTTGAGGGCCAGCCGGCTGTCGCGGGCGAAGTCGCCGACCAGCCTGCGGACCTGGCGACGCATCTCGCCCTCGTCCAGCTCGCCCAGCTTGGAGAGGTCGATCTCCTCGATCAGCCGGGCGTGGAGCCGCAGCCGCATGTCGAGCAGGTCGTCGTGGACCTTGGTCGGAGCGGCCGCCGGCTCGGACGGCGGCGCGGCCGGGGCGGGGATCGGCGTCGCCGGGACCGGGACCGCGACCGGCGCGGCGGCGCGGCGGAGGGAAAAGCGGCCCATCACGCCACCCGCAGGTCTTCAGGGTGCGAGCGGGCCGGCGCGGCGATCAGGCGATCGACCAGGTCGGCGACGTCCTTGACGATGCGCGACTTGGGCCGATGCTGGCTGATCGGACCGCCGAGGTTGGCCGAGGCCGCGGCGG
Source organism: uncultured Caulobacter sp. (assembly GCA_964442795.1). Classification (GTDB taxonomy): domain Bacteria; phylum Pseudomonadota; class Alphaproteobacteria; order Caulobacterales; family Caulobacteraceae; genus Caulobacter. Next base: position 1,940 of record CAYTZY010000020.1, read on the forward strand.
CCTCCCAGTCGGAGGTGATGCCTCCGGCCGCGCGCCGGCCCATGGCCTTCTCCGCCTCGCCCATCGACGGTGCCGGACCGAAGACGCGCTTGGCGAGGCGATTGAGCACGATCCGGGGCGGCGCGCCGGAGGGCAGGTCGCTCTCGATCTCAGCCGCCAGCGACCGCGCGGCCAGCAGGGCCGGCACGGTCAGCTCGGAGACCACCAGCAGCTCGTCCGACCCGGCCAGGACGTCCAGCGTCCAGGCCCGTCGATGGCGGGGGGCGTCGACCACGACCGCGTCATAGACCTGGCAGGCGACCTCCAGCAGCCTCAGGACCGCGTCCGCCGACGTCGTGTCATAGGCATTGGGGTCGCGGGCCGAGGCCAGCAGGTCGACACCCCCCGGCGCGCCGGACACGAAGGCGTCCAGAAGCTGGGGATCAATCCGGTCCGCCGCCTGGGAGGCGCGGCTGAGCAGCATGTTGGCCGGCGCGCCCAGGTAGGCGGCGGCCGCGCCGTCGGCCAGGTTCAGGTCGATCAGGCAGACCCGGCGCGGGCCCGGCAGCCGCTCGGCCAGGGCGCAGGCGATCTCGATCGCAAGCGTGGTGGCGCCCGCGCCGCCCACGGCGCCCATGATGGTCCAGCAGCGGGAGGGCGCGTTCAGCGTCGGCGCGGCGGTCGGCGCGACCAGCGGTCCCGACGCGGCGGCCAGGTCGGCGGCCGAGAAGGGCGCCTCCAGCACGTCCGAGCGCGGCAGCCGCATCAGGTTGCGGGCCAGCCCGGCCGGCAGATGGTCGCCGGTCAGCAGGGTCGGCGGCGGCGTGGCCCCCGCCCCGAGCGCGGCGATGGCCGCCGACAACGCGTCCGGATCGAAGGCGCCCGCCTCGATGAGGATCAGGTCGGGCGCCTCGCCGAACGCCCAGCGCGCCTGCAGGCGTTCGAGCCCGGCGGTCTGCAGCGTGGCGTCCCGGAAGGCCAGGCTCGCCAGCTCGGCCAGGCCGGTTCCGACGATCAGGATGCGGCGTCCAGCGAAAGTCATGTCAACGCCTCAGGGAACGGGAAGATAGGAGTCGGCGGGCGGCGCCTTGATCGGTCGGTCCAGCGCTATGCCCATGAGGATCAGGTCGATGGCGCTGGGTTCGCTGGAGCCCGAGAAGGGGTCGGGGGCCAGGGCCCGGCTCTGCGCGGCCGTGGTCAGGCGGGGCGTGACCAGGATGACCAGCTCGGTCTCGGCCTTCTTCCAGCGCGCGGAGCGGAACAGCGAGCCCAGCACCGGCACGTCGCCGACCCAGGGCAGCTGTCGCATGGTGTTGGCGTAGTCCTGCTGGAACAGGCCGGCGATGGCGAAGGTCTCGGTATCCTTGAGCTCCACCGTGGTGGCGGCGCGGCGGACCAGCAGGCCGGGCACCTCGACGCCGGCGAGGCGCAGGCTGGCCCGGCTGTCGAGCTGGCTGACCTCGGGCGAAACCTTCAGGCGGATCAGGCCGCTGTCCTGGACCGTCGGGGTGAACTTCAGGGTGACCCCGAACGGCTTGAACTGGATGGTGATCTCGCCCTGGCCGTTGGGCACCGGATAGGGGAACTCGCCGCCGGCCAGGAAGGTGGCCTCCTCGCCGGAGATGGCCGCCAGGTTGGGCCGGGCCAGGGTGCGGATGACGCCCTTTTCCTCCAGCGCGCGCAGGGTGGCCTCGATGGTTGTCGATCCGACGTTGGTCGAGACGCCCAGTGTGCCCTGGGCGGCGTTGACGCCGATCAGGCCGGTGCCGGAGCCGAAGACGATGCCCGAGTTGTTGGCGATGTCGACGTTGATCCCGAAGTCCTTCAGCGAACTGCGGCTGGCCTCGATGATGCGCACCTCCAGCATGACCTGCTGGGCGGCCTCGACGGTCAGTTCGGAGCTCACGCCGCCGGGGGCGTACTTCTCGGCGATGCCCTTGGCGCGGGCGGCGGCCGAACTGGTCGAGACCTGGCCCGACAACATGACGCCGCCGGCGAGGGCCGAGACGCGGATCGGTTCGCCGGGCAGGGCGGAACCCAGGTCGGCCTGCAGCGACTCGATGTCCTGGCCGACCCGCACGTCGATCACCTCGATCAGCCGGTGACTGGCGTCGTAGATCAGGATGTTGGTCGTGCCGAGCGTCTTGCCGCGCACGTAGACGCTGCGGTCCGTGTTGGCGACGATCTGGGCGATGTCCGGCTGGGCGACGACGATCTCGCCGGCGGCGGCGGTCAGGCGGAAGGCCGCCGACTTGTCCTTCGGCACCGTGATGGTGCGGCTGGGCGCCATCTCGCCGATCAGGCTGGAGGTGACGAGCGACTGGGCGGAGGCGGGGATGGCGGGCGCGCAGACGAGCGCGGCCGCGCACAGGATGGCGATGCGGCGCATGGTCAGCTCCCGGGGCGTTCGGTGGGGACGTTGACGACGGTCTTCCTGTCGCCTTCGGTCACGATGAGGCCGCGCGCCGGCGTCGCGGCCGGTCGGACGGCGGGTCGTCGGGCGACCTTGCGCGGCGCGCCAGTGACCGGCGCGAAGCCGCCTGACAGGCCGGTGACCTCGCGGGCGGTGATCGGGCGGGGTTGCACGATCTCGGTGGCGCCCGAGCGACGCAGGGCCAGCGACAGGGTGCCGGCCTGGCCGGCGACCGCCAGCTTGCCGGCGTCCTCGACGCTGACCTCCAGGGTCGCGGTGGACGGCTCGAACTTCTCCACCGACGCGGGGTCGGCGATCATGTCCATGCCCAGGACGCGGACGTTCTGGAGCACCAGGGAGGAGACGATCAGCCGGTTGCCCTCCGCCCCTTCCACGCCCGGATCGGCGAGGGCGCGGGCCAGCAGGACGTCGACCCGGTCGCCGGGCAGGACGTGCCCGCCGCCGCCGGCGACCTCGTTGACCTTGATGGTGTAGGCCCGCATGCCCGGGTCGATCAGGGCGGCCACCGACGGCTTCAGCCCGGGGCCGCTGACCTTGGACGGCAGCAGCGCCTCGCGCGGGGCAAGGGCGGCCAGGGTGACCGGCGCGCCGCCGTCGCGACCCAGCACCTGGTCGATCGAGGTGAAGGCGCCCTCTGGAACCGACCCGGCCGGCACCTTGATCAGGGTCAGGTTCTTGGCTTCCAGCCTGGCGCCGTAGGGGACCGCCGCGCTGGCCGCGACGATCGAGGACAGGGCCACCGAGGTCTGGGCCGCGGCCTTGCCCGGCCCCGACTGGGCGTTGGGCAACCAGACCTTGGCCACGAAGAGGGCGCCGACCCCCAGGAGGGCGGACGCGCCAAGGCTGGCGATAGTGGCGACTCGCATATTGCGGACCCCGAATATCGAGCGTCGGTTTTCGACACTCTTCCCCGAACTTGGATCGAGGTTACGGAGTCACCGCTTGAAATATATTCAACGAATACACTGAACGGGCGTAAACCCTGAACGCGATCAAAGTATTAGGCTTAACGGCCTTCAACCTTGATTCAGCGTTGATGACGCCGCGCCCCCGCGATCCAGGTCCCGGCCACGGCGCGGTCATCGCCCAGGATCATCAGGGCCAGCAGGATGTCGGCGGGGTCCGTCGCGCCCTTCAGCCGGCGCGCCAGCAGCGGCGTGGCGGCCAGGTCCAGGGCGACGAAGTCGGCCTCGCGTCCGCTCTCGAAGCTTCCGATCCGGTCGGCCAGGCCCAGCGCCCGCGCCCCGCCCAGGGTCGCCAGGTAGAAGGCGCGAAGCGGATCGAGGGTCCCGCCGCGCAGCTGGGAGACCTGCAGGGCCAGCCCCGCGGTGCGCGGGATCGAGAAGCTCGTGCCGGCCCCGATATCCGACCCCAGGGCCGTCTTCACGCCGTGGGCGTCGGCGCGGGCCAGGTCGAACAGGCCGCTGCCCAGGAACAGGTTCGAGCTCGGGCAATGGGCGATGGCCGCACCGGCCTGCGCCATCCGGTGCAGCGATCGGTCGGTCATGTGGATGCAGTGAGCGAACACCGACCGGGGTCCGACGAGCCCGAAGCGGTCATAGACGGCCAGGTAGTCGCGGTCCGGAAACCGCTCGGCCACCAGGGCCAGCTCGCGCGGGTTCTCGGCCAGATGGGTCTGCATCCAGACGTGGTCGTGCCGGGCCAGCAGCGCGCCGGCCCCGGCCAGCTGCGCGTCGCTCGACGACAGCGCAAAGCGCGGCGTGACGGCGTAGCCGAGGCGCCCTCGCGACCCCCAGTCACGGATCAGCGCCTCGCTGTCGGCCTCGCCATCGGCGCAGGTCTCGTTCAGCCCCTCGGGCCCGAGGTCCATCATCGACTTGCCGGCGATCAGCCGCATGTTGCGCGCCAGGGCCGCCTCGAACAGGGCGGCCGTCGCCTCGCGATGGACGCTGCCGAACACCATCGCCGTGGTCGTGCCGTTGCGCAGCAACTCGTCGAGGAAGGCTTCGGCCGTATCACGCGCATGGGAGAGATCGGCGAAGGCCCGCTCGGCCGGAAAGGCGCTCTGCTCCAGCCAGTCCAGCAAGGGCCCGCCCGGCGCGCCGACCATGTCGGTCTGCGGGAAATGGACGTGAGCGTCGATGAAGCCGGGCGTCAGCAGATGGCCGGGGAGGCGCTCGACCGGCGTACCCCCGGGCAGGGTCGGCGCCAGCGCCGCCCAGGCTCCGGCCGCCGCCACATACCCATCCGCGACGAGCAGCAGGCCGTCGTGATGATGCACGCAGGCGCAGCCGCCCGCCGTCCGCGGATCATCGACCATCCAGGCCAGGGCGGCGCGATAGGCGCGGACGTTGGACATGCGGTTATGTGGCGGGTGTCGGCGGGAAGAGGCAAGCGGCCCCGCTAGAGTCCGGCGATCCGCTCCAGCGCCGCGATGTCGAACGCCTGCTCCAGCGCCGCCGCAAGATCGTCCAGCGCTGTATCCACTGCCAGCCGCTGATCGACGCCTGATGACGCCGCACCCAGCTGCGCCAGGATCGCGGCCCGCGCTTCCGGCCGGTTGAACAGCCCGTGGACGTAGCAGCCCGCCACCCGGCCGTCCGCGGAGACCGCCCCGTCGGCGCCGCCATCGTCGAACGCCAGCAGCGGAGCCGCCTCGCCGGTCGTGCGGCCGACGTGCATCTCGTAACCCCCGAACGCGGCCTCGCCGAACCGACCGGCGACAGGCCGCAGGGTCTTCTCGCCGGTCAGCACGGTCTCGACGTCCAGCAGTCCGAGCCCCTGCGCCGCGCCTGCCGGACCCTCAAGGCCGTCCGGGTCGCTGATCCGCCGTCCCAGCATCTGGTAGCCGCCGCAGACGCCCAGCACCCGCCCGCCGCGGCGGACGTGGGCGGCAAGGTCGATGTCCCAGCCCTGCGCCCGCAGGAAGGCCAGGTCCGCCAGCGTCGCCTTGGTCCCGGGCAGGATCACCAGATCGGCGTCGCCCGGCAGGGGCGTCCCCGGCGGGATGAAGGCGAAGTCGACCGCCGGCTCGGCCCGCAGCGGGTCGAAGTCGTCGAAGTTGGCGATCCGGCTGAGCAGCGGGACCACGATCCGCACACGCCGCCCGCCTTCGCCGCCGGCCCTGTCCAGCACCACCGCGTCCTCGGCCGGAAGGGCCCGGGCCGCCGCCAGCCAGGGCGCCATGCCGAGGTCCGCCCAGCCGGTGCGGCGGACGATCTCGGCCCGTCCATCGTCGAACAGCGAGGGATCGCCCCGGAACTTGTTGATCAGGAAGCCCCGGATCATCGCCCGGTCGCCCTCGTCCAGCACCGCGTGGGCGCCGACCAGGGCGGCGATGACATGGCCGCGGTCGATGTCGCCCACCAGCACCACCGGCACGCCGGCGGCGCGGGCGAAGCCCATGTTGGCGATGTCGCCGGCGCGGAGGTTGGTCTCCGCCGGGCTGCCGGCCCCCTCGACGAGGACCAGGTCGGCCTGCGCCTCCAGCCGGCGGAAGCTCTCGACCACGGTGTCCAGCAATCCGGCCCTGGCGTCCTGGTATCCCCGCGCCTGCCAGGTCCCGGCCATGCGGCCGCGCACGACCAGCTGGGCGCCGGTATCGCTCTGCGGCTTGAGCAGCACCGGGTTCATGTCGACGGTCGGGGGCGTACGGCAGGCCAGCGCCTGCAGCGCCTGGGCCCGGCCGATCTCGCCGCCGTCAGCGGTGACGGCGGCGTTGTTGGACATGTTCTGCGGCTTGAACGGCCGGACCGTCAGGCCCCGGTTGGCGAACAGCCGGCACAGGCCGGCGACCAGCACCGACTTGCCGACGTCGGACCCGCAGCCCTGGATCATCAACGCCGGCAAGTCTGCTGCTCCCCTGAAGCGGGCTAGAACCGCGCCCGGACGCCGACGAAGGCGCCTCGGCCCGGCGTTCCATAGCCTGCGGCCGTCTCGTAGTCCTCGTCCATCAGGTTCTCGACCCGGCCGTAGATCTCGACCGTGTCATTGACCTGCCAGGAGGCCCGCAGGTCGACCAGGACGTAGGCGTCCATGACCACGGTGTTGGCGTCGTTGTTGAACGCTTGGCCGACGTAGCGGACCGCCGCCGTCGTGGTCACCGCGTCCGACCACCGCCAGCCGGCCTGGAGGTTGGCCATGTGCTCGGGCCGGCGGGGCAGCTGGTTGCCGTCGTTGACCCCCGAGGCGTTCTCCGCCTGCGTCCAGGTGTAGTTGCCGCTCAGGGTCAGGGGCCCGGCCTCGGCCCGGCCAGCCAGCTCGAGGCCCTGTGCCCGGGTCTTCTGGATGTTGTCATAGTAGCCGAAGCGGAAGACGCCGTTGGGATTGCACAGCGGCTCGGGCGAACCGAAGGCGCAGCTGTAGAAGCGGATCTCGTTGTCCGCCTCGCGCCGGAAGTACGTCGCCGAGACGACCACGTCGGCGCCCAGCCGCCATTCGACGCCGACATCCCAGCTGTTGAACTCCTCCGGCGCCAGCGCCGTGTTGCCGTACTCGCTGTAGAGCTCGTAGAGGCCCGGCGCGCGGAAGCCTTGGCCGAAGCTGGCGCGCAGGATCGTGGTTCCCCCGTTCAGGCTCCAGGCCCCGGCCAGCGATCCCAGGGCGTGGCCGCCGTACGCGTCATGCTCGTCATGGCGCAGGCCGGCAGTGAGGGTGAGGCCCGGCAGAACCGAACCCTGGACCTGGCCATAGACGCTGTCGACGCCGACCTTGCCGGTGGTGAAGGGCGGGTTGGGATCGAAGGTCCAGGGCGCGCGCTGGCGCATCTCCGCCTCTTCGCTTTCAATGCCGAAAGTGGCGGTCCAGTCCTCCGCGACCGCCAGAACGCCCTGGTACTCCCCGCGCCGGATCTCGCCGACGCCCTCGAAGCTGATCGGCGCGACGGGGTCGGACGGCTGGCGGGCCTCGCGGTCGGTCTCGGTGTAGCCGAACGCCAGCCGGTTCTTCAGCCGCCCGTCCAGCAGGGCGACGTTGAGGCCGCTGTAGACGACCAGCTCCTCGGTGGTCCCGTAGCTGGCGTCGTCGCCGGCGAAGCCGTCGGTGTCGGCCTCGCCGTCGGACCAGACCGCGCGGACCTCGGCCGAGACGGCGTCGGTCAGCGCCAGGCGCACCCGGCCCGAAAAGCCGGTGTTCTCGTAGCCGTCGGCCTCCGAGCCCGCCGCGAAGGCGCTGACGCCTTCGGTCTGGTAGCGGCTGCCGGCGAGCCGCCAGCTGAGCCGATCGGTCGCGCCGCCCAGCCCCGCCCGCAGCCAGGCCGTGCCGCGCGAGCCGCCCTCGGCGTCGATCGACGCCTGGAAGCCTTGCGACGGCTCGCGGGTGACGATGTTGACCACCCCGCCGATGGCCTGGCTGCCCCACAGCGTCGACTGGGCCCCGCGCAGGACCTCGATGCGGGCGACGTCGCCGGTCAGCAGGTTGCCGAAGTTGGCCGCGCCCTGCGGGGCGGTGGGATCGTTCATCTTCACGCCGTCGATCAGCAGCACGGTGTGGCTGCTCTCGGCCCCGCGGATGTTGACGCCGGAGACGGCGCCGACGCCGCCGTTGCGCGTATAGCTGACGCCCGGGACGTCATTAAGCAGCTCGATGACGTCCGGCGACTGGGCCGCCTCGATGTCGGCTGTCGAGAGCACCGTCGCCGAGGCTCCGACGCGGTCGGCGGCCTGGGGCGAACGGGTGGCGGTGACGATCAGCTCGGCGACGGCGGTGGCCCCCTCGAGGCCCGCGACATCGGGCGTCGCGGCGGTGGGCGCTTCGGCGGCGAACGCCGGGGACGCGATGAGCAGGGCGGCGGTGGAAACGGAGCACAGAAGCGCTCGGGTCATGGGTCTTCCTCTTCATTGACGACCCGCGCCCCGACCCGATCCGGGCGCGGTGACGCCCGGGCCCGGCCGCGGACGCGGCTTGGCTGCGGTGTCGTCTCTCGGGAAAGACCCGTCCGTTCGGCGCACCCCGGCCGTACGAAGAACGACGGCGCCGGGCAGGTCTCCTGGCTTGCGGGTCATAACCTTGGCGCGTCGCCTTCCCAGACCGGTGAACCGGTCCAGTGGCCTGTGACGCGCGGGCTCGCCGCTTACAGTTGCGGGGGCAGCCGGGGTCTTGAACCCCGTTCCCTTTTCACCCTCTCTCGCGAGATGGAACCTGACGCTGGCGTCTGGGTATCCGCTGCGGTGCGGGAGGTCAAACGGGGTTGGGGACATGCACTTCAGTGCATGTCCCCGGAAGCTGCATGGGACACGCACTGAAGTGCATGTCCCGAACGTCACCTCAGCCGGATCACCTGGCTGTTCGGACCGGCCTTCACCTCGAAGCCGGCCGCCCGCCAGCTGGGCGGGCCGAAAGGCGCGCGGGCGTTGTTGGAGAAGCCGTAGGGCTCCAGCGGCATGCCCAGCGGGTTGAACTTCATCTTCCCGTCCCCGTCGCGATCGTGGAAGGCCTTCACCCCGTAGCGACCGGGCGCCAGGCCCGCGAAGGTGGCCGAGAAGTTCCCCTCGCCGGCCGGCAGCTCCAGCGTCCTCACCGGATGGGTGTTGGCGTCATAGGCGACCTTGCTGTCGAACACCGCGCAGAGGACGACGCCCCGCGCCTGGGTCACGCCCTGGAAGGCCACCGTCAGTGAGCCCTCGGCCGGCGCGGCGCTGTCCTGCGCCAGCGCCGCGCCCGTGCCTGCGAGCAGCAGCGCCGCCCCGATGATCGCCCCCCGACGATTCATTACGTCCTCTTTCCGGCCAGCCACTCTTCGCGGGTCTGGCCCCAGATGTCGATCGGCAGGTCCTGGAACGGCGCCGGCATCTGGCCGGGCCCCTGATTGTACGAGCCAAGCCGCTCGGCCACCCGCTGCGACGGCGTATTGTCCGGGTCGATGCAGTGGATGACCTCGGTCCAGCCGAGCGTGTCGAACGCCCAGTCGATGGCCGCCGTCGCGCCCTCGACCGCATAGCCCTTGCCCATGGCCGTGGGATGCAGGCCCCAGCCGACCTCGGTGCCCGGCCAGCCCTCGGGCTGCCAGGGGCCCAGCCGTCCGACCCAGCGGCCGCTCGACTTCTCGATCAGCGAGAACATGCCAAAGCCCTTGATCGCCCAGCTGCCGGCCATCGAGGCCATGCCGCGCCAGGCGGCGGCGCGCTCCTGCACCCCGCCGATGAACCGACTGGCGTCGGGATCGGCCATCATGCTCGCCCAGCCGTCGAGGTCCTCCTCGGCGGTCGGGCGCAGGATCAGGCGGGCGGTTTCGAGGGTGGGGCCGGGTGCGATCATGGAGCGCGACGGTACCTCACGAGAGGCAGCCGTCCAGCCCGGTCAACGGAAAGGCGAGAAGCCTCGCACCCATCTCCGTGTCCCCGGCGAAGGCCGGGGTCCATAGAGGGAAAGGGCTCAAAGCGGGATTATGGATCCCGGCCTGCGCCGGGAAATCGGGGACAGGAGGCAGAGGGCCGATGAAAAAGGGCGGCCCGGTCGCCCGAGCCGCCCCTTCAGTTCACAACGCCGGAAAGCCTAGACCAACGACGGGTCGATGGCCTTGCAGGCTTCCATCAGGCCCTGGACCGAGGCGACCGAGGCGGCGAACATCGCCTTTTCCTCGTCGTTGGTCTCGAACTCGATGACCCGCTCCGCGCCGCCGGCGCCGATCACCACCGGCACGCCGACGTACAGGTCCTTCAGGCCATACTGGCCGGTCAGGAAGGCGGCGCAGGGCAGGACGCGCTTCTTGTCCTTGAGGTACGAGGTCGCCATGGCGATCGCCGATTCGGCCGGGGCGTAGTAGGCGCTGCCGGTCTTCAGCAGGGCGACGATCTCGCCGCCGCCGCCGCGGGTGCGCTTGACGATGCCGTCGAGCTCTTCCTGGGTCATCCAGCCCTGCTTGACCAGTTCCGGCAGCGGCAGGCCGCCGACCGTCGAGTGACGCACCATCGGCACCATGTCGTCGCCGTGGCCGCCCAGCGTCCAGGCGTGGATGTCCTCGACCGAGACGCCGGTCTTCTCAGCCAGGAAGTAGGCGAAGCGCGCCGAGTCGAGCACGCCGGCCATGCCGATGACCTTCTCCTTGGGCAGACCCGAGAACTGCTGCAGCGCCCAGACCATGGCGTCGAGCGGGTTGGTGATGCAGATGACGAAGGCGTTCGGGGCATGGGCCTTGATGCCCTCGCCGACGGCCTTCATGACCTTCAGGTTGATGCCCAGCAGGTCGTCGCGGCTCATGCCCGGCTTGCGCGGCACGCCGGCGGTGACGATGCAGACGTCGGCGCCGGCGATGTCGGCGTAGTCGTTGGCGCCCTTCAGCGCGACGTCCTTGCCGAACACGGCGCTGGCTTCGGCGATGTCGAGCGCCTTGCCCTGCGGCGTGCCCTCGGCGATGTCGAACAGGATGATGTCGCCCAGCTCCTCGCGCGCCGCGATGTGAGCCAGGGTGCCGCCGATCATGCCGGCGCCGATGAGGGCGATCTTCGCGCGAGCCATCTTTGGGCGTCTCCGTCTTGTGGATAGGGGTCGGTCGGCGGTCTAGCCCCCGCAAGGCCGCGCCTCAAGCCCTCTTTCGCGGATGCGAAGAGCGGGGCATTAGGCACTGCGTGGTTCGCGACGCTCGCGAAGAGCTCGCTCCTCACCATGACGAAGGTGGATAGCGTTCCACTGAGTTCGTCATCCTGAGGAGCGCGCGAAGAGCGCGTCGCGAAGGACGCACTGGAGAGAGGCCCCATGTCCAAGACCAACCCCGGCAACTATTTCGAAGACTTCCGCCTCGGCCAGGTGCTGGCCCACGCGACGCCGCGCACGGTCACGGCCGGGGACGTGGCGCTGTACAATGCGCTGTACGGGCCGCGTTTCGCGCTGACTTCGAGCGACGAGTTCGCGCGGTCGTGCGGCCTGCCGGCCGCGCCGGTCGATCCGCTGGTCGCCTTCCACATGGTGTTCGGCAAGACCGTGCCGGACATCAGTCTCAACGCCGTGGCCAACCTGGGCTACGCCGAGGGGCTGTTCCTCAAGGCGCTGTATCCGGGCGACACGGTGACCGCGACCAGCGAGGTAATCGGGCTGAAGGAAAACTCCAACCGCAAGACCGGCGTCGTCTACGTCCGCACCACCGGCGAGAACCAGCGCGGCGAGACGGTGCTGAGCTACGTGCGCTGGGTCATGGTCCGCAAGCGGAGCGAAGACGCGGAGATCGGCGAGCAGGCGACGCCGAAGCTGGCGACGGCCGTGGCGGCGAGCGATCTGCTGCTGCCCGAGGGGCTCGGTTTCTCGAAGTACGATTTCGCGCTGGCCGGGGCGCTGCATGCGTTCGAGGACTACGTGGTCGGCGAGAAGATCGACCATGTCGACGGCATGGCGGTCGAGGAAGCCGAGCACCAGATGGCCACGCGCCTCTACCAGAACACCGCCAAGGTCCACTTCAACCAGTATGAGCGGGCCAAGGACCCGACCGGTCGCCGGCTGGTCTACGGCGGGGTGGTGATCTCCACCGCCAGGGCGCTGAGCTTCAACGGCCTGCAGAACGCCGGGCTGATCCTGGCCATCAACGGCGGGCGCCACGTGAACCCCTATTTCGCCGGCGCGACGGTGTTCGCCTGGAGCGAGGTGCTGGACAAGGCCGACCTCGGCGACGGCGTCGGGGCCCTGCGCCTGCGGCTGGTGGCGACCAAGGACCGTCCCTGCACGGACTTCCCGGACAATGACGAGGCCGGCGCCTATCCGCCCGAGGTCATCCTCGACTTCGACTACTGGGCGGCGGTTCCGAAGAGAGCGAAGTAATGGGGTCTGAATTCGCCGTCGATCCGGCCTTCGAAGGCGGCTCGATCGCGGTCGGCGACCTGCCGCTCTGTCATGTGCGGCTGCAGGCCGACGCCCGCTGGCCCTGGCTGATCCTGATCCCGCGCCTGCCCGGGCTGCGGGAAATCGAGGACCTGTCGGCGGCCGACCGCGCGGGGCTGATCGAGGAGACGGTGCTGGCCGGGCAGGCCGTGCGGGCGATCGGCGCGGCGACGGGTTTCGCGGTCGAGAAGCTGAACATCGGCGCGCTGGGCAATGTGACGCCGCAGCTACATGTACATGTGGTCGGACGGTGCGCCGGCGACGCGGCCTGGGCCGGGCCGGTGTGGGGTGTCGGGGTCGCGGAGGCCTATGGCGCCGATGCGCTCGAGGCGGCGGTGGCGGCGGTGCGTAGGGGACTGGATCTCGTGTCCCCGCAGGGGACATGAGTTCCTGTCCCCGACCCTTGCAAGCATCGGGGACAGCTACCGATGTCCCTGAAGGGACACCGGAAGTAGTCCCCGGCTAGTTCCGCCGCATGGTCACGGCGCGCGTCCCCGCCTCGTCGCTGAGGTCGCCGATCCAGCTGCCGTCGCTGCCGGCCGACAGCGTGAGCACGGTCAGCGGTCGGCCGTAGCCGCGATTGATCCGTACAATGAGCACTGAGCCTTGGCGGTCCAGGCTCTCGATCAGCCCGACCCGGCCGGAGCCGCCCAGCGCCCGCCAGGCGCCTTCCAGCGCCCCGCCCGAACCCCGGTCGACCAGCTGCAGGCCGTACAGGGCCGCGCCGTCGGCGCCGCGCACCGTCCAGCCGCCGTCCAGCGGGCCGAGCAGGCCCTGGGCGCTGGAGGCCGAGCCCCGGATCCGGGCCTCGTAGCCCAGGTCGAGCGGCGTGGGCGGACTGTCCGGCGAGCGGTCGATCTCGTCGATCATCACCGGGCGGTCGAGCGTGGGGTGTGGCGGCGCCGGGCGGCGCGGCGTGACGGTGGTCACGGTCGGCGGCGAGGGCGGGATGGCCTGCGGCGTCTGCGGCAGCAACACCGGCGCGGACGGCTGGGCGCCGGGAGTGAAGGGCGCGGCCAGCAGGGCCTCCTGCTCCTCGCGCTGGGTCACCTCCGGCTCGTCCTCGGCGGCGTCGGTCGACTGGTCCGGCGGCAGGGCGTCGAGCAGGTCCGCGATGGGGTCGGACGCTTCCGGGTTCGGCGTCACCGGCGCCTCGTAGAACACCTGCGCCCCGGCGGGAGACGCCAGGGTCAGGGTCGCGAGCAGCAGCAGGAGAGCGCCGGAACGGATCAAGCGGCCTCCGCCTCGGCGATGGCGTCGGCCACGGCGACCAGCCGCCGCGACTGCTCCAGGTGCAGCAGCTCGGCCATCTTGCCCTCGACGCGGATGGCGCCCTTGCCCTGGTTCTCCGGCAGGGCGAAGGCGGCGATCACGGCGCGGGCGAACGCGACCTCGGCCGGGGCCGGCGAGAAGACCAGGTTGCAGAGATCGATCTGCTTGGGATGGATCAGGGTCTTGCCGTCGAAGCCGAACTCGACGCCCTGGCGGCAGACGGCCTCGAGCGACGCCGGGTCCTCGATGTCGTTGTGCACGCCGTCCAGGATGGTCAGGCCGTGGATGCGCGCGGCCATGACGGCCAGCGACAGGGCGGCGTGGAACGGCTCGCGGCCCGGGGTGATCCGCGCGCGGGTCTCCTTGGCCAGGTCGTTGGTGCCCATGACGAAGGTGGTCAGCCGGCTGGTCGCCGAGGCGGCGGCGATGCTCTCGACGTTGAAGATCGAGCGGCCGGTTTCGATCATCGCCCAGAGGTCGGTGTCCTCGTGCAGCGGCGCGGAGTAGGCGGCGACGTCGGCGGCGGAGTTCACCTTCGGGACCAGGATGGCGTCCGGCCGCGCGGCGGCGGCGGCGGCGATGTCGGCCTCGCCCCAGGGCGTGTCGGCGCCGTTGACGCGGATGACCAGCTCCCGCCGGCCGAAGCCGCCGTCCTTCACCGCCTGGATGGCCTGCTCGCGGGCCATGTCCTTGGCGTCGGGCGCGACGGCGTCCTCGAGGTCGAGGATGACCACGTCGCACGGCAGGGTCCGCGCCTTCTCGATCGCCTTGGCGTTGGAGGCGGGCATGTACAGGGCGCTGCGGCGGGGACGGTCGGTCATGGTGGGCGCGGGGTCTCGTGTTCTTGTTGGAAACGTCTTAGCCGGAGTGAGGCGCGGGTGACTAGCTATCCTCTCCCTCTTGGGAGAGGGGGACCAGCCGAAGGCTGGTGGAGCGGGATACGCGAGCGGCAGGGGATAGCCACTAAACGGCGGCGCGT
>CAYTZY010000020.1:16378-22785 GCA_964442795.1 uncultured Caulobacter sp.
CCCACCACCACGCTCCGCGTGGTCCCCCTCCCCCAAGCGGGGGAGGATTGAGGCGTCCGCCGGGGACACGGGATTGGGGGAGTTGCACCACCATGCTATATCCCCACCCAAAGGGCGGCCCCATCGGCCGCCCGTCTTCGTTCTGAGCCGATGTCCGTCACCCTCCCCATCCCCGCCGAGCCGGACGACGTTCAGGTCGTCACCTTCGGGTGCCGCCTGAACGCCTATGAGAGCGAGGCCATCCGGGCGCGGGCGACGGCGGACGGGCTGGCCGACGCGGTGGTGTTCAACACCTGCGCGGTCACCAATGAAGCTGTGCGTCAGGCCCGGCAGGCGATCCGCAAGGCGCGGCGCGAGCGGCCGGGGGCCCGGCTGATCGTCACCGGCTGCGCGGCGCAGATCGATCCGCAGGCCTTCGCCGCCATGCCTGAGGTCGACCTGGTGCTCGGCAACGCCGAGAAGGCGGCGCCCGGCGCGCTGGGCGACACTTCGGCGCGGGTGCGGGTCAACGACATCATGAGCGTGCGCGAGACCGCCGGGCATCTGGTCGATGGCCTCAAGGACCGGGCGCGAGCCTATGTCGAGGTCCAGAACGGTTGCGACCACCGCTGCACCTTCTGCATCATCCCCTACGGCCGCGGGAACTCGCGGTCGGCGGCGGCGGGCGAGGTGGTCGAACAGGTCCGCCGGCTGACCGCCGAGGGCTATCGCGAGGTGGTGCTGACCGGCGTCGACATCACCAGCTGGGGCGCCGACCTGCCGGGCCAGCCGACGCTGGGCCAGCTGGTAGCGCGGATCCTCAAGCTCGTCCCGGACCTGCCGCGCCTGCGGCTGTCGTCGATCGACGCGGCCGAGATCGACCCGGACCTGATGCGCTGCCTGGCCGAAGAACCGCGGCTGATGCCCTATCTGCACCTGTCGCTGCAGGCCGGCGACGACCTGATCCTGAAGCGGATGAAGCGCCGCCACCTGCGCGCCGACGCCCTGAAGCTGGTCGCCGACGTCCGCGCCGTGCGGCCGGACACCGCGTTCGGCGCCGACCTGATCGCCGGCTTCCCGACCGAGAGCGACGCGGCCTTCGAGAACACCCTGAAGCTGGTCGAGGAGGCCGGTCTCAGCTTCCTGCACGTCTTCCCCTACAGCGCCCGCCCGGGCACCCCGGCGGCGAAGATGCCGCCCGTGAAGGGGCCGGTGATCAAGGAGCGCGCCCGTCGCCTGCGCGAGGCCGGCGAGGGCGCCCTGCAGCGGCACCTGCAACGACAGGTCGGTCGCACGCTGAACGGCCTGGTCGAACGCGACGGCTTCGCCCGCGCCGACGATTTCACCGAGATCACCTTCGCCGGCGATGCGCCCGTCGGCGACATAATCCGCATACGGATCACAGGCGTTTCGGGCGGGCATCTGGTCGGCGAGGTCGCGGCGTGAGCATCACCGGCGGCTGCCAGTGCGGCGCGGTCCGCTACCGCATCTCCGGCCCGCTCGGCCGGGCCTCCATCTGCCATTGCCGCATGTGCCAGAAGGCGTTCGGCGCGCCGTTCGGGGCGCTGGTCTCGGCCCGCATCGAGGCGCTGGTCTGGACGCGGGGCGAGCGCAAACGGTTCGCCAGCTCCAACAGGGTCGAGCGCGGGTTCTGCGCGGACTGCGGCACGCCGCTGACCTTCGAGTACAGCGACACCTGGATCGACGTCTCGATCGCCTCGCTGGACGATCCCGGGCTGGCGGTTCCGACCGTCCAGCTCGAGGCCGGCTCGCGCATGACCTGGACCGACAGCCTTCCGAGGCTCGAGCAGGTCCTGCCGCCCGAGGGCTACTACGAGACCATCCAGTCGCGGCAGCATCCGGACCACGATACCTGACGCTGACGGGTCGTCGCTCCCCGAACCCCATCGCCGTCATCGTCGGACTTGTTCCGACGACCCATGCCTGATGAATCCGGGGAGAATGCGCCGCGACTGATTGCGCTCGTCCGCCATCACCGTGTTCATGGGTCGTCGGAACAAGTCCGACGATGACGGAGGGGGGCGAAACGTTTCCACGCCTCACCACCCCGCGCTAAGCTGAACCCCGGTATCGCGACGGGCGACGGCCATGAACAACACCACACGCCTCTGGGCGATCCTCACCACGCTGGCCGGCCTCGCCACCCTGGCCGTCACCGCCCTGTTCCAGGCCCTGCCGGAGGTCGCCGTCGGGCGCGCCGCCGAATGCTACGCCGCGCCGCCGGTCATCGCCTTCGAGTTCGCGCGCACCGTCAACCAGGCCTCGGCGCTGTTCGGGCCGGGCGACTGCCGGGGCATGACGATCACCGCCATGGACGCCATCAACCGGCTGGACATGGCCGCCTACATCCCGGCCTACACGCTGTTCGGCGTCTTCGGCGCGATCTTCGCGGCGCGGGGCGCCCGGCCGAGGCTGGCGCTGCTGGCCATCCTGGCGGCCATCACCGCGCTGGTCGCCGACTATGTCGAGACCACGACCCTTCTGGCCATCACCGCCGACTTCGACCGGGCGACCGACGCCATGACCGTGCGCGCCTCGACGGCGGCCTGGACCAAGTTCTTCGCGCTCGGCGCCCACGGCCTGCTGGTCGCGGCGGTCTGCTTCCGCGTGACGCCGAGGCGCCGGATCGTCGGGGCGGCGCTGCTGCTGCCGATGCTGGGCGTGGTCGCGGCGGCGACCGATCCCGATACGCGCGCCGGCCTGATGACGCTCGGCCTGACGCTGGGCTGGCTGACGCTGATGGCCTTCGCGGCGAAGGAGGCGGTCTGGCCTCTCGAATCCTAGCCGTCATGGCCCGACTTGTTCGGGCGACCCATGAACACGGCCGAACAAGGCGATTCTAGGCGTATCGGCTCGCGACGGGCCTGCTGGCTCACCAGGCATAGGTGGCCCGAACAAGTCGGGCCATGAAGGAGCTAAGGGTTTGGCGTCCCCTTCCCGAACGCCGGCAGGCTCCAGCCCCAGCGCAGGGCCGCGCCCCTCAGCGCCAGGCCGGCGGTGAAGCCCGCGCCGCCGGCGACCAGGCGGTCGACGCCCAGGCCGGCGAGCAGCACATAGACCGTCGCCGCCAGCAGCGCGGCGGTGACATAGATCTCCCGCCGCAGCAGCACGGACGGCGCGCCGGCCAGCACGTCGCGGATGACGCCGCCGAAGCAGGCGGTCAGCAGCCCCATCACGGTGGCCGGGATCGGGTGCACGCCCAGGCTCAGCGCCTTGGCCGCCCCGACGACGGCGTAGGCGGCCATGCCGACCGCGTCGAGCCAGAGCAGGGCGCCCATCCGCCAGGTCCGCTCGCCGACCAGCCAGACGGCGATGGCGGCGGCCAGGCAGGCGAGCAGGTAGCCCGGGTTGGCGATCCAGATCACCGGCGCATCAAGGATCAGGTCGCGCAGCGTGCCGCCGCCGACGCCGGTGATGGCCGCGAAAAAGGCGAAGGTGACGATGTCGTGCCGATCCCGCGCGGCCGCCAGCGCGCCGGTCGCCGCGAAGACGATCACGGCGGCGTAGTCGAACAGGACGTAGGCGGTTTCCAGCGCGGTCATGGGGAGGGTTGTAGCCGAGGGTCGCAGCGGAAGGGACACCTTAAACTGTCCCCGATCCTCGACACGTGACGCCGCCGTCCGCGCCCGCTAGAAGCCCCTCATGGCTGAACAGAAACAAGGCTGGTTCAAGCGGCTGACCTCCGGGCTTTCGCGGACGACCCGCGAGATGACCGAGCAGGTCACCAGCGTGCTGGTGAAGAAGCCGCTCGACCAGGACCAGCTCGACCAGCTGGAAGAGATGCTGATCGAGGCCGACCTCGGCCCCCACGCCGCCGCGCGGATCGCCAAGGCGTTCGGCGAGGCGCGGTTCGGCAAGTCCTCGACCGAGGACGAGGTCAAGGAAGCCTTGGCCGAGGCTGTCGCCGCCGAACTGGTCCCGCGCCAGGGCGTGTTCGACCCGCTGTCGGGACCGCGCCCCTACATCGTGCTGTTCGTCGGGGTGAACGGCTCGGGCAAGACCACCACGCTGGGCAAGATCGCCTCGGACCTGACGGGCAAGGGCGCCAAGGTGCTGATCGCCGCCGGCGACACGTTCCGCGCCGCCGCGGTCGGCCAACTGCAGGTCTGGGCCGAGCGGGCCGGCGCCGACTTCATGTCGCGCGAGATCGGCGCCGACGCCGCGGGCCTGGCCTTCGACGCCGTCGAGCGCGGCCGGGCGCAAGGCTATGACGTGGTGCTGATCGACACCGCCGGCCGGCTGCAGAACAAGCAGGACCTCATGAACGAGCTCCTCAAGGTCATCCGGGTGATCAAGAAGGTCGACCCCGAGGCGCCGCACGAGACCCTGCTGGTGCTCGACGCCACCGTGGGCCGCAATGCCCTGGCCCAGGAGAAGATCTTCGGCAACCAGGTCGGGGTATCGGGCATCGTGATGACCAAGCTCGACGGCACCGCGCGCGGCGGGGTGCTGGTCCCGGTGGCCCAGGCCTCCGACTCCCCCATCAAGCTGATCGGCGTCGGTGAAGGCGTCGAGGACCTGCAACCCTTCGACGCGCGGGCCTTCTCCCGCTCGCTGGTCGGACTGGAGACCTGACGGACATGGCCGGATCGAATACGCGCTGGGTGCGCACAGCGGTCGACTACGGCGCGCCGATCGCCTTTGCGGTAACCTTCTTCGGCTTCGGTCGCGACATGCTGCTGGCCACGGGCGTGCTGGTCGCCGCCTCGGTGCTGGCGCTGGCGGTCGGCTGGCTGGTCGAGCGGCGGATCGCGCCGCTGCCGTTGATCGCCGGCATCTTCGCCGTGGTGTTCGGCGGACTGACCCTGATCTTCGACGACCCGACGTTCGTGAAGATGAAGCTCAGCTTCCAGAACGCCGCCTTCGCCGCCGCGCTGCTCGGCGGGGTGGCGCTGGGCAAGAACCCGCTGAAGCTGCTGCTCGGCGACAGTCTGAGGATGGCTGACGCCGCCTGGCGGACGCTGACCATTCGCTACGGCCTCTACTTTGTGGCCATCGCAATCGCCAACGAGGCGGTCTGGCGCACCCAGACCGACGAGATCTGGGTCGGCTTCCGCATCGCGGTGTTGCCGCTGGCCATCGTCTTCTCGCTGGCCCAGGTGCCCTTCATGATGAAGCATCTTCAGCAGCCGGAAGACCGCGACACGGCGCCGGAACCGCCAGATCCCGGCGTCTGACCGTCGGGGGATCGTCCGTCGTCAAACCGTCGTGTAGGCTCGCTAGGGTCCGCGCCGGATAGCCGGAGGGGGATCTCAAGTGGCGAAAGACAAGACCGCGAAACGGACGCCGGCCGTCGAGGCCTCGGTCGGACATCTGCTGCACCGCGCCGCCCAGCGGGCGCTCGACTTCTACGCCGAGGAAGCCGGTCCCGGAGCCGTGACTCAACGCCAGCACGCCGTGCTCGCCGCCGTCGCCGCCCGCGAGGGCGCGGCCCAGGCGGACCTGGTGGCGGCCACCGGCGTCGACCGCTCGACCCTGGCCGATATGGTGGCCCGGATGATCGACAAGGGCCTGCTGGCCCGCGAACGCTCCAGCCTCGACGCCCGCGCCAACGCCGTGCGCCTGACCGACGCCGGCCGCACGGCGCTTGAGGCGACCGGCCCCCGCGCCGCCGCTGCCGACGCCCGCCTGCTGGCCCTGCTGTCCAAGGCCCAGCGCGCCGTCATCCTCGAGGCCCTGGCCGCCCTGGCGACCGGCGTCGCGGTCGAGAAGAAGCCCAAGGCGCCCAAGCCTCCGAAGGCGGAGAAGCCGGCCAAGGCTGCCAAATCGCCCAAGGCCGAAAAGAAGAAAAAGAAGAAGGCGAGGCCGACCGAGATCCCGGGCGGCGGCGGGGACTGATTCCCTAGACCTTGATGTCCAGCAGCGAGCCCGGACGCAGGATCTTCTGCGGCGGATCCTGGGGCGCGGTGAAGGTGGTGCGGACACGCTCCGCATGCGGTTGCGGCGTTGTCTCGGCCCGGACTGCCGGCGTCTGGATCTGGGCTCGCGCCTCGGTCGCCCGGCCCAGCGCCTGTTCGAAGAAGGCCCCACGCGCGCTCCGGCGCGCATCGCCCGCGCCGCCGGCGGCGGGTTGCGGGACGGTCGGCCAGACAGGGGGGCGGACGGGGGTCACGGGCGATTCCGAAACATGGTTAACGGCGTGGAAACTATAACCTCTCGCGTGAAGCGGGGGTTAACGCGCCGTCTTGAGCGACCCGCGCGTTCGGGCGGCGGAACCGCGCACACTTCCGCCTAACGCGCCTTCGCCAGCAACGCTTCGGCGTCGGCCAGGGCCAGCGGCCCGCTGTGCTTGGCCAGGATGGTTCCGTCAGAACCGATCAGGAAGGTCTCCGGCACGCCGGTCACGCCGAACTCGAGGCCGGCCCGACCGTCGCGGTCGACCAGCTTCGCCCGGAACGGGTCACCGA
>CAYTZY010000020.1:22795-38835 GCA_964442795.1 uncultured Caulobacter sp.
AAGGCGGTGCTATTCTCGGGCGCATCCTTGTAGGCGACGCCGACGATCGGCACGCCACGCGCCTGCAGGCGCATCAGCTCGGGATGCTCGATCTCGCAGGGCGCGCACCAGGAGGCGAAGAAGTTGACCAGCACCGGCCCCTTCGCCGCCTCGGCGAGGGCGACCGGCCGGCCGGTCGACAGGTCCGGCAGGGTCAGCGCCGGCATCGGCTTGCCGACCATGGCGTCGGGCTGGACCTGCGGATTGCGCTTGAGGCTGTAGCCGACGAACAGCACCGCCATCAGGGCCAGGGCGGCCAGCGGCAGGAAGGCCAGCCAGCGTTTCATCGGCCACCCCTGTCTGAAGCGACCTTGCCGGCCAGGCGCTCGACCTCGGCTTTCCAGCGGCGGGCGCGGGCCAGGCTGTCGGCGATCATCCAGGCGAAGCCCGCCGCCGTGACCGCGAAGGCGGGCCAGACGAACAGCGCGTACTTGCCGGTGTCGAGATCGGGCATCAGGCCTCCGCCGCCTTGAGCGCCAGGACCATGGCCTTGCGCCGCCATACCTCGGCCCGGATGCGGACCAGCCACAGGGAGCCGAACGCGGCCATGTAGCCAAGGCCCATGAGCAGAAGCGGGATGAGGTAGTCGTTGGTCATCGCCGGACCCTCGGCCCGGAACACCGATGCGCCCTGGTGAAGGCTGTTCCACCAGTCGACCGAGAACTTGACGATCGGCAGGTTGACGAGCCCGACCAACGCCAGGATGGCGGCGGCCCGGCCGCCCTTGGTCTCGTCGTCCATGGCCGCGCGCAGGGCGATGTAGCCGAGGTAGAACAGGAACAGCACCAGCACCGAGGTCAGCCGCGCGTCCCATACCCACCAGGTTCCCCACATCGGCTTGCCCCACAGCGAGCCGGTGATCAGGGCCAGGGCGGTGAAGACCGCGCCCAGCGGCGCGGCGGCCTTGGCGGCGGCGTCAGCCAGGGCGTGGCGGAACACCAGGCTCAGGAAGCTGGCCACGCCCAGGCAGAGGTAGACGAACAGGGCCAGCCAGGAGGCCGGCACATGGATGAACATCATCCGCACCGTGTCGCCCTGCTGGTAGTCCTCGGGGGCGGCGAAGCCGAGCCACAGGCCGACCGCGATCAGCAGGCCCGCGAGCGCGCCGAACATCGGCGCGGCCCAGCGCGAGAAGGCCATGAACCGGTCGGGGTTGGCGAGGAACGACAGCATCCCGCGCGGCTTACGGCGGCGGGGTCAAAGGCGCAAGGGGATCGCCGCCGACGCCCGGTCGCGGGGCGTCGGCGGCGGACGCGGTCCGGCGCTAGTGGTCCATGCCGCCCATGCCGCCCCGTCCCCGCATCATGCGCGGGCCGTGCAGCTTCGGCAGGGCGTCGAAGGCCTTCTTCTGCGAAGGCGTCAGCTGGGCGTAAAAGGCGCGGGTGGCGGCGGCGCGCTTTTCGAAGGCCGCCTGGCGCCGGGCCATCATTTCGGCCTGGCGGTCGAGGCGCTCGGGGGTGGTCAGCGGCTTGTGTTCGCGCTTGTCGCCGTCCGGACCCGGGTGGGCGGGATGGCCCGCCGGCATGGTCGCGGCGAGGAAGGCCTGAAGCGCCGGCTCCTGCGCCGCGGTCAGCTGCAGGACGTCGCGCAGGTGCTGGGCGTGTTTGGCAGGATCGGGATGGTGCATGCGGCGCATGCCGGGCCCGCCGGCCATCATGTCGCCCGGGCCGTCGCCGCGCATGACAATCACGCGCTTCTCGACCTTGGCCTCGGGGGCGGCCGGCGCGGCGGCGGCGATGGAAACGGCGCCGAGCGCCAGGGCGCCGGCCAGCAGAAGGGGTTTTGAAAACACAGAGGTCATGGGTCTTTCCCCGTATCGTGTTGATGGAGACCTTCTGCGCCGCGTCTGTGTCCGGGGTTTGTCCGCGGAGCGCCGTTTTGTTTCAGGTCTGACTTGCGGGCCGCGATCAGCGCCGTGTCAGTCGACCGCGTTGCGACAGGCCGCCGCCATGGCCAGGGGGCTGAGCGCCACGGCCGCCGCGGTCCAGCCGGCCAGCAACGCCAGGCCCGAGGTCCAGGGCAGGCCCGCAGCCAGCTGCGTCAGGGCCCCGCCGCCGAAGATGACCGGCGGGGCGAACAGCGGCAGCACGATGATGGCGATCAGCAGCCCGCCGCGCCGGCTGCCCAGCGCCAGCGCCGCGCCCAGTCCGCCGACGAAGGCGAAGGCCAGCCCCCCGATCAGCGCGCAGAGGAAGATCAGCGGCGCCAGGCCGACCGGGGCTCCCAGGGCGATGGCGGCCAGCGGCGCGGCGAAGGCCAGCGGCAGCCCGGCGGCCAGCCACTGGGCCAGGCACTTGATCGCGCAGACGGCCTCGAGGGAGGCCGGCCCGAGGACAAGCAGGTCCAGGGTCCCGTCCTCGTAGTCGCGCTCGAACAGGCGCTCCAGGGAGAGCAGCGAGGCCAGGGCAAGGGCCAGCCAGGCGAAGCCGGGGGCGACCGCCGACAGTCGCTCCGGCTCGGGTCCCACCGCGAACGGCAGCAGGGTGGCCATCCCGGCGTAGAAGGCCAGGGCCGGCAGCGGACCGCCGCCCCGGCTCCAGGCCAGCGCCAGTTCCCGGCCCAGCAGGGTGGCGAGCGGCCTCACGCCCCGATCTCCACGCCACGCGAGGGCAGCGGCAGCGGATCGTGGACAGCGGCCAGGATCATGCCGCCGCCGGCGACATGCGCGGCCATCAGTTCGCCCATGCGAACGCGCCAGACCGAATCGAGCGGCGCCAGCGGCTCGTCCAGCAGCCACAGCGGCCGGGGCGCGGCCAGCAGCCGGGCCAGCGCCAGCCGCCGCCGCTGGCCGGCCGACAGCTTGCGCACCTCCAGGGTCAGCAGACGGTCCAGCTCCAGCGTGGTCGCGGCGGCGCGGGCGCCGTCCTCGGTCCCGCCGCTCCAGAGGGCGGCGAATCGCAGCTCCTCCCAGGCGGTTCGCCCGCCCTTGAGGCCGTCGAGGTGGCCGAGCAGGTGCAGGGCGCCCGCCGCCGCCTCCGGCTCAAGTCCCTCGAACGCGATCCGGCCGGCCACCGGCCGGAGCAGGCCGGCCACGGCGCGCAGGAGGCTGGTCTTGCCCGTCCCGTTGCGACCGGTCAGGGCGATGGTTTCACCCGGCGCGACAGTAAAGGCGAGGTGCTCGAACAGCAGTCGCTCTCCCCGGCGCAGCGCGAGGTCTTCAACGCGGATGCACGAAATCATGCCGCCACCTGCGAGTGGCTCGCAAAGGCCATGACGCCAACATGGACGTTTCGCGCGGCGCGGAGTATGCAGCCCGCCAACGGCCCCGCGCGAACGCGCGCGGAGTAACGCCGCGCCGGGCGGGACGCTGTGTGTCCCTTCCGAGCGCGCGATCCCGGAAGTGGTTTTCGGGCGGCCGTGAACAGGAAAGGACTCTCCGAACATGGCGTCTATCGACAGCCTGCAAACCCGCCGCACCCTCTCGGTCGGCGGAACGTCCTACGTCTACTACAGCCTTCCGGCCGCGGAAGAAGCCGGTCTGACCGGAATTTCGAGACTGCCGGCCTCGATGAAGGTCCTGCTCGAGAACCTGCTGCGCAACGAGAACGGCGGCGACACCAGCGAGCGCGACCTGAAGGCCGTCGCCGCCTGGCTCGAGAACAAGGGCTCCACCGAGCACGAGATCAGCTTCCGCCCGGCCCGCGTCCTGATGCAGGACTTCACCGGCGTCCCCGCCGTCGTCGACCTGGCCGCCATGCGCGACGCCATGAATGCGCTTGGCGCCGACCCCACCAAGATCAACCCGCTGATCCCCGTCGACCTGGTCATCGACCACTCGGTGATGGTGGACTTCTTCGGCACGGCCAAGAGCTACGGCGACAACGTCGATCGTGAATACGAGCGCAACATCGAGCGCTACCGCTTCCTGCGCTGGGGCAGCTCGGCCTTCAACAACTTCCGCGTCGTGCCCCCGGGCACCGGCATCTGCCACCAGGTGAACCTCGAGTACCTGGCCCAGACCGTCTGGACCGCGACCGACGCCGGCCTCGACGCCGAGGTCGCCTATCCCGACACCGTGGTCGGCACCGATTCGCACACCACCATGGTCAACGGCCTGTCGGTCCTCGGCTGGGGCGTGGGCGGCATCGAGGCCGAGGCCGCCATGCTCGGCCAGGCCATTCCGATGCTGATCCCGGAAGTCATCGGCTTCCGTCTGACCGGCGCCCTGCCGGAAGGCGCGACGGCCACCGACCTGGTGCTGACCGTCACCCAGATGCTCCGCAAGAAGGGCGTCGTCGGCAAGTTCGTCGAGTTCTTCGGCGCCGGCATCGCCAACCTGACCATCGAGGACCAGGCGACCATCGCCAACATGGCCCCCGAGTACGGCGCCACCTGCGGCTTCTTCCCGATCAGCCAGGCGACCATCGACTATCTGCGCGCCACCAACCGGGACGCCCAGCGCGTCAACCTGGTCGAGGCCTACGCCAAGGCCCAGGGCCTGTGGTTCGATCCGGAAGCGGCCGAGCCGGTGTTCACCGACGTGCTCGAGCTTGACCTCGGCCAGGTGCAGTCCTCGCTGGCCGGCCCCAAGCGCCCGCAGGACCGCGTGCTGCTGACCGACGCCGCGGCGGCCTTCGAGACCGCCCTGGCCGAGGAGTTCGGCAAGAAAGAACAGATGGATCGCCGCGAGCCGGTGAAGGGCGAGACCTTCGACGTCGGCCACGGCGACGTGGTCATCGCCGCCATCACCAGCTGCACCAACACCTCCAATCCCAGCGTCCTGATCGCCGCCGGCCTGCTGGCCAAGAACGCGGTGGCCAAGGGCCTGAAGGTGAAGCCCTGGGTGAAGACCTCGCTGGCCCCCGGCTCGCAGGTGGTCACCGACTACCTGGCCAAGGCCGGCCTGACCAAGCACCTCGACGCGCTCGGCTTCAACCTGGTCGGCTACGGCTGCACCACCTGCATCGGCAACTCCGGCCCGCTGCCGGAAGCCATCAGCGCCGCCGTCAACGAGGCCGACCTGGTCGCCTGCTCGGTGCTGTCGGGCAACCGCAACTTCGAAGGCCGGGTGAACCCGGACGTCCGCGCCAACTACCTGGCCTCGCCGCCGCTGGTCGTGGCCTACGCCTTGGCCGGCTCGATGCGCATCGACCTGGCCACCCAGCCGATCGGCCAGGACAAGAAGGGCAAGGACGTCTTCCTGAAGGACATCTGGCCGACCTCCAAGGACATCGCCGACCTGCAGCGCAAGTCGGTGACCAGCGAGATGTTCGCCAAGCGCTACGGCGACGTCTTCAAGGGCGACAAGCACTGGCAGGCCATCAAGGTCGAGGGCGGCCAGACCTACGCCTGGGACATGGGCTCCACCTACGTCCAGAACCCGCCCTACTTCGAGGGCATGACCATGACCCCCGACGCGGTGAAGGACATCATCGAGGCGCGGATCCTGGGCGTGTTCGGCGACTCCATCACCACTGACCACATCAGCCCTGCCGGCTCGATCAAGAAGACCTCGCCGGCCGGTGAATACCTGTTGTCGCACCAGGTCCGCTTCGAGGACTTCAACGGCTACGGCAGCCGCCGCGGCAACCACGAAGTGATGATGCGCGGCACCTTCGCCAACATCCGCATCCGCAACAAGATCACCCCGGAGATCGAGGGCGGCGTGACCCGTCACTTCCCGTCGGGCGAGGTGATGTCGATCTATGACGCCGCCATGCGCTACGAGGGCGAGGGCCGTCCGGCCGTCGTGTTCGCGGGCAAGGAATACGGCACCGGCTCCTCGCGCGACTGGGCAGCCAAGGGCGCCAAGCTGCTCGGCGTCCGCGCCGTCATCGCCGAGACCTTCGAGCGCATCCACCGTTCGAACCTGGTGCAGATGGGCGTGCTGCCGCTGCAGTTCCTGTCCGACGGCTGGCAGCGCCTCGGCCTGACCGGCGAGGAGATTGTCTCCATCCGCGGCCTGCAGGACCTGTCGCCGCGCAAGCAGCTGATCGTCGAGCTCTACCGCCCGTCGGACGGCCGCATCGCGCGCTTCCCGGTCCGCTGCCGCATCGATGGCCCGACCGAGCTGGAGTACTTCACCAGCGGCGGCGTGATGCCCTACGTGCTGCGCAACCTCGCCAAGGGCGAGGCGTAAGGCTTGAGGGGACATGCTCGCCCACAGGGCGTGCGTGTCCCCGCTTCACGGGCTCGTGAAACGCGCGCCCGCCTCTTCTTCGTTTAAGTGCGGTGCAATGCGTCGCCTGCTGCTCGCCCTGCTTCTGCTCGCCCTGGTCCCGTCAGCCGCTCCGGCCCGGGTGCGGCCGCCCGTGGTCGTGGAACTGTTCACCGCCCAGGGCTGCTCGTCCTGCATCAAGGCCAACGAACTGGTCGCCGAACTGTCGGACCGGCCGGACGTCCTGGCCCTGACCTTCGCGGTCGACTACTGGGACTACATGGGCTGGCCGGACACCTTCGCCCAGCCGGAGTTCACGGAGCGCCAGCGCGCCTACGTCCGCAAGCTGGCCCTGCGCGAGGTTTACACCCCGCAGGTGGTCATCGACGGCCGGGTGCAGGCCTCGGGCGTGCGCCCCGAGACCATCGAGCCGCTGGTCGACCAGGCCGCCCGCGAGCGCCGCGACCCGCCGGACATGCTGTTCCTGGGCTCCCGCCGCGTGGCGGTCGGCTCCGGACCTGTGCCGCGCGGCGGCGCCGAGGTCTGGCTGGTCCGCTATGATCCCCGCCCGCAGGAAGTCACGCCCAAGCGGGGCGACACCCGCGGCCAGACCCTGGTCCAGCGCAACATGGTCCGCGAGATCAAGCGTCTGGGCGCCTGGCGCGGCCGCCCCACGGCCTACCGCATGCCGCCCGCCGAGACCGAGGGCCTGGAGACCGTGGTCCTGGTCCAGGCCAACAAGGGCGGCAGGATCCTCGCGGTGCTGGCGAAGTAGGCTCGTTGCGTCCTTCGACACGCCGCTTCGCGGCTGCTCAGGATGACCATATTGGAAGGCTAACCTCCCAAGTCATGCTGAGCAGCGCCGCAGGCGCGTGTCGAAGCACGCAAGGCCTCACACCCGCAGCATCAGCCCGCCGTCCACGCCCAGCGCCTGGCCCGTGACGAACCCGCCGTCGTCGGAGGCCAGGAACAGCGCCGCGCGCGCGATGTCGATCGGCTGGCCCAGCCGCTTGAGCGCCGCCTTCTTGGCCCACAGCGCGGCGATGTCCTCACGCTGGAAGCTGCCGGCGGTCATGCCGGTGGCGATGGCGCCGGGCAGGATGGCGTTGCTGGTCACGCCGTGGCGGCCCAGCTCGAGGGCGAAGGTGCGCATCATGCCGACGACGCCCGCCTTGGAGGCCGAATAGGCGACCAGGCCGTTGTCGGTGTGCCGGGCCATGATCGAGGCGGTGAAGATCAGTCGGCCGACGCCCGACTTCACCAGGTGCGGCGTGGCGTCCCGCGCGATGCGGAAGCCGGCGCGCAGGTTGACCCCGTACTGGCGGTCGAACTCCTCGTCGCTGGTCTCGCCGACCGGGGTGGAGCCGGAGACGCCGGCGTTGCTGTAGACGATGTCCAGCTTGCCGAACGCGGCGATCGCCGTGTCGATGATCTGCCGAGGCGCCCCGTCGCCCGAGATGTCGACGCCCAGGCCCTGGATGTCGCCGTGCTCGAAGTCGAGGTTGGCGCCCGGCCGGTCGACGGCGAGCACCTTCGCGCCCTCGGCGGCGAAGAGTTCGGCGGCGGCCCGGCCTATGCCGCTCGCCGCGCCGGTGACGATGGCCACCCGTCCCGCCAGTCTGCCCATGGTCGTTTCCTCTGTGTTCCCTGGTCCAGACACCATGAAACCCGCGCTGCCGGAGGGGAAGGCAACGCGGGCTCATTGGGGATACTGAGGAAAGTCGTCGGCCGGCCTGGGTCCCGCGATCCGGGAGGGGGCTGGGGGGGCTGTTCAGGATCCAGAACCTCGGGATGTCTGACCGGCCGACACTGCAAATCTGGTGGGCGCATCCGGCGGGCGCGCGTCGGAAACAAGGTCATTTTGCGACCCCGTGTGACAGGTCGCGCACAAACCTCCCGACCGTGGCGTAATCGCGACAGGCCTCGCCAAGGGCGGCGATTCAGCGCTAGCCTGATCACCGCATGGCGTTAGACCCGACATACTCCGCGCCGCGCGCCGCGACGGTGTTCTTCGAGCGGCGCGAACTGGAGCGTCTGCTGCGGCTGTACGGACAGCGCGTGGCCGCCGGCGACTGGCGCGACTACGGCATCGGCGGCGGCGCGGACGCGGCGGTGTTCACCGTCTTCCGGCGGTCCGGCGAGGCCCCGCTCTACCGCATCGAGAAGCGCCCGGCCCTGGCCCGCCGCCAGGGCGCCTGGGCGATCATGAACCAGACCGGCCATGTGCTGAAGCGCGGCCACGAGCTGGAGCAGGTGCTGAAGGTGTTCGAGAAGGGGCGCTTCACGGTGGTGGAGTAGGTCCCGGCCTGAGCAGGGGCACGGGGATGGGCGCGGCGTCAAAGAATAAGGCCCCGCCGATCGCTCGACGGGGCCTCGCTTCTTTG
This sequence comes from uncultured Caulobacter sp., assembly GCA_964442795.1. Taxonomy (GTDB): domain Bacteria; phylum Pseudomonadota; class Alphaproteobacteria; order Caulobacterales; family Caulobacteraceae; genus Caulobacter. The sequence continues at coordinate 31,316 of CAYTZY010000020.1, forward strand.
CCGTGGCGGCGCTGCTACTCGCGGCGGACGCCCAGGAAGGCCAGCAGGAACTGGAACATGTTGATGAAGTCCAGGTACAGGCTCAGCGCGCCGTAGTTGGTGGCGACGCCAAGCGCGGTCTGGTCTCCGCCGATCGCGTAGTAGGTCATCTTCAGGCGCTGGGTGTCGTAGGCGGTCAGGCCCGCGAAGATCAGGACGCCGAGGGCGTTGATCACCCAGTACAGCGCCGGTTGCTGCAGGAAGATGTTGACGATCGACGCCAGGATCAGGCCCCACACGCCCATGATCAGGAAGCTGCCCATGCCGGTCAGGTCCCGCTTGGTCGTGTAACCGACCAGGCTGAGCGCGCCGAACGCGGTGGCCGTGATCAGGAAGGTCGAGGCGATCGAGCCGCCGGTGTAGCGCAGCACCCAGACGGCGCCGGAAGCGCCGATGACGCTGACGATGGTCCAGTACAGCGCGGCCGAACCGGCCGGGCTCGGATTACGCATCGCGAAGCCCGAGATCAGGACCAGCGCCAGCGGGGCGAAGGCCAGGATCATGCCCGGCAGCGTGTAGCCGCGGAAAGCGCCCGTCTCCGACACGACGAACAGCATGTCGCGCAGCGCCGGGACCGAGGCCACGGCATAGGCGACCGCCGCCGACAGCAGCAGGCCGAGCGCCATCTTGTTGTAGACGCCGAGCATGAACGCGCGGAGACCCGCGTCGATCGACATGTCGGCCGTTTGCGGAATCGAGCGCGTAGCGCCGCGTTCGAAGTCGCTCATCGGTAAAACCCTTTCAAAGCGCCCGGGGCGGACGCACCGCAGATATTGGGGTAGCGGGCTCGGGAAGCAAGGGAAACCGGACTATTCGGTGCGCAGAACCGGGGCGGGCCGCTTCGACAGGGCCTGCATCGCCGCCAGCAGGCCGCCGATGAAGGCCAGGCCCGAGGCGCCGCCCAGCAGGGCCGCGACCCCGCCCCAGTCGACGCTCCAGTCGGCCTCGAAGACCAGCACCACCACCGGCCAGGCGGCGGCGTAGCCGAGCGCCACGCCCGCCACGCCGGCGATCAGGCCGACCGCGCCGTACTCGACACCGTAGGCGGTGAGGATCTGCAGCCGCGAGCCGCCCAGCACCTTCAGCGTCGCCGCCTCCCGCGCCCGCGCCCGGGCGCCGGCCGCGATGGCGCCGGCCAGCACCAGCAGCCCGGCCAGGGCCGCCACGCCGGCCGCGCCGCGCACCGCCAGCGCCAGGCGGTCGAACATCCCGGTCGCCGCCTCCAGCTGCTCGCGCACGCTGATGACGTTGACCATCGGGAACGCCTGGCCGAGCGCGCGGATGACCCGGTCTTCCTGGGCCTTGTCGGCCTTGGCGATGGCCACCTGCCGCAGGCTGGCGCCCTCCAGCGCGTTGGGGCTGAGGATCACCGCGAAGGCGGGGCCGAAGCCGCCCCACTCGACCTTGCGCAGCACGGCGACCTTCACGTCGATCTCGCGGCCGAGCACGGAGATGGTCAGCATGTCGCCGACCTTCAGGCCGCCGCCCTTCGCGGCGTCCTCTTCCAGCGCCACCAGCGGCGGCCCGGCATGGTCGGCCGGCCACCAACGGCCCGAGACGATGCCCGCGTCGTTGGGCTGCGCGCCGATGGCCGACATGCCGATGTCGTTGTCGTAGGCCCAGCGCTCACCCTCGGCGATCTGCTCGCGGTCGACGATCTCGCCCTTCACCCGCACGATGCGGCCGGTGAAGTAGGGCGCGCGCAGCCAGTTGTCCTCGGTCAGCGGGCGACCGAACGCCTGGCGCACCACGGCGTCGAACTCGTCGACGCGCTCGCCGGGGACCTCGGTGAACACCATGGCCGGCGCGGTCTTCGGCGCCACGGTGCTGATCTGGTTGAGCAGCGCCGACTGGATCAGCACTACCGCCGACAGCAGCGCCACGCCCAGCCCGATGGCGGGCGCGGCTGTGCGGGCGGCCGAGCGGGGTCCGGCCAGGTTGGCGATGCCGATCTTCACCGGCCCCCGGGTCAGGCCGCGCGCCTTGCCGGCCAGCCAGGCCGCGCCGCGTCCCAGCGCCCAGAGCAGGCCGAAGGAGACCGCCACCCCGGCGATCATGATGCCGGCCGCCACCGGCGTCGGGGCGGTGATGACGGCGAGGCCCGCCAGGCCGAGGCCGGCGAGGATGGCGATGATGACCTCGATGCCGAAGGTCAGCCGCCCGGCGAGGTCGCGCCGGAACAGCGACGACGGCGGCGTGGTCCGGGCCCGGGCCAGCGGCGCCAGGCTGAAGGCGGCTGCGGCCAGCAGGCCGAAGGCGGCCGCCTTCACGAGCGGCGCCGGATAGATCGCGAACAGGGCCGGCACCGGCAGGTCGTCGCCGGCCAGCTGGCCCAGCACCAGCGGCGCCACGGCCCCGATCACCAGGCCGATGGCGACGCCCAGCAGCGACAGCACCCCGATCTGGATCAGGTAGAGATTGCGGATCAGCGCGCCTTCCGCGCCCAGCGCCTTGAGGATGGCGATCGAGGCCTTGCGCTGTTCCAGGTAGGCGCTCACCGCCCCTGCGACGCCCAGGCCGCCCGCGACCAGCGAGGCCAGGCCGATGAAGCCGAGGAAGTACTCCAGCTGGTCGATCAGCCGCTTGACGCCCGCCGCCGCGTCGTTGCGGCCCCGGGCCTGGAAGTCCCGCGCCCGCAGACCCTTCACCAGCGTCTCGACCGAAGCGTTGGAGGCCAGGTCCGGCCGCAGCGCGATGCGCACGGTCTCGCCGGTGTCCGGCAACCCCTCCTGCAGGAAGCCGCCCTTCTCGACGGCCTCGACGGTCGTGAGGACGCGCGGACCCAGCGCGAAGCCGCGGCCGAGGCGGTCCGGCTCCGACACCAGCACCGCTCGGGCCACGAACGGCGCCTCGCCGACCAGGAAGCGGTCGCCCAGTTTCAGGTTCAGTCGGTCAAGCAGGGCCTGCTCCACCGCCGCGCCGGCGGCGTCGCCCTGCGGCCGGAACGCCTCGGCCAGCGAGCCGGCGCCGGTGATCTCAACCGTTCCGGCCAGCGGATAGCCGCCTGACACGCCGCGCAGCTCGACCAGCCGGCGCTCGCCCGTGGCGGTCTCGGCCATGGCCATGGAGGCCACGGAATAGGCGGTTTCGCCCAGGGCCTCGAACCGGGTCCGGTCGGCCGGCGTGAAGCGGCGGCCCTCGACGCTGACCCGCAGGTCGCCGCCGAGGATCTCCCGCGCCTCTGACGCCAGGCCGCGCCGGAAGGCCTCGGCCGTCGAGCCGGCGGCGGCGATGGCGGCGACGCCCAGGGCCAGGCAGGCCAGGAAGATGCGGAAGCCGGCGACGCCCGAGCGCAGCTCGCGCCCGGCGAAGCGGAAGGACAGGGGCAGCTCGCTCACGCCGGACCCACCACCAGGCCGCCGCCCATGACGATCTGGCGGTCGGCGCGCGCCGCCAGGGCCGGATCGTGGGTGACCAGCACCAGCGCCGCGCCGGTCTCGGCGACCAGTTCGAACATCAGCTCGGCCACGCCGACGGCGTTGGCGGCGTCGAGGTTGCCGGTCGGCTCGTCGGCGAACAGCAGCTCCGGCTGGATGGCCAGCGCCCGGGCCAGCGCGACCCGCTGCTGCTCGCCGCCGCTCAGCTGGTGCGGATAGTGGCGCAGGCGTTCGGTCAGGCCGACGCGGGCCAGCCACTCTCGCGCCGTCCTCGCCGCCGTGCTCCGGCCGGCGATCTCCAGCGGCGCCGAGACGTTCTCCTCGGCGGTCATGTTGGGCAGCAGGTGGAAGGACTGGAAGACCAGCGACACCTTGCCCCGGCGCAGCCTGGCCCGCCCGTCCTCGCCCAGCCGGGCCAGATCCTGGCCGAACAGGCGCACGGTCCCGGAGGTCGGCTGCTCCAGCCCGGCCGCCACGGCGATCAGCGAGGACTTGCCCGAACCGGACGGTCCCACCACCGCCACACGTTCGCCCGGCTCGACCGCCAGGGTGACCCCGCGAAGAATTTCCACCGGCCCCGCGGCCGAGGGCAGCGTGAGGGTGACCGCGTCGAGGGAGAGCGGCGTCGTCGTGCTTGCGTCGAACATGTGCGGGGGGCGTTTTCCGGTGGGCCTGTACACCCTATGTAGGACGAAGCCATGGATCGCACACCTTACCGTCCGTTCACCCGCCGCGCTTTCGCCGGCCTGCTGCTCGCCGCCGCCGGCGCCGCGCCGGCGTTCGCCCAGGCGCGTCCGCGCATCGTCACCGTGCTGGGCGACTCGATCACCGCCGGCTACGGCCTGCCCGCCCGCGAGGCGCTGCCGGCGAAGCTGGAGCGGGAACTCGCCAAGGCCGTTCCCGGCGCGCGGGTGCGCGGCGCCGGCGTCAGCGGCGACACCACGGCCGGGGGCCTGGCCCGCGTCGACTTCAGCGTCCAGAAGGACACCGCCGTCTGCGTCGTGGCCCTGGGCGGCAACGACCTGCTGCAGGGGCTGGACCCCAAACAGACCCGCGCCAACCTCGACCGGATCATCGCCCGGCTGAAGGCGCGCGGCATCACCGTGGTGCTGGCCGGCATCACCGTTCCGAGCGCGCTCGGCCGCTCCTACGCCCGCGACGTGGCGGCGCTGTACGCCGACCTGGCGCGCAAGCACGGGGTGACCCTGTACCCGAACCTGCTGGCCGGGGTGGCCGGGGACCGTCGCCTGAACCAGCGCGACGGCATCCACCCCAACGCCCAGGGCGTCGCCATCATCGCCGCCCGTCTGGCGCCGGTGGTGGCCCGGGTGCTGGCCGCGGCGCGGTAGGGCCTTGCGGGGCTCGACCCCCGGATCAAGTCCGGGGGCTCTTCGAGCGCTGCTCATCATGACGAAATCTGGGAACGAGCGTCGCCAGGGACGCCACGAGGGGGATCTGACTTGAAGACTTCGAAACTGGGCCGCACCGGCATCGACATCAGCCGCTGTTGCCTGGGCACCATGACCTGGGGCTCGCAGAACACCGAGGCCGAGGCCCATGCCCAGATGGACTACGCGTTCGAGCGCGGCGTGACCTTCTGGGACACTGCCGAGATGTACGCCAGCCCGCCGCGTCCGGAGACGCAAGGGCGCACGGAGCAGTACATCGGGACCTGGCTGGAGAAGTCCGGCAAGCGCGACAGGATCGTGCTGGCCTCCAAGGTCGCCGGTCGCGGCTCGGTGTTCGGCGGTCTCGACTGGATCCGCGCCGACAAGTCCAACGCCCGCCAGACGAAGGCCCAGATCGACGAGGCGGTCGAGAACTCGCTGAAGCGCCTGAAGACCGACTACCTCGACCTTTACCAGCTGCACTGGCCGGACCGCGCGGTGCGCACCTTCGGCGGCATGAGTTTCCGCGACTACGACGACGACTACGAACCGTTCGAGTCGATCCTCGAGGCGCTGGACGCCCATGTGAAGGCCGGCCGCATCCGCGCCATCGGCCTCTCCAACGAGTTTCCCTGGGGCGTGATGCGGTTCCTGCAGGAATCGGAAAAGCGCGGCCTGCCGCGGGTCGCCTCGATCCAGAACGCCTACCACCTGGCCAACCGGGTCTATGAGTACGGCCTGGCGGAGATGGGGATGCGCGAGGATATCGGCCTGCTGGCCTATTCGCCGCTGGCCCAGGGCTGGCTGACCGGCAAGTACCTCGGCGGCGCGCTGCCCGAGGGCTCGCGCAAGGCGCTCTACAACCGCATGCAGCGCTACGAAGGTCCGGGGGCGGAGGAAGCCTTCACCGCCTATGTCGGCCTGGCCCGCGAGCGCGGCATCGACCCGGCGCATCTGGCCCTGAAGTTCTGCGACACCCGCCCCTTCGTCGCCTCGACGATCATCGGCGCGACCAGCATGGAGCAGCTGAAGACCAACATCGACGCGTTCGATCTGGAATGGACCGAGGACCTGGAGAAGGCGGTGGACGCCATCCACGTCCGGCGGCCCAATCCCTGTCCGTAGGGTGTCGGTGTCGGGGACAGGTTAAGGTGTTCCAAGGGACATCTTAACCTGTCCCCTCGCTTCCCCTTGCTCAGCTCGATGACCCCATGATCCGCCTCTTCGCCGCCATCGCCGTTCCCGAGGACATCGGCCAGCCGCTGACCCAGCGGATGTACGGTCTCGACGGCGCGCGGTGGCGGCCGGTCGAGGCGCTGCACATCACGCTGCGCTTCTTCGGCGACGTGCAGCCACGGGTCGCCGAGGACCTCGACATCGAGCTGGCGAGCATCGCCCGATCGCCTTTCGGGCTGGAGCTGGACGGTGTCGGCGCGTTCGGCGAGGGGCCCGATATCCACGCCGTCTGGGCGGGCGTGGGCAAGAGCGAGCCGCTGCACGGCCTGGCCGGCAAGTGCGAGGCCGCCGCCCGCCGCGCCGGGCTCAAGAGCGAGGGCCGGGCCTATCGCCCGCACGTCACCATGGCCTACCTGCGCCGGCCCGATCCGCAGGCTGTCGCCGTCTGGCTTGAGGCCAACAGCCTGCTGAAGTCGCCGGTCTTCGCGGTCGACCGGTTCGGCCTCTACTCCAGCCACCAGACCTCGGAAGGCTCGCGCTACGTGCTGGAGCGGGAGTACCGGCTGTAGGTCAGTCGCCGGTCCAGACGTCGACCTTGGGGTTCTGCAGCACGCCGTCGCCGCCGGGCGTCCCGCTGACCTTGTAGCCGAAATTCCCGCTGCCGCCGCCGCTGTCGACCAGCAGGAACTGGATCGTCTCCGGCGTCGGGCCTGGCAGCATCTTCACCTTGGTGAAGCCGGCGTCCGTTCCGTTTTCCAGAGGCCGGGTCCAGGTCGTCCAGCCCTCGGTGTCGGGCGCCGGGATGTTCTCCACCGGACGGCAGCCGAAGATCTTGATCGGCGCGGCGGTCGGATCGACTTCCCAGGCCGACTCGGACAGGCACTTGGGATCCAGCACCACCCCGGCCGCACCCATGGCGGAGGCAGCGGGCGCGAGGGCGAGGGCGGCCAGGGCCGCCAGCATCAGGCGTTTCATGTCAGGCTCTCCTAGGACGCCGGCCGCAGGCCCAGCGTGATGGTGTAGTTCATCTGCGCCGCCGTCGGCTTGCAGCTGGCCGTCGGCTCGTCCTCGCGGCAGACGCCCTTGGGCGTCTCGTACCCGACACTGACGGCGAGCAACTCGCCGCCCTTCTTGTAGCCGCCCGCCGTGCCGGTCGTGCCGTCGGCGTCGGCGCCCGGATCGCGGGTCCAGCCCTCACCCGTCAGCAGGGTGTCGAGCTTGGTCGCCACCGCCTGGAAGCTGGTGCCGAAGGTCTCGCCCGTGCCGGAGAAGCTGATCAGGCAGCCCGGCGCATCGGCGAGGCCGACATAGCCGACGCTGGCCGGAGCGGCCGTGGCGGCGGCGCCCAGCGCGGTCTCGGCGGCGGTCTCCAGCGCGGAGCAGGCCGGCGAAACGGCGCCCTGGGCATGGGCCGCGCCGGCGGCGGCGAACAGCGACAGGCCGGCAATGGCCGCCGCGACGGCGGGAGTGGTTCTCATGGCTAGTTGTCGTTTCCAAGAAGGTTGTTCACACGCTGCCATGGTGTGAGGCCGTTGATGCC
>CAYTZY010000021.1:0-38538 GCA_964442795.1 uncultured Caulobacter sp.
GAGTTTGGCTTCGAGCCCCAAGCGTTCGAAACCGAGTGCGAGAAGTGCGCGGAAGTTCTCCAAATGCCGTTCCGGCCGCTTATGAAGATAAAGTACGGCCAGAGGGCTTCGTTTGCTTGCCTTGCCTGCGGCCACGAGAACCTCGCTGAGTGGCGGCTCACACTGCTCACTCTCCAGCGGGACGCTGCGCCCGCGTTGCGAGAAGGATGACTACAACTCGCCAGAGTCGGGCCACCGCTCGGGAAAGTGGGGACACAAACGTGGGGACACGCACTATTTTTCGATCCCAAAAGAAAAGCCCCGTTTTGGAAGTATCGCGCTCCCTTCCTCCTCGATGGAGCGACAGCCCAGACAGTCGCTCCATCGAGGAGGAGGGCTTCGAGTAGAGCTCTCAACCGCCATCAGTCTTCCGCCCTTCGCCCCGGGCTCGCCATGCCCTATATGCCCCGCCATGCGCCGCTTCGACTTCTCCAGCCCCGACTTCCCCGCCGCCTTCCGCGCGTTCCTGAACGAGCGCCGGGGATCGCCCGCTGATGTCGACGCCGCGGCGGCTGAAGTGCTTGAGGCCGTCAGGACGCGCGGCCTGGACGCCGTCCTCGACTACACCCGCAAATTCGACCGCGCCGACCTGACCGCCGAAACCATCCGCGTCACGGCCGAGGAGATCGAGGCCGGGGCCGCCGCCTGCGCGCCCGAGGTCCGCGAGGCCATCGCCTTCGCCGCCGCCCGCATCCGCGCCTATCACACCCGCCAGCGGCCGGCCGACCAGGCCTGGGCCGACGAGGCGGGGGTGGCGCTGGGCTGGCGTTGGACACCGATCGAGGCGGTCGGCGTCTACGTGCCCGGCGGCCGGGCGGCCTATCCCTCGACTGTGCTGATGAACTGCGTCCCTGCCCAGGTGGCCGGCGTCGACCGCATCGCCATGGTCACCCCGCCCGGCAAGCTGCAGCCGGCCGTGCTGGCCGCCGCCAGGGAAGCCGGCGTCACCGAGATCTGGCGCATTGGCGGGGCCCAGGCGGTCGCCGCCCTGGCCTATGGCGCGGGCCCGATCCAGCCTGTCGACAAGATCGTCGGCCCCGGCAACGCCTTTGTCACCGCCGCCAAGCGCCGTCTCTATGGCGTGGTCGGCATCGACGCCCTGGCCGGGCCGTCGGAGATCGTGGTGGTCGCCGACAAGGACAACAATCCCGACTGGATCGCCGCCGACCTGCTTTCCCAGGCCGAGCACGACCCGGCCGCCCAGTCGATCCTGATCACCGACGACGAGGCCTTCGCCGCCGCCGTCGAGGCCGCGGTCGAGCGGCTGCTGAAGACCTTGAGCACCGGCGAGGACGCCGCCGCCTCCTGGCGCGACCACGGGGCGGTGATCCTCGCGCCTCTGTCCGAGAGCCCGGGGCTGGTCGACCTGATCGCGCCCGAGCACGTCGAGTTCTGCACCGCCGACCCCGAGAGCCTGTCCGACCGGGTGCGGCACGCCGGGGCCATCTTCCTGGGCCGCTACACGCCCGAGGCCATCGGCGACTATGTGGCCGGCTCCAACCACGTGCTGCCGACCAGCCGGGCGGCGCGCTTCCAGTCGGGGCTGTCGATCTACGACTTCCTCAAGCGCACCTCGATCGTGAAGTGCGACGCGGCGTCGTTCGGCATCCTGGGGCCGCACACGGCGGCCCTGGCGGAGGCGGAAGGGCTGCCCGCCCACGCGCTCAGCGCGGCGATCCGGTTGCCTGAATGACACTGCGTCCTTCGCGACGCCGCTTTCAGCCGCTCCTCAGGATGACGAACGGGGTCGGCTTGCTCTAAAGCACAGGGAGCATGACCGACGACCGCGCCGCCCACCGCCTGCAGAGCATCGAGATCGACGAGGCTTCCCTCGCCGCCGTCTCGCGCGACCAGGAGCAGGAGCGGCAGATCGCCATCTTCGATCTGGTCGAGGACAACTACTTCCAGCCCGAGGGCGCGACCGGCGGCCCCTATGACCTGAAGATCGCGCTGGTCGAGAACCGGCTGGCCCTGCACATCACCGGGCCGGACGGGAGCTTCGACCAGATCCACCTGCTGTCGCTGTCGCCGTTCCGGGGGGTGATCCGCGACTATTTCATGGTCTGCGAGAGCTATTACCAGGCCATCCGCAACGCCACGCCGGCCCAGATCGAGGCGCTGGATATGGGCCGGCGCGGCCTGCACAACGAAGGCTCCTCGCTGCTGCAGGCCCGGCTCGAGGGCAAGGTGAAGACCGATCTCGACACCGCCCGCCGGCTGTTCACCCTGGTCTGCGCGCTGCACTGGCGGGGCTGACGACCGGTGGAGGGGCTACCCGGCGCGGTTCTGTTCACCTGCAACTTCAACCGGGTCCGGTCGCCGATGGCCGAGGCGCTGATGAAGATGGCGTTCGGGTCGCGGGTGTATGTCGACAGCGTCGGCCTCAAGCGCGAGCCGGGCGAGACGGAGGTCGACCCCTTCGCCCTGGCGGTCATCGACGAGCTCGGCGGGGACCTGCACGGCTTCAAGCCCAAGACCTTCGACGATCTGGAGGACGACTCCTTCGACCTGGTCATCTCCCTGACCCCCGAGGCGCAGCACAGGGCGGTGGAGCTGTCGCGGGGCAGGGCGGTCGATATCGAGTACTGGCCGACCCTCGACCCCACCCTCGCCGAGGGCAGCCGCGAGCAGCGGATGGACGCCTACAGGCAGGTCCGGGACGAGCTCGCGCGACGGATTCGCGAGCGTTTCGGCAAAGCATCGACGTTCGGGGGTTAGTCGCGCTATAAGGCGCTTTCTGGAGCCGCGGCTCGCGACCCGAATCGACTTCGGCGCGGGCCGTTTTGCTTATTTCGCGCTCCGCGACCCTAACGAGAGGCCGTATGGCTAAAGAAGAACTTCTGGAGTTTCCGGGCACGGTCAGCGAGCTGCTGCCCAACGCCACCTTTCGCGTGAAACTCGAAAACGACCACGAGATCATCGCCCACACCGCCGGCAAGATGCGCAAGAACCGCATCCGCGTGCTGGCCGGCGACAAGGTGCTGGTCGAGATGACGCCCTACGATCTGACCAAGGGCCGCATCACATACCGCTTCAAGTGAGCAGGCCGGCCGGCGCGCTGGTCCTGGCCAGCGCCAGCCCCAGGCGCCTGGAACTGCTCCGCCAGGTCGGCATCGAGCCCGACCTCGTAGATCCCGCCGACATCGACGAGACTCCGCTGCGCGACGAGACGCCGCGTCGGCTGGTCGCGCGCCTGGCCATCGGCAAGGCGCAGGCCGGAGCGGCCCGGCATCCCGAGGCCTGGGTGCTGGCCGCCGACACCATCGTCGCCGTCGGCCGGCGCATCCTGGGCAAGCCCGAGAACGAGGCCGACGCCCGCCGGATGCTGACCCTGCTGTCCGGCCGACCGCACAAGGTGCTGACCGGCGTGGCCGTGATCGCCCCCGAAGGTCGCACGGCCTCGCGGGTCGTGGAGAGCCGCATCACCTTCAAGCGCATCACCGACCGGGAACTGGACGCCTTCATCGCCGGCGGCGACTGGACCGACGCCTCGGGGGGCTACAAGATTCACAAGCTGGCCGGGGCCTTCGTCACCGACATCAGCGGCTCCTACACCTCGGTGGTCGGGCTGCCGCTTTACGAGACCCTGAACCTGCTGGGCGGGCTGGGCTGGCGCGGAGGGCCGGGCGCATGAGCGGACGGGCCTTCTTCCTTGATCGATGCGTCGGCGAGACCCGCGGCGTGGTGACGCTGGACGGGCGGCCCGAGCGGCTGCTGATCGCGCGAGACGGCGAGACGGCGTCCACGCTGCTGGGCGCGCGGTGCGTGGCCCGGGTGCGCACCGTCGACAAGGCCATCGGCGCGGCCTTCCTGGACCTGCCGGGCGGGGAGGAGGCGCTGCTGTCCCTGCGGCCCGACGAAACGCCCCCGGTGCGCGGCGCGGCGGTCGAGGTCGAGATCCGCACCGAATCGCGGCGCGACAAGCTGGCCACCGTCCGCCTCATCGGCGAGGCGGCGGGGGAACCCCGGATGCTGCAGGCGGCGCCGGATATAGAGAGCGAGCTGCGCGCCTTGGCCAGGGACGGCAAGCTGGTCGAGGGCTTCGGCGCCCGCGAGGCGGCCGACGCGGCCCAGGCCGAGGCGCTCGAGACGATCCATGCCCTGCCCGGCGGCGGCAACATCGCCATCGAGCCGACCCGCGCGCTGATCTCCATCGACGTCGACCTCGGCGGGCGAGGGGGCTCGGACAGCAAGCGCGCGGCGCGGCAGGCCAACCTGACGGCCCTGGGCATGGCCGCGCGGCTCCTGCGCCTCAAGGGGCTGGGCGGGCTGGTGATCTTCGACCTCGTGGGACGGGGTCACGACGGCAAGGCCATCGACGGCGCGGCGCGGGCGGCTTTCGGGCCGGACAACCCCGGCGTGGCCATCGACAAGATCAGCCGGTTCGGAACCCTGACCCTGACCGTGCCGCGGCGACGCCGCCCGGTGCTGGACGTGCTGCTCGGCGCCGACGGCGCGCTCTCGCCCCTGACCGGGGCGCTGGATCTGGCGCGGGCCTTCGAACGGCAGGGCCGCGCCGCGCCGGGCGGACGGCTGGTCGGACAGGCCGCCCCGGCCGTGCTGGCCGCGTTCGAAGCCCTGTCGCCGGCCCTGACCGACCGCCTGGGCGCCCGATTCTCCGTCGAGGCTCGCGAGGCCTGGCCGACCGACCGTGTCGAAGTGACCGCCCGATGAGCGCCGGCTGCGCGATCTGCGGCCGGCCGATCGTCGCCGAGTACCGGCCCTTCTGTTCGAAGCGCTGCGCCGACGTCGACCTGCAGCGCTGGCTGAGCGGGGCCTACGCCATCCCGGCGGTCGAGGGCGACGACGAGGCCGACAGCGCGCCCGTCACGGAAAACGACGAACCGTAGCGGTAGCCGCTGGACTTGCCCAAACGGCTCTTCTATAGACGCCACCTCCCGCGATTGGCGGGCCCCGCGTTGGCCTCGGCCTGGGTAGCTCAGTTGGTAGAGCAGCGGATTGAAAATCCGCGTGTCGCTGGTTCGATTCCGGCCCCAGGCACCACCGCCCCCCTCTCGCTTCGCGTTCTGATTGCGCGGACGGGGACGTTCCCAAAAAAGACCCGCGTTTGGTGAGTGATGCTGCGGCGCAGCATCGGAATTCTCTTGGAAAGGGAAAAACTCCCGATCCTCCTCGATAATCAGATTGTGCACCGCAACAATTCACCGCCGAGCCTCAAATCGCTCGAAGAAAAACCCTCTGGCAAGACCCTTGACGTTACAGAAAGGGGTTGCCAAAGGGCGGGTGCGCCAAGTCTAACTTGGCCAAACGCCCTGACGGTCAAAAGCCGTTGGGACGTATTGCGCCTTCGGAACGCCATCTTCGACAACGAATGATCGAGGAACGTGTTACGGGTCGGCGCAGCGACAGCGGTCTACCGAAGCGCGGCGCCTCGCCGCGATTCACGAAGATTTCAAAGTTAGGGTGGAATGCGCTCTCGCGTGACGACCCTCGGTCCAAACTAGCTAGACCAACCAGGAACTGGCGAAAGATGCTCGACAAACAACGACTGAACCCTCTCATCGCCATCATGGGCGCCGCGGCGCTGATGATGAGCGCTCCGGCGTTCGCGCAGGATCCGGCCGCTCCGGCCGCCGACCCCGCCGCCGCCGCCGCTCCGGCCGCTGACGCGGCTGCGGCTCCCGCGGCTCCGGCCGCTGATGCGGCTCCGGCCGCCGATGCGGCTCCGCCCACCATCGACAACCACGGCGGCAAGATCACGCCGGCGACGATGTTCTTCGAAGCCGAGCTGATCGTTAAGGTCGTCATGATCGGCCTGATCCTCGCCTCGATCTTCTCGTGGGTGCTGCTGATCACCAAGCTTGTCGAGTTCGGCTCGCTGAACCGCAAGTCGGACCGCTTCGTCGAGGCGTTCCGCACGGCCAAGAACGTCCAGGACATGGGTCGTATCTCCATGTCGGACGAATTCGAGGGCAACCCGCTCGCCGACATGGCGGCCGCGGCGGCCACCGAAGTCGAGCTGTCCCGTCAGGCCGGTCTCGCCGTTAACGGCGCGCACCGCGAAACGACGATCATGCGCGCCCAGACGGCCGTGTCCGCCGTGCAGTCGACGCTCTCCAAGCGTCTGTCGAGCGGCATGATGTTCCTGGCCTCGGTCGGTTCGTCCGGTCCGTTCATCGGTCTGTTCGGCACCGTCTACGGGATCATGAACTCGTTCATCGGCATCGCGAACACCAACACGACCAACCTCGCCGTCGTGGCCCCCGGCATCGCCGAGGCCCTGCTGGCCACGGGTATCGGTCTGTTCGCCGCCATCCCGGCCGTTATCTTCTACAACTACTTCCAGACGCGCGTTTCGGCCTACGGCACGCGTTCCGACGGCTTCAACGCTGAACTCATGAACGCCATCTCGCGGCAGCTCGACAAGGGGGCCTAAGCACCATGGGAGCCAAACTCGGAGGCTCCGGCGGCAGCGACAGGTACCAGGTTGAACAGAACAGTGAAATCAATGTGACGCCCTTCGTGGACGTCATGCTGGTCCTCCTGATCATCTTCATGGTGGCCGCGCCGCTCGCAAGCGTTTCGGTCGAGCTGAAGCTGCCGGATGCGGTGGCCAAGCCTCGGCAGAACCCGCCGAAGCCGGTTTACATTTCGATCCAGAAAGGTGGGGCCATCTATATCGGCGACTTCCCCACCGACCTGGCCTCCATGGGCGACGACCTGCGCAAGCAGGTCGGCAGGCGGGACCCTACGAAGGAGCGGATTTTCATCCGGGCCGACAAGGGGGTTCGCTACGGGGATTTCATGCAGGTTATGAACACGTTGCAGGACAATGGCTTCTACAGCGTGGCTCTGATCGGGCAGGATAACGCCAACGCGGCGGGCGGGTGACACATGGCAGAGCAGAACAACGACGCTCCGCTTAAGGTGCACAACCCGTTCGACCCGCCGAAGGCGAAGCTGAACCCGACGGCTGTACTGATCGCAGCCCTCATCGTGCTCGGCTTCCACGCGGTTATCGGGTGGTACCTCTATACGATGCGCTTCACCATCAAGGAGCGTCTCTTTGAGGACGAGCAGCTGATCAAGCCGCCGCCTCCGCCGCCGCCGCCGCCGCCTCCGCCGCCGCCGACCGACAAGCCGCCGCCGCCGCCCAGGCTGCAGCCGCGGCCGCCGATCGCGCCGCCGCCGGATGTGACGCCGCCGCCGCCGCTGGACATCCCGCCGGTCAAGAAGGAAGAACGGGTCGAAACCCCCGCGCCTCCTGTGGCCGCCGCGCCCCGTCCGCCGGAGCCGCCGCGTCCGTCGATCATCACCAACCCGGACTGGTCACGCCGTCCGAGTGGCGAGGATCTGGCGCGCTACTATCCCGAACGGGCCCAGCGCCTGGAACGGGAAGGTCGGGCGACCATCTCCTGCAAGGTGAAGGCGAACGGCACTCTGGAAGGCTGCACCGTCGTGTCGGAAGACCCGCCGGACATGGGCTTCGGCGACGCCACCCTCCGCGCCTCGCGTCTGTTCAAGATGCGGCCGCAGACCCGGGATGGCCAACCGGTGGACGGCGGCACGGTCCGCATTCCGCTGGTCTGGAAGTTGCCCCAGTAGCCACGGCTTACAAAAGCGAACGCCCCGGAGGGAAACCTCCGGGGCGTTTTGCTGTCCGGTCGACGGGTTCGGTTCAGCCGGCGAGGCCCTTCTCGCCCAGCCAGGCCTCCAGCCGGGCGTTGACCGCCTCGGGCGCTTCCTGCTGGACCCAGTGCGAGACGCCGGGCAGCCGGTGGAGGGTGAAGTCCTTCACATAGGAGCCATAGCCCTCGGTCAGCTCGATCCCGAGGGCCGCGTCCTCCTCGCCCCAGACCATCAGCGTCGGGGTCTCGATGGGCGGCTGGTCCGCGTCGCTCCAGGGCTTGAGGCCGCCGGCGAAGTTGGCGCGATACCAGTTGATCATCGCCGTCATCGCGCCGGGCTTCAGGGCGTTGGCGCGGTAGACCTCCAGCACCTCGTCGGGGAACCGGCTCTTGTCGATCGCCATGCCGCTGAAGGCGCGGGCGACGCCCTCGGCCCGTCGGGCGGTCAGCATCCGTTCCGGCAGCCAGGGGATCTGGAAGAAGATCACGTACCAGGACTTCTTCAGCTGGCCGCCGCCCTGGCGCATGACCTGGCTGAACACGGCCGGGTGGGGCACGTTCATGATCACCAGCCCCTCCAGCGGCCGCAGCTTCCGCATGGCGAAGACCCAGGCGACGATGGCCCCCCAGTCGTGGGCGATCAGCAGGCGCCGCTTGGCGCCGACGGCGTCGAAGATCGCGGCGACGTCGTCGGTCAGGGTCTCCACCCGGTAGGCCGACGTCGCCCTGGGCCGGCTCGAATCACCATAGCCGCGCAGGTCCGGCGCGACCGCGCGCCAGCCCAGGGCCGCCAGCAGCGGCAACTGGAACCGCCAGGAGAACCGGCTCTCCGGAAAGCCGTGCAGAAACAAGGCGACCTTGTCGCCGGTTCCGGCCTCGTCGATGGTGAAGGTCAGGCCGTTGGCCTCGATGGTGCGGGTGGTGATTTTCGTCATGGGCCGAGGGTGTAGCCCGTCTGTGCGCCATGCAAGGTCGAGGCTTGATCCAGAGCGCGGCTGCGACTAAACCAGCCGCTCGCGAAAGCGCGCCGCCTTAGCTCAGTTGGTTAGAGCGCCGGTTTGTGGAACCGGAGGTCCTCAGTTCAAGCCTGAGAGGCGGTACCATCGCAACGCCGGACGCCGTCCGGCCCGTCCCCGTCATCGGTATCGAAAATTCCGGTGCGCCCCGCCTCAGGTGGTTCGCGCCCTTGTGGTGATCATGCTGAAAGCAGCATAGTCCATGCCGAAAGATTCAGCAGGGGGAAGACTGACATGATCCGGACCGGACTTCGTTTGATCGTCGGCGTGATCGGCCTGCTGGCGCTGCTCATCGCCGCGCGGCTGTGGATCGGACCGGCCGAGCCGGCGGCGGCGCTGGGGCTCAAGGCGGATGGACTGCTCGGCCTGGCCACCCTGCGCGCCGACGTGGCGGGCTTTTTCGCCGCCGGCGGGCTGTTCGCGCTGGCCGGCGCGATCCGCGGGGAGGGGCGGTTGCTGACGCCGCCCGCCCTGCTGCTGGGCCTGGCGCTGGCGGGGCGGCTGCTCACCGTGGCGTTGGACGGCTACAGCGCCGCGATGCTGCCGCCGATGGTCATCGAGGCCGTGCTGGTCGCGATCCTCCTCCTCGCCCGCCGCCGCCTCGGATGAGCCGCCCATGACCGCCCCCTATCGCCTGTACGGAACGCCCGGATCGCTCTACACGGCCAAGGCCCGATCCTTCCTCATCAAGCAGGGCATCGCGTTCGAGAATGTCCCCGCCGGCGCGCCGGGCTTCCGCGAGACGGTGGTTCCCGCTGTCGGTCGCTGGATCATCCCGGTTCTGGAGACGCCAGACGGTGACCTGGTCCAGGACGGCTCGGAAATCATCGACCGGTTCGAGCGCCAGGGCGGCCTTCGCTGGCCGACGCTGCCCGGCGGACCGGTGCTCCGGGTCGTGGCGCGTCTCTTCGAGCTGTTCGGAGGCGAGGGCCTGCTGCGTCCGGCCATGCACTATCGCTGGAACTTCGACGCGGTGAACCAGCCCTTCATCGCCCGGGATTTCGCCGCCGGCCTCGCCGCGCCGGGGGCGCCGGCCGCCGAGGGCGAAGCGACCTTCGCCTTCGCGGCCGAGCGCATGCGGCGGGCGATGGCGGGCTTCGGCGTCTCGCCGGAGTCGATCCCGCTGGTCGAGGCGGCCTATGAGGAGTTCCTCGATCTGTTCGACGCCCACCTGGCCGCCTTCCCCTACCTGCTCGGCGGCCGGCCGACGGTGGGGGACTACGGCCTGATCGGTCCGCTCTACGCCCACCTGGGGCGTGATCCCTATCCGGCCGACCTGATGAAGCGGCGCGCCTACCGGGTCTGGCGCTGGGTCGAGCGGATGAACGCCCCGGGCCTGGACGCCGCCGAGTATCCGGAGCATCGCCCGGAGCTGTTCGGCGACGATGCAGCGCCTGCGACCCTCGAAGCCCTGATGGCCTTCATCGCCCGCGACTACCTGCCGGAGCTTCGGGCCATGGTCGCCTTCGCCGACGCCTGGCTGGCGGAGCGGCCGGATATCGAGCCTGAGACCAGCGGGCTCAAGCGGCCGGGCGATCGGGTGATCGGACAGGCGACGTTCGACTGGCGGGGCGTTCCGATCACGGTCAACGTCATGCCCTACCGCCTCTACCTGCTCCAGAAGGTCCAGGACGCCATCCCCGCGGCCGGCGCGCCGGGCCACGATGCGGTCACGGCGCTGCTGGACCGGGTCGGCCTCGGCGAAATTGCCGGCCTCAGGGCGCGGCGACCGGTGGAACGGCGCGACCAGGTCGAGGTCTGGGGCGTCGTCCGCGACGCCTGAGACTCCGCCCGCGCCTGGCCTATAGTGCGGGCGACGCCTCCGGAGCCGCTTCTCATGATCGAACGCCAGCTGGACATCGCCACGCCCGACGGCGCCTGCACGACCTTCATCGTTCATCCCGACAGGGGCGGACCTCATCCCGTCGTGCTGTTCCTGATGGACGCCCCGGCCATTCGCGAGGAGTTGCGCGACATGGCCCGGCGGCTGGCCAGCGTCGGCTACTACGTGATGCTGCCCAACCTCTACTACCGGTCCGGGGTGATGGAGCTGTGGCCGTTCCCGACGGAGCCGGCGGCGCTCGAGGCGGCGCGGGAGCGGATGTTCGAGCTGATGGGCTCGCTGTCCCCGGCGCTGGTGATGAGCGACAGCGCCGCGATGCTGGCCTTCGCCGACGACGACGGTGCGGCGGACGCCACGCGGGTCGGAACGGTCGGCTACTGCATGAGCGGCCCCTACGCGATCCAGGCGGCCGGCGCCTTCCCCGGCCGTGTGCGGGCGGCGGCCTCGATCCACGGCGTGTCCCTGATGACCGAGGCGCCAGACAGCCCGCACCGGGTCGCTCGCGACAGCGACGCCGCCTTCTACTTCGGCTGCGCCCAGATCGACCGCTGGTTCCCGGAGGAGATGATCCCGAAGCTGGCCGCCGACCTGGCGGCTCATGGGGCGGATGCCGAGGTCGAGACCTATCCGGGCGCCGAGCACGGCTTCGTCTTCCCCCAGCGCCCGGCCTATGACCGCGCGTCGGCGGGGCGTCACTGGGAGCGCGTGCTGAGCCTGTTCCGGCGCAAGCTGTCGTCCTGAGCGATCAGTCGCGGTCGAACTTGTCGCGCTTGCGGCGGCCCAGAAGCATGCGGGTCTCGAGCCGTCCCCGCAGGGCGGTATAGTAGGCCTGCAGGAACGGGCGATCCATTTCGTACTCGCCGGCGGTCCAGCCGATCTTGCCGCGAATCCGGTTGGCCACCGCCGCCATGATCTTGCGCTCGCCCTTGCGCAGGACGTCCTCCAGCACGTGCAGCTCCTTGACCCCGTAGGCGTCCAGCTGGGCCTGGGTGAAGGCGAAGTCCTCGTGCAGCACCGGCTGGTCGTCGACCATGTCGCGCAGCAGGGTGACCTTCGGCGCATGGACGACCCAGGTTCCGGCCACCAGGTCGCCGACCCGCAGATGGTCGCGGTTGAACAGGGGAAACAGCGCGAAGACCCCGGCCCAGACGACGCCGAACAGGTACATCCAGCCGTCGACGCCCTCGCCCCCGCCGCCGAAGACCATCGTCAGCGGCAGGAACAGCTCCAGCTCGCGCATGCCGTTGCGGGCCAGGATGGCGCCGGCGGTCAGGCGACCTCCGTTGCGCGCCGCCACCCGCAGGCCCGTCGCCCGCTTGCCGGGCGTAGCGGCGTAGGGCGTCAGTTCGAAGGCGATGAACCAGGCGTTGCGCAGCAGAAAGCCGCCGACCATGACGATGACGAACAGGAACTCGCCGTTCCGGAAGCCCATGGCCAGGCCCGCGCCGAGACAGAGCAGCAGGCCCGCGATCACGATCGCCACGATCAGCGCCGCATCGATCAGCAGCGCCGCGAGCCGCTCGCCGGGCCCGGCCACCCGCACGCGCAGATCCACGCCCTCGGGCGTGATCAGGGCCCGCTCGTCGGCCCCGCGGGTCCCGTCGGCCAGGCTCATGCCGCCCTCCGGCGAGGCAGGTAGAAGTACAGGCCCCAGACCAGCGCCGTCGCGCCGGCGATGGCGTAGCGGGCGGCGTCCAGGGTGATCAGCTGGCGGCCGAAGCCTTCCAGCATCCCCGCGCACATCAGCATGATCACCACCCCGGCCATGGCCAGAGCGGCGGTGCGGCCGGCCTCGGAGGCGGCCTCGACCCTTGGCCGGTCGCCCGGCTTGAGGATCGCCCAGCCGATGCGGAAGCCCGCGCCGCCGGCCAGGGTGATGGCGAAGATCTCGGTGACGCCGTGGATCATCAGCCAGCCGGCCAGCTCCACGCCCAGTCCGCGACTGACGAACAGGGCCATCAGGGCGCCCAGCGCCATGCCGTTGTAGACCATCAGCAGCGCCGTCGGCAGGCCGAACGCGAAGCCCAGGGCGAAGGCGAAGATCGCCACCTGGGCGTTGTTGGTGAACAGGAAGGCGGCGAACCCGCTCAGGCCGGAGACTCCCTCGTCATGGTAGAGGGTGGCGCGCAACGCCTCGGTGCTGGTCGCCGGATCGCGCCCCTGCGACATGCCGCCGGGCATGAAGGAGTAGAACCAGTCCGGATCCTGGCTGGTCAGGACGAAGGCCGCCACCGCGCCGAGTGCGAACAGCAGCGCCGCCAGCAGGGTCTCCCGCCAGATGGACTGGATCGCCCTGGGCCAGTCCTCGCGGAAGAAACGGGCCAGCCGCTCGAGCGGGGTCGAGCGCACGCCGTAGACGAACAGATAGGCCCGCAGGCAGAGGTTCTCGAGGTAGGTCGCCGCGGCCTGGTCCAGCGAGATCGACCGCGCCACCGACAACGACGACATCGCCGACCGGTACAGCACGGGGATCTCCAGAAGCTGCTCGTCGGTCAGGCTGTCCACCGACTGGCGCTCGACCTTGGTCATCAGCGAGTCGAGCCGTCGCCACGAGGCCTCGCGCTCGTTGCGGAACCGGTGACTCTTGAGCTGCAGTTCGGCCATCGAAGGTTCCCTACAGCAGGTCGCGGCGCTTGAGGTCGAGGTAGGCGTTCAGCAGGCGAGGCCCGACGCTGCCGACCGGCGCGTCGACGATGTGCGCGCCGGTGCGGCGCAGCCGGGTGATCACCAGGTCCCGCTCCCGCAGCAGCGCCGCGGCCGCCACGGCCCTGGACACGTCATCGGCGCTGGTCGGCTCCGCCTGGGCGAAGGCCTCCAGTTCCTCGTCGCGGAAAACGACGAACAGCAGCAGGTGGCGCTTGCCGATGCGGGCGGCGTTCTCGATCAGCAGCTCGGCGCTGGTGGGATCGGCGAACTCGGTGAAGACCACGATCAGCGAGCGCCGCTCCAGGTCGGCGGCCAGCTGGGTCAGGCCGAGCGTGTAGTTGGTTTCCTCGTCGCTGTAGTCCAGCGAGGCGGCGAGGTGCTCGAGCAGGGGGAACGATCCGACCCCGGACGCGATGCCGGTCTTCAGGCGCGGCCGGGCGTCGAAGCCGAACAGGCCGACGCGGTCGCCGATCTTGAGGCTGACATAGGCCAGGGTCAGGGCGGCGTTGATGGCCCGGTCGATGCGCGGCAGGCCGGCCAGCGGCTCGCACATGGTCCGGCCGGTGTCGAGCGCCAGCAGGATGTGGTGATTGCGCTCGGTCCGGTATTCCTTTGCGATCAGCTTGCCGTGCCGGGCGGACTGCTTCCAGTCGACGGTGCGCGGGTCCATGCCGTCGGCGTAGTCCCGCAGGGCGTGGTATTCGGCGCCCTCGCCGGTGTCGATCTGGGCCTTGACCCCGAACATGGCGTCGCGGGCGAACAAGCGCATGGCCTCCGCCTTCACCCCGGCGATGTCGGGCGTCAGCACGATCCTGCGCTTCAGGCCGCGACTGTGCTGGGCCCACACCAGTCCGAGCGGACCTGCCCAGCGGACCCAGGCTCGCTCGATGGCGGCCTCTCCCCGCCGCCGCGGGGTCAGGGTCATCGACAGGGACCCCGACCGCCCCTCGGTCGGAACCGTCAGCCGGTCCGGCGAGACGCTGATCCGCGCGTCGCTCTCGACCGCCAGCTCGGCCCGTCGCGGAGCCGCCTGACGGAAGGCGATCGCCAGGTCGCCCCGCGCCTCGACGCCCACGCCCATGCGGGCGGGCGCCGTGAACTCGACCGACAGGCCCCGCCCTGTGCGCCAGGCGAGGCCGGCGTCCAGCAGGATCACCCCGGCCAGCAGCATCAGCCAGACCGGCGCGGCCAGCCACAGCTGCGGTGAGACGATGCCGATCACGATGGCGACCGGCGCGCCCAGCGCGGCGATCGCGACCGCCCTGAGCGTGGGATAGATCACCGCGGCGCCTCGACCTGTTCGATCAGGCCGCGCAGGATCTGGTCGACCTTGCGGCCCTCGATCTCGGCGGCCGGCGACAGGATCACGCGGTGGCGCAGCGCCGGCAGGGCCAGCGCCTTGACGTCGTCGGGGATCACGTAGTCACGGCCGTCCAGCACCGCCCGGGCCCTTGCGGCGATGGCCAGCATGGCGGCGCAGCGGGGCGAGGCGCCGGTCTCCAGATCGCCGGACTCCCGGGTGGCGCGGACCAGCCGCACGACATAGTCGGCGATCTCGCCGGTCAGATGCGCGGCGGACACCGTCCGCGCGGCCTCGGCCAGGTCGGCGGCGGCGATGATCTGCCCGACCCCCAGGTCGTTGATATCCGGCAGGCCGGTCTTGGCGCCGTGCAGCAACACGATGGCCATCTCCTCCTCGGCGGAGGGATAGGACAGGGTCTGCTTGAACAGGAAGCGGTCCAGCTGCGCCTCGGGGAGGGGATAGGTGCCCTGCTGCTCGATCGGGTTCTGGGTGGCCACCACCATGAACCGGTCGCCGAGCGGGTGGCGTTTGCCGTCCAGGGTGACGAACCGCTCCTGCATGGCCTCCAGCAGCGCCGCCTGGGTCTTGGGCGGCGTGCGGTTGATCTCGTCGGCCAGCAACAGGTCGCAGAAAATCGGCCCCTTGGTCAGGGTGAAGCTGCTGGTCTGGAAGTTGAACAGGTTGGCCCCGATGATGTCGCCGGGCATCAGGTCGGGGGTGAACTGCACCCGGCCGAACTTGATGCCCAGAGTTCCGGCGAAGGCCTGGGCCAGGAAGGTCTTGGCGGTGCCTGGCGGGCCCTCGAGCAGGACGTGACCGCCCGCGAAGAGCGCGATCAGCATCAGGTCGACGGTGTCGGCCTGGCCGACGACCGCCTTGCCGATCTCGGCGCGGACCTTGTCCGCCAGCGCTTTGACGTCAGCGACTTGCACGCGTCATCTCCAGTCTCCAGTCATACAGGTTACGGGCCACGGCGATCAGGTCGGGGAGGCTCCCGGCCTGCCGGGCCGCCGTCATGAGGTCGGTGAACAGCGGCGCCCCGCGCTGGGCGCTCAGCCGGTCGAGGAAGGCGTCGAGCTGCGCCGGCTCCAGCTGTCGGGGCGCGCCGACGGCGCGGGCGGCCAGGTCACGACAGAGGCGGGCATAGCCCTCGGCCATGCGGTGCTCGCGCCGGGCCATGCGGATCAGCCCGGCGGTGTTCTCCACCAGCGCGCCCTTGCCCATGGCGTAAGGCGGCCGGGCGCGCCGCACGGGGCCGAACCGGATCGCCGCGGCGATGCCCGCCAGCAGCGCGGCGGCGACCGCGCACAGCGTCCCGCCGAGGAACGGCGGCTCCAGCGCCAGGGCCAGCAGGCTTCGCGAGCGTTTGAAGCCATGCAGGCTGACATCGAAGATCAACGGGCCCGCCGGGCGGACCAGGTCGACCATGGCGTCCGCCGCCCGCGCCGTCTCCAGGCTCTTGAGGCCCATCGTATTGAGCAGGTCGGGGTCGGAGAGGATGTAGACCTTGCGGTCGCGCGTCCGGGCCAGAATGACATCGCCCCGATCGTCCGAGACGAGCGCCACCAGACCGTCCGCCTGAAGGGTCTGGAACCGGTCGACCGGTCCGGCCGTCATCGTGCGGCCGTCGGCGAACCGGAGGGTCGGACGGGTCACTCCGGAATGGCGCTGCAGCGCGGCGGTTCGGGCGTAGGCGTCCAGCACGCCTTTCTTCTCCAGATCCGAAAGCGGCAGGGCCTCGCCCTTCAGCACCCAGCCGGGCCGGGTGGGATTGGGCGCGTAGATCCACTTGGGCATCACCACGAGCCGGCGTCCCTCGAAGACGACCGACCGGATCGCCCGGGCGTCGTGGGCGGGCGTGGGCGTGATGATCATCAGGCCGGAGCGCGCGATCCCGGGCGTGTCCCCCCGGCTGACGATGACCGGGTCCCCGAGGCCGCGAAACAGCTTCACCGCGCCGGCAAACCCCACCGCGGACTTCGACAGGGAATGGCCGCCGCCGTCGTTGCCGCTGCGCAGGCTGGGCGCATAGACGCTCAGCACCGCCAGGCCGGCGAAGGCCAGCACGCCGACGGCGATCATGATCAGGACCGTGCGGCCCCTGAAGAGCGGGCTGTCGGCGGCCGACGTCATGCGCCGCCGCCCAGCGCGAAGCGCTCGTAGGCGCCGCGGCACCGGCTCCAGTCGTCGGCCTCCAGGTCGCGACCGCCGAAGAAGCTGCGTTCGACGATGCGGGCGATGGCGCCGAACGCCTCGCGCGCCTGGGCAGGCAGCGCCTCGAGCCCGGCGATGTCACGGCTGGTCAGGGCGGGCCGCACCAGGCCCGGCCGCTGATCGCGGATATCCTGCACGCCGCGCAGCAGCAGCAGGTGGGCCGCCTCGGCGAAGCGGCCCTGGGCGGCCAGAGCGTCGGCGTCGGCCAGCAGGACCCGCGCCTGTTCGGCGGTCGGCCGCCACTCCGCATCGGGACCGAGATTGGGGCCGGCGCCGGGAAGCTGGCCGTACCGGGCCTTGACCAGGCTTCGCGCGATCACGAACAGAAGGCCGAGGACCAACGCCGCGACGATGACCCAGAACAGAACGTGGAGCACCGGCCCCATCGCCTCGAGAAACTCGGCGACGCCCTTCAGCCAGGGGGGCGGCGGGGTCGGCCTGAACTGGGTGAACTCGAACTGCAGCGACCTGTCCTGCAGCAACTCGCGGTGGGCGGCGGAAACATCCTGCACGCCCGTCCCGTCAACGCCGCCAGAAGACTGATCAGGCCCCATCCGGAACCTGCATACACGGGCGGGCGCCGCGAACACAATCGAGGCTTGCGTCCCGGCGCGGATAAATCGAGCGGCCAAGCCTTCCAAACAGTTGTTCGTCTGCTAGCCTCGCGCTGTAACACCCGGGAGAAGCGCGATGATCGATAACCGCCTGACGCGGATGCTGGGCGTGCAGTACCCCATCGTCCAGGCCCCGATGGGCTGGATCGCCCGCGCCCAGCTGGCCTCCGCCGTCTCCAACGCCGGGGGTCTGGGAATCATCGAGACCTCCTCGGGCCGGCTGGACGAGGTGCGGGCCGAGGTCGGCAAGATGCGCGGCCTCACCGACAAGCCGTTCGGCGTCAACATCGCCCAGGCCTTCGTGCGCGATCCGGACATCGTGCAGTTCGTCATCGACCAGGGCGTCAAGTTCGTCACCACCTCGGCCGGCGATCCGCGCAAGTACTGCGAGGCGCTGAAGGGCGCCGGCCTGACCGTGTTCCATGTCGTGCCGTCGCTGTCGGCCGCGCTGAAGGCCATCGACGCGGGCGTCGACGGCCTGGTCGTCGAGGGCGGCGAGGGCGGCGGCTTCAAGAACCCGCGCGAGGTGGCGCTGATGGTGCTGCTGCCGCTGATCGCCAGCAAGACCGACCTGCCGATCATCGCCGCCGGCGGCATGCTGGACGGCCGCACCATGGCCGCCGCCTTCGCCCTCGGCGCCGAGGGAATCCAGATGGGGACTCGGATGGTTAGTTCGGCGGAGTCGCCGGTGCACCAGAACTGGAAGGACGCCATCGTGAACGCGGCGGAGACTGACACGGTCTTCCTCAACCGCTTCGGCCCTGGCCCGGCCCTGCGGGCGCTGCGCACCAACAAGACCACCGAGATGGAGATCAACCCGCCCGAGGGCGGCGCCATGCCGGAGATGGCCCGGGCGCTGGACCTCTATTTCGGCGGCGACATGGAGGCCTCCATCGCCCTGTCCGGCCAGGTCGCCGGCCGCATCGACAGCGTCCGGCCCGTGGCGGACATCATCCGCGACACGGTGGAGGAGTTTCACGCCTGCTGCGCGGAGCTGGGAAAGCGGTACGGACGCTGAAATCGGGGACAGTTTAAGGTGTCCCTGAAGGGACATCTTAAACTGTCCCCTCCCGTTGCCGCCGCCCGCGCCGCATGCCACCGTCCCCTCCGAACCGGGGCCGACAGAGTCCCGGCCTTGAGGGAACGGGAGGACGCCCATGGGGCAGGGCATGCGCCGCATCTTCAGCGGCATGGCGGTTGCGGCCGCGCTGACGTTGGCGGCCTGCGGCGGGGGCGGCACGGCGTCGAAGCCGGACACGGCCTATCAGGAGACCCTGATCCAGCAGCTGATCGACGCCAAGCCGGGCGACGTGATCAGTATCCCGGCCGGCGTCTATGCGATTGACCGCGGCCTGAGCCTGGAGGTCGATGGCGTCACCATCCGCGGCGCGGGCATGGACAAGACCATCCTCACCTTCAAGGGGCAGACGTCCGGCGCGGAAGGGCTGCTGGTCAACGCTTCGAACTTCACCATCGAGGACCTGGCGCTCGAGGACGCCAAGGGCGACGCCCTGAAGGTCAACGAGGGCGAGAACATCATCATCCGCCGGGTGCGGGTCGAGTGGACCGGCGGGCCGAAGACCAGCAACGGCGCCTATGGTCTCTATCCGGTGCAGACGAAGAACGTCCTGATCGAGGACAGCGTGGCCATCGGCGCCTCCGACGCCGGCATCTATGTCGGCCAGTCGCAGAACGTGGTGGTCCGCCGCAACCGCGCCGAGTTCAACGTCGCCGGCATCGAGATCGAGAACACCCAGAACGCCGACGTCTATGACAACCTGGCGACCAACAACACCGGCGGCATCCTGGTGTTCAACATGCCCAACCTGAAGGTGGCCGGCTTCGGCACGCGGATCTTCCGCAACCGCGCCGTGGGCAACAACACGGCCAACTTCGGCCGCAAGGGCACGGCCGTCGCCTCGGTGCCCGCGGGCACAGGTGTGATCATCAATTCGAACGACAAGGTCGAGATCTTCGACAACGAGATCGGCGGCAACAACACCGCCAACGTGATCGTCTCCAGCTTCTTCTCGGCCGGCTACAAGGCGGGCGAGGGGACGTCGGAGGCCTTCGACCCCTGGCCGGAGAGCATCTTCATTCACGACAACCGCTTCTCGCCCGGCGGCGGCAAGCCGGACGGGGTGGAGCTGCAGGCGCTGCGCGTGGCCCTGTTCGGCCTGACCGGCGCCCTGCCGGACGTGCTGTGGGACGGCTATGTCGACAAGGCCAAGTTCTCGGCCGGCAAGCCTGATCCGGCCCTGGCGATCTGCGTCGACAACGGCGCGGCCAAGGTGCTCAACGCCGACCTGCCCAACAAGGCCAAGAACCCCAAGGTGGTCGAGCTGCGCTGCACGCTCCCGCCGCTCCCGGCCGCCAATGTCGCGGCCGCCGGCCCGGTCCCGGCGGAGTCGAAGATCCCGGCCCCCGGCAAGTCGTGATGCGGCTGGTCGCGCTGCTGGCGGTCCTGGCGCTCGCGGCCTGTGCGCCGCGACCGCTGGAGCCGCGCTTCATTGCCGAAGGCCTGCCCGAGGACCTCGCCGACTGGGGCATGGTCGGCGTGCGCGACGGCAAGCTGGTGCTGGCGCAGGGCGCGCAGCCCTACGAGCTGAACACGCCGTTGTTCACCGACTACGCGGGCAAGCTGCGCACCGTCTGGATGCCGAAGGGCCAGGCGGCGAACTGGTCCGACGAGGACGCCTTCGACTTCCCGGTCGGCACGGTGATCACCAAGACCTTCTTCTACCCCCGGGCGGCCGATGGCGCGGTGGCGCCGGGCGACGGGCTGAAACTGTCGGAGACGGGCGAAGGGCTGGACCTGGCGACGATCCGGCTGGTCGAGACCCGCATCCTTGTTCGCCGGACGGGCGGCTGGGTGGCGCTGCCCTATGTCTGGGACGACGACCAGAAGACGGCGAGGCTCAAGCGGACCGGCCAACCCATCGCTCTCACCCTGGTTCGCCCCGGCCGCAGCGACCGCTTCACCTACCAGGTCCCGAATGTGAACCAGTGCGGAGGCTGTCACGGGACAGACCATGCCACCAAGGCGCTGCACCCCATCGGCCTCAAGGCGCGCCATGTCGACCGCGACGTCTCGGTGGCCGGGGCGGCGTTCAACCAGCTCGCCCGGCTCGAGGCCATCGGCTACCTGCGCGGCCTGCCCGCGCAACGCCCCGGCGGGGTCGACTGGCTCGACGAGGCCCTGCCGCTCGACGCCCGGGCCCGGGCCTGGCTGGATATCAACTGCGCCCACTGTCACAGCCCGACCGGGCCGGCCGACACCTCCGGCCTTTACCTGACGCTCGCCGCGGCGGGACCTCAGCTGGGCCTGTGCAAGCCGCCGATCGCGGCGGGGCAGGGGACCGGCGGCTTCCGATACGGGATTCACCCGGGCAGGCCCGACGAGTCGATCCTGGTCTACCGCACCGCCTCGCTCGATCCCGGCGCCATGATGCCGGAGCTGGGTCGCGCCCTGGCGCATGACGAGGCGGTCGACCTGCTCCGGCGCTGGATCGGCGCCATGCCCGGAGGATGCGGCTGACGATGGACACGGATCGGCCTTGGGTCTCGATCCAGCATCTGCGGGCCATGGCGGCCCTGTCGGTCGCGATGTTCCATGCCTGCCAGTGGTCGCAGATCGACTTTGGCATAGGCGCGGCCGGGGTCGACCTGTTCTTCGTGATCAGCGGTTTTGTCATGTGGACCGTGACCGCCGGACGCGACGCCACGCCGCTGACCTTTCTCCGGCGGCGCGTCGTGCGGGTGGCGCCGCTCTACTGGCTGATCACCCTGACCCTCGTCGCCGGAGCCCTGGCCTTCCCGCAGCGCTTTCCGGAGATCGAGCCGCGGCTCGACCACGTCCTGCTGTCGCTGGCCTTCATTCAGCACATGAACCCCGCCGGCCAGCCGTTTCCGGTCCTCGCCCCCGGCTGGACGCTGAACTACGAGGCGGTCTTCTATCTGGTCTTCGCCAGCTGCCTGATCCTGCCCGTGCGGCGGCGGATCGCGGCCCTGACCATGGCGCTCGTCGTGCTGTCCATCGCCGGGTTCGTCTGGCCGCCGGGCTACGTCATGCTGCTCAACCCCATGTTCCTGCAGTTCCTGGCCGGGGTCTGGCTGGCGCGCCTGGCGCAGGAGGGGCTGCTGCCGGAGCGCACCGTAGGCTGGCTGCTGATCGGCCTTGGGTTGACGCTCTTCATCCTGCTGTGGCTGTCGGCGATCGATCCGGACCTGTGGCGGCCGATGATCTGGGGGCTTCCGGCGGTGCTGGTCGTGGCCGGCGCGGTCAGCGTCGAGGCGGACGGCGGCTGGCCGGCCTGGCGCTGGCTGGGCCTGCTGGGCGATGCCTCCTACTCCCTGTACCTGACGCACAGCCTGACCATCGGCGCCCTGGCGATGACGATCGGCGCCTGGAATCCGCCCCTGTTCGTGCCGCTGGCCATGGCCGTCGCGATCGCGGGCGGGCTGGCCGCCTACCTGGGGATCGAACGGCCAATGCTGACGCGATTGCGCCGGCGCCTTGCATGACCTAGCGGAGCGTTCGCATACTCCCTTACGACTCCGCGCGTCAGACGCGGTGCGATGAGGAGACGACCGATGAGGCGCATCGCCCTGGCGGCTGCATTTGCGGCCGCGACCCTGCTTGCCGGTTGCGGCGGCGGTACGGCTGACGTGGATGGCAAGCGGATCGCCGCGGCCGACGACACGCCGGGGGAATGGCTGACCCACGGCCGCACCTACGGCGAGCAGCGCTTCAGTCCGCTGACGCAGATCAGCCGGGACACCGTCAAGGATCTCGGCCTGGCCTGGAGCTACGACCTGCCCGAGAACCGCGGGATCGAAGCCACGCCGCTGGTCGCAGACGGCGTGATGTACACGACCTCGTCCTGGTCGATCGTCCGCGCCTTCGATGCGAAGACCGGCAAGCTGCTCTGGGAACATGACCCGCAGGTCCCCCGCAAGACGGGCGTGAAGGCCTGTTGCGACAGCGTCAACCGGGGCGTGGCGCTCTGGGAGGGCCGGGTCTACTTCGGCGCCCTGGACGGCCGGCTGATCTCGCTGGATGCGAAGACCGGCAAGAAGGTCTGGGAAGTGGTCACCGTCGACCAGAGCAAGCCCTACACGATCACCGGCGCGCCGCGCGTGGTGAAGGGCAAGGTGCTGATCGGCAACGGCGGGGCCGAGCTGGGCGTCCGCGGCTACCTGTCGGCCTATGACACGAAGACCGGCAAGATGCTGTGGCGCTTCTACACCGTGCCCGGGAAGGAGCCGACCGACGGCGCCGCCTCCGACGAGGCGATGAAGATCGCCCGGCCGACCTGGAACGGCGAGTTCTGGAAACAGGGCGCCGGCGGCACGGTCTGGGACTCCATGGCCTACGACCCGGACCTGGACCTGCTCTACATCGGCGTGGGCAACGGCTCGCCCTGGAACCGCGACATCCGCTCGCCCGGCGGCGGCGACAACCTGTTCCTGTCCTCGATCGTGGCTCTCAAGCCCGACACCGGCCAGTACGTCTGGCACTACCAGACCACTCCGGGCGAAAGCTGGGACTACACCGCCACCCAGCACATCATCCTCGCGGACCTGACCATCGGCGGCAAACCGGTGAAGGCCCTGATGCAGGCGCCCAAGAACGGCTTCTTCTATGTGCTCGACCGGGCGACCGGAAAGCTGATCTCGGCCAAGAATTACGTGCCCCAGACCTGGACCACCGGCGTCGACATGGCGACCGGCCGGCCGATCGAGACGCCCAACGCCCGGTATGGCGCGGGGATGAACCTGGGCATGCCCGGCCCCCTTGGCGGCCACAACTGGCAGCCGATGGCCTTCAATCCTGGCACGGGCCTGGTCTATATCCCGGCCCAGGAGATCCCGTTCCCCTACATGCAGCCGGGCGGCGCCAACGCCAACTTCCGCTACCAGCCCGGAGTCTGGAACGTCGGCATCGACGTGCTGATCGCCGGCCTGCCGGACGACGAGGCGGGCCTGAAGGCCATCCGCTCAAGCCTCAAGGGCCGGCTGATCGCCTGGGATCCGGTTACCCAGACCGAGAAGTGGTCCGTGCCGCACGGCGGACCGTGGAACGGCGGGGTGCTGACCACGGCCGGCGGCCTCGTCTTCCAGGGTTCGGCCACCGGCGAGTTCGCGGCCTATGACGCCGCGACCGGCGGCAAGCTGTGGTCCTTCGACACCCAGACCGGCGTCGTCGCGCCCTCGATGACCTACGAGATCGACGGCGAACAGTATGTGGCCCTGATGGCCGGCTGGGGCGGCGGCTTCGCGCTGACCGCCGGGGCCGGGGTCGACCCGCGCTCGGAAGGTCCGCGCCGCCTGCTGGTCTTCAAGCTCGGCGGCAAGAAGACCCTGCCGCCGCGGCCGGTCTCGACCCGCGAGTTCCCGGACCTGCCGCCGGTCACCGCCACGCCGCAGCAGATCGCGGCCGGCAACCTGACCTTCGCCAACTACTGCTCGGTCTGTCACGGGGCGAGCGCGGTGTCGGACTTCTCGATCCCCGACCTGCGCTTCTCGCCAGTGACGACGGACGCCGCGGTCTGGAAGGGCATCGTCATCGACGGTGATCGGGTCGACAACGGCATGGTCTCGTTCGCGACGTACATGACCCCCGCCCAGGCCGAGGAGGTGCGCCAGTACGTGCTCTCCCTGGCCACGGCCCAGAAGGCGAGGATGGCGGCGGCGAAGCCGGCGAAGTAGACGGGGCATATGGTCCTGTTCGCTGACGCTCCGCCGCCGCCCGCCGTCGAAGCCGTAGTTGTCGAGGCGGCGCGTCTGCCGCCCGCCCCGACCGACGCCGCCTTCGCGGTGGTGACGGTCGACGGCGGGTCGGTGGCGGCGGCTTCGCGGGTGGACGAGGCGCTGACCCTGGTCCCGGGCGTGCAGCTGTTCCGGCGCACCTCGAGCGTGGCCTCCAACCCGACCACCCAGGGTATGACGGTCCGGGCCATCGCCGGCTCCGGCGCGGGCCGGGCGCTGGTGACGCTGGACGGCGTGCCGCAGAACGACCCGTTCGGCGGCTGGGTGCTGTGGTCCGGTCTGCCCCCCGCCGGCATCGAGGGGGCGTTGGTCGTGCGCGGCGCGGGGGCCGGCCCCTACGGCGCCGGAGCCCTGACCGGGACCATCCAGCTGGCCGAGCGCACGCGCGTGTCGCCGGGCGGCGAGTACGAACTGTTCGGCGGCGAGCGCGGGCTGGCCGGCGGCAGCCTCGCCGTCGCGGCGGGCGAGGTGATGATCGTCGGCGCCAGCCAGACCAGCGACGGCTGGGTCCCGCTCGGCGCCGGTCGCGGAGCCGCAGACGCGCCGCTCGCCTTCGAGGCCTCGTCCCTGGCGCTGCGCTGGTCGCCGGAATGGACCGGCGGGGACCTGTCCCTGCGGCTGGCCGGCTATCGCGAGGCGCGCGAGAGCGGGCTGGTCGGCGCCAACTCGCGGGCGACCGGCGTCTCGGCCTCCGCCACCCTGACCGGCGCATCCCCCGGCATTGGCAACGAATGGCGGCTGCAAGCCTGGGCCAGGAGCAGCGACTTCGAGAACAGCTCCGCCGCCGTCGGCGCGGGCCGGGCCTTCACCACGCCGGCCAGCGAACAGTTCGGCACGCCGGCCATCGGCCTGGGCTTCAACGCCGCCCTGCGCCACAGCACCGGCGACGGCGGCTGGGAACTGGGCGCTGACGTGCGCTACGCCAACGGCGAGACCCGCGAGCACTTCCGATACATGGCCGGGGCCTTCACCCGGGGGCGGGTGGCCGGCGGTTCGCAAGTCGTCGCCGGGATCTATGGCGAGGCCTGGCGCGCCGGCGGCGACTGGCTGCTGACCGGCGGCCTGCGACTCGATCGCTGGTCCAGCTTCGACGGCGAGCGGGTCGAGCGCGACCTGGCGACCGCCGCCACGATCCTGGATCTGCGGCCGGACGACGCCGACGGCTGGCAGCCGACCGCCCGGGTCGGGGTTCGGCGCGACCTGGGCGAGGGCTTTCTGCGCGCGGCCGCCTACGCGGGCTTCCGGCCGCCGACGCTCAATGAGCTGCACCGGCCGTTCCGGGTCGGCAACGACATCACCGAGGCCAACGCTGGCCTTGAGCCCGAAGTCCTCTATGGCCTCGAGGTCGGCGTCGGCGGGCAGGGCGCCGTCGACTGGTCGGCCACCCTGTTCGCCAACCGGCTGGAGGGGGCGGTGACCAACGTCACCATAGGCTTTGGACCCGGCGTCTTCCCGGTGGCCGGCTTCGTGCCGGCCGGCGGCGCGCTGCGTCAGCGCCAGAACGCCGGCGACGTCGACGCCTGGGGCCTGGAGGCCGAGCTCGGCTGGACGGTCAGCGACAGTCTGCGGCTGCAGGTCTCCGGCGCCTGGACCCGCGCCGAGGTGGATGGCGGGACGGCCGCGCCGCAGCTGACCGGCCTGAGGCCGGCGCAGACTCCTGAGCTGGCCGTCAGCGCCGAGGCCGTGTGGACGCCTGTGGAGTCTCTCACCCTCCGCCTGACCCTGCGCCACGAGGGCGATCGCTTCGACGACGACCTCAACAGCCGCACGCTTTCCGCCGCCACCTCGGCCGACCTGCGGGCCGATTGGCGGGTGACGCCGACGGTGAACCTGTACCTCTTGGCGGAGAATGTCACCGACGCGGCCGTCGAGACTGCCCAGACCGCGGACGGCTTCGAAAGCTACGACCAGCCGCGCACCGTCCGGGTCGGCATCGTCTGGCGGCCGTGAGCCGAAGGGGGCGTCAGCCCACGGCGTCCCGCAGCATTTCCAGCGCCGACCGGAGGCAGGCCAGGCGCACCTGCGCCCGGCCAACGTCGCCGAAGTGCTCCCGGCGCACCGCCGTTTCCAGCCCGTGCCGGGCGCAGGCGAGGTAGACCAGACCCGCCTCACCCTCACCGCCGGGCGGGCTTTCCGCGTAGCCGGTGACCGAGATCGCGATCTGCGCCCTGGATCGGGCGAGGGCGCCGTCGGCCATGGCCCGCGCCGCCGCAACCGAGACCGCGCCCTGCGTCTCCAGCACCCCGAGCGGAACGCCCAGCAATTCCTGCTTGGCTTCATCGGTATAGACCACGAAGCCCCGGTCGAAGGCGTGCGAGCACCCGGGGACGTCCGTCAGCAGGGAGGCCAACAGCCCGCCGGTGCAGCTCTCGGCGGTGGCGATCATCAGGTTGCGATCACAGGCGGCCTGGAGCAGGGCGCGGGTCATCCGGTCCAGCCGCGGAGGAAGGGCCGGCGCCAGGGCTTCGGTCGAGGCCATCGGGGGTCTCCTGTCGCGGAGAAAATCGTCATGTCCGCCGGAAGTTCCGCCCGGCGACGCTTGACGCGCCCGCCCTTCGTCGCCGATTGCGGGGCATGGCGAAACTGACGGGCGCGAGGGTGACGGTGGCGGGCGCGGGGGCGTTCGGCCTGTGCATCGCGCTGGAGCTGGCGCGCGGCGGCGCGGACGTCACGGTGCGCGACCCGGCGGCGCCCGGCGACAACGCCTCCGGGGTCGCCGCAGGGATGCTGGCGCCCGCCCTGGAGGCAGGACTCGATGCGGCCTCCGCGGACCACTTCGCGCTGCTGCTGGCCGGCCGCGACCTGTGGCCGGGCCTGGCGGATCTGGCCGGCATCGCGCTCGATCGTTCCGGCGCGGCCTATTGCGGCGAGCACATCGGCGCGGTGGCGGCGCGGCTGAAGGCGCTCGGCGCGCTCGCCGGCGTCTATGGCGACAGGGTCTATACGCGGGAGGACTGGCGCCTGTCGCCGCGTCCCGCGCTGGCGGCGTTGAGGTCAGCGGCGGAAGCGGCCGGCGCGCGGTTCGAGCAGGCCCTGGCCGAGGCGCCCGTCGAGGGCGAACGACTCGTCCTGGCCACCGGCGCCGAGAAGCGCGGTCTGGCCTGCGAGCTCGGCCTGCTGGAGCCGATCAAGGGCCACATCCTGCGACTGTCGGGCGGTCCCGACGTCGGGCCGGTGATCCGCGGCGACGGCGTCTACATCGTGCCCGACCCCGCCGGGGCCGTGGTCGGCGCGACCATGGAGCGGGGCGTAGGCGACCGCGCCGTGGACGCCGCGCGCGTCGCGGCCTTGCGTCGGGCGGCCGAGGCCTTGCTGCCCGAACTTGCCGGTCTCGACGCCCGCGCTGAAACCGGCGTCCGGGCCGCGACGCCGGACGGCCTGCCGATGGTGGGGCCCAGCGCGACGCCCGGCGTCCTTCTGGCGGTCGGCGCGCGCCGCAATGGCTGGCTGCTGGCGCCGCTTGTCGCGCGGATGATCGCGGCCTATGTCGCGGGCGAGGATCCTGGACCCTTCGCCGCGCGGCTCGACCCGCGCCGGTTCGACAACGCCAACGGGGATACGCGATGAGCAGCTTCTGGCCGACCGAAGAACAGGAAGCCATCCGCGAGGCCGTCGGCCGCATCTGCGCCGACTTCGACGACGAGTACTGGCGCAAGACCGACGAGACCGGCGACTTCCCCGAGGCGTTCGCGGCGGCCATGGCGGCCGGGGGCTGGCTGGGCGTGGCCATGCCGGAGGAATTCGGCGGTGCGGGCCTTGGCCTGACCGAGGCCTGCCATGTCATGCAGGTGGTGGCTGAGTCCGGCGCGGGCTTCTCCGGCGC
This sequence comes from uncultured Caulobacter sp., assembly GCA_964442795.1. Classification (GTDB taxonomy): domain Bacteria; phylum Pseudomonadota; class Alphaproteobacteria; order Caulobacterales; family Caulobacteraceae; genus Caulobacter. The sequence continues at coordinate 27,859 of CAYTZY010000021.1, forward strand.
CAGCGCCATCCACCTGAACATCTTCGGCCTGATGCCGGTGGTGAAGTTCGGCACCGCCGAGCAGAAGCAACGCCACCTGCCGCGCATTATCGCCGGCGAGGACAAGGCCTGTTTCGCCGTCACCGAGCCCAACAGCGGCCTGGACACCTCCAGCCTGGAGACCCGGGCGGAAAAGCACGGCAACGGCTACCGGATCACCGGCCGCAAGATCTGGACGACCATGGCCCAGCGGGCCAACAAGATCCTGATCATCGCCCGCACGACGCCGAAGGACCAGGTCGCCAAGCCCATGCAGGGCCTGTCCCTGTTCTACACCGACTTCGATCGCGCCCGGATCGACGCCAAACCGATCCCGAAGATGGGCCGCAAGGCCGTTGAATGTAATATGCTTTTCATCGAGGACCTGCAGGTCCCGGCCGAGGATCTGGTCGGCGAGGAGGGCAAGGGCTTCCAGTATCTGCTGGCGGGCCTCAACCCCGAGCGGACCCTGTTCGGCGTCGAGGCCGTGGGCCTGGGCCGGGCGGCGCTGCGCAAGGCGGCGGCCTACGCCAATGAGCGGGTCGTGTTCGGCCGGCCCATCGGCCAGAACCAGGGTGTGCAGCATCCGCTCGCCAAAGCCTGGGCCGAGCTCGAGGCCGCCAACCTGCTGGGCTTCAAGGCCGCCGCCCTGTTCGACGCGGGCCGCGAGTGCGGGGCCGAGGCCAACGCCGCCAAGTACCTTGGCGGCGAGGCGGGCTTCCGGGCCTGCGAGTCCGCCGTTCTGGCTCACGGCGGCATGGGCTACGCGAAGGAATACGACGTCGAACGCTACCTGCGCGAAGCCATGATCGCCCGCATCGCCCCGGTCAGCCGCGAGATGATCCTCAACTTCATCGGCGAGAAAGTGCTGAGCCTGCCGAAGAGCTACTGAGGCGAGGAGGGGACACGTCCCGAAGGGCATGTCCCCAGGGAGCCCTAGCCTCGGCTGTCGGCCGCCTCGAAGCGGATGGGGATCTTCACCACCGCGCCGTCGACCGGCTTTCCGTCAACCATCTGCGGCTTCATGCGAAAGAAGGGCGCGAGCTTCAGGGCCGCCTTGCCGAAGCCCATGGAGCCGGGCTCTTCCTTGACGACCTCGCAGCTGCCGACCGAGCCGTTGGCCGCGACGAGGCAGGCCAGGGTCGCCGATCCGCTGACGCCCATGCGGGCGGCGCGCTCGGGATAGTAGCGCTCGAACTCCTTCGCGCCCGGCATTCTGATCCAGTCGGGGCGGGTCACGATCGGGACGGCCGGAATCTCGAAGCCCGGCGTCGTGATCGGCCCGGGGTCGATCAGCGTCGTCACCGGTCCGACCGTGTCGCCCTTGACCGGGTCCGACGGCGTGGCCACGAGCGTCTCGGTCGTGACCGGATAGGTCTGCGTCGGCACATGAACCTTCACGGTCGCGCTCTTGGTCCGCGTCACCTCCGGTTTGACCGGGTCGGGCTTGGGCGGCGGGGGCGGGGTCCAGATCTCGCCCTCGATGGTCGGCCCGAACTGCGGCAACTCCATCGCGGGATTGAACTGCTTGTAGGCCATGTAGGCGCCGATCGAGACGTGGATGGCGATCGAGACGCCGAGCGCTATGGCCGTGGCGGGGGAGAGCGGTCGACGACGACGCCCTCCATCGAATGGTGACGAGGCGACGTGAGCAACCATGGCGACCCTCCCTTGGGTCTTGTTGTGACTGAGTTGAGCGTCCTCCTGATCCCGGAATGCGGCAACGACATTTCTGTATTTGCGAGGCAATTACATCAAACGTTCGTTTTCCGGCCTGGCATGGTTAATCGCGCCTTAACCATAACGAGCGACGTACAGGCATGGCGGTTGAAGGAATCCGTGGGGTCGTCGAAGCGGCCATCCAGCGCGCGTCGCAGGCGACGGGCGTGGATTTCTCGTTCCTGATGCGCACCGCCAACCGCGAGAGCGGCTACAACCCGCGCGCCAAGGCCCAGACGTCGTCGGCGGCGGGCCTGTTCCAGTTCGTCGAGCAGACCTGGCTCGCCACGCTGAAGAAGCACGGCGCCAAGTACGGATACGCCCGCTACTCGGACCTGATCGTACAGGGGCGCGACGGTCGCTACCGCGTCAACGGCGCCGAGGCGCGCGAGGCGGTGATGAACCTGCGGTTCGACCCGCACGCCGCCTCGCTGATGGTCGGGGAGATGACCTCCGACAATGCCGCCTATCTGTCCGGCCGCATCGGCCGCCAGCCGACGGCGGGCGAGCTCTACGCCGCCCACTTCCTGGGACCCCAGGGCGCGGCCCGGCTGATCCAGGCGATGCAGACCAGTCCGGGCGCCTCGGCGGCGGCCCTCTTCCCGGAGGCGGCGGGCGCCAACCGGTCGATCTTCTACCGCGGCGGTCGCAGCCTGACGGTCGCCGAGGTCTACAGCAATCTCACCCGCACCACGGGCGGCGGCGGCGCGGTGACGCCTCGCCCGGCGGCGCCGGACCTCGGGTTCGTCGAGTACGCCTCGGCTCGCCGCGCCGACAAGACCGCCCGCGAGCAGCAGGACGCCCTGGTCGAGTTCATCCTGCGCGGCCCGCAGGGTCTCGATACGGACACCGGCTCCGGTTCGTCCGGCTCCCGGGGGCTGGGCTCGTCGCTGCTGACCTCGGAAATGCTCCGGGTCCTGTCGGAAGCCCGCAAGGACGGACGCTAGCCGCCCGCCGTCACCGGACGGCGCCCGACGCCGTCAGGGCGGCGATGGCGGCGTCGTCATAGCCAAGCTCACGCAGAACCGCGGCGGTATGCTGGCCAAGGCCGGGGGGCGGGCCTTTCGGCGCATCGTCATAGCCCTCGAACCGGGCGGGCGAGGCCGGGGCGCGGCGCGTGCCGCCCGCGCCGTCCGGCGTGTCGACGAAGCAGCCCGCCGCCTCGGCCTGGGGATCGTCCACCAGGTCGCGGGGCAGCTGGTAGGGCGCCCAGGTGACGTCCTGCGCGTCGAGCCGCTCGGCGGCCTCGTCGTAGGTCATGGCGGCGAAGGCCTGGTCCATGATGGTGACCAGCGCCTCGGTGTTCTGGCGCCGCGCGCGGCCGGTGGCGAAGCGCGGGTCCTCGACCATCTCCGGATGGCCGACGGCGGCGGCGATCTGCGGCCAGTCGGTGTCGCCGGTGCGGACCAGCAGGCAGATCCAGCGGTCGTCGGCGGTCTTGAAGAAGTTGGCCAGCGGCTGCACCGCCTGGTGGCGCGGCCGCGTCGAGGCCAGCTTCCCGAACCGCAGCTGGATCGCCATGTCCGAGCTGATCGAATAGACGCCCGTGCGCAGCAGCGAGGTTTCGACCAGCCGCCCGACGCCGGTCGTGTTGCGCTCGTAGACCGCCGCCAGGATGGCCGAGACCGTCGCCAGCGAGGTGATGTGATCGCCCATGGCGGTGCGGATCGGGAAGGGCTCCACGCCCTTGGGCGCGGTCAGGGCGCCGACCCCGGCGCGGGACCAGAAGGCGGCGACGTCCATGCCGGCGCGGTCGGCGTCGGGGCCCCGCAGGCCGTAGCCGGTCAGGCTGCAATAGACGAGCCGGGGATTGGCGGCGTGCAGCGTCTCCCAGTCCAGCCCCGCCCGCTTCAGGGCGCCGGGGCGGACATTGGTCAGGAAGACGTCGGCGCCGGCGATCAGCTTCAGCGCCGCCTCACGGCCCTCGGGATTGCCGACGTCGAAGACCACGCCGCGCTTGCCGCGGTTATCCAGCTCGAACACAGGGTTGCCGTGCTCGCCGACGGTGATGCCATCGAAGAACTTCCGCATCGGGTCGCCGCGCGGCGGTTCGATCTTGACCACGTCCGCGCCCCAGTCGGCCATGATCCCGCCGGCCCCGGGGGCGGCGATGTAGGTCGCCAGTTCTACGACTTTCAGGCCCTGAAGCACGCCCGATCCCTCCCGCTTTTCCTGTGGCGGGCATCATGGCCGCGCGGCCGGGGGGGCGAAAGGGTCTTACGCGGCGGAACGGGCGTCGATGGTCTCGGGGCGAACCCGGGCGGCGGCGTCGGCCACGGCGCGGGCGACCCCGGCGACGGTGACCGGCTTTCGCAGGACGACGTCCGCGCCCGCGTCCAGGCATTCGCGCGCTTCCTCGGCGTCGCCGCCGATCACCGCGATGATTGGCACGCCGGAGACCGGGCCCTCCAGCGCCCGGACGGCGGCGGCGGTCTGCGGGCCGTCCATATGCGGCATGCGTCCGTCCAGCATCAGCAGGTCGAAGTCCGCCAGCCGCGCCAGCTCCAGCGCCCGTCGGCCGTTGTGGGCATGGACGACCTGGTGGCCGAGTTGTTCGAGGATTGCGCGCAGCATGGCGGCGTTGAGGGCGTCGTCCTCGGCCACCAGAACCCGCAGGGGCCGGGCGTTGGTGGTGGTGGGAACCACCATCACGGTGTCGGCGGCGTCAGCCGGGCCGGCCTCTGCGTCAGGTGTCCAGGGCAGGGTCAGGGTGAAGCAGCTGCCGACACCCAGCGCGCTCTGACCGACCAGGGCGCCGTCCATCAGCACGGCCAGCTGGCGGGCCAGCGACAGGCCCAGGCCGGCGCCGGGGATGCCCGCGCCGGTGCGTTCGATGCGGCGGAAGGGCTCGAACGCCTGATCCATTTCGGCGGCCGACAATCCGGGGCCCGTGTCCGCCACGGCGATGGCGATGCAGTCGCCCTCCTGCAGCTCGATCCGCGCTTCGATCCGGCCGCGCAGGGTATATTTCACGGCGTTTCCGATCAGGTTCGACAGAACCTGCCGGGCCCGGGTGACGTCGGCGATCACGGCCCCCCGGCTGGAGTTTTCGAGCGCCGGGTCGACATGGAAGACCAGCTCCACGCCCTTCGCCGCCGCATGCGGCCGGTTCAACAGCACCAGATCGCGGGTCAGGCGGACGGGATCGAACGGCTCGCGCTCGAGGTTCAGGCGACCGGCCTCGGCGGTCTCGGAGTCCAGGGTGGCGTTGAGCACGGAGACAAGATCGTTGGCCGCGTCCAGCGCGGCCGCCAGCTGTTCCCGCGAGGGCGCGGCGCGACCGCCCTGGCCGACGGCGGCGGCGAGCACATGGGTGACGCCGGTCAGGCCGTTGCGGATCTCGTGGCTGAGGGTCGAGACGATGTCCGACTTGGAGCGCGCCAGCTTCTCGGCCTTCGCCAGGGACTCGGCGCGCTCGGTGATCAGCGCCTCTCGCTCGGCGGCCATCTCGAACTGCCCGCGCAGCAGGCGATTGAGGATCAGGCACAGGGCCATGGTCAGCGCCACGGCCCCCCAGGCCAGCGCGGCTTCCGGGCGGCTGTCGGGGTCGCGGAACAGGGCGAATAGCGGGCCGGCGGCGGCGGCGGGACCGACGATCAGCAGGGCCGGCAGGACCGGCGCGGTGAAGAAGAAGCAGGCCACGGCCCCGGCCAGGGCGATCATCAGCAGCGCCTCGCGCACCGGGCCGGCGCTGTCGGCGAAGGCCGCGATCTGGGCGCAGGTTCCCGACCAGAGCAGCCCGCAGAGCACCTGAACCCGCAACCGCCGCGTCACGTCCGCCGCGGCGTCGCCGCGCAGCCAGTCGACCACGAAATAGAAGGCGCCCCAGTTGATCGCGAACACCGCGAAGGTCGCCGTCATCCAGACGCTGTTGGTCGCGAACGATCCGGCCCAGACGTAGATCGGCAGGCTGACGGCAAAGAAGGCCAGGGCGTAGGGCAGCAGACCGCGCTGGGCCTCCAGCGACTGGAGTATGGCGGACTCGCCGCCGCGGCTCGAACGCGCGGCGGGCGCGGGGGATGCGAACACTGTCTGGAACCCTTCGTTGCCGCGCGGAGGGTAGGGCGCCCGGGTTTGCAGGCGGTTACGCGAAAGCGTTAACCGCCGGTCAGTCTTCGTTAAGCCTAACGACTCATGATGGAAGCTGCGTCGCTGACTGAGGGGCTGTCTGGGCATGAGCGTTACGCGGGCCGCATTGACGGACGTTGATCTTCGCACCCTGCTGAAGGGCGCGACGGCGGACGAGCGCGCGGTGGCCGCGCACAAGCTTTGCCGGATCATCGACAAGGGCGTTCTCGACGACGAGGAGCGCGCCCAGGCCCAGGAAATCCTTCGGGTGATGGCCGCCGACGCCGCCGAGCTGGTGCGGCGCGCCCTGGCGGTGACGTTGAAGACCTCCGATGTCCTGCCCCATGATGTCGCCATGCGGCTGGCCCGGGACGTCGAGTCGATCTCCCTGCCCATCCTCAACTTCTCGCCGGTGTTCACGGACGACGACCTGACCGAGATCGTGCGGCTGGGCGGCCCGGTGCGGCAGGTGGCGATCGCCAAGCGCCCGAAGCTGTCGGAAAAGGTCACCAGCGCCCTCGTCGAGCTGGGCAGCGAGGGCGCCGTCGAGGCGGCCTGCGCCAACGACAACGCCACCTTCTCCGAGCGATCGCTTCAGACCGCCATCGCCCGGTTCGAGAAGTCCGAACGCGTGCTGGCCGCCGTCGCCTACCGCAACGTCCTGCCGCTTTCGGTCACGGAGCGGCTGATCGACCTGGTCAGCGAGCAGGTTCGCGAACACCTGCTGAGCCATCATGCCCTGTCGCCGGAGGTGGCGCTGCAGATCGCCGTCGGCGCCAAGGAGCGCGCCACGATCGATCTGGTCGACCAGGCCGGTCGCGCCGCCGATCCCAAGGCCTTCGCCAGCCACCTGAACAAGGCCGGCCGGCTGACGCCGTCGTTGCTGCTGCGGGTGCTGGCGCATGGGCACATGACCTTCTTCGAGTGCGGCCTGGCCGAGCTGGCCGGGGTGCCGCATCACCGCACCTGGCTGATGATTCACGACGCCGGCCCCCTTGGCCTGCGCGCCATCTACGAACGGGCCGGCCTGCCGACGCGGCTGTTCGCCGCATTCAGGGCCGGGGTCGACACCTGGCACTCGATGGAGTTCGACGGCGGCCTGCGCGACAAGGAGCGGTTTCAGGAGCGGATGCTGCAACGGTTCCTGACCCAGCCGCAGGCTGCCTCGCGCGACGACGTCGACTACCTGCTCGACCGCATGGATCGCATCTCGCGTCAGACCCGGACAGCCGCTGACGTTGCGTGAGCCTTGCCGAACGCGCGTTTGAGTCCGATCCTGACTCCATGAGCTCCGACGCCGTCCAGATCCGCCCCGCCGCCACCATCCTGCTCGTCCGCGACGACCCGACCTTCGAGGTCCTGATGGTCAAGCGGCACCACCAGATCGACTTCGCGTCCGGCGCCCTGGTGTTCCCGGGCGGCAAGACCCACGCCGGCGACCACGACGAGGCCTGGGCCGACTATGTGACCGGCTGGGACGGCGTTCACCCTGAGGAGCGCCCGCTGCGCATCGCCGCCATCCGCGAGGCCTACGAGGAGGCGGCGATCATCATCGCCGCCGACCACCAGGGCAATCCGTTCTGCGGCGACGACCGCGCCGCTGCCGCCCGGGAAGCCGTGGCGAAGGATGAGCGGCCATTCCTCGACCTGGTCCGCGAACTGGAGGTCAGGCTCGACCTCGGCGCGCTGGAGACCTTCGCCCGCTGGATCACGCCGGACATGATGCCCAAGCGGTTCGACACCTGGTTCTATGTCGTGCGGGCCACGGGCGAACAACTGGCCGTCTGCGATGGCTGGGAAACGGTCGAGGCCGAGTGGATCGCGCCGTCCGAAGCCCTGCGCCTCGAAGCGGCCGGCGAGCGCACGATCATCTTCCCGACCCGTATGAACCTGAAACTGCTGGCCGAGGCCCGAAGTGCGCAGGACGCCATCGAACAGGCGGCGGCGCGGACCCTGGTGCCGGTGCTGCCGGTCGTCGAGCGTCGGGAGGGCGGAGCGGTGCTGGTGATCCCGCCGGACGCCGGCTACGGGGCCATTGAAGAGCCGATGACGAGCATCCGGGCGTAGGCTCTGGTGCTCAGGCCGCGAACGCCCTGACGCGCTCTTCCAGTTCCTCGGCCAGCTTGCGGCCGACAGGATGGCTGTCGTCGCGGATGTCGGCGCGGACGGCGGCCTTGATGGCGTCGATGTGGGCGTCGATCAGCAGCATGGGTGCGCTGAGGCGCTTGGCCTCGTCGTCGATCAGCTTGCAGAGCGAGCCGGCGATGCGTGTGACGATCGGGAACTCGTAGGTGGCCCCAAGGCCCTTCAGGTCATGGGCGCGCAGATAGAGCAGTTCCGCCGTCTGGGTCGTCAGGCCATCGGTGTGGACCCTGGCGCGGGCGTCCTCGAGCTTGGCCAGCTCCTCGTTCAGCCACTGGGTGAAGTTGCCCGACAGGCTCTTGAGCGCCGCTTCCGCCTTGGCGATCGCGGCGGCGTCGATACCGCCGAACCGGCCCCCGACCTTGAGTCGCAGGACGTTCGGCGTCTGGATCACCTGAACGGACGGGTTGTCACTCACGCGCGCCTCCTGTGGCGTTTACGTCCACAGGATACCGGGGCTGTTGTTAACAACGAATGAGACGGCGGTTTCCCATATTGCGACCGTAGGTCGCAGTGGGCCAGAATTTTGCCGGCCTCTCGTCCAGCGCGTGTGTCGGGTCAGCCGCTGAACTGCTCGGCCAGAACCCGCTCGTCCAGGCTGCGCCCGGCGTCGAACATCATGGCCAGGCTGATCGAGCGGTCTTCGGAGACATGGACCTCGACGACATCCCGCACCTCGACGTTGTCGGCCACGGCGCTGACCGGCCGCTTGTCGGCCTCCAGCACCTCGAAGGTGACCCGGGCGGTGTGCGACAGCAGGGCGCCGCGCCAGCGACGGGGACGGAAGGCGCTGATCGGCGTCAGGGCGAGCACCTTGGCGTCGATCGGGATGATCGGGCCGTGGGCCGAAAGGTTGTAGGCCGTCGAGCCGGCGGGCGTGGCGACCATGGCGCCGTCGCAGATCAGCTCGGTCATCCGCACCTTGCCGTCGATGGAGATGCGCAGCTTCGCCGTCTGGCGCGTCTGGCGCAGCAGCGACACCTCGTTGATGGCGAGGGCGCGGTGGTTGCGGCGCTTGCTGTCGACCGCGACCATGGCGAGGGGGTGGATGACCGCCCGTTCCGCCGCGGCGATCCGCTCCAGAAGGCCGTCCTCGCTGTACTCGTTCATCAGGAAGCCGAGCGAGCCGCGGTTCATGCCATAGATCGGCTTCTGGTCGCCCAGTGTGGCATGCAGGGTTTCCAGCATGAAGCCGTCGCCGCCCAGGGCGACGATGACCTGGGCGCCGGCGCCGGCGTCGCCGTAGCGCTCGATCAGCCGCTCGCGGGCCTGCTGGGCCTCGGGCCGGTCGCTGGCGGTGAAGGTCAGGCGGCGGGTAAAGGGTTCTGCTTTGAACATCAGACCGATTTGACGGCCTGACGGAACGCCATGCCAGCAATATCGGCCTTGAAGTGGCCAAAAGCGCCGCCGGCCTTGCGGATTCCCTCGTCGCCGCCGCCGGGCCGGCCGTTGTTGAGCTCGCGCACGGCCTCCAGGATGGTCGGGAAGGCGCCGCGGTCGACGCCGATGGCGGCGCAGGCCAGAGCCAGCAACTCGGGATGTTCGCTGTTGATGGCCCGGCGGATATGGTCGGGCTCGAAGCAGCCGAGACGGGCGATGGCGGCCACGAACAGGCTCAGGCGGCGCTCGCGAAGGGCGCGCAGCAGGTAGCTTGGCTTCAGCTGACCGCCCTCGGCCAGCTTCTCGACCAGCCTGGCCTCCATGGATTCGCGCTCGGCGTCCTGGCGCGCCTGGATCGGCGGCATGCCGTCGATGGCGGCATGCGCCTCGCGCACGGCCAGCGCCAGCTCCGCGTCGAGAGCGGCGGCGTCCAGGCGGAAGCGGCCGACCAGCGCCGTGCGCAGCGACTGGCCGACCCACAGGTAGAGCCGCTGGGCGAGGTCCGAGGACAGGCGCGGGTGGCGGGCCAGCGGCGAGCGCATGGCGGCCACCCGGCGGGAATGGTCGACCAGCTTCTCCATCGCCGAGCGGGAGATATCGGCCGTGTCGTTGCCGGCGAGCGCGGTCAGCACCGCCGGCTCCTCCTGCTTCAGGATGGCCTCTATGACCGGCGAACTCAGCCTGCCGCGACGGGCGATGGCGATCTGGTGGTCCAGCGTCGACTCGACGAGCAGCCGGATCAGGTCGTGGTCCTGCAACACCGGGCTGGCGGAGATCACCGGCGCGGCGATCTCGATGTCGTCCAGCGCCAGCACGTTGATCAGCGCCTGGGGCGCCCAGGGGGCCGGCGCGATCTTGTCGGCGAGGCGGCGGCGGATGTCGCGCTCGGCCTCGGCGACCAGGGCCATGAACACCGAGCTGATCATTTCGCGCATGGCCGGGGCGTTCAGGTCGTCCAGTTCGGCCTGGCCGCAATAGTCGACCATGTCCTCCAGCAGCCGCTCGCGATCGGCCGGATGGCGGCTCTGGGCGAGCATCAGCAGGCTGTGAGGGTCGATGGCGGCGGTCACGGAAGCGGGCGCGATTGTCTTTCCGCCGGTGCCGGCCTTCTATGCGCGGCCGGCTTCGCTCGAGGAAATGGTCGATCACACCATCGGCCGCGTGCTTGATCTTTTCGATATCGACGCAGGCCTTGTGTCCCGCTGGACGGGCGAGCGCTCGCGGCCGAAGGGCGACGCAAAGGCGGAGAAGTAATCTCGGCCTGGTTGCCGGTATTGGGCGAGAACGATGGATCAGCCGCTCGAACTCGATAATCCGTTGTGGCGTTTTTCGCTGGCGGTCTATGCCGCGCCG
>CAYTZY010000022.1:0-3024 GCA_964442795.1 uncultured Caulobacter sp.
AGCTTCGTTCAGACGGACCCCCGGGTGAACAACCTTCATAGCTTCGACACCTAGGCCTCCGCCTTCCCCTTCAACAGGAACAGCGCCGCAAGGCTCAGCGCGCAGGCGGCGCTGAGGTAGCCGCCGACCAGCGACAGGCCGCCGCGTCCGACCAGCGCCTCGGCGATCAGCGGCGTCATGCCGCCGCCGATGATGCCGCCGACGTTGAAGGCCACGCTCGCGCCCGTGTAGCGCACCCGGGCCGGGAACAGCCCGGGCAGCCAGGCGCCGAGCGGGCCGTAGACCAAGCCCATCAGCACCATGGCGATCGACAGGAAGACCCCGATCAGCAGCAGCGAGCCTGCGCCCATCATCGGGCCGAGCGCGAAGCCGGCGCCGACCGCCAGGATGCAGCCGGTCATCAGCACGCGGCGGGGACTGGCGGCGTCCGACCACCAGCCGGCCCAGATGATGCCGGCGGCCATGAACAGGATGGCGACCAGCTGCACGCCCAGGAAGGCCTCGCGGCTGTAGCCCAGCGTCTTGACGCCGTAGCCAAGCGCGAAGGCGGTGGCCAGGTAGTAGATGCAGAAGCAGGCGACCACGCCGAAGGTGCCGCCCAGCACCTCCTTCCAGTTGGTGCGCAGCACCTCGCCCAGCGGCACGGACGGCGGCGGGGCCTCCTCGAGCGCGGCCTGGAAGTCGGGGGTCTCGGTCAGCTTGAGTCGCACCCACAGGCCGATGCCGACCAGCACAGCGCTGGCCAGGAACGGCAGTCGCCAGCCCCAGCTCTGGAAGGCCTCCTGGTCCAGGCCGAGGCCGAGCAGGAGGAAGAAGCCGTTGGCCGCGATGAAGCCGACCGGGGCGCCCAGCTGCGGGAACATGCCGAAGCGGGCCTTGTAGCCGGGCGGGGCGTTCTCGACCGCCAGCAGCGCCGCGCCGCCCCACTCGCCGCCGAGGCCGAAGCCCTGGCCGAAGCGCAGGATGCAGAGCAGCAGCGGCGCGACCCAGCCGACCATGGCGTAGGTCGGCAGGAAGGCGATGGCCACGGTCGAGCCGCCCATCATCAGCAGCGAGGCGACCAGCGTCGACTTGCGGCCGATGCGGTCGCCGAAGTGGCCGAAGAACACCGCCCCGACCGGCCGGGCGATGAAGGCGATGGCGAAGGTGGCGTAGCTGAGCATCAGCTGCGCCGAGTCCGAACTCTTGGGGAAGAACAGCGGGCCGAACACCAGCGAGGCGGCCGTGGCGTAGATGTAGAAGTCGTAGAACTCCACCGCCGTGCCGGCCAGGCTGGCCCCCAGCACGCGCCGGTTCTGGGCGCTGTAAATCGCCGTGTCGCTCATCTGGTTCCCCCCATTCGCCTCTGGTTGCGGTGCGACGGGCGGCGGGTCAAGCGGGGAGGGCAGCGATCTGCCCTTCCACCGTCATCCTGAGCAGGCGCGCCAGCGCCGTGTCGAAGGACGCAAGGCGGCGGACCTGTGCTATAGCCCGGCCATGACCGACAAGACCCAGACCCCCGCCGAGAAGATGAAGGCCATCCTGGCGAAGAAGCAGGGCGGCCTCGCCGCGGCCGGCCAGGCCAACGCCGCGTCCGGCGGCAAGAAGGGCGAGCGCAACGCCGCCGCCGCCTCGATGTCCAGGTCCAAGCCGGCGCTGCGGAAGTAGCCGTGGCCGGCCGCTACGACTTCGCCTCCGACAATGTCGCCGGCGCGATGCCGGAAGTGATCGAGGCCCTGGTCGCCGCCAACGCCGGGGCGGCGTCCGGTTACGGGACCGACCACGTCAGCGCCCGCGCCGCCGACCTGATCCGCGCCGCGCTCGACGCCGACGCCGAGGTGCGGTTCACCGCCTCGGGCACGGCGGCCAACGCCCTGGCCCTGGCCACGCTGGCCCGGCCGCACGAGGCGGTGCTGGCCCATCACCACGCCCACATCCTGACCGACGAGACCGGCGCCCCGGGCTTCTTCGGCAGCGGCGTCGGCCTGATCGGCCTGCCCGGCGCCAGCGGCAAGGTCGAGCTCGCCGCGCTGGAGACGGCGCTGGCGGAGCCGGACCTCTCCTATCGCCAGCCGGCGGCGGCGCTGTCGCTGACCACGGCCACGGAATACGGAACGGTATATTCCGGCGAGGCGCTGAAGGCCCTGGCCGCGCCGGTCAAGGCGAAGGGCTATGGCGTCCACCTCGACGGCGCCCGACTGGCCAACGCAGTCGCCGCCGGGTTCGACCTCAAGGACATCGCCCGCATGGGCGTCGACATCCTGGTGATGGGCGGGACCAAGGCCGGCTCGACCCCGACCGAGGCGTTGGTGCTGCTCAACAAGGACCTGGCCCGCCGCTTCGACGCGCGGCTCAAGCATGCCGGCCAGCTGGTGTCCAAGGGCCGGTTCCTGGCGGCGCCCTGGATCGGCATGCTGGAGACCGGCGCCTGGTCGACGCGCGCCGCCCACGCCAACGCCATGGCGCAGCGGCTGGCCGCCCTGATGCCCTTCCCGATCCTGCACCCGGTCGAGGCCAACGGCCTGTTCGTGGCGATGGACGAGGCGGCTCTGGAGCGACTGCAGGGCAAGGGTTGGTTCGTCTACCGCTTCCTCGACGGCTCGGTCCGCTTCATGTGCAGCTGGGCGACGACGCCGGAGATGGTGGACGAGCTGGGGCAGGCGCTGCGGGAGATCGCGTAGCCTCTCCCTCGTGGGGGAGGATCGCTCTTGCCTCACGCAACGTCCGCCCGTTAGCTCGCGGCCATGAGCGAGCAATCCCATCCCGAGATCCGTGAAGCCGTCCGCAAGCTGTGCGCGGGCTTTCCCGGCGAGTACTGGCGCGCGCTGGACCGCGACCGGACCTATCCGACCGAGTTCGTACGGACGCTGACGGAAGCGGGCTTCCTGTCGGTGCTGATTCCGGAGGAGTACGGCGGCTCGGGCCAGGGCCTGTCGGCGGCGACGGCGGTGCTCGAGGAGATCCACCGCAGCGGCGGCAACGGCGGCGGCTGCCACGCCCAGATGTACACCATGGGCACGGTGCTCAAGCACGGCAGCGCCGCGC
>CAYTZY010000022.1:3034-9742 GCA_964442795.1 uncultured Caulobacter sp.
GGCCTTCGGGGTCACCGAGCCCACCGCTGGCACCGACACCACCCGCATCTCCACCTTCGCCAAACGGGTCGGCGACAAGTACGTCGTCAACGGCCAGAAGATCTGGATCTCCAGAGCCGAGCACAGCGACCTGATGGTTCTGCTGGTCCGCACCACCCCGCGCGAGGAGGCCGCCCGCCCGGCCGACGGCATGAGCGTGCTGCTGGTCGACATGCGCCAGGCGGTCGGCAATGGCCTGACCATCCGGCCGATCCGCACCATGCTGAACCACGCCACTACCGAGCTGTTCTTCGATAACCTCGAGGTGCCGGTCGAGAACCTGGTCGGCGAGGAGGGCAAGGGCTTCCGCTACATCCTCGACGGCATGAATGCCGAGCGCATCCTGATCGCCAGCGAATGCATCGGCGACGGCCGCTTCTTCATCGACCGCTCCTCGGCCTATGCGAAGGACCGCTCGGTGTTCGGCCGGGCCATCGGCGAGAACCAGGGCGTGCAGTTCCCGATCGCCCGCAACCATGTCCAGCTGTCGGCGGCCGCCCTGATGGTCGACCACGCCGCCGCCCTGTTCGAGGCCGGCCAGCCCTGCGGCACGGAGGCCAACATGGCCAAGATGCTGGCCAGTGAGGCGTCCTGGGCCGCGGCCGACACCTGCATCCAGACCCACGGCGGCTTCGGCTTCGCCGAGGAGTACGACATCGAGCGCAAGTTCCGCGAGACGCGCCTCTACCAGGTGGCCCCGATCAGCACGAACCTGATCCTGAGCCATGTGGGGACGCATGTGCTGGGGATGCCGAAGAGCTTTTGAGGCGTTGCGTGCTTCGACACGCACCCTGCGGGCGCTGCTCAGCATGACGTAGTAGGGTAGCCTTCTGAGCACGTCATCCTGAGCAGCCGCGAAGCGGCGTGTCGAAGGACGCACGGCCCCCTTGCATAACCTCGCCGCATGGCTTTTTATCCGCGCCCATGCGTCTAAGGCATATTGAAGTGTTTCACGCGGTGTACGCGCACGGGTCGATCTCCACGGCCGCGCGGGCGCTGAACGTGTCCCAGCCGTCGGTTTCCAAAGTGCTCAAGCACGCCGAGGACCAGCTGGGCTTTGGCCTGTTCCGGCGGGTGAAGGGCCGGCTGGCCCCGACCGACGAGGCCCACGCCCTGTTCCGGGAGGTCAAGGAGGTCTTCGAGCGGCTCGACTCGCTCAAGCAGGCCGCCCGCAACCTCAAGCTCGGCGAGGGGGGGCACATCCGGGCCGCTGTGCTGCCGGCGCTGGGCCTGGGCGTTGCGCCCGAGGCGGTGGCCCGTTTCCGGGCTGCGCATCCGACCGTGACCTTCGACTTCCGCACGCTCCACTACGACGAGGTGCTCCGCGGCCTCTACGAGCACGAGGTCGACATGGCGCTGGCCTATGACGCCATCCAGCACCCGCGCATCGCCAACTTCCAGATCGGCGCGGGCGAGCTGATGCTGATGTTCCCGCGCGGCGAATTCGGCCCGCAGGCCTCCGAACGCCTCGATCTCGCGGAGCTCGAGACCCGCGAGTACATCGGCTCGGGCGCCACCGGCCCGGTCAGCGAGATCTTCTCGCGCGAGGTCGAGGAGCGTGGTCTGACGATCAACGAACCGGTGACCTGCAGCACCTTCTACATGGCCGCCTCGCTGGTGCGGAACGGCGTCGGCGTGGCGGTCGTCGACGAGTTCACCGCCCGGGCCGAGCCGTCCGACAAGGTTGAGTTCCGCCCCCTCGATCCGCCGCTGCGGTTCGGGGTCTACTGCATGCATCTGGAAGATCGGCCGCTGTCGCACCTGTCGGAGAACTTCATCAGGACGATGAGCCAGGTGCTGGCGGAGAAGAGCGGGGGATAGCTTTCCGACTCCGCCCACCCATAGCTTTTCTTCATAGACCAGACCCGCATCTGAATTCGACGCCGGGCGCCTGTGCCGCGATGTTCGCGCCACCAAAACAGCCGTCCGAGCGTTCCATGATTTCCTCTCCCTACCTCCTGTACCTGGGGGCCGCGACCGACCCGCTGGCGGTGAAGACCGCGCGCGGCGTGGCCGAGTGGCGGCCCCAGCTTTGTGTCGGCCAGCGCCGGCTGCCGGGCTGCGAGGTGACGCTGGGCCTCGAGGACATGACGGTCGCGGAGGCCGCGGCCCGCGGCGCGAAGACGATGATCGTCGGCGAGGCCAATGCGGGCGGCGTGCTCAGCGCCGCCGCCATCCCCGAGATCGTCGCCGCGCTGGAGGCCGGGCTGGACGTGGCCAGCGGCCTGCACCAGCGGCTGGGCGATGTCCCCGCCATTCGCGACGCGGCGAACCGCCTCGGTCGCAAGCTGTTCGACGTGCGCCAGCCGCCGGCCGATCTCGGCGTCGGCAAGGGAACGCCCCGCGCCGGCCTGCGCCTGCTGACCGTCGGCACCGACTGCTCCATGGGCAAGATGTACACCTCGCTGGCCCTTGAGCGGGAGATGCGGGCCCGAGGGCTGAAGGCCGACTTCCGCGCCACCGGCCAGACCGGCATCCTGATCGCCGGCGAGGGCGTAGCGGTCGACGCCGTGGTCGCCGACTTCATCTCCGGCGGCGCCGAGCGGGTCTCGCCGGCCCGTCACGACGGAGGCTGGGACATCATCGAAGGGCAGGGCTCCCTGTTCCACCCGTCCTACGCCGGGGTTTCGCTGGGCCTGCTGCACGGCAGCCAGCCGGACGCGCTGGTGCTCTGCCATGAGCCGGGCCGTCCCCACATGCGGGGCGTGCCGGGCCATCCGGTGCCGGGGCTGAAGGAAACGCTCGAGCGCAACCTCGAGGCCGCGCGCCTGACCAATCCGGACGTCATCGCCGTCGGCATAGCCTTCAACACCTCCGCCTACAGCGACGCGGAAGCCGCCCGCCTCTGCGCGGAGGCGGCCGCCGAACTCAATCTGCCCTGCCAGGACCCTGTCCGGATGGGCGTCGACCAGATCGTGGACAACCTGCTGTCATGCTTCGAAGCTTCGTCGTCTCACGCCGCCGCTGGCCGCTGAAGGCGCCCTTCCGCATCTCGCGGGGCGTCAAGACCGCCGCCGACACGGTGATGGTCGAGTTGCGGCGCGGCGCGGCGGTGGGCCGGGGGGAGTCGGTCCCCTATCCCCGCTACGGCGAAAGCGTCGACGCGGTCGTCGCGCACCTGGAAACCGTGGCGGGGGCCTTCGAGTCCGGGATGGCGGACGAGGCGCTGACGGCGATGTTGCCGCCTGGCGCGGCGCGCAACGCGCTGGACTGCGCGCTTTGGGATCTGCGCGCCCGGGAGACCGGCCGCACGGTCGCGGAGATCACCGGCCTGGCCCGTCCCGAACGGCTGGCCTGCGCGGTCACGGTCAGCCTCGATGAGCCGGAAGCCATGGCGGCGGCGGCGCGGGCCATCGCCGAGGCGCCCGTGGTCAAGGTCAAGCTGGACGGCGAGCAGGTGGAGGAGCGTCTGCTCGCCGTAGGGCAGGCGGCGCCCAATTCCCGACTCATCATCGATCCCAATGAGGGCTGGACGATCGATATCCTGCGGGACGTCAGGCCGCTGCTGGCGCGGCTGAATATCGCTCTGATTGAGCAGCCTCTGCCGGCTGACGACGACCACGGGCTGGAAGGATTCGATCCTCCCGCGCCGGTCTGCGCCGACGAGTCGGTGCACACCGTGGACCAGTTGGCCGAGCTGAAGGGGCGCTACCAGGCGATTAACATCAAGCTCGACAAGACCGGCGGCCTGACCGAGGCCATCGCCTTGCTGGCCGGGGCCCGGCGGCTCGGGTTCACCGTGATGACCGGCTGCATGGTCGGGTCCTCGCTGGCGATCGCGCCGGCGCTGCACATCGCCGGCGCCTCCGATTTCGCCGATCTCGACGGGCCCTGGTGGCTGGCCGGCGACTGGCCCTGTGGCGTCAGGCTCGAGGGCGGCTGGATGACCCCGCCGGCGCGGGGATTCTGGGGTGAACCCGGATAGGTCGTATAGGGTTTGGTTATGCCTTTCCGAAGCGTCAGAAAGGCATCGGTTATTGGCTGGGGTCGGACGAACGGCGATCCTGCAAGAGACGGCGGTGGACAGGGCGGAATGCCCGCTCCGCGCACAAAGGGGGTTACGGGACATGTCCCACAAAATCATCACGACCTTTAAGTTTGCCCTGCTCGCGGGCGCGTCTCTGATCGCGACCAACGCCTGGGCGCAGGACGCCGACCCGGCCGGCGAGGCCGACGGCACCGAGGTGGAGGCCATCACGGTCGTCGGCTCCAACATCAAGGGCGCCAAGGTGACCGGCGTCCTTCCCGTCACCGTCATGGAAACCGCCGACATCGAAGCCACGGGGGCGACGAACGGTGATGAAATGTTCCGGGCGATCCCGCAGGCGGGCGACGTCTCGTTCAACGAGTCCCGGGCCGACGGCGGCATCAACGACGCCCGCGGCGATACGGCCTCGATCAACCTGCGGGGCCTCGGCACCGGCAACACCCTGATGCTCCTGAACGGCCGGCGGCTGGTCCTCCACCCGGCGATCCAGGTCGAGAACTTCATCCCCGTCACCACGGTCAACACCAACACCATTCCGGTGAAGGGCGTCCGGCGGATCGAGGTGCTGCGCGACGGCGCCGCGGCGATCTACGGCACTGACGCGGTGGCCGGCGTCATCAACACCGTCCTGAAGTCCAACTTCGACGGCTTCACGATCGACGCCGAGTACACCAGCACGGTCGACTCCGATCAGCGCGAGTGGGAAGTCGGCTTCGAGTGGGGCAAGACCTTCAACGACGGGCGGACCAACCTGTCCCTGTTCGGCACCTACCTCGACCGCAATCCGCTGTGGGCCTCGGAGCGCAACTTCTCGGCCAACTCCGATCTGCGGCCGCTGCTCATCGGCAACCCCGACTGGATCGGCAGCACCAACTTCGACAATCGCAGCCTGGACACCCCGTGGGGTGAGTTCCGCCGCCTGACCAACAGCTTCGCGCCGTCGACGACGACCGCCAGCTACAACGGGACGAGCATGACGACGTCGGGCGTGTTCCACGTCCAGCCGGCCACCAACGAAGGCTGCATCGCCCCCGCCGGTCCGGGCATCTGCTTCGACAACTCGACCCTGTCGACGGTCAGCACCGACGCCAACCTGAAGTACAATAGCAACTACGGCCGGACGCTGCTCAGCGACCTGCAGCGCGTCAACCTGTTCGGCTTCTTCAACCACGAGTTCGACAACGGCATCGAGGCCTACGCCGAGGTCGGCTACTACGACTCCGAGACCTGGAGCCAGCGCGAGCAGGAGACCCCGCTCGCCAGCCAGCGTCTGATCGTCCCGATCACCGGCTACTGGAACCCGTTCGGCCCGACCACCAGCCCCAACCGGCTGCCGCTGCTGACCGGCGTATCGACGTCCGGCGTTCCGATCGAACTGCAGGACTACCGCCTGTCGGACGCGGGCCAGCAGGACTTCACGGTCGAGCAGACCGTCACCCGTTACCTCGCCGGCGCGCGCGGCGAGTGGCGCGGCTGGGACTGGGACAGCGCCTTCGTCTACTCGAAGGCCGAAACCAACGACACGATGTATGTTCCGAGCCTGACCCTGTTCCAGGCGGCGCTCGCGCGGACCGACGCCACGGCCTACAACCCGTTCCTGGGCGGCAATCTGATCGACCCCTCCAGCGGCGACGTGACCGGCAATCCGCAGTCGGTCATCGACAGCTTCATGGTCGACGTCACCCGCAAGAGCCACACCTCGCTGGCCATGTGGGACTTCAAGGTCTCCAAGCCGGACCTGTTCGAACTGCCTGGCGGCAGCGTCGGCGTCGCGACCGGCGTGGAGCTGCGGCGGGAAACCTACGGCGATGACCGCGACAAGCGTCTCGACGGGACGATCACCTTCACCCAACTGGACGGCGTGGTCTTCGGCAGCGACGTGATGGGCGTCAGCCCCACGCCCGACACCTCGGGCGCCCGCAATGTCCAGGCCGCCTACCTCGAACTGGCCATTCCGCTCGTCTCGCCGGACATGAACATTCCGCTGGTCCGCTCGCTCGACCTGCAGCTGGCGGGACGGTACGAGAACTACAGCGTCTTCGGCAGCACCTCGAAGCCCAAGATCGCCCTGTCCTGGTACCCGGTCGACTTCCTGCAGTTCCGCACCGCCTGGTCGGAAGGCTTCCGGGCCCCCAGCCTGCCGCAGCTCTACGAGAAGGGAATCGAGCGCAGCAACTCCGGCCGCGAGGACTGGATCACCTGTGAAGTGCTGCGCCGGACGCTGTTCAACGCCAACCCGGCCCAGCCCGGCGCGACCGACTTCAGCACCTGCACCTCGTCGATCTCGGTGGCCAGCAACCGCTCGGGCAGCACCGACCTGACGCCGGAAGAGTCCGAGAACTTCACCGCCGGCGTGGTCTTCCAGACCACCTTCATGCCGCGCGAGTACGGCCGGCTGACGCTGACGCTCGACTACTGGTCCGTGGACCAGACCGACCTGATCGGCCTGTTCACCGACCAGAACCAGCTGACCCTCGACTACTGGCTGCGCCTGCAGGGCAGCTCCAACCCCAACGTCCTGCGCGCGGCCCCGACGCCCGACCAGATCGCCGCCTACACGGCCGTCGGCCTGACGCCGGCCGGCAACGTCGTGGGCGTGATCGACAACTACATGAACCTCAACCCGCGCGAGGTCGAAGGCGTCGATTTCGGGGGTCATGGTCAGCGCGGCTGGCGTCGCC
>CAYTZY010000022.1:9752-38525 GCA_964442795.1 uncultured Caulobacter sp.
AGAACGCCCATGAAATTCGGCATCTTCTACGAGATCGACGGCACCCCGCTGGGCGACTTCGACGTCAAGATCAACGCCGCCAAGCTGCTGACCTTCTACCAGACGCCGTCGGCGATCCAGGAGGAGCTCATCGCGGCCATCGGCGGCGGCACGATCCCCGCCCAGGTGGTCGTCAACGGCGCCGAGGACCTGATCGAGCAGAACGGTCGTCCCGAGTGGCGCTGGTCGGCGACGGTCACCTGGCGCAAGGACCAGTGGCGCGCCGGCTACTACACCTCCTACGTCGGAGCCGTGGACGACACGAGCGCCACGCTGCCCGACGGCACCCCCTGGCGGGTGGACGACCTGCAGACGCACAACCTGTACATCCAGTACACCATCGACACCGATGGTCCGCTGGACGGCACGCGTCTGCGCTTCGGCGGCCGGAACATCTTCAACGAGGAGCCGCCGCTGGCGGATTCCACCTTCGGCTACCTGGGCGAACTGCACTCGCCCCGTGGATCCACCTGGTACGCCTCGGTCCGCAAGCGCTTCTAGCGCCCGGTCACAGGTCCAAGGAGTAAGCCATGGTCCGGCCGCCGCGCCGAGGAACGCCACAGGTGCGCCTGCCGTGGATCGGGGCCGTCGTCGCGACGACCCTCGTCCTCGGCGGGTCGCGCGGCGGCGCGGTCGAGGCGGGCGCCCCCCGTCTCGACCTCCTCCTGCGCGGCGGGCAGGTGATCGACGGGACCGGGGGTCCCGCCCGACGGGCCGACGTCGGCGTCATCGGCGACCGCATCGTCCTGGTCGGCGACTCCGTCGGCCGGGACGCGGCCCGGGTCGTGGATGTCACCGGTCTCATCGTCGCCCCGGGGTTCATCGATCCGCATACCCATGCCGGGTCCGACCTGGCCTCCGACGATCCGGCGGCGAGGGCCAGCGTCAACTATGTGACCCAGGGCGTGACCACCGTCTTCATCGGCAACGACGGCGACGGCGCTCCTGATATCGCGGCCCGGTTCAGCCAGGCCGAGCGGCGAGGCGTCGGCGTCAACGTCGCGGGCTTCGTCGGCTTCGGCGCCGTGCGGCGCGCTGTGGTCGGACAGGCCGATCGCGCGCCGACCGCCGCCGAACTGGGCCAGATGAAGACGCTGGTCGCGGGCGCGATGTGCGAGGGCGCCGTGGGATTCTCGACCGGCCTCTACTATGCGCCGCAGAGCTTCTCGACGACCGACGAGGTCATTGCCCTGGCGCGGGAGGCGGCGACGCGGGGCGGCGTGTACGACAGCCACCTGCGTGACGAGGGCTCCGACAACATCGGTCTGGTGGCCGCCGTGGAAGAGGCGCTGCGCATCGGCCGGGAAGCCGGGATGCCGGTGCATATCGCCCACATCAAGGCGCTCGGCGTCGATGTTCATGGCAAGTCCGCCGAGGTCATCGCCCTGATCGAGGCCGAGCGGGCGAAGGGGCGCGACGTCACCGCCGACCACTACCCCTGGTCGGCGTCCGGCACCCGGGTCTCCAACGCCCTCATGCCCCGCTGGGCCATGGACGGCGGCGAGGCGGCGCTGAAGGCGCGGCTGGCCGACCCGGCGCTGCGCGACCGGCTGGTCGCAGACATGACCGACAATCTCCGCCGCCGCGGCGGGCCGTCCTCGCTGCTGCTGACCTCGGGTCCCCACGCCGGCAAGCGGCTCGGCGAACTGGCCGCGACGTGGAAGGTCGATCCGGTCGAGGCGGCGATCCGCGTCGTCCGGGACGAGGGCGACGCCGGGTGGCCAGCTTCAACATGACCGACGCCGATATCGCGGCCTTCGCGACCCGGCCCTGGGTGATGACCGGCTCGGACGGCAGCCCGGGCCACCCGCGCAAATACGGGACCTATCCGCTGGCCTGGACCCGGTTCGTGACCGGCGGCCGGCTGATGAGCCCCGAACAGTTCGTGCGCCGCAGTTCGGGCCTGGTCGCCGACACCTTTGGCGTCGAGGGACGCGGCTACCTGGCGGCCGGCAAGTTCGCCGACGTCGTCGTCCTGGATCCCGCGACCTTCGCCGCCCGCGCCGACTACGAACATCCGACACGGCTTTCGACCGGCGTTCGATGGGCTCTCGTCAATGGCCGCCTGGCCATCGAAGATGGACGTCCGACTCTGGCGCTCGCCGGCAAGGGCCTGCGCCGCCCCGTCCATCCCGAATGGAAGTGCCCTGCATGACCGAAGTCTCCCATCCCCCCGCGGACCAGCCGAAGAAGCCTGGCCCGCTGGGTCGTCTCGCCGGCCTGTGGTTCGCCGTGCCGCTCTGGCAGCGCATCCTGGTTTCGTTGCTCGCCGGCGGGATCGTCGGCTACCTGTGGGGGCCCGGGGCCGCCTCGATCAAATGGATCGGCGACCTGTTCGTGCTGCTGATCCGCATGGCGGTGATCCCGCTGGTGCTGGTCACCATCGTCTCGGGCGTCGCCGCCCTGAGCGACGCCCGGCGCCTGGGGTCGATCGGCATCAAGACCCTGCTGCTCTATCTGTTCACCACCGCGATCGCGGTGACCGTCGGCCTGTCCCTCGGCACATTCGCGCAACCCGGGCTGGGCGCCGACTTCTCGGCCGCCACCCCACAGGTGC
The DNA here is from genome assembly GCA_964442795.1 of uncultured Caulobacter sp. Lineage (GTDB taxonomy): Bacteria > Pseudomonadota > Alphaproteobacteria > Caulobacterales > Caulobacteraceae > Caulobacter. The sequence goes on from CAYTZY010000022.1 coordinate 12,349, forward strand.
TCAACAGCACCGAGTCGGTGGGCCTGAAGATCACCGACGTCGTGCCGGCCAATGTCTTCAAGGCGCTGGCGGACGGCGCGCTGCTGCCGACCATCTTCTTCGCCCTGCTGCTGGGCTCGGCGATCCTCGCCACCGGCGAGAAGGCCCGTCCGATGGCGGCGCTCTTCGAGTCGGCCTCGGAGGTGATGCTGAAGGTGGTGGCCATCATCATGGAGCTGGCCCCGTTCGGCGTCTTCGCCCTGATCGCCACGGTCATGGGCGCCAGCGGCCTGAAGGTGTTCGCCAGCATCGGGGTGCTCGCGCTGTGCGTCCTGGGCGGATCGATGTTCCAGAGCTTCGTCGTCCACGGCCTGGTGGTGCGTCTGATGGCCTGGCTGCCGGTCGTCCCGTTCTTCCGGGGCATCACCGACGCCATGCTGGTCGCCTTCTCCACGTCCTCCAGCGCCGCGACCCTGCCGGTGGCGATGCGGGTCGCCGAGGAGAACCTCGGGATCAAGCCGGCTGTCGCCTCCACCGCCCTGCCGCTGGGCACGACCGTCAGCATGGACGGCACCGCCCTCTACATCGGCCTGCTCGCCACCTTCGCCGCCCAGGCCTTCGGCGTTCAGCTCAGCCTCGAACAGTACCTGCTGATTGGGGTGACCACCGTGATGGTCGCCGTCGGCACCGCGCCGGTGCCCTCCGCCTCGCTGTTCATGCTGGCCGGCGTGCTCACCACCTTCGGCATCACGCCCGAGCAGACCGCCATCCTGGTCGGCTTCATCCTGCCCTTCGACCGGGTCCTCGACATGATCCGGACGGTTCCCAACAACACCAGCGATCTCGCCGTGGCGACGGTGGTGGCCCGCTGGGAGAACGAGATCGATGTCGAGATCTACAAGTCCGCGAAGGATGTCTGACCCATGCGCATGATCCGGTTCTGGCTGGCGGCCCTCGCGGCCCTGTCGGTGGCGTTCGCGCCGCTGGCTCAGGCCCAGCCGCAACGCCGCCAGCTCCTCGAGTACCCCTCCATCCACCATCCGGTGGTGGGGACGCGGGGCATGGTGGTCAGCCAGAACGCGATCGCAACAGAGGTCGGGGCCGAGATCCTGCGCAAGGGCGGCAACGCCGTCGATGCGGCGGTGGCCGTGGGCTTCGCGCTCGCCGTCACCCTGCCGCGGGCCGGCAACATCGGCGGCGACGGCTTCATGATGGTGCACATCGCCGAGACCGGAAAAACCGTCGTCATCGACTTCCGCTCGGTCGCGCCGGCCGCGGCCCGGCTGGGCATGTTCGTCAACAACGACGGCGAGGAGACGGTCCGGGCGTCGCGGGGCTATCGCGCCCCCGCCGTCCCCGGCACCGTCGCCGGTCTGCACCTGGCGCACAGGCAGTACGGCAAGCTGCCCTGGAAGGACGTGGTCATGCCCGCCTGGCGGCTTGCGTCGGAGGGCGTCGTACTGACCCCCGACGAGGCCTTCGTCTTCAGCTGGGCGCAGGAGCGGATGACCGAGAGCGCCGCGGGCCAGCGAACGTTCTACAAGCCGGGCGGCGAGCTGTACAAAGCCGGGGAGACGTTGAAGCAGCCGGACCTGGCCTGGTCGCTGCAGCAGATCGCGGACCACGGCGCCGACGCCTTCTACAAGGGCGAGATCGCCCGCCGCTTCGCCGCCGACATGAAGGCCAACAACGGCCTGATCACCCTGGCCGACCTGGCCGCCTACCGCCCCGTGGTGCGCGAGCCGCTGATGGGGACCTACCGCGGCTACACGTTGGCGACCACGCCGCCGGCCAGCGCGGGCGGCGCCACCCTGCTGCAGATGCTCAACACCCTCGAGCAGTTCGACCTCAAGGCGCTGGGCGGCGCGGGGTCCTCGGGGTCGCTGCACGTGATGGCCGAGGCCATGAAGCTGGCCTACGCCGACCGCTACCGGTTCCTCGGTGACACCGACTTCGTGAAGGTCCCGCTGAAGGGCTTCACGTCCAAGGCCTACGGCGTCGAGCGGGCGAAGCTGATCGACGTCGACAAGGCCAAGCCCGCCAAGGCCATGGGCGTCGGCGATCCCTGGAAGTACGAAAGCCCCAGCACGACCCACTACAGCGTGGCGGACGCGGCCGGGAACGTGGTCAGCACGACCTATACCCTGGGCGCCGACTTCGGTTCGGGCGTGATGGTCGAGGGGACCGGGTTCGTCCTCAACAACCAGATGAACAACTACAGCCACGAGCAGGACTTCGACGCCGCCGAGACCGGCGGGCCGGCGCCGCTGAACGCCATGGCGCCGGGCAAGCGCATGCTGTCGACCATGATGCCGACCATCGTCTTCAAGGACGGCAAGCCGTGGCTGATCACCGGCACCCCCGGCGGCAGCACGATCATCGACACCGTGCTGCAGGTGATCGTCAACGTCATCGATTTCGACCTGAACATCGCCGAGGCGACGCACCAGCCGCGGATCTTCCAGGCGGCGACGGACACGCTCGAGGTCGAGCCCAACTTCAACCCCGACACCGTCGCGGCGCTCCGCGCGAAAGGACATCCGGTGAAGACCGCCGAGACCATGGGCAGCGCCCAGTCCATCATGATCGACAAGGGCCTGTTCCTGGGCGCCGCCGACCCGCGCCGTCCGGGCGCGCTGGCGGTGGCCCCGTGAACCGGCTGCTTCGCAGGACTGTCGCCGGGTTCGCCATCACGGCGATCCTGGCGGCAGGGCCGGTCGGCGCGACCACCCCACAGGTCGCGCCGACCGCGCCCGCCCCCGCGGCGGCGTCCAAGGGCCTGGTGACCGCCGCCAACCCCATGGCTGTCGAGGCCGGCCTGAGCGTGCTGCGCCGGGGCGGCAGCGCCGCCGACGCGGCCGTCGCCGTGCAGGTGATGCTGGGCCTCGCCGAGCCGCAGTCGAGCGGCATCGGCGGCGGCGGCTTCCTGATGCACTACGACGCCGAGACCGGGGAGGTCACGGCCTGGAACGGCCGCGAGACCGCGCCGGCGGCGGCGTCGCCGACCATGTTCCTTGATGACGACGGCGCGCCGCTGAAAAGGGCCGACGCCATGCGCAGCGGTCGCGCCACCGGCGTGCCGGGCGCCATGGCCATGCTGGAGGCGGTCCAGAAGCGCCATGGCAAGCTGCCGTGGGCGGAGCTGTTCGAGGACACCGCCGTGGCGGCCGAGCAGGGTTTCACCGTCACGCCCCGCATGGCCGACCAGATCGTGCGCTATGCGGCCACCGACCGGACGCCCGACGCCCGCGCTCTGTTCGCGCGACCCGACGGGACGCCGCTGCAGGCCGGCGACACCTATCGCAACGCGGCCTACGCGGGCGTCATGCGTCGCATGGCCCGTGAAGGCGCCAAGGTGCTCTACAGTGGGCCGATCGCCGAGAAGATCGTCGCCCGGACCACGGCCGCCCCCTATGCCGGCCAGATGACCCTGGCCGATCTGGCCGGCTACCGGCCGCAGGAGATCCCGGCGCTCTGCAAGCCCTACCGCGTCCACATCATCTGCGTGCCCTCGCCGCCGGCCAGCGGGGTCGGGCTGCTGGAACTGATGGGACTGCTGGAGCGCACCGACATCGACACGCGCGGTCCGGCCGATCCCCAGGCCTGGTTCCTGTTCGCCGAGGCCAGCCGCGTCATGTACGCCGACCGCGACCGCTATGTCGGGGACCCGCGCTTCGTTCAGGTGCCGGTCGCCGGCCTGCTCGATCCCGCCTATCTGGACCAGCGCGCCCGGCTGATCGGCGATCGGGCGTCGTCCTCGCCGCCGCGGGCCGGCAAGCCCGCCGGCGCGGTGATGGCGGGCGTCGACATGACTGACGAGCCCGCGGGCACCACCCACTTCGTCATCGTCGACAAGGACGGCGACGTCGTCTCCATGACCACCACGGTCGAGACCTACTTCGGCTCCGGCCGGGTGGTCGAGGGCTTCCTGCTCAACAACCAGATGACCGACTTCTCGTTCAATCCGCGTGAGAAGGACGGCGCCCCGGCCGCCAACGCCGTGGCCGGCGGAAAGCGGCCCCGTTCGTCGATGACGCCGGTGATCATCCTCGACAAGCAGGGCCGTTTCGTCGGCGCGGTCGGATCACCCGGCGGCAACGCCATACCCGCCTATGTCGCCAAGACCCTGGTCGGCGTTCTGGACTGGAAGCTGCCGATACAGCAGGCCATGGACCTGCCCAACCTCGTTGCGCGCGGGCCGGACTTCAGCGGCGAGGCCCACAAGTTCGCGCCCGGCGTGATTGAGGGCCTCAAGGCCCGCGGCGTCGACGTCAAGCGCGGGTCCGGCGAGGAAAGCGGCATCCACGGCGTGATGGTCGTCGACGGCCGGCTCGTGGGCGGCGCGGACTCCCGCCGCGAAGGCGTCGCCAGGACTGTCGATCCCGTCAACTGAGACCAGAGGCCATGTCGTTCAATGCAGACACGCGAGGCGTCTACGCCATCGCCGTGACGCCCTTCACCCCGGACGGCGCCATCGACGACGCCTCGGTTGACCGGATGGTCGACTTCTACGAGGGCGTCGGGGTCGACGGGCTGACCATCCTGGGCATTCTGGGCGAAGCGCCCAAGATCGACCAGGCCGAGGCCCTGGCCTTCGCCACGCGGGTGATCCGGCGCACGGCGCTGCCCATCGTGGTCGGCGTCTCGGCGCCGGGCTTCGCGGCCATGGGGTCGCTGGCCAAAGCGGTCATGGACGCCGGCGCCGCGGGCGTGATGATCGGCTCGCCGCCCAACCTGCGCACCGATGACCAGATCGTCGGCTACTTCTCCGGGGCCGCCGAGGCCGTTGGTCGCGACACGCCCTGGGTGCTGCAGGACTATCCGCTGGCGCTGACCGTCCAGATGACGGCCGGGGTCATTCGCCGGATCGTGCAGGACAATCCGGGCTGCGTGATGCTCAAGCACGAGGACTGGCCCGGGCTGGAGAAGATCACCGCCCTGCGCGGGTTCGAAGCTGACGGCTCGATGCGCCCGATCTCGATCCTGTGTGGCAACGGCGGCCTGTTCCTCGACTTCGAGACCGAGCGCGGCGCCGACGGGGCGATGACCGGCTATGCCTTCCCCGACATGCTGGTCGATCTGGTCGAGCACGCCCGGGCCGGGCGTCGCGACGCCGCCCACGACCTGTTCGACGCCCACCTGCCGCTGCTGCGCTACGAGCACCAGCAGGGCGTGGGGCTGGCCGTCCGAAAGTACATCCTGAAGAAGCGCGGCGTCATCGCCAGCGACCATCAACGCAAGCCGGCGGCGGCGCTGAGCGACAAGGCCCGGGCCGAGGTGGACTACCTCCTCGCCCGGCTGGCCCGTTTCGACAGCCGCGCGCCCAGGGACAGCTGAACCATGGACCTTGGACTTTCCGGAAAGACCGCGCTCGTGCTGGGCGCCTCCAGCGGCTTGGGCCGCGCCATCGCGCTGGGCCTGGCCGGCGAGGGGGCGAACGTCGCCTTGGCCGCCCGCAATGAAGCCGCCCTGGCCGCCCTGGCCGGCGAGATCGAGGCGCTCGGCGTGCGCGCGCTGCCGGTGCGCTGGGACCTGGCCGACCTGTCCGTGATCGACGCCAACGTCGCGGCGGTCGAGGCGTCGCTCGGTCCGGTCGACATCCTGATCAACAACACCGGCGGACCGCCGCCGACCACGGCTTCGGGCCAGTCGACGGAGCTGTGGACGGCGCAGTTCCAGGCCATGGTCGCGTCGGTGATCGCCACGACGGACCGCGTGCTGCCCGGCATGATCGCCCGCCGCTGGGGACGGATCATCACCAGCACCTCCTCGGGCGTCATCGCACCGATCGCCAACCTGGCCATTTCCAACGCCCTGCGCCTGTCGCTGGTCGGCTGGTCGAAGACCCTGGCCCGCGAGGTCGCCCGCGACTGCGTCACCTGCAACGTCGTCGTGCCCGGCCGCATCGCCACCGACCGCACCCGGTTCCTGGACGAGAAGCGGGCCGAGCGCGAAGGCCGCTCCGTCGACCAGGTCGAGGCCGCCAGTCTCGGGGCCATCCCGGCCGGCCGCTACGGCGACCCGCGCGAGTACGCCGACGTGGTCGCCTTCCTCGCCTCGACCCGCGCCTCCTACGTCACCGGTTCGACCGTCCGTGTCGACGGCGGCCAGATCGCCTCCATCTGACTTCGCCTCCGCTGAGAAAGGCTCCGCCATGTCCCTCGATCCCAAGCTGAAGGCCACGCTCGAGACCATCTCGACCGGAACCCTGACCACCATCCTGCTCAAGAAGGGCCTGCGTAACGTCTGGCTGCGCGGCGCCCTGCCGTACGCCGCCGCGGAAGGCCGCGTGGCCGGCCCGGCCTTCACCATGCGCTTCGTCCCGGCCCGCGAGGACCTGGCGACGCCGGCCTCCTGGGCATCGCCCCGGTCGACCCGCGCGGCGATCGAGGACATGCCGCCGGGCGTGGTGGTGGTCATCGACGGCCTCGGTTGCACCGACGCCGGCGTGTTCGGCGACATCCTCTGCGCCCGGATGGTCAAGCGCGGCGTGGCCGCCATGATTACCGACGGCGTCGTCCGCGACGCGGTCGGCGTGAAGGCCACCGGCCTGCCGGTCTGGTGCGCCGGCGTCGCCGCCCCGCCGTCGGTCGCCGGCCTGACCTTCGTCGGCTGGCAGGAGCCGGTGTCGTGCGGCGGCGTGGCCATCTTCCCCGATGACGTCATCGTCGCCGACCAGGACGGCGCCGTCGTCATCCCGGCCGACATCGTCGCCCAGGTCGCCGAGGAGGGCGTCGAACAGGAGCGCCTCGAGGGCTGGATCGTTTCGGAGGTCGAACGGGGCGTGCCTCTGCCCGGCCTCTACCCGGCCAACGACGAGACCAGGGGCCGTTACGAGGCCTGGAAGAAGACCCAGGGGTTCTAGGGAGGCCGTCATGATCCGCATCGCCGCCGCCGCCGCCGCCTTCGTCGCCAGCCTGTCGCTGGCGGCCCTTCCGGCCCGGGCGCAGGACGAGGACGAGGTCGCCGGCCCCGTCGGCCGCGCGCCCGTTGAACAGGTTTCCGTCCGCAGCCTCGCCGACGGCAATCCGATGCTGACCGGCTATCTGTTCAGGCCGACTGGCGTCAGCGGCAAGGCGCCGGCCGTGGTGTTGATGCACAACAAGGATGGCGCCTATTCCAGCCGGGCGGGCGGCGACTACCGGGCCACGACCCTGACGCCGCGCTTCAAGTTCTGGGGACAGTACTGGGCGTCGCGCGGCTACTATGTGCTGCTCGTCGACAGCTATGGCGCGCGCGGCTTCCCACAGGGCTTCGGCGACACGCCGATCCGGGATCGCCCGGCGTCGGTCGACGATGTCGACGCCCGTCCGCTCGACGCCTATGGCGCGCTGCAGTACCTGCGCACCCTGCCGGGCGTGGACGGGGACCGCATCGGGCTGATGGGCTTCTCCAACGGCGGCAGCGCCGCGCTGGCGACGATGGCCGATGACAAGCCCGGCGACATGCGCAAGCACGGCTTCCGCGCCGCCATCGCCCTCTATCCCGGCTGCCTGCTCAAGAAGCGCTTCGACAAGAAGGGCTACAAGCCCTACGCGCCGGTGCGGGTCTTCATGGGAGACGCCGACAAGGGCGCATCACCGACGACCTGCAAGGCGCTGGTGGACCGCAGCCGCAAGGCCAGGGGGGATATCGACATGACCCTCTACGCGGGCGCCGGCCACGGGTTCGATGAACCCGGTCGAAGGAACCAGGGCATCGAACCCAACGCCCAGGCGACGGCGGACGTGCGGGCCCGGGCGGCGGTGTTCTTCGAACAGGCGCTCGCCTCCCGAAAATGAGTGACATTGAGGCGGTGCCGGACGTTGGGACGGTCATCGACTCATGGTCTGTGACCAAACCTGCAAGTTTGTGGATCCAACGGTGCAATGAGTTCGCGTCTCTCCGCAAAGGCCGGCCTGGCGATCCGCAAGCTCCGGCTGGCGGGCGGGTGGACGCTCGCCCAGCTGAGCGAGCGATCCGGCGTGCCTCTGTCAACGCTGTCGAAGGTTGAGCTGGGCCAGACCTCGCTCAGCTACGAGAACCTGCTGCGCATCTGCAAAGGGCTCGAGATCGACATGGCCCGCCTTATCGGCGCGGAGGCCGACGGCATGCTGGGGACGGCGTCTCCGGCGCAGGCCCCGCCCACGGCGCTGGGGCGCAGGGCGGTGGTGCGCGCCGGCGCGGGCGAGGCGACCGACCTGCCGTGGGGGCCGGGCCGCGTCGGGGCCGCCGACCTGATCCGCAAGGCCTTCACGCCGGTAATCTGTGAGGTCGAGGCCCTGTCGGTCGAGGCCCAGGGCGGTTTCCGCTATAGCGGCAGCGAAGCTTGGCTGAGCGTGCTGGACGGCGCGTTGTCCCTGCATTCGGAACTCTACGCCCCGCTACATCTCGTCGCGGGCGATGGCGTCTATTTCGACGCGCGGGCCGGGTATGCGCTGGTCCGTGAGTCCGGGCCGCCGTGCAAAGCCTTGCTGGTCTTCGCCGGAGACACCGGGGCCTGAGCTTTCCGTCCCGGATGATGCCCCCGGTCCCGCCGGCGGTCGCGGCATCGCGGGTCCGGCGTTCTCCGGTTTAACCAAATATTTTCCGAAGCTTGGGACCGATGCCGCAAGGGGAACGGGCGCGGGCGTCGGAGTTATGCTGCTTTCACAGTCATTGGCGCATGCGGGCGCGAGGGCCGGGAGCTTCCCGGCGCGCGCCGTCGCGTCCCCGACCCTTAACCCGGGAGCCGGCCGTGGCCTTTCGACCGGGGCGACCGCCGGCGGCCCGACCCGCGAGGACAAACTCCGCGGGTTCATCCGTCGCCGGCCGCCGGTTCAGGGAAATCCTTGCGCCGGAGACCGTCGCCACGTGTCGGGCGAAGGGCATGTCTCTGAAATCATGAGCGAATTCGGCCGGCCGGCTCTCCTCCCCGTCCGCGGTCAGGGACAGGGCGAGGCGCCGGCGTCGGCGGACGCGGCCCCGGATCGTCGAAAGCGCGGCGGATCGAACGCAGTAAATGTCGTCGTTAACCAGATGGATCAAGTCACGCCGCAGAATACCGCTCGTCTGATCCGGACGCCCCGCGATAGCGGGCGCGTTTCGGGGGTCTGGACGCGTTCGACACGGAAGGGGCGGGGGTGATGTCCGACACTGAACCACTAAGGCTGGGCTCCAACCTCAGCCTCGACCAGGCGGGGCCGCTGCGCGACGCCCTGCTGACCCGACGCGGATCACCCCTGGCTGTCGACGCATCCGACGTCGAGCGGCTCAGCGGACCCTGCTTCCAGGTGCTCGCCTCGGCCCGACTGACCTGGGACGCGGACGGCCAGCCCTTCGCAATCACCAACGCTTCACCCGCATTCGAGAACGGTCTGGCGCTACTGGGCGCCGCTGACTGGACCCGCCCGCAAGAGGACTGCCTCCCGTGAGCCTGACGATCCTTGCCGTCGACGATTCCCGAACCATCCGCGAGATGCTCGGTCACACCCTCCGCCAGGCCGGCTATCAGGTCATCACCGCCGAGGACGGCGTGCATGGCCTGGAAGTGCTGCAGACCGAGCGGCCGGACGTGATCGTCACCGACATCAACATGCCGAGGCTCGACGGCTTCGGGTTCATTGAAGCGGTGCGCGCGGAGGGGGCGTCCCGAACCACGCCGATCCTGGTGCTGACCACCGAGAGCGAGCCCGAGAAGAAAGCCCGCGCCCGCGCCGCCGGCGCGACGGGCTGGATCGTCAAGCCGTTCGATCCGGTCAAGCTGATCGAAGCCATCCGCCGGGTCGCGGCCTAGAAGGGACGATACCCATGGATCCGATGGACGCCATCCGGACGACCTTCTTCATCGAGTGCGACGAGCTTCTCGCGCAACTCGAGGAAGGCCTGATGGCCATGGAACAGGGCTCCGCGGACTCCGAGACGATCAACTCGGTGTTTCGCGCGGTGCATTCGGTGAAGGGCGGGGGCGGGGCCTTCGGTCTCGATCCGCTCGTGCGCTTCAGCCATGTCTTCGAGACCCTGCTCGACCAGATCCGTTCCGCCCAGGTCGAACCGACCGAGGCGGTGGTGGCCACGCTGCTGCGCGCCGCCGACATGCTGGCAGATCACGTCAGCGCCGCCCGTGACGGCGGCGGGGTCGACGAGGCGCGCTCCGAACAGATCGCCGCCGCGATCATGGCCCACACCATCGGCGGCTCAGCGACAGGGGCCTACGAGCCCGAGCCCGCCGAGATCGAAGGCATCGACTTCAAGCCGCAGATGATTTCGCTGGACCTGCCGTCCGCGGAACCGGCGGCGGACTTCGACCTCTCGGCGCTGCTGGCCAGCGCGGCGGCCGAGCCGGTCGCTGAGGCGGGCGCCAACGACGCGGAAGGCGGCTGGGTCGTCAACTTCGCGCCTCACGCCTCCCTCTACGCCAAGGCCAACGATTCCGCGCTCGTGCTCCGCGAACTGAGCGGCCTGGGCGAGGCCGTGATCACCGTGAATGACGAGGCGCTGCCGACTCTCGACGAAATGGATCCGGCCGGCGCGTACCTGGGCTGGACCATCCGGCTGCCGGGCAATGTCGTCGAGGACGACATCCGCGACGCCTTTGCGTTCGTCGACGACGACTGCGACCTGGAGATCATCCGCGAGAGCGGCGCCCAGGATGGGCCCGACATCGGCGCGCTGCTCGCCGCCGTCGCCGACCCGGCTCCGCCGACCGAGGCGCCCGCCGACCTGCTGTCCTCGCTGCTCCAGAGCGCCGCGGAAACGCCGCCCGTCGCGGCCGCCGCCGCCCCGCCGCCGCCGGACAAGCCCTTCAACCTGATGGATCTGGCGCCGCACGTGGACGAGCTCACCCAGTCGGCGCCCTCCGCGCCCGCGCCGGCCCAGGCCGCCGCCAACGCGCCGGCCGCGCCGCCGCCGCCCCAGACCATTCGCGTGGACCTCGATCGCGTCGACCGGCTGATCAACCTGGTCGGCGAGCTGGTCATCAATCAGGCGATGCTGGCCCAGCGGGTCATGGAAAGCGGCGCCGGCAAGGCGACTGACGTCAACCTGGCGCTGACCGACCTGGAGCTGCTGACCCGCGGCATCCAGGACAGCGTCATGGCCATCCGCGCCCAGCCCGTGAAGTCGGTCTTCCAGCGGATGCCGCGTCTGGTCCGTGAAGTCGGTGAAGCCACCGGCAAGCGGGTCAAGCTGGTCACCGAGGGCGAAGGCACCGAGGTGGACAAGACCGTGGTCGAGAAGCTGTCCGACCCGATCACCCACATGATCCGCAACGCCATCGACCACGGCCTGGAGACCCCGGCCGAGCGCGAGGCCGCCGGCAAGTCGGCCGAGGGCACCGTGCGCCTGACCGCCGCGCACCGCAGCGGCCGGATCGTCATCGAGGTCTCCGACGACGGGCGCGGCGTCGACCGCGTGCGGGTCAAGGCCAAGGCCATCGAGAAGGGCCTGATCTCCGCCGACGCCCAGATGTCCGACGAGGAGATCGACAACCTGATCTTCGCGCCGGGCTTCTCCACCGCCGCAACCGTGTCCGACATTTCGGGCCGCGGCGTCGGGATGGACGTGGTCAAGCGGTCGGTCCAGGCGCTGGGCGGCCGCATCACGATCGTGTCCGCGCCGGGCCAGGGCTCGCGCTTCTCGCTGAGCCTGCCGCTCACGCTGGCGGTTCTGGACGGCATGGTGGTCACCGTCGGCGACCAGACGCTGGTCGCCCCGCTGACCACCATCATCGAGAGCCTCAAGCCGCGCGCCGGCGACGTCCGTCCCCTGGGCCCGAGCAACTTCGTGCTCAAGATTCGCGACGCCTTCGTGCCGCTGATCGACACCGGCGCCGCGCTGGGCTTCGGCAAGTCGAAGTTCGATCCGACCGAGGGCGTGGCCCTGCTGGTCGAGAGCGAGGTCGCCGGACAGGTCGCCCTGATGGTCGATCACATCCAGGGACAGCGCCAGGTCGTGATCAAGAGTCTTGAGACCAACTACAAGCCGACCGACGGCGTCGCCGCCGCCACCATCCTGGGCGACGGCCGCGTCGCCCTGATCCTCGATATCGACGGGCTGGTGACGGCCCATCGCAAGGCGCCGCCCCGCGCCGACACCCTGGCCATGACTGGATGACGACCATGACCGAGCTTTCCCTCGACGGCCGCGACGGCAGCGAACTGATCTCCTTCCGCATCGGCGAGCAGGAGTTCTGCGTGGATATCATGGCGGTGCGCGAGATCCGGGGCTGGACCCCGGCCACGCCCGTGCCGCACTCCCCCCGCTTCGTCCGCGGCGTGATCAACCTGCGCGGCGCGGTCCTGCCGGTCATCGACCTGGCCGACCGGCTGGGCCTGGGCACCGCGGTCGAGACCGCCCGCCATGTCATCATCGTGGTGCAGATCGGCAGTCGCATCGTCGGCCTGCTGGTCGACGCGGTCTGCGACATCCTCTCCACCGCCGATCATGTGGTCCAGAAGACGCCCGACCTGGCCGGCGACCAGATGCAGAACTTCGTCAAAGGCCTGATCGCCCTCGAAGGCCGGATGATCAGCCTCATCGACCTGGGCCTGGTCCTGGACGCCCACCAGGCAGAGGCGGCCTGACACCGATGGCCGGCGCAGAATTCGCCTCGACAGCCCCCAAGGACGCCGGTCGTGAGTTTGCCTTCACGACCGAGGACTTCCGGACGATCGCCGCCGTGCTGCACGGCGACGCGGGCATCTACCTGCCCGACACCAAGGCGACCCTGGTCTACTCACGTCTCGCCAAGCGGCTCCGGCTGCTGGGCATGTCCAGCTTCCGGGACTACTGCGCGCTCATCCAGGGGCAGCAGGGCGTCGATGAACGCCAGGCGATGCTCGCGGCGCTGACCACCAATGTCACCCGCTTCTTCCGCGAACCGCACCACTTCGACCACCTGCGCGACACCATCATGCCGGTCCTGGCCGCGCGCGCGAAGGCCGGCGGCCGGGTGCGCCTGTGGTCGGCCGCCTGCTCGACCGGACAGGAACCCTACTCGATGGCGTTGTGCGTGCTGGCGGGACTGCCCGACGCCGCCCGCTACGATGTCCGGATCCTCGCGACCGATATCGACCCCAACGTCGTCCAGACGGCGCGGGAGGGGGTCTACAGCCGTGAAGCCCTCGAGGCCGTGCCGGCCGGCGACCGCAAACACCTGCGCAAGGCGCCGGACGCCGGCGCCGACATGTGGCGGATGTCCGAAGAGACCCAGGAACTGATCACCTTCCGGGAACTCAACCTGATCAAGCCCTGGCCGATGAAGGGCCGGTTCGACGTCATCTTCTGCCGCAACGTGGTGATCTACTTCGACGACGCCACCCAGGAGCAGGTCTGGCGGAAGTTCATCGAGGTGATGAACCCCGGCGCCCGCCTCTACATCGGTCACTCCGAACGCGTGACCGGCGACGGCGGCCGCCTGACCAGCGACGGGCTGACGGTGTACAAGGTCGGGGGACAACTTTGAGCGTGCGCGTCCTCATCGTCGACGACTCGGCCACCATGCGCGGCGTCATCGCCGCCGTCTTGCGCCGTGATCCGGACATCGAGGTCGTCGGCTCGGCCGGCGATCCGCTGGAGGCCCGCGAGGCCATCAAGCGGCTGAATCCGGACGTTGTGACGCTTGATGTCGAGATGCCGAACATGAATGGCATCGAGTTCCTCGAGCGGATCATGCGCCTGCGGCCGACGCCGGTGATCATGATCTCGACCCTGACGCAGGCCGGCGCCGACACCACGATCGAGGCCCTGGCGCTGGGCGCGGTCGACTGCGTCGGCAAGCCGGGTCCCGGCATCAACGCCAACGACGCCTTCGCCAGCCTGGCGGAGAAGGTCAAGGCCGCCGCCCGGTCCCGCCTGCGCCCCCTCGGGGACGCCCCGCGGACCAGCGCGTCCAGCCAGACCGTCTACCGGCCCAATGGAAACATCGCGGCGATCGGCTCCTCCACCGGCGGCGTCGAGGCGCTCATCCAGGTCATCTCGGGCTTTCCGGCCAACTGCCCGCCGACCGTGATCACCCAGCACATGCCGGCGACCTTCACGAAGAGCTTCGCCAAGCGTCTCGACAACTGCTCCGCCGCGACCGTGACCGAAGCGGAGGACGGCGACCTGCTGGAAGCCGGCCGTGTCTTCCTGGCCCCGGGCGGAGACCGCCATCTGGTGGTCGAGCGTACGGGTTCTCAGCTTCGTTGCCGCCTGCGCGAGGGCCCGACAGTCAACGGCCACGCGCCGTCCGTCGACGTTCTGTTCGAGTCCGTGGTCAAGGCCGTGGGCGGCAAGTGCGCCGGCGCCATCCTGACCGGCATGGGCCGGGACGGCGCCAAGGGCCTGCTGGCCATGCGCGAGGCCGGCGGCCGGACGCTCGGCCAGGACGAGGCCAGCTGCGTCGTCTACGGCATGCCGCGCGCGGCCTTCGAAATCGGCGCTGTCGAGCGCCAGTACCCCATCACGCGCATCGGAGCTCACCTGCTCAGCGCCTGCGCCGTGTCTGCCGAGGGATAGACGAGATGCCCGCCGCCTCCGCCATTTCAGTGCTTGTGGTCGACGACCAGATGACCATTCGGACGCTCGTGCGTTCGGGTCTGCAGCAGCTTGGTTTCAAGGACATCCGCGAGGCGCCGGACGGCGAGGCCGCACTGCGCATGCTGCTCACCCAGCCGGCCCACCTGGTGATTTCCGACTACAACATGCCCAAGCTGGACGGCCTGGGCCTGCTGCGCGCGGTGCGCGCGCACCCGCCGTTCAAGACCATCGCCTTCATCATGCTGACCGGCCGCGCCGACTCCGATCTGGTGCAAAGAGCGGTTCAATTCGGCGTCAATAACTACTTGGTGAAACCTTTTACGGTTCAAGTGTTGAAGGACAAGATCGAAGGCGTGTTCGGCGCACTGACATGAGCATCGGGTTGGACGGAACAGGCGAGCGGACGCTGCATGTCGGGCAGGGCGAGCACCATGTGTCGGATTCTCCGGACGTGGTGATGAGCACCGTGCTCGGCTCGTGCATCGCCGCATGCATCCGGGATCCCGAGCGGGGTCTGGGCGGCATGAACCACTTCCTCCTCCCCGACGGCGACGGCAGCGGCGATACCGACGAGGCCAAGCGCTACGGCGTCAACG
This sequence comes from uncultured Caulobacter sp., assembly GCA_964442795.1. Taxonomy (GTDB): domain Bacteria; phylum Pseudomonadota; class Alphaproteobacteria; order Caulobacterales; family Caulobacteraceae; genus Caulobacter. Next base: position 27,402 of record CAYTZY010000022.1, read on the forward strand.
CCATGGAAATCCTGATCAACAGCCTGCTGCGCGCCGGCGCCCGCCGTGACCGGCTGGAAGCCAAGCTGTTCGGCGGCGCCAGCATGTTCGACCGCCTGCGAAACATCGGCGCGGAGAACGCCGCCTTCGCCAAGCGCTTCCTGCAGGCCGAAGGGATCGCCGTGATCGGCGGCGACACGGGCGGCACCAGCGCCCGGCGCATCCGCTATCGCCCCACCACAGGCCAGGCCATGCAGCGGCTGCTGACCGACGCCGATCCGTCGGTGTTCGTCCGCGAGCGCAAGCTGGCCGTGCCGCCGCCGGCCGACAACACCGGCGACCTGGAGCTGTTCTGATGTCCGCGGTCGCCATTCCCGCGGAGACTCCGCCGCACGGGCTCGGCGGCGCGCTGGGCGGCGTCGCGCATGAGCTGGCGTTGCTCGAAGCGCACCTGTTGCGCGTCCAGAACATCTGTCACGTGCCCGAGCACGCCGCGCACCTCGACGCGGTTCTCGTGCGGGAGCTGCAGACCCTCGACCTGGTGTCGCAGCGCCTGGGCGTCCTCACCCATTTTATCCGCCAGGTCGTGGCGGCAGTAGCGTTCGATCCCGCCGTGGACCTGACCGACGCACTGGGGGCCATTCCGCTGCAGGACATGGCCGACCGTCTCACCGCGCATGCCGCGGACGAGGAGGCCCCGGCCGACGTGTTTGAGTCTGGAGACTTTGACCTCTTCTGAGGCTCGAGATGAACGAAACGCAAAGTCACGTCGCCGCCAGCGCCAAGGTCGATCTGACCCGAGCCAGAGCCCTGCTGCTCGATGACAACCAGGTGCACCTGAACCTGCTGTCCAACGTGCTCACCAGCTTTGATCTGAGACGCCAGACCAAGGTCGGCAACCTGCGCGACGCCAAGGCGGCGGCCGGCGGCTCGGAATTCGATCTCATCCTGGTCGAAGCCGCCCTGGCCAAGGGCGCGGGCTTTGACTTCATCCGATGGCTGCGCCGCGAAGGGCCCGACTTCAATCGCGCCACCTCGGTGCTGGTGGTCACCAGCGGGACCCGGATGGACCAGGTCCACAAGGCGAGGGACAGCGGCGCGAACTTCGTGCTGGCCAAGCCGGTGACGCCGCCGGTGCTGCTGCAGCGGATCATCTGGCTGGGCCGGGACAAGCGACTGTTCGTCGAGGCCGAGGGCTATTGCGGTCCGGATCGCCGCTTCAAGGCCTTCGGCCCGCCGATCGGCACCAAGGGGCGTCGCCACGACGACCTGAACTTCAAGATCGGGGCGGCGGTTGAACCTAACATGTCCCAGAACGAGATCGATTTGCTCATGAAGCCGACGAGGGTGAAACTGTGACCAGCGCTGCACGCTTCTTCAAGCCGACCAACCGGCTCGCCGACTCCGTCGATGTCCGCTTCGGCCTCAGCGTAGACACGGCGGTCGACCGCGGCGGCCAGGTGGTCCTCAACGCGGGCGCCGACATGCGCAAGTCGGTGAAGGACTGGGTCGCCGAGATCATGCGCCTGAGCGAGCAGCCCGATCCGGACAAGGCCCGCCTCAGCTGGCTGGCCAACGGCATCCTGGGCGTCGGCGGCGCGGCGGGGATGATGCGGCTGTCGCGCTGCGGCGGGCTGTTCGCCCATGCCGTCGACCTGATGGGCGACCGCTGGCGGCCTGAACTGGGCGCCCTCTACGGCAACGCCATCGGCCGACTGCTGGACGACACCGATCCGGTGGCGTCCCAGGAAGGCATGCTGGCGTCGCTGGAAGACATGAACAAGCGCCTCGCCGGCGAGACGCCCGTCGAAGCCTGACGCCACGCGCCCCTCAACCGGTCGCCCCCGGCTCTCCGGTCCGCGGGCGCGAACCGGAGAGCGGAACCCGGCTTTGGGGGGAAGCCGGATCCCGGCCGACCTCTGCGGGTCGTCCGGGGAACCTCGGAAACTCAGTCCCGGCTGACGGCCGGGGATTGACCGCCCCGCAGGTCGGCGGCGGCTTCGACCAGCAGGCGTTCCAGACCGTGGGTCGACGCGGCGGAGAGATCGTCGCGGGCCGCGCGGATTTGCTGGCGCGCTTCGTTCAGGGCAGCGGCGACGGCGGCGCTGCCGTCAAGATCCTCGATCCTGATGATCGCCGCCTCGTCGCCGAGGCAGCGGTCGATCGTCTCGCTGGCCTCCCGGGACATGGCCGCGAGCGCGCAGAGGGTCGCGCGCGAGAAACTCAGGGCGCAGCTGACATCGATGTCGAGCGCGTCGAGCCGCAGGCGAAGGCTGTCAGTGAGCGCAGGTCCGGCAGGCGTGGACATCGGGTCATCTCCCGCAACATCGACGCCGACACTGGCGTGCGCCCCGCGTCCCCCGGCGCAAACCTACTCAACTTGGGGACCTGATAGGTTCGAGGGGCGCCGGTGTCAAGAATAATGTGCAAACGCATATATCGCGTCTCACACATTTTGCAGATTGCACTATGTGCCGTCACACTTGCCAAGCCGTCCGCGGCATGCTCCCCTCGGGGAGAACGCCGCCATGCGATTGCGCGTTTTCGGTCTCTGGCCGGATGGAGGAGGCCGATCACATGGCGAAACAGCGCCGGGCGCCGCCGCCCGAATACTTCTTCTATCTGCTGTTTCACGTGGTCAAACAGCGCGAGCTGGTCCTTGGCGAGGTGCTGGCGGAGATGGATCTCAGCATCCCGAAGTGGCGGATCCTGTCCGTCCTCAACCGGCTGGGCGAGTCGTCGATGGGCCTGGTGGCCGACTTCTGCGCCATCGACCGCACGACGCTCACCCGCACCATGGACCAGCTGGTGGTCGCCGGCTTCGTCCGGCGCACGGAACACCCGCAGGATCGCCGCCAGACCCTGGTCTCCCTGACCCCGGCGGGTGAAGCCGCCTACGGTTCGGCCATGGCCACCGCCACCGCCTTCAACGGCAAGGCCCTGCAGGGCGTCGAGCCCGGCGAGATCGAGGTCCTTGAGCGCCTTCTCTCGAAGGTGGTGCGCAATGTCATCGAGGATGAGGACTGGGCGGAATGCATCCTCGACTTCGACCGGGCCAACGCGTGACGGTCTCCGCGGAACGGCCCTGGGCGATCGATCCGGAAGGCGAGTTCATCGCCAATGTGCCCGAGATGTTCTTCGTCATGGCGTTCCAGGTGGCGCGCCGGCAGGAATACCTGACCGAGCAGGCGCTCCGGTCGCTGGACGTCTCGGCCATGCAGTGGCGCGTGCTGGTCGCCATCCACCGCGTCGGCGAGTGCACCATGAACCAGCTGGCCGCCCGCAGCGCGGTCGACCGCACCACCCTGACCCGAATGGTCGACCAGCTTGTCGCCATGGGTCTGGTCACGAGAACCACGCCGCCCGAGGATCGCCGCCAGGTCCGCATCGCCCAGACCGCCGAAGGCGCAAGGACCATGGACGAGGGCTGGGCCCTGGTCTCTGCGAGCCAGCACAGGACGATGCAGGGCGTCGACCGTGACCAGCTGCGCGCGGCCATCCGGACGATGCAGGCTGTCGTGGTCCGCCTCGCGGACGACCCGGCGGCCGTCGGCGAGGTCCTCGGCATCGCGCGGGATCCGGCGCCCTAGCCGCGGGCGGCGCGCCCCGCTATCGCTGCGCCGTGCCGCACTTCATTCCCATCGACAACCCCGCAGACCCGCGGATCGAGGCCTATCGCGATATCCGCGAGCGGGACCTCGTGGGCCGGCTCGGCCTGTTCATCGCCGAGGGCGAGACGGTGCTGCGCGTGCTGGCCGGCCAGCAACGCCACCAGCCGCTGTCGGTCCTGATCGCGTCCAAGCGGCGGGAGAAGCTGGAGCCCCTTCTTCGGACCCTGCCCGATGACCTGCCGGTCTATCTGGCGGAGCAGCCGGTGCTGGACGCGATCGCCGGCTTCGAGCTGCACCGGGGCATCCTGGCCGTCGCCGCGCGGGCGCCGGAGGTGGGCGCGGACGCGCTGCTGGCCGGGCTGGGCGCGCGGGCGCTGGTCCTGGCGCTGTGCGGCATCGGCAATCACGACAACATGGGCGGACTGTTCCGCAACGCCGCCGCGTTCGGCGTCGACGCCGTCCTGCTCGACGCGGCATGCTGCGATCCGCTCTACCGCAAGGCCATCCGGGTGTCGGTCGGCGGCGTGCTGACGGCGCCGTTCGCGAGAGTCGAAGGCGATGTGGTGGAGACCCTGCTGCGCCACGGGCTGGAGCCGGTGGCGCTCAGTCCGTCCGGGGCGACGGCGCTGCACCACCTGGACCCGCCGGCCCGAACAGCGCTGCTGCTGGGCGCCGAGGGACCGGGCCTTGGCGCTGAGGTCCTGGCCCGCTGCCGGACGGTGTCGATCCCGATGGCCGGCGGCTTCGACTCGCTGAACGTGGCGACCACCTCGGGCATCGCCCTGCATCACCTGCGCACCGCCGCCCCCTGAGCCGGATGCGAGACTCCGGAGACCTATACTCCGGAGACAAAGCGAGACATTTCGCCCCTTTGAGAGACATCGCGGCCAGAGCCGCCCGACTGATCGGTCCGCACGGTCCTGCGCTGCGTCATACTTGCGGGATGCAACGCTTGAGACGCCTGTCCCCACCTCCGCGAACCCAAGGCCGCCAAAGGCCTTGCGCCGCCTGGTCGTGTGCGGCCGCCCTCGGCGCTTGGCTCGTGGCTGACGCCGAAAGAGGGGCCCTGTCCCCTTATCGTTCCACCGGCCTGGCGCGTCGGCTCCGCTTCACGAGCGCACTGGAGACACTGGTGACGCTTCAGCGTCCGCTGAACCTTCCGCCGAAGTCAGCGCCGATCGGCAGTTCAGCGCAGACGCTTCCGGGAAACGGCGCCCCCGCCGGCCGGCATCGACAGCAGGTCGCCGTCGCGGGCGATCCACAGCGGCCCGTCATAGGCGTCTCGCGCCTTGCCCAGGAAAGGTCCCTCCAGCGCGCGCAGCGGCAGCGGCGGCACGATGTGGGTCAGCAGCAGCGCCTTGGCGCCCGACGACTGGGCGATGCGCGCCGCCTCGATCGGGCTGGTGTGGTAGTTGGGGATGTCGGCCATGATCTTGGCGCGCTTGGGCCGGCCGGCCCGGATTGCGCCGTCCTGCAGCACCTTGACCAGCTCCGGCGACAGCGCCTCATGGACCAGCAGGTCGACCCCCTTGGCCTGGGCGGCGACGACCGGCGAGACCGAGGTATCGCCGCTGATCACCACGCTGCGCCCCTTGTAGTCGAAGCGGTAGCCGAGGGCCGGCTCGACGGGGCCGTGATCGACCCGGAAGGCGGTGATCTTCACGCCGTCCTCTTCCAGCACGACCACGGAGTCGGCGCCGGCCGGGATGATGACAGGCTTCGGCGTGATGCCGGCGCCGGAGGGCGGCATGACGTCCGCGCCATGGTGGGCGGTGCGATAGCTGCTGTCGAAGGCGTAGGCCTCGTTGAAGCCCGCAGCGATACGTTCGACGCCTGGCCCGCCGTAGAGCGACAGCGGCGTCGTCAGGTTCGACCCGCCCCAGCGCATCAGCGCCACATTGCCGAGGCCGTCGATATGGTCGGAGTGGAAGTGGGTCAGCAGGACGACGGAGTCGCCGCCGACGCCGAGCCGTCCGAGGGTCCGGGCGGCGGCCTCGCCGGTGTCGACGATGAACAGCCGCTTGCCGGCGATGACGGCGGTGCAGGGCGCGCCGCGGTCGCCGTCCGGGAACGGACCGCCCGATCCGCAGACGACGACGTGCAGGCCGTCGGGCAGGCGGCTGGTCAGATCTCTGGCCATGCCCTCGGCGACGCGACTCTCGACCAGCTTCACGGCCAGCTGGCCCCTTACGAGATAGAGGCCGGCGCCGACGACAAGCGTCAGGACGATCAGCCCCGCCAGGATGCGTTTCATGCCCGTCTCCGTTTCCCGCTTGATTGCCGGAACTATATTGGCATTATTCGTGTCATTAGTTATCGCCGGGGTCAACCCCGCGCGCTACGTCCAGGAGAATGCCCGGTGAAAGTGCTTCGCACGCCCGACGACCGTTTCGAGGGACTGCCCGATTTCCCGTTCGCCGCTCACTATGTGGCGGTTCCAGGCGGTGACGGCGTCGACCTGCGGATCGGCTACATCGATGAAGGCCCGCGGGACGCGGCGCCGGTGCTGCTGATGCACGGCGAGCCGTCGTGGTCCTATCTCTACCGCAAGATCATCCCCCGGCTGTCGGGCGAGCACCGGGTGCTGGCGCCGGACCTTGTAGGCTTCGGCCGCTCCGACAAGCCGGCGGACAAGGCCGACTACAGCTACGAACGCCATGTCGCCTGGATGAGCGCCTGGCTGCTGGCGCTGGACCTCAAGGACATCACCCTGTTCTGCCAGGACTGGGGCGGCCTGATCGGCCTGCGGCTGGTGGCGGCCTTCCCGGAGCGGTTCGCGCGGGTGGTGGTCGGCAACACCGGCCTGCCGACCGGCAGCGGCATGTCCGACGGGTTCAAGACCTGGCTTGACCTGAGCCAGTCGATGCCGGTCTTCCCGGCCGGGATGATCGTCAACATGGGAACCCAGCGCGAGCTGTCGCCCGAGGAGATCGCCGCCTACGACGCGCCCTATCCGGACGAGAGCTACAAGGTCGCGGCGCGGATTTTCCCAACCTTCGTGCCGGTTACGCCGGAGCATGCCTCGGTGGCCGAGAACAAGGCCGCCTGGGCGGTGCTGGAAGCGTTCGACAAGCCGTTCCTGACCGCCTTCAGCGACAAGGATCCCGTCACCGGGGGCGGCGAGGCGGTCTTTCAGGCCCGGGTGCCGGGAACGAAGGGCCGCAAGCATGTGACGATCGAGGGCGGCGGCCACTTCCTGCAGGAAGACTGCCCCGACCAGATCGCCGATGTCATCAACGCCTTCATCAAGGGCGAGCGCTAGGAAATCCCATGAACGTCGAGAACGCGGTCCTTCCCGAAAGCGAACAGCTTCAGGCCCTGCTGGGCCTGGGCGGCGACGAGCCCATCGTCATGCTCAACCTGCTGAAGTTCCACGACCGCGCGCAGTATGACGAGCCGGGCCATCCCGACATCTCCGGGCGCGAGGCCTACATGCTCTACGGCGCGGCGATGAAGCCCCTGGTCGAGAGCAAGGGCGGTCGCATGCACTTCAACGCGCGGATCGACGCCCTGGTGATCGGCAAGGTCGAGGAGCTCTGGGACGTCGCCGCGATCATGGAATACCCCAGCCGCGCCGCCTTCGTGGCCATCGCCACGTCGCCGGAGGTCCAGGCGATCGGTGTGCACCGCAAGGCCGGGCTGGCCGGGCAGCTGCTGATCCAGTGTACCGGACTGTAGCGATGGCGGGCGCCTCAACGCTTGCGCCGCGCCCTCCGGTGGAGGCCTCATGGGGCGTGAGCGATTCGATGCAAACCCCGACCGAGACCCGCACTGACGGACGCCGGCTGCGTTCGGAGGCCAGTCGAGGCCGCATTGTCGACGCCATGATCGCCATCGTCCGCGAGAAGGGCGGACTGGGCCTGCCGCCGGCCGAGCTCGTCGCCGAGCGCGCCGGCGTCGGCCTGCGCACGGTGTTCCGGCTGTTCGAGGACATGGACGGAGTCTACCGCGCCATGCAGGCGGTGATCACCGCCGAAGCCGAACCGCTCATGGCGGGCCGGCCGCCGACCGGCGACGCCCGGCGCGACCTCGAGGCCGAGATCGAACGGCGTGCCGGGCTGTTCGAACTGATCCTGCCGCTGCAGATCGCCGCCGATTCCCAGCGCCATCGCTCGCCCGCGCTGCGCGAGGGGCGCGCGCGCCTGATCCGCCAGCAGCGCGACGCGCTTCTCGCCATTGCGCCGCCGGCCCTCGCGGCGCGGCGCGAGCAGATGGCGGCGCTGGAACTGGCGGTGAGCTTTGAAGCCTGGCGCCGGCTGCGCACCGACCAGGGCGCGGACCCGGAGGAGGCGCGCGCCATCATGACCTGGATGGCGCTGGCCCTGCTGGAGGAAGCGTCCGGATGAGGCTGGCGGCTCTGGCCGCCGCGGCCCTGGTCCTGTCGGCCTGCGGCCGTGCGCCGGAGGCGGCCGTGGCCCTGGCCGAGGCGACCCGCGCCTGTCCGTCTCCCGCCCCCGAGGGCGAGGTGCGCCTGCCGGGCGGGACCTTCACGCTCGGCGCGGCCGGCGATCACGCCGAGGAGGGGCCGCCCCGTACGGTGACGGTGGGGCCGTTCTCCATTGATCGGACCGAGGTCACCAACGCCCAGTTCGCGGCCTTCGTGAAGGCGACCGGCTACGTCACCCTCGCCGAGCGTCAGCCTGATCCGGCGCTCTATCCGGGCGTGCCGGCCGACAAGCTGAAGCCCTCGTCGCTCGTCTTCGTCGGGGCGGCGGGTCTCGGCTCGGGCGATCCGTCGCTCTGGTGGCGAATCATCGACGGCGCGAGCTGGAAGCACCCCGAAGGCCCCGGCAGCGATCTTGTCGGCCGAGAGCGCCATCCTGTGGTGCAGGTCGCCTTCGAGGATGCGCTGGCCTACGCGCGCTGGAAGGGCCGCGACCTGCCCACCGAGGCCGAATGGGAGTTCGCCGCCCGGGCCGGCCTCGACGGCAAGCGCTACGAGTGGGGCGAGGAGCGGCCCAATCCGAAGGCGCCGCGCGCCAATACCTGGCAGGGCGTGTTCCCGGCGGTCGACACGGCCGACGACGGCTACAAGGCCCGCACCGCGCCAGTCGGCTGCTATCCGCCCAGCGCGTTCGGCCTGTCGGACATGACCGGCAACGTGTGGGAGTGGACAAGCGACTGGTTCCAGGACGGCCGGCCGGAGGGCGACCCGGCGCGCAGCCACCTGATCAAGGGCGGGTCGTTCCTGTGCGCCGACAACTTCTGCTTCCGCTACCGGCCCGCGGCGCGTCAGCCGGGGCCGCCGGACACGGGCTCCTCTCACGTCGGCTTCCGGACCGTGAAGAGGGGCTGACGTTGCAGCCTTCGCCCGCCGGGCCCAACATGCGGGCAAAGACAGACGCGGGGAGCAGACCATGACCGGGATCGACGTCAGACGCGTGGCCGGAGCGCTGGGCGCCGAGATCGGCGGCGTCGACCTGTCGCAGCCGCTGGCGAACGAGACCATCGCCGCGATCCGCAAGGCGCTGGTCGAGCATCAGGTGATCTTCTTCCGCGACCAGGCCCTGACGCCGGAGCAGCAGCTGGCCTTCGGCCGCCGCTTCGGGCCGCTCAACATCCATCCCTACGTGAAGGGCATGGCCGACCATCCCGAGGTCATGGAGATCATCAAGGAGCCGTCCGACCGCATCAACTTCGGCGGCGGCTGGCACTCGGACATGAGCTTTCTGGAGGCCCCGAGCATCGGCTCGATCCTCTACGCCGTGCAGACGCCGGACTACGGCGGCGACACCCTGTTCGCGAGTCAGGCGGCGGCGTTCGAGGCGCTGTCGCCGGGGCTGCAGAAGACGCTGGAGGGGCTGAGCGCGGTTCACTCCGCCGGCCGGGAGTACGCGCCCACCGGCGCCTCGGCCCAGAAGCGCGGGTCGATGCAGATCGCCGAGGCGGAGGGCGCCGTGGGCGAGTACGTCCACCCCATGGTCAAGGTTCACCCCGAGACCGGCCGCAAGGCGCTGTACGTCAATCCGGCCTTCACGATGCGCATCGAGGGCTGGAGCCGGCGGGAGTCGAAGGCGCTGCTCAACTACCTGTTCGAGCATAGCCGGTTCGAGGCCTTCACCTGCCGGTTCAGCTGGAAGCCGGGATCGGTCGCCTTCTGGGACAACCGCTCGGTCTGGCACTTCGCGCTCAACGACTATCCCGGGCAGCGCCGACACATGCGCCGGGTGACGGTGGATGCGGCCTGATCAGGCCTCGACCACCGCGCCCTTGGGCGCGTGGCGCACGTCGTCGGGCCGCATGGCGCGGGTCCAGGCGGCGAACTCCATCATGATGCCGTTGGGATCGGTGAAGTAGACCGAGCGGACGAAGACGCCGTCGTTGACGTCCGGCGAGACGCCGGCGGGGCTGTCGTCATGGTTCACCACGACCGGCAGGTGGGGCACGCCGGCCGCCTTCAGCCGCTCGATGCAGGCCTCGATCTCGTCGGGCTCGACGTCGAAGGCCACGTGGTTCATCGAGCCGATGGCCGACTTGGGCGATTGCGGGAAGGCCTTCACCGAGGCGATGCCCGGCGCGGCGGGCGGCGCGTCGGCCCACCAGAAGAAGGCCAGGGACGAGCCGCCGCCGCAGTCGAAGAAGAAGTGCTGGCCGCCGTCCGGCAGCTCGATGGTCTTGATCAACGGCATGTCGAGCACCTCGGTGTAGAACTTCACCGTCTCGCGCATGTCCCGGCAGACCAGGGCCAGATGGTTGATGCCTCTCGTGCGCATGGCGTTCTTCCCCGTGTCTCGCTGGCCTCGACGGTACCCCGAACCGCGGCGCCGTCAATCGCCGGCAACTTCATAGTAGCTTGCCGCCGGGTCAGTCATGCTCACTCCGCGCTTCGCATTTGGACCACCATACGAGCTGCCGATGAATCTCGAACTCAGCGCCGCCGATCTCGCCTTCCAGGCCGAGGTTCGCGCCTTTCTCGCCGACAACCTGCCGCCCGAGCTGCAGGTCGCCGGTCGCCGGATGACCAGTGTCTTCGTCGAGAAACAGTATTCGATCCCGTGGCAGAAGATCCTGCACGCCAAGGGCTGGGTCGCGCCGAGCTGGCCGGTCGAGTACGGCGGCTGCGGCTGGGACGAGATGCAGCGCTACATCTTCTCGGCGGAATGCGCCCGCGCCGGCGCCCCCGGCCTGTCGCCGATGGGCCTGCGCATGGTCGGGCCCTGCATCCAGCGCTACGGCACGCCCGAGCAGAAGGCCTTCTACCTGCCCCGCATCCTGTCGGGTGAGGACTACTGGTGCCAGGGCTACTCCGAGCCGGGCTCCGGCTCCGACCTCGCCAGCCTGCAGATGAAGGCCGAGCGGGACGGCGACGACTACGTCCTGAACGGCTCGAAGATCTGGACGACCCACGCTCACTTCGCCAACCGCATGTTCTGCCTGGTGCGGACCAGCTTCGAGGGCAAGCCGCAGAAGGGCATCACCTTCCTGCTTCTGGAGATGAACACCCCCGGCATCGAGGTGAAGCCGATCATCACCCTGGCCGGCGAGCACGAGGTCAACCAGGTCTTCTTCGACAACGTCCGCGTCCCGGTCGCCA
>CAYTZY010000023.1:0-36300 GCA_964442795.1 uncultured Caulobacter sp.
GTCCACATCGCCGCCTCCATGCTCTGGATGCGCTGAATGTCGATTCGTCCTAGTCCCCGGTGAAGACCAGCTCCATCCAGATGTCGCAACGGCTGTAGTCGCTTTCGCGAGGCGGAAGGTCCGTGAACCCCATGGCCCGGTAGAGCCCCAGCGCCGGCCCGAGCGCCCCGTTGGTCTCGAGGTAAAGGTGCGACGCACCGTCCGACTTCGCCCGGTCGATACAGGCCTGCATCAGCCGACGGCCCAGGCCCGTTCCGCGTGCGGCCTCGGCGACGGTCATCTTGATGACCTCGAAGCCGCCGTCCGCCATCGCCTTGAGGCCCACGCAGCCCAGCGGCTCCCCGTCCGGCCCCTCGGCCATGAAGATGTGGCCGCCGGGCTCCAGCACCTTGCCCACCGGATCGCCGAGCACCGCCTCGTCCGCCGGCTCGAGGGCGAAATGCCGGCTGATCCACGCTTCATTCAGCGCCTTCCAGGCGGCCGCGTGGCGGGGTTCGAAATCGACGATGCGCATGGCATGAGTGTGCGAAGCGCGGCTGTTTCGCGCAAGGAGGCCCGCGCCTTGGTCCACCCCGTCTATGCCGACCTGCCGACGACGATCTTCGAGGTCATGAGCGGCCTCGCCCGCGAGACCGGCGCGATCAACCTGGGCCAGGGCTTTCCCGAGGAGCCCGGCCCCGAGGCGCTGCGCCGCCGGGCGGCGATGGAGCCGGTCGACGGCTACAATCAGTACCCGCCCATGCGGGGCCTTGCGGACCTCCGCCAGGCCGTGGCCGACCACTATGCGAAATGGCAGGGTCTGGATCTGATGGCCGACGACATCACGATCACCTCCGGCGCGACCGAAGCGCTGGCGGCGGCCTTCCTGAGCCTGATCTCGCCGGGCGACGAGGTGGTGCTGTTCCAGCCGCTCTACGATTCCTACCTGCCGATGGTCCGCCGGGCCGGCGGCGCGCCGAGGCTGGCGCGGCTCGACCCGCCGCACTTCCGGATCACGCGGCAGATGCTCGACGCCCTGTTCAGTCCCAGGACCCGGATCGTGGTCCTGAACAACCCGGCCAACCCGGCCGCGGTGGTGTTCAGCGACGAGGATCTGGCGCTGCTGGCCGAATATTGCGTGCGGTACGACGCCATCGCCGTCTGCGACGAAGTCTGGGAGCAGATCGTGTTCGACGGTCGTCGCTTCCGCTCGATGATGAGCTTCCCTGGCATGCGCGAGCGGACCGTGAAGATCGGCTCTGCCGGCAAGATGTTCGCCATGACCGGCTGGAAGGTCGGCTTCCTGTGCGCGGCGCCCGCCCTGACGAAGGCGCTGGCCGGGGCGCACCAGTTCCTGACCTTCACCACGGCGCCCAACCTTCAGGCGGCTTACGCCTGGGGGCTGGCCAACTGCGATGACTGGTTCGAGACCATGCCGGCCGACCTGCAGCGGTCGCGCGACCGGATGGTCGGCGGGCTGGAGGCCGCCGGATTCAAGGTCCTGCCCGCGAGCGGCAGCTACTTCCTGCTCGTCGATCTGGCTGCGTCGGGAATCGCCGAGGATGATCGGTCCTTCTGCCTGCGGGCGGTGAAGGACCACGGCGTCGCCGCCATCCCGGTCTCGGCCTTCTACGAACAGGACGGCCCGACCAACCTCATCCGCCTCTGTTTCGCCAAGCGCGACGAGACGCTGGACGCGGGCGTTGAGCGGCTAGCGGCGGCGCGAGTTGCTCCAAAAGGTTGAAAATGCTATCAATGATATCACTCGATTGCTGGAGGCGGGAATGGCCACCCTTCACGTCCGAAATCTCGACGATGGTCTCGTCCAGAAACTGAAGGTTCGCGCGGCGGAGAACGGCCGGTCCACCGAGGCCGAGCATCGCGAGATACTGCGTGCGGCGCTGGAGGGCGCGAGCGACCGGAGCCAGAAGGAGGCCTTCCTTGAGCGGGCGGCCCGGGTTCGGGCCATGTCCGCCGGACGCCCTCAGACACCGTCGGAAGTGCTTCAGCGTGAGAGCCGAGACGAAGCGCGGTGAGCCGTCTCGTCGTCGACGCCAGCGTGGCGATCAAATGGTTCGTTGATGAACCGGACACGGCGCTGGCGAACACAGTCTATCTGAACCACGCCCTTGTTGCGCCAGACCTCCTGGGCGCCGAGTGCGCGAACATTCTCTGGAAGAAGCATCGTCGCGGCGATCTGGCGCCCAACGCCTTCGAACAGGCGCTGCTCGAACTGGAAACGGCCGCAATCGAATTGCGCGGCATGCGTGAACTGATCGCGCTAGCTGGGGCGCTGGCGAGACGCCTCGATCACCCCGCCTATGACTGCTTCTACCTCGCGCTGGCCATGGAGGAGCAGGCTCCCTTCGCAACCGCCGACGCCAGCCTGATCCGCAAGCTGCGCGCCGCGAACTTCGACGCGGCGGAGGTGCTCTCCCTCACCGAAGCCGCCGCGTTCGCCGCCTAGATCGTGGCCCCGCCGTCGACGACCACGGCCTGGCCGGTCATGAAGGTGCCGGCCGCGGAGGCCAGGAACACCGCCGCGCCGGCGATCTCGTCCGGCTCGCCGATGCGGCGCAGCGGCACGGTCTCGGTCGAGCGCTTCAGGGTCTCGGGATTGTCCCACAGCGCCTTGGCGAAGTCGGTCTTGATCAGGCCGGGCGCGATGCAGTTCACGCGGATGCCGTGTTTGCCGTACTCGTGCGCCAGGTTGCGGGCCAGCTGGAAGTCGGCGGCCTTGGAGATGTTGTAGGCGCCGATGACCGGCGAGCCGCGCAGGCCGCCGATCGAGCTGACGATGATGACCGCGCCATCCTTCCGCTCGACCATCTCCGGGATCACCATGTTGATGAGCCAGTGGTTGGAGACGATGTTGTTGTCGAGGATCTTGCGAAACTGGTCGTCCTCGATGCCGGCCATCGGACCATAGTAGGGGTTGGACGCGGCGTTGCAGACGACGATGTCGACCTTGCCGAACGCCTTGCGGGTCTCGTCGACGACGCGCTGCAGGTCTTCCTTGGAGGAGATGTTGGCCGGGACGGCGATGGCCGTGCCTTCGCCCTCGGCGGCGTTGATGGCCGCGGCGACTTCCTCGCAGGGGCCGGCCTTGCGCGAGGAGATCACCACCTTGGCGCCGTGCTGGGCCATGCGCTCGGCGATGGCCTTGCCGATGCCGCGCGAGCTGCCGGTGATGATCGCGACCTTGCCGGTCAGATCGAAGAGGGTTCCTTGAGCAGCCGACATTGCGCGCCTCCCTTTAAACGCTTGTTTGATTGGCGCGCACCGTGACGGCAGGGCGACGTGGCGTCAAGCGCGGCGGTTTGGCTGGGAGCCAGTGGCAATGTCCTCATAGATTGTAATTGACAGAGACGGTCTCCCGTGACGGGAATACCTTCTAGAGTTGCCGAGGGGGCGGATGTGACTCTGAGGTTCCATGGCATCCACATGCTCGGTGTCGGCTGCCTGGCTGTCAGCGCCTGCACGACTATCGAAGTCGAAGGCGCCCAACGGGTTGTTCAACGCCGGTTCGGCGTGCTGGCGGTCGTCCCTGACGGAGACGCACAGGCGGTAGTCCTGCGCACTCGGGGTTTCGGCCTGGTTCCAAGCGCGAACGGAGTCACCGTCGGCTACCGCAGAGAGACGGCCGCATATTTCTACGAACCGACCCAATGCCGGGTGGTTCTCTTTCCCGAGAACCAGGCTGAAGTCGATTCCTTCTTCGGCGCCCTGGATCTGCAAGGAACCGGCGCCGCCAACATCTGCAACATCAGCGAGAAAGACGCACCATGACTCGAGTGGTTTTCAGCTTGGGCGCCGCCGCTCTGCTCTTGACCGCATGCGCGCCCCTCATGCAGGCGCCGCTGGTATACAGCTCCAAGCAGCAGGCAGGCATCAACATCACCACGACATCTGCCGAAACGCCCGGCATCGAAATCAGCATGGGCTACAAGTCCCTCGACGCGGCCTACGTGCCTGTGGCCGTCGCCCGAGAGTGCCTCAAAGGAGAGGCAGGGGATAAGGGCGCAGAGGACTGCAGCGACGAAGCCTACCGGATCATACCCATCGTGGGCGGCAACAACGTGAGTTTCGGGATCGATTCATCTCCAGAGGGACTGGCGAAGGCCCAGAGCGCCTATTCCGAAGCCCGGGTTGAGACGGCGACGGCGCGCGGCGAGCTGAAAACCAAGGCGGACCAGAACGAGGTTGCCGAAGCCGAGCGGGACGCCGCCCAGCTAGCCCGCGAACAGGCCGCCACCGCCCGCGCCTTGGTTCCGGCTGACGGAGACGCCACTCAGGCTGAAGCCGCCAAGACAGAGGCGCAGGCTCGATACGATCGGGCGCTTAAGGCGCTTGAGGCCGCGGCCAAGGCGCAAAAAGCAGCCCAGGACCGCCTGGACCTCGCGACGGCCAAGGAGACGGCCATCGCTGGAGAAATCCAGTCCATCCAGAACGCGTTGGCGGATTCCGGGACCAATAACCGGCAGGACGCGCTGTCCGTCTACGGCCGCTTCGACGCCTCCGGGACCGGGTCTGGCAAGAAGGACGAGGTCACCGCCAACGGCGTTGTCGGCAAGGTCTTCTCGACCGGAGTCGCCTCGCAGTTCATCGCCGATGGCATCGCCCGCGGTGTCGCAACGACGGCGACGGCGGACTGCATCAAGCAGGGTACGGCGCTGCTGGACGGACTTGCGGCTGATGCCAGAGCGACCAAGGTGGATAGCGTGCTGGCCCTATGCGCAGCAGCGTCCGCCAGCCGCAGGAACTAGCCGACGGGATCAATCCTCTAGGGCGCCAGCGCCCGCCCGATCTCCAGCAAGGGGCGCTGCTGGACCTCCGGAATCGACGCGTCGGCCTTCGGTCCGACGTTGATCAGCAGGTTGCCGCCCCCGGCGGTCACCTCGCGATAGAGCTCGAGGAGCTGTTCGCCGGTCATGTAGTTGTCGGTCGGCTCGGCGGCGTTGTAGCCGAAGGCCAGGCCCAGCCCCCGGGTCGACTCCCACTTTCCCTTGCCGACCATGTGGTCGCCGGTGGTGTATTCGACGGTGCGGAAGTCGCAGTGCGGCGGCGTGGATGTGCTGCCGCCGTGCACACCGACCTCCGCGATGCGGGCCTTCACCATGGTGTTGAAACCCTCGCAGGCGGCCGGGTCGCGCAGGCTCTCGAACAGCGGCTTCGACGCCATCCAGCGGTCGTTGATCACACCGTCCGGCACGACGTCATAGTAGTGGGCGAACAGCCCGGGCAGGTCCTCGACATCGGGCCAGGCGATGTCGTTCCACAGCACCGAGGGCTTGTAGCGGTCGATCAGTTCACGGCACTGGGCGAGGGCGTAGGCGCTGTAGTCCGGCTCCGTCGGCACGCAGGCGAACATCTCGCCCATGTTGCGGATCAGGCTCGGCCGGAAGGTCCAGTCCAGGCCGCCGGAATAGTAGAGGCCATAGCGCATGCCCCGCGCCCGCACCGCCTCGCCGAGTTCGCCGACGAAGTCCCGCTTCGAATGCCAGCCGGGCCGGTGCGGGTTCTCCACGCCGGTCGGCCACAGGCAGAAGCCGTCGTGGTGCTTGGTGACGAAGACGACGTACTTCGCGCCGGCCTTCTGGAACAGGTCGGCCCAGGCGTCGGCGTCGAAGGCCTGTGCGGCGGCCTCGAACGGCTCGCGGAAGGCGGCGTAGGGCTGATCGCCGTAGTGCTTGCGATGGTAGGCCGCCGTCGGGCTGGTCGGGTCGCGCAGGGCGTTGTCGTACCATTCCGCATACGGACCCAGCACGAAGGCGTTGTCGTAGTCGCTGACGAACAGGTCGCTGATCGACACCCCCGCCGGGGCGAACGCCGGGACCGAGGCCATGCCCCAGTGGATGAAGACGCCCAGCTGCGGCTCGGCGTACCACTCCGGCACGGGACGTCCCGCGAACGCGCTGAAATCGGCCATCTGTTCCCCCGGCGATTGTGTTCAGGGCAGGCTCCCGCGCCCTCCCCTAGGGAAGGCAACAGATCAGGCGCATTTGGCCAGGCCGCCCATGTCGAGATGGAAGTGGTCGCGGTGGGCGAGGTTGTAGTCCGGGCTCAGCGTGGTCAGGAACACCTGGCACGCGCCGTCGCGCACGGCGTGCAGGAACCGGCCCTTTGGCCCGGCGTCGCTCCAGTCCTTCTGAACAGAGATCACCGTTCCGTCGGCCAGCCGGAAGGCGGCGACGTCCAGGGCGTTGGCGGAGGCATGCTCGCTGACTGGCGTGTCTTCCTGGCCGTACATCCGGCGGCAGGCGTAGCTGCCGTAGTGGTCGATGCCGACCACCGCCTGGCCGAAGGCGTCGAACGCCGCCTGCTGCACCACCTGTCGTTCCCAGATGCTGACCGCCAGCGCCTGCTTGCAGGTCATCGGCGCGTCGCGCGGCGACAACGGCGCCATGCCGGCCTGCATGCGCACCGCGTCGTGAATGTCGCAGAAGCCGCTGGTCCGCGGCGCGACCTCCAGGAACTCGACGCCGCCCTGCTGCAGCACCTCGCGGCAGGCGGCCGGGTCCTCACCGGTGCGGGCCGCCTTGATCCTGGTCGCCGCGCCCAGCGGATCGACCAGCGCCAGCGGCTTCCAGGGCAGATGCTCGCGCGGGATGGCCCGGTCGGCGGCCAGGGCGACGACGCCGATGATGCTCCACATCAGCACGAACCCGACCACCCGCGCGGTCTGGGTCTGCCTGTGGGCGCGCCGCTGGATATGCGGCTTCTCGGGGTGTGGAACGCGATATCCGGCCATGACTGTCGTTGCACAGCCTGACGCGGCGCTGCGTCAGGAAGATGACCGCCGTTAACCACCTCGCGGCGGCGCTGTCACCCCTGACGGTTCAGGGACTCGACGATCCGTCCCCCCGCCGGCGGGTCGATGTCGGTGCGGGTGGTCTCGGTCAGCCGGGCCATGGTCATGTAGAAGCCGCAGGTCAGGATGATCTCGACGATCTCCTTGGGACTGAAGTGCTTCTGCGCCTCGGCCAGGCTTTCCTCGCTGGCCTTGACGTCCTCGATCACTTCCTTGGCGAAGGCGATCAGGGCCTTTTCCTTCGCGTTGAAGGCCGGGTCGTCGAAGCGGCGGGCCGCCAGGGCGTCGATCTGGGCCTGGGTGTTGCCGCAGGCCAGGCCGATCGGCACATGCTGGTTCCACTCGTACTCGCCGCCCTCGAGCTCGGCGACCAGCAGGATGACCAGCTCCCGCAGGTCGGCGCCCAGGTCCTGCTTGCTGAGGATCGCTCCGCCGAACCGCAGCGCCGGCTCCATCAGTGTGTCGGCGTTGGCCAGCATGCGGAAGATGTTCAGCTTGGCGGTCAGCTTGCCCCAGTAGTCCTTCGCCTTGGGCGGCAGCTTCTCGATATCGGCGAAGGGGACGAGGGCCATGATGCGCTTCCTTGTTCTGGTTGACGCCAGCTTGGACCGATCAGAGGGAGGCCGTCCACCAGGTCGTGGCGAGCGACAGGGCCTGGCCTTGCAGAAAGGCGGACCGCGCCTCGTCCCGCGCCGCGCAGACCACGACCAGCTGGGCGAATCCGCGATCTTTCAGCAGCGCCCGGGCCTCGTCCAGCAAGGCGGAGCCGACGGTCGGAAACAGCGACGGGTCGGCGACGCAGAAGTCGTCGATCTGGGCCGTTGGTCCGCCGGGCGCGTAGACCGGCGGGTTCTGCACGGCCATGGCGATCAGGAAGCCGTTGATCCCGGCCCCGGACTCCGAGACCAGGAACAGGGCGCCCGCATCCGTGGCGAGATGGCCGAAGAAGGCTGTGCTCATCGCGGCCGAGTGATCCGACTTCCGCCAGAACCTGGGCTCGAACGTCTCGTAGAGCCGCCGCCGCGCCTCGATCATGCCGACGCAGGCTTCGACATCACCCGGATCGGCGGAACGAATGGCCACGGCGAGTTCCTTGCTCTGCTCCGCTCCAGTTTGACCCGAGCAGGCGCAAGCCGTCCACCACCGCGGAAACCCGCAGGAAAATAAGGGAAAAGCGCAGACTTGGCGGCGTCGACCAAAGTGGTCATCTAGCGGCCATGACCTCTGACGCCGACACCGCCACCGGCTGGCGCGAGCTGATGAAGCCGGCGCTGATCTCGCGGTTCGCCTTCCTCTGCCTGGGCATGTGGCTCAACGCCGCCGACGCGCTGGTGACCATCACCCTGACCCCGACCATCGCGGCGGAGATCGGCGGCTTCCAGTTCTTCGGCTGGTCGGTGGCCGCCTTCCTGCTGGGGGCCATCGTGGCCGGGGTCTGTTCGGGTCGGCTGTCGATGGAGCTGGGCCTGCGGCCGTCCATCGCGGTCGGCGGCGTCGCCTATGCGGCCGGCTGCATCCTCAGCGCGCTCGCGCCCGACTTCCTGATCTTCGTGGCCGGCCGGCTGTTGCAGGGCCTGGGCGCCGGGGCCATCGCCGCCCTCTGCTACGTGGCTATCAACGGCATGTTCCCGCAGCGGCTGTGGGTGCGGGTGCTGGCGGGTCTGGCCGGCGTCTGGGGCGTCGCCACCCTGCTCGGCCCCCTGATCGGAGGCCTGTTCGCGGAGGCGGACTGGTGGCGCGGCGCCTTCTGGTTCTTCGCGATCCAGAGCCTGCTGTTCATCGCCGCCACCTTCGCGCTGGTCCCGGCCGGCGTCAGGCGGGACGAGCCGCGCCCGCGGATCCCGCTGCCGCAGCTGGGGGCCCTGATCGTCGGTGTGACCCTGATCGCGGCGGCCGGCACGACGGGTACGGCGCTGATCGACGGGGCGCTGGGCGTCGGCGGCCTCGCGGGCATGGCGCTGCTGCTGTGGCTGGACCGGCGGGCGGGCGGGGTGCTGCTGCCGCGCTCGGCGGGCGACCTGACCTCGCTGGCGGGAGCCGGCTACTTCACCATCTTCGCGCTGGAGGCGGCGACCATCGGCTTCTCCGTCTATGGCCCGGCTTTCCTGCAGGGGCTGCAGGGCCGGCTATGTGATCTCCGCCATCGCCGCCGGCTGGACGGTGACGGCGATGCTGGTGGCCGGGGTGCAGGACCGCGACGGCCTGATGATCCGACTGGGCGCGGTCTGCGTGGTCGCCGGTCTGATGCTGGGGGCCTGGTCGCTGCCCTACGGCGGACTGTGGACGTCGGCGGCGGCCATGACGCTCGCGGGCATGGGCTTCGGATTCTCCTGGGCCTTCCTGTCCAAGGCCATCATTGGCGGCCTGTCGGAGGCGGAGCGACCGCTGGGCTCCTCCGCCGTGCCCACGGCCCAGATGATCGGCGGCGCGGTCGGCGCGGCGGGGGCCAGCGCGCTGGCGGGCCTGCTCGGGCTGGCGGACGGCGTCGACCCGGCCACCGGCCCGGCGGCGGGGCTCAAGCTGTTCGGCGCGGTGATCCCGGTGGCGCTGCTGGGCCTGGTCGCGGCGTGGCGGGTGGGGCGGAAGGGTTAGGCGGCGGCGATCAGGACGATGGCCATGCCGAGCAGGAAGGCGCCGAGGAACAGGGCGCCGGCCGCGCGGGCCATGCCGTCGATGCCCGAGAACAGGCCACTGGCGGCGGACGCCTCGGCGGGGGCGATCCTGTAGGTCTGGCTGTCGGACATGGCGGAGTTCCTTAACGCGGGGCGCCTCCCTAAGGCGCCGCGTCGCGGCTGGCCACCCCCTTCTGCGCCGGGATTGGGGGCTGCCGCTACGACATCCCTATGCCTCGGCCAGCGCCGCTTCCTCCACCACCTTGACCACGTCGGCCATGATCTGGGTGAGCTTGAAGTCCTTGGGGGTGTAGATGCGGCGCACGCCCATCTGCTTGAGGATCAGCGCGTCCTCCGGCGGGATGATGCCGCCGACCACGACGGGGACGTCGCCCAGGCCCTCGGCCCGCATCACGCGGACAACTTCCTGGACGAGGTCCAGGTGCGAGCCCGACAGGATCGACAGGCCCACGACGTGCGCCTTCGTCTCCTTCGCCCGGCGGACGATCTCGTCCGGGGTCGAGCGGATGCCGTCGTAGTGGACCTCCATCCCGACGGCGCGAGCGCGGGTGGCGATCTGTTCGGCGCCGTTGGAGTGACCGTCCAGCCCGGGCTTGCCGATCAGGTAGGTGAGGGTGCGGCCGAGCAGTTCGGAGACCCGCTCGACGTCCTTCTTCACCGCCTCGATGTCCTCGGCGTCCTCGCCCGTGGCCACCACGACGGCGACGCCGGTCGGCCCGCGGTACTCGCCGAACACCTCGCGCAGGGCGAAGGCCCATTCGCCGGTGGTCACGCCGGCCTTGGCCGCGACGATGGAGGGCTCCATGATGTTGCGACCCTCGCGGGCGGCGGCCTTCAGGTCGGCGACGGCGGCGTCGGCGGCGCCCTGGTCGCGCGCCGCGCGCCAGGCCTTCAGCCGCTCGACGACGCCGGCTTCCAGTTTCGGATCGACGGTCTCGATGGAGCCTTCGCCGGCCGACAGGGGCGAGGCCTCGGTGTCGGTCCAGCGGTTGACGCCGACCACGGTCAGGTCGCCGGTCTCGACGGCCCGCACCCGGGCGGCATTGGAGCCGACCAGCGCGCCTTTCATGTAGTCGATCGAGGCGGCGGCCCCGCCGTTGGCGTCGATCTTCGCCAGCTCGGCCAGCGCCCCGGCCTTCAGCTCGGCGACCTTGGCTTCGACCACATGGCTGCCGGCGAACAGGTCCTCGTATTCCAGCAGGTCGGTCTCATAGGCCAGCACCTGCTGCATGCGGAGCGACCACTGCTGGTCCCACGGACGCGGCAGGCCGAGCGCCTCGTTCCAGGCCGGCAGCTGCAGCGCCCGGCAGCGGGCGTCCTTGGAGAGGGTCACCGCCAGCGCTTCCAGCAGGATGCGGTAGGGGTTGTTCTCCGGCTGCTGCTCGGTCAGGCCCAGGCTGTTGACCTGCACGCCATAGCGGAAGCGGCGGGCCTTGGCGTCCTGCACGCCGTAGCGGTCCTTCAGGATCTCGTCCCACAGCACCGTGAACGTGCGCATCTTGCACAGCTCGGTGACGAAGCGGACGCCGGCGTTGACGAAGAAGCTGATCCGCCCGCAGACGACCTCGAAGTCCTCATCCGGGACCTGGCCGCCGGCCTTGACGGTGTCGAGCACCGAGATCGCCGTGGCCAGGGCGTAGGCCAGCTCCTGCTCCGGCGTCGCCCCGGCTTCCTGCAGGTGATAGCTGCAGACGTTCATCGGGTTCCACTTGGGCACCTCGCGGTAGCACCAGGCGATCATGTCGCCGATCAGCGTCAGGCTGGGCTTGGGCGGGAAGATGTAGGTCCCGCGGCTCAGGTACTCCTTGATCAGATCGTTCTGGGTCGTGCCCTGCAGCGCCGAGCGCGGCGCCCCCTGTTCGTCGGCCAGAGCGACGTACATCGCCAGCAGCCAGGCGGCCGGGGCGTTGATCGTCATCGAGGTGTTCATCCGGTCCAGCGGGATGCCGTCGAACAGCGTCCGCATGTCGCCCAGGTGGCTGATCGGCACCCCGACCTTGCCGACCTCGCCCTTGCTCAGGATGTGGTCGGCGTCGTAGCCGGTCTGGGTCGGCAGGTCGAAGGCCACCGACAGGCCGGTCTGACCGGCCGCCAGGTTCTTGCGGTAAAGGGCGTTGGACTTCTCGGCGGTGGAGTGGCCGGCGTAGGTCCGGAAGATCCAGGGCGCGTCCGGCGCATGCTGGAAGGGCTTTGTGCTCATCGTGGTCTCGCGCGTCCCGGCGTTTCTTGTGCTTTTGCGAGATGATGCGCGCAGACTTGCTGCGGCGCAACATTTCACTTGCAACCATCTCGCGCCTGTCACACGATCATGCCCCTGCGGCGGATGAACGGCGGTGTCTGAGGGCACAGTCTTGCGCCTGACGCGGGAAAAACAGCGGGCTCGAGGCGACGTGGAGTTGTACGTTGCGGAAGGTCCGCCAGACGCCGGAACAACAACCGGCGCTACCGCATTGCAACAGAAACGCGCCACGGGACTGACGACATGACAACCGCCACGCTCGAGAAGACGCCCGTGAAGGACCTGTACGAGATCGGCGAGATTCCGCCGCCGTACCATGTCCCCAAGAACATGTACGCCTGGACCGTCCGCAAGGAGCGGCACGGCCGCCCGGCGACCGCCATGCAGGTCGAGGTGGTGCCCACCTGGGAGATCGGCGAGGACGAGGTGCTGGTCCTCGTGATGGCCGCCGGCGTCAACTACAACGGCGTCTGGGCCGCGCTCGGCGAGCCGATCAGCCCGCTCGACGGCCACAAGCAGCCCTACCACATCGCCGGGTCTGACGCCTCGGGCATCGTCTGGGCGATCGGCAGCAAGGTGAAGCGCTGGAAGCTCGGCGACGAGGTGGTCATCCACTGCAACCAGGATGACGGCGACGACGAGGAGTGCAACGGCGGCGACCCGATGTTCTCCTCCAGCCAGCGCATCTGGGGCTACGAGACGCCGGACGGCTCCTTCGCCCAGTTCTGCCGGGTGCAGTCGCGCCAGCTGCTGCCGCGCCCCAAGCACCTGACCTGGGAAGAGAGCGCCTGCTACACCCTCACCCTGGCCACCGCCTACCGCATGCTGTTCGGCCACAAGCCGCATGAGCTGAAGCCCGGCCAGAACGTGCTGGTCTGGGGTGCGTCGGGCGGCCTGGGCGTCTTCGCCACCCAGCTGGCCGCCGTGGCCGGGGCCCACGCCATCGGCGTGGTCAGCGACGAGGACAAGTTCGACTTCGTGCTCAGCCAGGGCGCCAAGGCGGTGCTGAACCGCAAGGACTTCAACTGCTGGGGCCAGCTGCCGACCGTCAACGGTCCGGAGTTCGGCGACTACATGAAGGAGACCCGCAAGTTCGGGAAGGCGATCTGGCAGATCACCGGCAACAAGGACGTCGACATGGTGTTCGAACACCCCGGCGAGCAGACTTTCCCGGTCTCGGTCTTCCTGGTGAAGCGCGGCGGCATGGTCGTCATCTGCGCCGGCACCAGCGGCTTCAACCTGACCATGGACGCCCGCTTCCTGTGGATGCGCCAGAAGCGTGTCCAGGGCAGCCACTTCGCCAACCTGATGCAGGCCAGCGCCGCCAACCAGCTGGTCATCGACCGCCGCGTCGATCCCTGCCTGTCGGAAGTCTTCACCTGGGACGCCATCCCCGACGCCCACGAGAAGATGCTCGATAACAAGCACCTGCCCGGCAACATGGGCGTGCTGGTCTGCGCCCAGCGCCCGGGCCTGCGCACCTTCGAGGAGGTCCAGGAGATCTCGGCGGAGATGGGCTGCTAGTCATCGGGGACAGACACCTTCGGGTGTCTGTCCCGATTGCGGCGCGCTTCAGGCGGCGGCTTCCGAGAGGGGGCCGCCTCTTGTGCTTTTCGGACGAAGGTCGGCCTTCGGACCGTTGCCGCCGTTCGCGGCGTGAGTCAGTTTGATCCCGTATGGCCATTCTCTCGCGACTTTGCCGGTTTGTAGACTGGGACCTCAGCAAGACCGGCGGCGTCCGGGCAGGCGCATGGTCGCTGCTGATCGCCATGCTTCCGCCTCTGGCGGTCGGCGCCGTGAACTCGGCCTACGATGTCGGAGTGGCATCGCTGGCCGGGGTCGCATCGATCTCAGCCATCTGGCTTGTCTTCGTCGGGTGGCGAGGTTGGCGTCTGTTCAGGGCCACTGCCATCAAGGCTGACCGGAAGTTCGACCAGGAAACCAGGTTCAAGCTTCCGCCCGAGTATCGGAAATCCGAAAGCTTGACCGAGGCGAAGCGGCGGGAGAGGGCTCGGCGGAGGTAGGCCGCCGCCCCTCGGTGGTATCCTGAAGCGCCTGATCCTGCCCCCGCCACTCCCCACCCTGATGCCTTGGCGGAGCATGGCGCGGGCGGGCGTCCTGCTCAAGGACCGGCTTCGCCGGCCGCTCCGCGGCGGGTCCGCAGGACCCGTCCCTGACCAGGGCGACCGCTCGCGCTCCCATTCCATCAAGGCTGAAGGGCAGGTGTGGTCAGGGCTCCCTCGACGTTTGGCGCGCGCCAGGCCCATCATCCTCTCCGTCATGGCCCGACTTGTTCGGGCCACCCATGCGTGGTGCATGACGGGGTTGTCCGGCGTGCTGTCGGCGCTTCCTGTCCGCCGGAGTGTGTTCATGGGTGGCCCGAACGAGTCGGGCCATGACGGGAGGGGGGATAGCGAGCGGTTCTCACCCGGGCTGATCCCTTGGCCCGAAAGCGAGACTCCCGAGACCTATACTCTGGAGACAAAGCGGGACATTCCACCCCTTTGCGCGACATTCCGCGTCCAGCGCCGCCGGCCAACCGGCGCCCCCGCCGCGCGACAGGCGCATACTGGGTCCATGAGACGATCCGCGACAGGGCGCCAGGATGCGCCAGACCCTTTTCCGCCAAGGCCTGTCGCCTGCAGGCACGGCCACCGACCGGCGCGTGGCCAGGCGCCGGGCCGCGCGGGCGGCGTGCGTCTGTCCCCCTATCCGACCAGACAAGCGCGCCGCCCGCACCGCATCGAACGCGCCTCGAGGACACACGAGACACTTCAGCGACCGCTTCAGCATGGCGCGATGCTCAAGCCCACGCTTCAGCGTTGGCCGGGCCACCCCCCGCCCGCCGCAGGAAACCCGTTCCCCCGCTTCCAAACGCTTGTTAGAGTCCGCCGCATGTCCGACGATCTTACCGAAGCCCAGACGGGCGATATCCCGGCCGGGTTCAAGCCGCTCAACTGGACCCGGGGCTTTGGCCGCCAGATCGGGCCGCTGTACGAGAAATACGAGGGCTATGACTGCTCGCTCGGCTTCCGGGTCGAGGAGCACCACACCAACGGCATGCAGAACTGCCACGGCGGCATGCTGATGACGGTGGCCGACGTCGCCTGGGGCCGGGTGATCTCGGTGCAAAAGTCGCACTTCTGGGTCACGGTGCGGCTGACCTGCGACTTCCTTTCCTCTGCGAAGCTGGGCGACTGGGTCGAGGGCAAGTCGCAGATCGTCATCGAGGACGACGATCTCTACACGGTGCGCGGCGAGCTGTGGTCAGGCGACCGGCTGCTGATGACCGGCACCGCCGTCTACAAGGTGATCGGGCCTCGCGAGCCGCGTCCCGGCGAGAAGGCCTATGTGGAGGCGGCCCGTGGCTGACGGTCAGACCCTGCCCCCCGAGATCGCCGCGCCGCTGGCGCGCTTCAACGGCGAGAAGCCCGAGGCGCCGGCCTGGTTCGACAAGGCGCTGGCCGACGCGCCGGAGCGGAGCTTCTTCGAGTTCGAGGGCGCGGCCATCGAGCTCCTGACCTGGGGCGAGGTCGGCAAGCCCGGCCTGCTGCTGTTGCACGGCAACGGGGCCAGCGCCGACTGGTGGACCTTCATCGCGCCGTTCTTCGCGGCCGAGTACCGGGTCGCGGCCTTCAGCTGGAGCGGCATGGGCCGGTCTGACTGGCGGACGGCCTACACCGGCGACCTCTTCGCCCGGGAGAGTTTCGCGGCGGCCGAGGCGGCCGGCCTCTATGCCGCCGGCAAGCCGGTGTTCGTGGCCCACTCGTTCGGCGGCTTCCCGACAATGCTGGCGGCCGCCAGATACGGCGACCGGATGGGGGCCGCGGTGCTGGTCGATTCGGTGGTCCGGCCGCCGGAGCGCGAGTGGCGCGGGCCGCCCAAACGGGTGTCGCCCAACCGCGTCTACGCCACCCTGCCCGAGGCGCTGGCCCGGTTCCGGCTGGCCCCGCCGCAGGGCTGTGACAACCTCTACATCGCCGACTGGATCGCCCGGAACGCGCTGAAGGAGGTCGAGGGCGGCTGGACCTGGCGGTTCGACCCCTTCATGTGGCAGGCCTTCATGATGGAGGATCGCGGCCCGCTGCTCAGCGCCGCCACCTGTCCCATCGCCATGATGTGGGGCGACCGGTCCGGGCTCGTCGACGACGAGATCCTCGCCTACATGCAGGATCTGCTGCCGCCCGGCTCGCCGCAGCTGGCCATCCCCGACGCCGACCATCACGTGATGATCGACCAGCCGCTGGCCTTCGTCGGCGCCCTGCGCGGCCTTCTGGCCGGCTGGCGGCTTGAGCCGTGACGCGGCCCGTTGTAAAGCGCCCTCAACGAGCCAGAGGCCTTCCCGCTCTCGATCTATCGCGAACGGGCGAGAAGGCCTCTTACTTTAACAGGCGAGCCCGTTGGACCCGGTGGGCTCGAATTGAGCCGACCGGGACGGGCTCTTGCAGGATCTGACGATGGCTTCCGAATATCACCGCGGCGAAATGGACATCTCCGAGCACACCGCGACCTATGCCGCGGTCATGGGCCTCACCAAGTGGGGCTCGCTGGCGCTGGCCGTCGCGCTGGTGGTCCTGACCCTGTGGTTCTGCACCCCGGCCGGCTTCCTCGGCGGCCTGATCCCGGGCGTCGTGCTGACCGCCCTGGGTGTCATCTTCCTGCGCGACAAGAAGAGCGGCGGGCACTAGCCGCCGCCTTTGATGCTGCGTTGCGGGAAGGATTTTTCGCAGCGCGGCGCCATGGGCTCGACAACGGGCAAGATCATCCCCTAAACAGGTCCCCAAGGACGCGACGTCAATCTGCGTCCGGAGGGGAGCTTCATGGCTATCGTCGCCGTCACCCGGGAACGCCGGGCTGCCGAAACCCGGGTCGCCGCAACGCCGGAAACGGTCAAGAAGCTGATCGCGTCGGGCTTCTCGGTGGCCGTTGAAGCGGGCGCCGGAACGGCCGCCTCCTACCTCGACGCCGACTACGCCGCCGCCGGCGCCACCATCGCCAGGATCCTCAAGGACGCGCTCGGCAAGGCTGACGTGCTGTTCAAGGTTCGCGGTCCCGACGCCGAGGAGCTCGCGGCGCTGAAGCCCGGCGCCATGGTGCTGGCGACGCTGAATCCCTACCAGGACAGGGCTACGCTCGAGGGCCTGGCCAAGGCGAAGGCCAGCGCGTTCGCCATGGAGTTCGTTCCGCGCATCACCCGGGCCCAGGTGATGGACGTGCTGTCCTCCCAGGCCAACCTCGCCGGCTACCGCGCCGTGATCGAGGGCGCGGAGGCCTACGGCAAGGCCATGCCGATGATGATGACCGCCGCCGGCACCGTCGCCGCGGCCAAGGTGTTCATCATGGGCGTCGGCGTCGCCGGCCTGCAGGCCATCGCCACGGCCCGGCGCCTCGGCGCGGTCGTCACCGCCACCGACGTGCGCCCGGCGACCAAGGAACAGGTCGAATCGCTGGGCGCCAAGTTCCTCGCCGTCGAGGACGAGGAGTTCAAGAACGCCCAGACCGCCGGCGGCTACGCCAAGGAGATGTCAGCCGAGTACCAGGCCAAGCAGGCCGAGCTGGTCTCCAGCCACATCGCCAAGCAGGACATCGTCATCACCACGGCCCTGATCCCGGGCCGCCCGGCGCCGAAGCTGGTCAGCGCCGCCCAGGTCGCCTCGATGAAGGCCGGCTCGGTCATCGTCGACCTGGCCGTCGAGCAGGGCGGCAACGTTGAGGGCGTCGAGCTGGGCAAGGTCGCCGTGACGAAGAACGGCGTGAAGATCCTGGGCATCCCCAACCTGCCCGGCCGCATCGCCGCCGACGCCTCGGCCCTCTACGCCCGCAACCTGATGGCCTTCGCCGGCCTGCTGCTCGACAAGGACGGCAAGCTGGCCCCCGACTTCGAGGACGAGATCCTCAAGGCGGCGCTGGTCACCAGGGACGGCGCGATCGTCCATGAGCAGCTGAAGACGGCTTCAGCCCCTGCGAAGGCGCCAGCCGCCAAGGCCGCGCCGGCGAAGAAGGCCGCGCCCGCCAAGCCTGCCGCTGCGAAGCCCGCCCCGAAAGCCGCCGCCGCGAAGGCGCCGGTGAAGGCGGCTCCGAAGCCGGCGGCCAAGGCGGCTACGAAGCCCGCCGCCGCCCCGAAGGCGCCGGCCAAGCCTGCTCCGAAGGCCGCCGCAAAGGCCGCTCCCGCCAAAGCCAAGGCCCCGGCCAAGCCGGCCGCCAAGCCCGCTCCGAAGAAGAAGTAGAGGTCACTGAGATGGACGCTGTCGATCCCACCGTCTTCCGTCTGGCCATCTTCGTGCTGGCCATCTTCGTCGGCTACTACGTGGTCTGGAGCGTCACGCCGGCGCTGCACACCCCGCTGATGGCCGTCACCAACGCCATCTCCTCGGTGATCATCGTCGGCGCCCTGCTGGCCGCCGCCGCCAGCGGCGTCGGCGAGGCCGCGCCGACCAGCAACGTCTGGATCTCCAAGGGCGCCGGAGCCCTCGCCGCCGCCTTCGCGGCCGTGAACATCTTCGGCGGTTTCCTGGTCACCCAGCGGATGCTGGCCATGTACAAGAAGAAAGAGCCCGCCAAGGGCAAGAACGGGCATTGAGCGCGCGTTCGGGGGACATCAGATCATGAACGCCAACATCGCCGCCCTGCTCTACATCGCCTCGGGCGTTCTCTTCATCCTGGCGCTGCGCGGGCTTTCGAGCCCGGTGACCAGCCAGGCGGGCAACCGCAACGGCATGATCGGCATGGCCATCGCCGTGGGCGTCACGCTCGCCACCCTCTGGGGTGACGGCAAGCTGGACATCATCACGCTGGGCCTCATCGCCGGCGGCGTCGCCATCGGCGGCGTCGCCGGGGCGGTTATCGCCCGCAAGGTCGCCATGACCTCGATGCCGCAGCTGGTCGCCGCCTTCCACAGCCTGGTCGGCATGGCCGCCTGCCTCGTGGCCGTGGCCGCCATCTACACCCCCGCCGCCTACGGCATCGCCGACGAGGCGACCGGCCATATCCACCTGCAGTCGCTGATCGAGCTGGCCGTGGGCCTGGCCATCGGCGCGGTGACCTTCACCGGCTCGGTGATCGCCTTCGCCAAGCTGAACGGCAACATGAGCGGCGCGCCGATCCTGCTGCCGGCCCGCCACCTGCTGAACCTCGCCATCCTGGCCGGCATCGTCGCCCTGACGGTGGTGCTGGTGATGAGCGGCGGCACGGCGATCTGGGCCTTCTGGGCCATCTTCGCGCTCAGTCTGCTGATCGGCGTGACCCTGATCATCCCGATCGGCGGCGCCGACATGCCGGTCGTGGTGTCGATGCTGAACAGCTACAGCGGCTGGGCGGCGGCGGCGCTGGGCTTCACGCTCGAGAACGTCACCCTGATCATCACCGGCGCCCTGGTCGGCAGCTCCGGCGCCATCCTCAGCTACATCATGTGCAAGGGGATGAACCGAAGCTTCGTCTCGGTGATCCTCGGCGGCTTCGGCGCCGACGACAGCGCCGCTGCGGCCGGCGGCAAGGTCGAGACCCGCCCGGTGAAGACGGGCAGCGCCGAGGACGCGGCCTTCATCATGAAGAACGCCTCCAAGGTCATCATCGTCCCGGGCTACGGCATGGCCGTCAGCCAGGCCCAGCACGCCCTGCGCGAGATGGCCGACAAGCTGAAGGAAGAGGGCGTGGAGGTGAAGTACGCCATCCACCCCGTCGCCGGCCGCATGCCGGGCCACATGAACGTGCTGCTGGCCGAGGCCAACGTGCCCTACGACGAGGTCTTCGAGCTCGAGGACATCAACGCCGAGTTCCCGACCGCCGATGTCGCTTTCGTCATCGGCGCCAACGACGTCACCAACCCGGCCGCCAAGACCGACACCACCAGCGCCATCTACGGCATGCCGATCCTCGACGTGGAGAAGGCGCGCACGGTGCTGTTCGTGAAGCGCGGCATGAGCTCGGGCTACGCCGGCGTCGAGAACGAACTCTTCTTCCGCGACAACACCATGATGCTGTTCGCCGACGCCAAGAAGATGGTCGAGGGGATCGTGAAGAACCTCTGATGGGGCCGAGGCCGCCTCGTCTCAAAATTGTCGGCCCCGCCAAGCCGCGGGACGAGCGCCCGGTCTACGTGAGGTTCGTCTGCTTCCATACGGTCGGCCGACAACGCACGCGTCTGGGACTGTTCCAGGCCATAGAGATCGCCCGCGACAGCGACCAGTCGGCCGCTTGGGCGCTCGAAGAGATCAATGAACTGAGTGCCTGGTTCAGCGACCATCTGCCCGTGCCTGAGCCGATCAAGCACGGGACCCGCCGGGGCGACCAGCATCGAGCACTCTCCTGGTTCAAGCCGCAGGCGGTCGACCATGTCCGCCGGATGTACGAGTTGAAGGCGGCGCTGGAGGCTTGCGGCGTCCACGTCGAGATACTGACCACGCGGACCCCGGGCGTCGTCACCTATGAAGACGAGCACCAGCTGACGGCCGTGCCGCGCGGCGGGATGTTCTAGGGCGGCGGAGTCTTCGCACTGCCGTCACACTGGCCCTCGAATCATGCTCCGCCAAGCGATCCATGGCGGGCTTCCGTTGAGCCCTACGCCGCCGCTTCCTCAAACTTCAGCACCCCGGCCGCCAGCATGTCGGCGTGCAGCGCCTCGGGGCTCCAGTCGAAGCCGTTCGGCCAGGTGAGGGCGCCGAAGTCCAGGAAGACGCGGTCGAAGTAGGCGGGGTCCTTGAACGTCTGGAGCATGGGTCTTGGATCCAGCGCAAGGCAGGTGAAATCCCATTCCCCTGATCGGCCATCGGTGAACCACAGCTTCAAGCGATAGGGGCCGATCCGTTCAAACCGGCGCACATCTACGAGGTCCTCGTTCATTCGGCATCCAGTCCCGGAATGCGGCCCAACGGCGTTCCGTCGGCTCGCTGGGCAGTTTCCCATGTCTCCTTCAGCGCCTCACTATAGCGCAACGTCCAGTTCCGGACGAGCTTCGCGGCGGACGGAGGCAGCGACCCTTTGAGCACTTCCCCCAGTCTCGATGGACACGGTCGCCTTTCGCCGCCCCATGACGGCGTGAAAATGCGGCGGCGCATGATCGGCGAAGAACATCCGGATCGATATGCCGTAGAACCATGAGATAGTCGGCACGAGCGGCCTCCGAGTGTACCGCCCGAATGCAATCTATAATTAAGCTTTCGCCGATTCAACCCTGAGCATTTCCATGCCCGCCGAACCCAAGACCAAGCCCACCGACGCTTCCGTCGAGGCCTTCCTCGACGCCGTCGAGAACCCTGTCCGCCGCGAGGACGGCAAGGTGATCGCGAAGATGCTGGCCGAGGTCAGCGGCGAGCCGCCCGTCATGTGGGGGTCCGGCATCGTCGGCTACGGCAGCTACAAGGGTCCCACCGGCGACTGGCCCCTCGTCGGCTTCTCGCCCCGCAAGGCCAACCTGGCGCTGTACGTCCTGAGCGGCGTGGCCGAAGAGCTGGACCTGCTGGACCGGCTCGGGCCGCACAAGACGGGAAAGTCCTGTCTGTACATCGGCAAGCTGTCGAACGTGGACCTGGGCGTACTGCGCAAGCTGGCCGAGCTCAGCATCTCGATCATGCGGCACAGGTATCCCGCCTGATGAGCCCGCTCGTCATCCAGCGACTCATCGCCGCCGTCTTCATCGGCCTCGGCGGATGGTGTCTGGCCCTGCCGGGGATGGTCGCCGACCTGTGCCTGACGCCAGAGTGGCGCGGCGATGATCCGGTGATCCCGATCCTGATCGGCTGCTTCGGGGCCCAGGCGGCGCTCGCCGGCCTGTTCGCCGCCTTTGCGCGCTTCACGCGCCAGACCTTCCTCGTCTACGGGATCGCGCTGCTGCCCTTCTTCGGGTTCGACTACTGGTTCTACTTCGTTGAACCGGTCTTCAACGAGTTCATCCTACTGGATGGGGCGGGCAACCTGGCGATGCTGTCGCTGTGCTGGCTGGGCTGGCGCCGGAGTCCCGCCAGAGACTCCCGACCTGAGCCGTCCCTGTGACAGATCAGGCAGGCCTCCCGACAATCCAGTTTCGGCCGTAGGGTTGAATATTAACACCTCACCGAGTAGATAGCCGCGCTCCCGGTCACAATATCGCCGGGATGGGTCAGCATATCGGACCCCTGTTCATCCCCCGAACGTCGAAGCCGGTGCGTCAGACCTCGTCGCGCCATGCAGAAAGCTCGACAGCGCGTTACGAGGCCGATCATTGTTCCGTGAACTGCTTTCCCGTGAGACCCGTTTGCCGCCGATCCTCGGCGTCGGACTCGCGGCCGCCCTGATGGGCTCGGTCGCCGTCGCGACCGCCCAGGCCAGCCTGCCCACCCGTCAGGAACGCATGGCGGCCGAGAAGGCTGCCGTTCTGGAGGCCAGGACCGTCGAGGCCGCCGCCGTCGAACACGAAGGCGTCCCGAAGTTCTTCTTCGTCTCCCCGCTGGCGGGCTATGCGGTCAACTCGCCGTTCGGCCTGCGCAAGATGCCGTGGGAGGAAGGCGGTCGCCTGCACCAGGGCGTCGACATCGCGGCGCCGGCGGGTTCGGCGGTGCGCGCGACCATGGGCGGCGTCGTCCTGCGCGCCGGCGTTGATGGCGGCTACGGACGGTTCATCGAGGTTCGCCACGCGGGCGGCCTGACCTCGCTCTACGCCCATCTTGGCCGCGTCGCGCCGCTGAAGGCCGGGACCGTGGTCGCGCCGGGCCAGGTGGTCGGCTACGTCGGCTCCAGCGGACGGTCCACCGGCTCCCACCTGCACTTCGAGATCCGCCACGACGGCAAGCCGCTCAACCCGGTGGTCTTCCTGGGGCGCACCTTCAAGACCGAGGCGGACCTGCCGCTGAAACTGGCGGCCCAGTTCCCGCGTCGCGTACGCGTCGCCCAGGTCTCCAGCTGGCCGGAACGCCTTCTGGCGCGAAAGGCCGCGGCGAAGGAGGCGCCCGCTATCGCCGTCGCCAAGGCTGACGGCCGTGTCCGGGCGGTGATCAAGCCGGCGGCGCCGACGCTCGGCCCGGCCGTCGAGGGGCCGCGGACGACGCCTGTCGTCACGACTCCGGCCAGGACGGCGCCGGCCGAGTCCGCCGCCGACGAGGTCATCTCGACCGCCGGCTAGGCACCTGCCTTGCGCGTGAAGAGGCGGTCGGCCAGCCAGCCGGCCGCGACGATGCCGCCCAGACCCCCAATCGCCATCCAGAGCGGGTGGGGCAGCATGAACAGCACCAGCACGGTCGCGGCGAAAATCACCGCCGCCGGGATGATCCCCGCGATGCGTCGCCGGTCGCCAGCGAGAAGGCCGATCACGGACCCGGTGTAGGCCCCCAGGATCCAGGCGACGACCACCGTGATCAGTCCGCCCAAGGGCATGCCGGCCAGGAACGCCGCGGCGGCGGCTTTGTCCTTGAGGTCGAGCTCGGTCGCGACCGGCCAGATCTGGTGGCCGACCTGTTCGACCACATAGATCACCACGAACCCGCTCACGACACCGGCGATCACCCCCGCCACCAGACGCAGCATTTCAGACCTCCCCGCTCTTCCCGTGACGCGAACCTTCACTAGATTGACGGCATGCTCAAGCTCGTCCCGAGGGCGGTGGCGGGTCTGACCCTCACGCTCCTCTGCTTCATCGCCATCGGAGGCCTCATGTCCGCCGCCAGCCAGCCGCCGGCGCGCGGCCAGATGATCGACATCGGCGGTCGGTCGCTGCACGTCGTCTGCCTCGGCCCGACGGGTGGCGGCCCTGTCGTGGTGATGGAGGCCGGCGCGTTCGGGCTCTCCGCCGACTGGGGCGCGGTGCAGGCGCGTCTGGCGGCGAAGGGCATCCGCTCCTGCGCTTACGACCGCGCGGGACTTGGCCGGTCCGATCCGGGGCCAGATCCGAGGGACGGCCACGCGGTCGCCGCCGACTTCGAAGCCATGCTGGCCGCCTCGGGCGAGCCGGGCCCCTACATCTACGTCGGCCATTCGATGGCGGGCCTCTACGCCCGCCTGTTCGCCGGCCGCAATCCGGACCAGGTCGCCGGGCTGGTGTTGATCGACGCCGCCACGCCCGCGGCGGCGGACATCCCGATGGCGAGCAAATGGATCGGACGGTTCGCCACCGCCTCCCGGGTCGCGGGCTGGGGCGCGTCGATCGGGCTGTTCAAGCCGGTGTCGCCCTGGATGGGCGACCGTATCGGCCTGCCGCCCGAGGCGGCGCGCGACAAGCGCCGCGCCTTCGCCTCAGGCGCCCACAATCGCTGGGCCGCCCGGGAGGTCGAGCAATGGATGGCGGCGTCGAAGCAGGCCGGCGCCCTCCCGCCCTTCGATCCGTCCCTGCCGGTGGCCGTGGTGACCGCCGGGCCCGAAGCCGGCCGCGAGCAATGGAAGGCCGTCCAGACCGCGCCCGCCCGGGCCTCTGCGCGCGGCTACGTCCGACACGTCGACGGCGCCGGCCACGCCACGTTGCTGGGCGAAGGGTTCGCGGACGAAATCGTGAAGGCCGTGCTCTTCGTGCGGGGCGACAGCGCAGCTACTCAGTAGGTCACGGTAGCGATTCGGGGTGGGCATGGACGCGGCGCTGCAGCTCGAAGGGGTGACCAAGCGCTACGGCGCCTTCACCGCCGTGGATGACCTGTCCTTCTCCGCCCGCCGCGGCAGAATCCTCGGCTTCCTGGGTCCCAACGGCGCGGGGAAGACCTCGTCGATCCGCATGGTGCTAGGCTTGGTGGCGCCGACGTCAGGCCGCATCGACGTGCTCGGCGCCCCGGACGCCCGGTCGGTGCGCGAGCGGATCGGTTTCCTGCCCGAGGAGCGCGGCCTTTACCGCCGGATGACGCCGCTGGACGCCATCACCTTCCTGGGCGGGCTGAAGGGCGTGCCTCGCGCCGAATGCCGCAGGCGGGCCCTGGCGCTGCTGGAGGCCCAGGGCCTGGGCGAGGCCGCCCGCCGCCAGATCCGTCATCTGTCCAAGGGCATGGCCCAGAAGGTCCAGCTGATCAGCGCCATCGTGCATGAGCCCGAGCTGGTCATTCTCGACGAACCGTTCAGCGGCCTGGACCCGGTGAACCAGCTCGCCTTGGAGACGGTGATCCGGGACCTCGCCGCGCGTGGCGCGACCGTGGTTTTCTCCACCCACGTCATGCAGCATGCCGAGCGGCTGTGTGATCACGTCATCCTGCTCGCCCGGGGCAGGAAGGTGTTCGACGGTACGGTCGCGGAGGCGCGGGGGCATGCGCCGCGGGCGCTGGTGCTTGAGGGCGCGATCGACGAGGCCGCCGTCACGGCGCTGCCGGGCGTGGGTCATGTCACGGTCGAGACCACGGAGGACGGGGTCCGGCGGTTCACCGCCGCCCTGCCGAAGGGCGCGGCGGGCCAGGACGCGCTGAAGGCCGCCTTCGCCGCCGGTCTGGACGTGTCCCGCTTCGAGCTGCGCGAACCGACGCTGCACGACGCCTTCATCACCCTGACCGGCGGGGAGGGCAGCCAGTGAGCCGTCTGCTGAAGATCGCCGCCCGCGAGTACGGCGCCTATGTCCGCACCGTCGGCTTCTGGCTCTCCATGCTGCTGATGCCGCTGATCGGCGCCGCGGCCTTTGGCGCGCCCACCTGGCTGGAAAGCCGGTCGCCGCCCCCCTCCATCGCGGTGATTGACCAGACCGGCCAGGCTTTCGCGACCCCTGTGCTGGAGGC
The DNA here is from genome assembly GCA_964442795.1 of uncultured Caulobacter sp. Classification (GTDB taxonomy): domain Bacteria; phylum Pseudomonadota; class Alphaproteobacteria; order Caulobacterales; family Caulobacteraceae; genus Caulobacter. The sequence continues at coordinate 25,309 of CAYTZY010000023.1, forward strand.
GCTCAAGGCCGGCGGCGGCGAGGGCGCGCGGGCCAGGGTCATCGACCGGCCGCCGCTTGCCGACCAACCGCTCGACGCCCAGATCCGCGCCTGGCTTTCGGGTGACGACCCCCTGACCGCCGTGGCGGTGATCCGCGGCTCCGGCGAGACGGTCTCGATCGACTTCTGGAGCAATGCCCTGACCGACCAGTCGCTGGAGCGGGCGATCAGCGGGGCCGTGGCCGATGTCATGCGGGATCGCCGGCTGGCCGCGCTGGGCGTGCCGGTCGAGGCGCTGGAGGCTGCGCAGACCCTGTCGCCGACCGTCACCTCCTTCTCGCCCCGCGCCGAGGGCGCCGGCCAGGTGGCGCTGCGTGATCGACTGCCCGGCATCGTCGGCTTCGCGGCGGCCTTTCTGCTCTGGTCGATGATCCTGACCGGGGCGGGCATCCTGCTCAACAGCGTCATCGAGGAGAAGTCCAACCGGGTTCTGGAGGTGCTGCTGGCCTCGGCCTCGGCGTCCGAAATCATGTTCGGCAAGATCCTCGGCGTGGCCGGGGTGACGCTGACCGTGCTGGCGGTCTGGGCCAGCGTGGGCGGCGCGGCCCTGGCCGCGGCCAATCCGGCCCTCGCCGCCGACATCGGCGTCGTGCTGTTCGGGAGGGGCCTGGTCTTCTACTTCGGCTTCTACCTGATCGGCGGCTACCTGCTGTATGCCGCCATCTTCATCGCCGTGGGGGCCTTCTGCGAGACCACGCGCGAGGCTCAGACGCTGCTTGGCCCGGTGATGGCGCTGCTGACCATACCGATCGTGTTCATGACCCAGGCTATCCGGCGGCCGGACTCGCCGATGCTGGAAGCGCTCTCGTGGATCCCGCCGTTCACGCCGTTCCTGATGACGGCGCGGGCGGCGAGCGAGCCGCCGCTGTGGCAGGTGCTCGGCACCGGCTCCCTGATGCTGGCGACCGTCGGCGTCGTGGTCTGGCTGGCCGGGCGGGCGTTCCGGGTCGGGGCGCTGTCGACCGGCAAGATCGACCTCAAGGGCCTGATCGGGAAGATCCGGGGCGGGGAGGCTTAGCCCATCCATGGCAAAAGGGCCGCCCGGTCGCCCGGACGGCCCTTTCGATATCTGTCGGAAGTCCGGCTCTAGCGAGCGGGCTTCTTCGGCGCGGCGATCAGGCCTTCGCGCTGGGCGCGCTTGCGGGCCAGCTTGCGGGCGCGGCGGACGGCTTCCGCCTTCTGGCGCGCGCGCTTTTCCGAGGGCTTCTCGTAGGCGACGTGACGCTTCATCTCGCGGAACGAGCCTTCGCGTTGCATCTTCTTCTTCAGGGCTTTCAGCGCCTGGTCGACATTGTTGTCGCGGACGAAAATCTGAACCAGGGGACTCTCTCCTTCGTACGGCCCGCCGCTAGCCGTGCGGCGTGGCGGACGAAATCAAAATTGGATTGGCCCCGGGAGACGGCTCCCGTGGCGAGGCGCGCGAGATAGCAGAGGCGCGGGGCGTTGTCTATCGGCGAGAGTCTATCGGCGACGGGGCCAAGCCCTTGTATAGAATAGCGCCATGACCGCTCCGGACGCCTGGGCCCTCGAAACTGAACAGCAGGTGCTGGATGCCGCCCTGCGCATCGCGCCACGACTCGGCTGGGGACGACAGACCCTGATCGCCGCCGCGAAGGTCTGCGGCCTGTCGCCGGCGGAGGCCGACCTGCTGTTTCCCAACGGCGGCCGCGACCTGGCCGCGCTGCTGTCGCGCCGACACGACGCCGCGGCGCTGGCCGCGCTGCCTGATCCCGCCGGCCTGAAGATCCGCGAGCGCATCCGCACAGCGGTCGTGGCCCGCCTGGACGCCGCCGCCGTCGACCAGGCCGCCCTGCGCCGCTGGTTGGGGTTCCTGAGCCTGCCGCCCAACCTGCCGCTGGCCCTGCGGCTGGTCTGGGAGAGCGCCGACCAGCTGTGGCGCTGGGCCGGCGACACCGCCACCGACGAGAACCACTACTCCAAGCGCGCCATCCTCTCGGGCATCCTCATCGGAACCCTGGTCCAGGACCTGACCGCCGGCCGCGGCGCGGCGCTGGAAACCCTGGACGCCCGCATCCAGAACGTCATGGACTTCGAGAAGTGGAAGGCCGGGATCAAACCGAGCGATTTCGCGAAGGACGTTGCCGGGGCCTTGGCCAGGCTGCGGTTCGGATAGGCCTTGCGTGGTTCGACACGGCCCTTCGGGCCTGCTCACCATGACGTTGGTGGATAGCCTTCTGAGCACGTCATCCTGAGCAGCCGCGAAGCGGCGTGTCGAAGGACGCAATGCCCCTCAGCGCGACTTCACCCGGTTCACATGGCCCATCTTGCGACCCGGGCGGGGCTCGCCCTTGCCGTAGAGGTGCAGCCGGGCGTTCGGCTCGGCGGCGAGGGCCAGCCAGTCATCGGCCTCATCGCCCAGCAGGTTGGTCATCTCGACCCGGACCATCGGGGTGGTGTCGCCCAGCGGCCAGCCGGCGACGGCGCGGATGTGCAGCTCGAACTGGTCGACCTCGCAGCCGTCCTGGGTCCAGTGGCCGGTGTTGTGGACGCGCGGCGCGATCTCGTTGACCAGCAGGCCGGCGTCGCCCAGGTCGAACAGCTCGATGCCCATCACCCCTACATAGTCCAGCCGGCCCAGCACCGAGCGGGCGATCCGCTCGGCCTCGCCCTGAACGCCCGGGGAGACCTCGGCCGGGGCCAGGGTGGTGCGCAGCACGCCGCCCTCGTGGATGTTCTCCGACAGGGGATAGAAGGCCACCTCCCCGTCGCGGCCGCGTGCGGCGATGATCGACAGCTCGCGGAGGAAGTCGGCGCGGGCTTCCAGCACCGAGGGCGTGGCCCCGACGCTGGCGAAGGCGGCCTCGGCCCCGGCGGCGTCGCGGATCCAGGCCTGGCCCTTGCCGTCATACCCCTCGCGCCGGGTTTTCAGCAGCGCGGGCAGCCCGATCCGCGGCAGGGCGGCGGCGATGTCGGCGGCGCTGTCGATCTGCGCGAAGGCCACCGTCGGCGCGGCCGAGGCGTTGAGGAAGGTCTTCTCCTCCACCCGGTCCTGGGCGACGCGCAGCGCCTCCCGTCCCGGAGCGACGGCGGCGCCCAGCGCGGTCAGGGTCTCGACCGCCCTCACCGGGACGTTCTCGAACTCGTAGGTCACCACGTCGACGGCCTGGGCCAGCGCCGCCAGCGCGGCGGGATCGTCATAGGGGGCCACGATGGTCCGGGCGGCGACGCGCGAGGCGGGCGACCCATCGTCCGGCGTCAGGATCACGACGTCCAGGCCGAGGCGCGCCGCCGCCAACGCCAGCATGCGGCCCAGCTGGCCGCCGCCGAGGATGCCGATGGTCGAGCCGGGCGGGAGGGGGAAGGTCGCCGTCATCAGTCCTCGACTGTCTCGGCGACCGAAGCGGTCTGGGCCGCGCTGTGCGCCGCCACCCGCTCGGCCAGGGCCGGGTCGGACAGGGCCAGGATGCGCGCCGCCATCAGTCCTGCGTTCTTGGCGCCGGCCACGCCGACGGCCAGGGTCCCGACCGGGATGCCGCCGGGCATCTGGACGATGGACAGCAGCGAATCGAGGCCGTTCTGCAACTTGCTTTCCACCGGCACGCCCAGCACCGGCAGGTCGGTCATCGAGGCGGTCATGCCCGGAAGGTGCGCCGCGCCGCCGGCCCCGGCGATGATCACCTTGAAGCCGGCCGCCCTGGCGCCCTTGGCGAAGGCGACCATGCGGTCGGGCGTGCGATGGGCGGAGACGACCTTGGCCTCCCAGGCCACGCCGAGCGCGTCGAGGTTGTCGGCCGCATGCTTCATCGTCGGCCAGTCGGAGCGGCTGCCCATGATGATGGCGACCGGCGGGCTTGCGCTCATGACGTCGTGATCCCCTGACTGGCGCGGCGTTTGCGGGTGCGCCAGAAAGGCGCGGAGTATAGGCGCCGCTTGTGGCGCCGCAACCGATGCGTCAGATTCCGCTGGTCGGGCAACTGGGTTATGATTCTCACATGAAGATCGGCGGCGCGCGTGCGGAAGCGTTCTCGGCCATGCGCAAGCGCGCATTGGCCCGGGCGGGCGCGCAGGTGACCGCCGACAAGGCCGCGCCGGCCGACAAGACCGCCTTCCTCGGCCTGGCCGAAACCGACCTGACGCCGGCCGTCCAGGGCGCGGTGAAGACCTTGCTGACCGAGATCGACGACCTGCGGGGCGAGGTCACGCGTCTCAAGGCCCGGCTGGCCGAGGTCGAGGCCCTGGCCGACCGCGACGTGCTGACCCCCTTGCTGAACCGGCGGGCCTTCGTGCGCGAACTGCACCGCATCGGCGCCTTCGCCGCCCGCTACGGCAGTCCGGCCGCCCTCGTCTATTTCGACCTCGACGGCTTCAAGGCGGTGAACGACCGCTTCGGCCACGCCGCCGGCGACACCGCGCTGAAGGTCGTCGCCGAGCGGCTGCTGGCCAACACGCGCGAGACCGACGTCGTCGGCCGGCTGGGCGGCGACGAGTTCGCGGTGATCCTGGTCCAGACCGACCTCGACAACGCCGGCGTCCAGGCCGAGCGGCTCAGACAGGTGATCCAGTCGACGCCCGTCGACCTGGGCGACTGGTCCGCCCCGCTGCGCATCAGCTACGGCGTGCGCGCCGTCGAGCCCGGCATGGACCCCGAGGAGGCCCTGGCCGAGGCCGACGCCCGGATGTTCGTGCGCAAGAAGGGCGGCGCGTAGAGCATTTTCCGGCGAAGTGGATACCGGTTCGCCGCGAGAAAATGCGTCAAAACAAGAGGCTAGAGCATTTCGCCGATCCACTTGGATCGGAAAATGCTCTAGCCGGTCGGCGAAGGCTCGCCGGGCCGTCAGTCGAAGATGTCGAAGATCGAGCCGCGGCGTTTGCGGTAGCCGCCGTAGCCGTGCTCGCCACGCTCGCCGTATTCACCGCGCTCGCCATACTCGCCCCGTTCGCCGTAGCCGGTGGCGTAGCCCTGCGGGCGGGGCGGCGGGGCGTAGGGCGCGGCCTGCGGCTGCGGGGGCGGGGGCGGCGGCGGCGCGGCGGCGGCCGCCTCCTGGGCGCTGGCGGCCATCAGTTTCTCGAGCTCGCCGCGATCCAGCCAGACGCCCCGGCAGGTCGGGCACATGTCGAACTGCACGCCGGAGCGGTCGACGGTCTGCATGGGGCCGTTGTCGTTGGGGCAAAGAAGCAGTGGCATGGGGCGTCCCTTCAAATGATCGGAAGCAGGATCGCATGATGTGCGACCGGCCTCGGGTTCAAGCTGTGGTGCGTCCGACATCGCCGCGACCGCCCGAAGGGGTCGCCGCCAGAGGGGTCCGGTCCGCAATCCCAACATGGGGACGCCGGGCGGCGGGACAAGGTTCCATCGCACAGGAATGGCGCCGCCGGGCGCGCGGCTTTTTTTGCCGGGCGTCTCGCCGTGTTCGGCTAGTCTGTCGATGTGCGGGCCGGCGGCCCGCCCGGTTGGAGGAGGCGCGGTTGATCGTCGTCGAGGACGTGTTGGGCCGAACGGAGGTTCTGGCCTTGCGCGAGGCGCTGGAGACGGCGCGGTTCGTCGACGGCCGGGCCACGGCCGGCGCGGCGGCCGTGGCGGTCAAGCGCAACGAGCAGGCGCGCGGCGACGACCCGGCCGTCATCGCCGCCGGCCGGCGCGTGCGCCTCGCCCTGGAGGCCTCGCCGGTCATGCGCCGGCTGGTGCGCCCGGTCCGCTGGTCGAGCCTGATCTTCTCGCGCTACGGGCCCGGCCAGCAGTACGGCCTGCACGCCGACAACGCCGGGATGTTCGCCGCCGATGGCGAGCCGCTGCGCACCGATGTCAGCTTCACGCTCTTCCTGTCGGATCCGGAGACCTGCGAGGGCGGGGAGCTGTTCCTCGAGGACGGCGCCGGCGGACGGACGTTCCGGCCGCCGGCGGGATCGGCCGTCTTCTATCCGACCGGCCTGCTCCACAGGGTCATGCCCGTGACGGCGGGGGTTCGCCTGGCCTGCGTCGGCTGGGTCCAGAGCCTGGTGCGGCGGCCCGACCAGCGGGAAATTCTCTTCGACCTCGAAGGCCTGCGGGATCAGGCGTCCGGCGACGCCTCGCTGGTCCTCGACAAGACCATCGGCAACCTGCTGCGGATGTGGGGCGAGGGGTAGGGCCGCCCCCGCCCCCTACGGCGCGGTGTAGTGCACCTGGGCGCCCGGCCCGAGCGGCAGATCCAGAAGCACCCAGCCCACCGTCATGCCGATGCCCACGGCCATGAAGCAGAGCGCGTAGGGCAGCATCAGCGCCAGCAGCGAGCCCACGCCCATCGTCCCGTCCCATCGCCGGCTGAAGGCCAGGATCAGCGGGAAATAGCTCATCAGCGGGGTCATGATGTTGGTGTAGCTGTCGCCCATGCGGTAGGCGGCGGTGGTCATCTCCGGGCTGATGCCCAGCAGCATGAACATCGGCACCACGACCGGCGAGAGCGCGCTCCACTTGGCCGAGGCCGAGCCGATGAACAGGTCGAGGAACGAGGACAGCAGCAGCACGCAGACCAGCAGCAGCGCGGCCGGCAGGGCCATGGCCTGCAGCGCCTCGGCGCCGTTGATGGCGATGATCGGGCCGATCCGCGACCAGTTGAACATGGCCACGAAGTGGGCGGCGAAGAAGACGAAGACCAGGTAGGGGGCCATGGTGCGCACGCCGTGCTGCATCATGTCGACCACGTCGCCCGGTGACTTGATCGCGCCGACGGCCCGGCCAAACACCGCGCCGGTGGCCAGGAACAGCACGAAGAAGCCGGCGATCAGCGAGGCGTAGAGCGGCTGCAGCCGGGCGGTTCCCGCCGCCTCCTCGTCGATGAAGGGTGTGTAGCCGGGCCACAGGGCCAGGGCCGCGAAGACGGCGACCACCAGCAGCGCGACCAGACCGGCGTGGCGCAGGCCCTTGCGCTCGTCCGGCGTGATGTCGGCCTTGTCGAGGTCGGCCTGAAGCTCGGCGTCGACCACGCCGCCCCAGGGCCCCAGCCGGGGCTCGACCACCTTGTCGGTGATGAACCAGACGATGGGGGTGAAGAGGATGACGATGGCCAGGATGAAGTACCAGTTGCCCACGGGGTTCATGGTCCACGCGGGGTCGACGATGCGGGCGGCCTCCTGGGTGAAGCCCAGCAGCAGCACGTCGATCTGGCCGGGCATGATGTTGCCGGCGTAGCCGCCCGACACGGCCGCGAAGGCCGCCGCCAGGCCGGCCAGCGGATGGCGTCCGGCTACCGCGAAGATGATCGCCGCCAGCGGGATGAACACGACATAGGCGGCGTCCGAGGCGTGGTGCGAGACCATGCCGATGATGGCCACGATCGGGGTCAGCAGGCCCTTGCTGGCGTTGCGCAGCGAGGCGCGGATCAGGGCCGAGAACAGTCCGGCCCGCTCGGCCACCGCCGCGCCCATCATGATGGTCAGCACAAGGCCCAGCGGCGCGAAGCCGGCGAAGGTCTTGGGCATCTCGGTGAACAGCCGGGCGATGTTCTCCTCGGAGAACAGGCTGGAGGCCCGATAGGTCAGCACCCCGTCGGCCAGGTCGGCGAACTGCGGCGCCTTCTCGCCCGAGTAGGGCAGGGACGCCTGCCAGCCCAGCGTCGCGCCCAGGGCCGACAGCAGCATCAGCGCCAGGATCAGGTAGACGAAGATGATCGTCGGGTCGGGCAGCAGGTTCCCGGCGCGTTCGATGAAGCCGAGGAAGCCGCGCTGGCGGTCGGGGCGGGGGGTGTCGCTCATCGGGGGATCGCTGCTCCGGCGCGGTCGGTCGGGCGACTCTTCTAACCACGATTTTCCCGGCCGTCTTCACCCCGCGTCACGGCGGGGGTCAGACGGCGCCGGCTGCCGCGCCCCGGGCGAAACTGCTCATGCGGGCGGCGATGACGTCGCCGATGGCGTCAACGGCGACGCGCCGCGGGAAGTGGCTGCGCCAGGCGATGCGGATCGTTCGGCCCGGCTTGCCGTCCAGCGGACGCAGCGCCAGACCCGCATCCTGCGCGGCGCCGGCGGCGAGGCCCGGGATCAGCGTTGTGCCATAGCCGGCGGCGACCATGTTCATCAGGGTCGGCAGGCTGGAGGCGCGCAGGGCGCCGCCGAGCGCCGCCGTCTGGCCGCAGGCCTCCATGGCCTGGTCGCGCAGGCAGTGACCGTCCGACAGCACCAGGATGTCCTGCGACAGATCCGCCTCGGCCACGGTCGCCCGCGCCGCCAGCGGATGGTCCGGCGGCAGGGCGGCGAGGAAGGGCTCGTCGAACAGCGCCCGGCTGGTCAGGTCCGGGCCGTCGACCTCGGTGGCCAGCAGGGCGGCGTCCAGCTGGTGGTTCCGCAGGCGTTCAAGCAGCGCGTCCGTCTGGTCCTCCCAGGGCTCCGGCTCCAGCGCCGGCAGGGCCTGACGCAGCGGCGCGAAGATCAGCGGCAGCAGATAGGGGGCGAGCGTGGGGATGATGCCCAGCCGGAACCGCCCGGCCAGCGGGTCGCGCAGGCTCTGGGCCGAGGCCAGCAGCGCCTCGGTGGCGGCCACCGCGTCACGGGCGTGGTCGATGATCTGCAAGCAGGCGGCGGTCGGCGCGGCCTGCTTGCTCGACCGCTCGAACAGGATGACCCCGAGCTGGTCCTCCAGCTTGCGGATCTGCACCGACAGCGTCGGCTGGCTGACGCCGCTGGCCTTGGCGGCCCGGCCGAAGTGCTCGTGCTCGGTCACGGCCAACAGGTAGCGGAGGTCTCGCAGGTTCATCGCGGGGCGGCTCGCATCATAGGCGTTGCCTATCAAGGTGATTGGGTCTTCGCGCTTCGGGTTATCACCTCAGCATGCGAAGCTGAAGTCGTCGAGTTGGGGTGAGCGCGGATCGCGCCCGGCCGGACTCCGGCGAAACCAGAACAGGCCAGGGACGGAGAGACATCATGGACGGAAACGATATCGTCGAGCCGACGTCGAAGTGCCCCCTCAAGCACGGCGTGCGATTCCACACGAGTTTCGGCGGCCGGTCGAACCGCGACTGGTGGCCCAACCAGCTGAACCTCAACATCCTGCACCAGCACGCCCCGGCCTCGAACCCGATGCCGGTCGGCTTCAGCTACGCCAAGGAAGTCACCAAGCTGGACGTCGAGGCGCTGCGCGAGGACCTCAAGGCGCTGGTGACCGACTCGCAGGACTGGTGGCCGGCCGACTACGGCCACTACGGCCCGCTGTTCGTGCGCATGGCCTGGCATAGCGCCGGCACCTACCGCACCGGCGACGGCCGCGGCGGCGCGGGCACGGGCAACCAGCGGTTCGCCCCGCTCAACAGCTGGCCCGACAACGGCAACCTCGACAAGGCCCGTCGCCTGCTGTGGCCGATCAAGCGCAAGTACGGCAACCAGATCAGCTGGGCCGACCTGATGATCTTCGCCGCCGACGTCGGCATGGAGACCATGGGCTTCAAGACCTTCGGCTTCGGCTTCGGCCGCGAGGACATCTGGCAGCCGGAAGAGGACGTCTACTGGGGCGCCGAGGACAGCTGGCTGGGCGACGCCCGCTACAAGGGCGAGCGCGAGCTCGATAACCCGCTGGCCGCCGTCCAGATGGGCCTCATCTACGTCAATCCGGAAGGCCCGAACGGCAACCCCGATCCGCTGGCCTCGGCACGCGACATCCGCGAGACCTTCGCCCGCATGGCCATGAACGACGAGGAGACGGTCGCCCTGATCGCCGGCGGCCACACCTTCGGCAAGGCGCACGGGGCGGGCGACGCGGCCCAGGTCGGCGTCGAGCCGGAAGGGGCGGGCCTCGCCGAGCAGGGCCTGGGCTGGAGGAACAGCCAGGGGACCGGCAACGCCGGCGACACCATCACCAGCGGCCTGGAAGGCGCCTGGAAGCCCAATCCCACCACCTGGGACAACGGCTACTTCGAGACCCTGTTCGGCCATGAGTGGGAGCTGACGAAGAGCCCGGCCGGCGCCAACCAGTGGAAGCCGAAGGATCCGGCCGCCAATGTGCTGGTCGAGGACGCGCATGATCCGAGCAAGCGTCACGCGCCGATGATGTCGACCGCCGACCTGGCGCTGCGGATGGACCCGATCTACGAGCCGATCTCGCGCCGGTTCCTGAACGACCACGCCGCCTTCACCGACGCCTTCGCCCGCGCCTGGTTCAAGCTGACCCACCGCGACATGGGCCCGCGCTCGCGCTACCTCGGCCCGCTGGTCCCGCAGGAGGAGCTGATCTGGCAGGACCCGGTCCCGGCCGTCGACCACCCGCTGGTCAACGCCTCGGACGTGGCCGAGCTTAAGGCGGCCGTGCTCGCCTCGGGTCTGACCGTGCCGCAACTGGTCTCGACGGCCTGGGCCTCGGCCTCGACGTTCCGGGGCTCTGACAAGCGCGGCGGGGCCAACGGCGCCCGCATCCGCCTGGCGCCGCAGAAGGACTGGGCGGTCAACAGCCCGGCCCATCTGGCCACCGTGCTGGCCGGTCTTGAGGCGATCCGTTCGGCCTTCAACGACAAGCAGACCGGCGGCAAGCAGATCTCGCTGGCCGACCTGATCGTGCTGGCCGGCGGCGCGGCGATCGAGAAGGCGGCCAGGGAGGGCGGCCATGAGGTGGAGGTCCCCTTCACCCCCGGCCGCACCGACGCCTCGCAGGATCAGACCGACGTGGAGTCCTTCGCCGTCATGGAGCCGGTCGCCGACGGCTTCCGCAACTACCTGAAAGCCAACCAGGCGATGACGGCCGAGGAGATGCTGATCGACAGGGCCCAGCTGCTGACGTTGTCGGCGCCGGAGATGACGGTGCTGGTCGGCGGCTTGCGGGCCCTGGACGCCAACACCGATCAGAGCCGGCACGGCGTCTTCACCGACCGGCCGGGCGTGCTGAGCAACGACTTCTTCGTCAACCTGGTCGACATGGGCACGGTCTGGACGGCGACGTCCGACGAGGAGGCGCAGTTCGAGGGCCGCGACCGGGCCACCGGCGCGCTGAAATGGACCGCCACCCGGGTCGACCTGGTGTTCGGCTCCAACTCGCAG
>CAYTZY010000023.1:36310-37248 GCA_964442795.1 uncultured Caulobacter sp.
CGGCCTGGACCAAGGTGATGAACGCCGACCGCTTCGACCTCGCCTGAGGTCGGCGGACGGCCGGGCGCGGTTCCTGACGGGATCGCGCCCGGGGGTCACCTCGGGACAGGTCGCGGCGCCGACAATGACCGTGACCGTCCCGCCTCCGGAGGACGGGTGAGATGCCCAATTTCGTCGAGACGGCGATCCGGGAGGAGCTGCGGGCCGCGGGCCTCGCGGCCCAGGGGTCGCTGCCACGCCTGCTGGCCGTCCTGCGGCAGTCGCCGGACACCCACCTGACGACGCCGGCGATCGCCGACCTGCTGGCCCGGGCCGGCGTCGCCATCACCCTGAGCGAGCTGGCCCACCAGCTCGAGGTCCTCGCCGCCGGCGGCCTGATCACCCGCCTGCCGACGCCGGCCGCGGAGGTGACCTGGGACCTGGTGCCCGAGGCTCACGCCCACTTCGTCTACGGCGACTTCGACCAGATCATCGACATGCATGTTTCGCAGGAGACGCTGCTGGCCATGATCCGCGACGCCCTCGCCCAACGTCCCGGCGCGGTGGAGGTGTTCGTCCGCTTCCGGCGTCAGGGACCGGACTGAACGCCCGGGCTGAGCGCCCGTCTAGAACAGACCCGCGCGCTGGGCGATGATGATCGCCGCGACGATGAGGATCAGGGCCTGGATGATCGAGCCGAACGGCGAGGGCAGGGGAAGCTTCTGTACCGCCCAGGCAATCAGGGCGGCGACGACCAGAACGATGATGGCGAAGATCAAGAGAGACATGCGGAATTCCTGAAGCGACCTTGGTCGCGGTGCGGAAGCTTAAGCGCATCCCTCGCTGTTCTGTTCCCTGAGGCCGAGGACACGGCTTCGCCGCCTCACGGGCGTTGACCCTGAAGGTTGGGGAGGTGGTGCGGAGCGCCCCGGCTGGCCCGGGTGTCTGTTGGGGCAGGC
>CAYTZY010000024.1:0-34501 GCA_964442795.1 uncultured Caulobacter sp.
CCCTTCAGCCCCTCCATCGCCTGCACCGCCGCCACCCCGGCCTTGCCGAGCCCGAACTGAACACTGGCCCCGGGCGTCAGCAGGGTCTGCAGATGCCCCTTGATGCGGTCGAACGCCGGATCGAGCGTCCCCGCCTCGTAAGTCAGCAGCGGCGTCTCGTCCTCGGCCACCAGGTCAAAGGCGGAAAGGTCATAGAGCGGTCCCGCCACACGCGGCATGTGGGGATTGACGATGGCGACCTTGAAGACGTCCCGCGCCAGAACGGCGGGCGCGAGGTCCGACGCCACACCCAGCGACACCCGCCCCTCCGCGTCGGGCGGGCTGACCATGACCGCGGCGGCGTCGAGCGGCGTGGTCCCCAGCCAGCCCCAGGCCTGGAACCAGGTCATCGGCCGCAGCGAGAAGGCGCCCGCCTCGAAGCTGGCCCTCCAGTCGCCGGACAGGAAGGTCCCCTCGGCCCGCGCGGTCTCGTGCAGGCCGGCCCAGTCGGTGCGGTTGATCCCCGGGACATGCGCGCCGACGAAGGTGATCCGGGCCGCCAGCCCGGGCGTAGTCCGGAAAGCTTCGTACAGGCCAAGCGGCTCGCCCGGACCGCCGGGCGTGAACAGCCGGCCCGGCGTTCCGTTCAATCGCGAGGCGAGTTTTTCGGCAAGCTTGTCAATCGGGAGGCGAATCACGTCATTCTCGGTTCAGACGACGCCTGCAACCGTATGCGGCGCCGATGTGTTCAGTGAGTTGAATGCCCGGCCCCCTGAAGGACCAGACCGCGTCATGAAAGCCTCGATCGACCATCCCTACGAGATCGCGCGACCGTTCCTGTGGATCGCCGCGGCCAGTTTCGCGACCGGCTTCCTGGGCTACATGGCCCTGTTCGGATCGCCGCTCTAGGCCTGGCAAGGCTCAGGCCGCGCCGGTCGAGCCGAAGCCGCCCGCGCCGCGCGCGGTCTCATCCAGACTTTCGACTTCCGCCCAGGTCGCCGACGCCACCGGCGCGATGACCAGCTGGGCGATGCGGTCGCCCCGGCGGATGACGAAGTCCTCTTCCCCCAGATTGATCAGGATCACCTTCACCTCGCCGCGATAGTCGGCGTCGATGGTGCCCGGCGTGTTGAGGCAGGTGACCCCGGCCTTGGCGGCCAGACCCGAGCGGGGCCGCACCTGGGCCTCGAACCCGGCGGGCACCGCGAAGGCGAGGCCCGTGGGAACCATGGCCCGCGCCATCGGCTGAAGCGTCAGCGGCGCGTCGTCGGCCACCGCGGCGCGCAGGTCCATGCCGGCGGCCAGCGCCGTCTCGTAGGCCGGCAGCGGGATGCCCTCGCTGTGTGGCAGGCGGGTGATCGGGATGGTCGGGGTCATGCGAGCGCCTCGGCGATACGGGCCGCCAGCCGGGCGCCGACAGCTTCCTTCACGTCGCGGTCCCAGCGTTCGATCCCGGTCTTGCTGATCAGCAGCACCGCGTTCTCGGCCCCGCCCATCACGCCCGGCTCGGTGACGTCGTTGGCGATGATCCAGTCGCAGTTCTTGCGGGCCAGCTTGGCCCGGGCGTGGGCCTCGACGTCGTTGGTCTCGGCCGCGAACCCGACCACCAGTTTCGGGCGACGCGCGCCGCTCGCCGACAGGGTGGCGAGGATGTCGGGGTTCTCGACCAGCCGCAGCTGCGGAGGGCCGTCCTTGCCCTTCTTGAGCTTCACGCCGAACGCCTCGTCGGGCCGCCAGTCCGCGACGGCGGCGACGCAGACGGCCGCGTCGGCCGGCAGGGCGGCCTCGCAGGCGGCCAACATCTCGCGGGCGGACTCGACGTCCACCCGTTTCACGCCGGACGGCGTCGGCAGGCTGACCGGGCCGGCGACAAGCGTCACCCGCGCCCCCAGCGCGGCGAGGCCGGCGGCGATGGCGAAGCCCTGGCGGCCGCTGGAGCGGTTGGTCAGCAGCCGCACGGGGTCCAGCGCCTCGGCGGTCGGTCCGGCGGTGACCAGCACATGCTTGCCGGCCAGCGGACGGCCGCGCGGGCCTTCCAGCAGGGCCATGACGGCGTCGAAGATCGCCTGTGGCTCGGCCATACGTCCGGCGCCGAACTCGCCGCAGGCCATGGCGCCCTCGTCGGGCCCGACGAAGCTGACGCCATCGGCCTGCAGGGTGGCGAGATTCCGCTGCGTCGCCGCGTGTTCCCACATCCGCACGTTCATGGCCGGCGCCATCAGAACCGGCTTGTCGGTGGCCAGCAGCGCGGTCGTCGCAAGATCACCGGCCAGACCGTTCGCGGCCTTGGCCATCAGGTCAGCGGTGGCGGGCGCAACGACCACAAGGTCGGCCGAGCGGCTGAGCTCGATATGGCCCATCTCCGCCTCGTCGGTCAGGGAGAACAGCTCGCTGTAGACCTTGTCCTCGGCCAGGGCCGACAGGGACAGCGGCGTGACGAACTGCGCGCCGGCCGCCGTCAGGATCGGCCGCACGCCGACGCCCGCCTTGCGCAGCAGCCGCGTCAGCTCCAGCGCCTTGTAGGCCGCGATACCGCCGCCGACGATCAGAAGAACCCGTCGCTCGCCCAAACCGCGCCCTCGCCTTCAAAGCCTGCCCGCTCCTTACGGCGCGGGCGGGCGCTGGACAACCGGCTCGACCTGTGTTCCTAGTTCGTTCGTTATTCTCGTCAGGGTGGCAATGCGAGGGTTCTCATGATTAGATTGTCGGGCGGCTCGGCCGTCATCGCGGGCTTGTGCCTGCTCGTCAGCGGCTGTGACGGCGGGGCCTCGGCCGTGCCGGTGCAGAAGGCCGGGGAGGCCGCGCAGCCGACCGCGGCGACATCCCAGGCGACGCTCACCGACCGGTCCCGGTCTTCCGATGCCGACCGCGCGCCGGTCCCGACGGTGGACGGCAAGCCGATGTGGTCGGCCACGCGCCGCTACACCGCCGAGCAGAACGCCCGCCGCGCCTTCGAGCGCAACGGCGCGGCCTTCGGCGCCGACACCGTCGAGGCCTTCGTGCGCAAGGCTCACGCCTTCACGGCCAAACCGCCGAAGGGCTCGCTGTTCCTGACCCGGGACAACGGCGACCGGCTGATCTACGACCCCGCGAGCAACGTCTTCGCCATCGCCTCGACCGAAGGCGCCCCGCGCACGATGTTCAAGCCCGACACTGGCATGGCCTACTGGGAACAGGTCAAGGTCCAGGAAGCCGACCGCGCCGCGCGACGGCGGCAGCGGGCGGACGGGGAGTAGTTTCCTCCCCCCGCTTGGGGGACCGCATACGTGATACAGGGTGACTCAGATTCTGTCCGTAGCCCGGACGAGATCACTGCGGCATTGATTGAGGCTGGCTAGCGGTTCTTTTTCTCGAGCTCTTCGCGGCGGCGCTGCTCTTCTGCGCGCTCGCGTTGTTCTCGCTGTTGTTCTTCTCGGCGCTGCTCTTCAATCCGATTCCGAATGATCTTCATCTCGGTTTCGTCGTCTTTATCGGGAGGCATGGCGTTGTCCCAGGAAGCCATCGATCCGCAGGAGTACGCCGCCACCGATAGCGAGTTGCTCGACCTGATTCTGGAGGAGAGCGACAAGCGCGTCGCTACGCAAGTACAACTAATGGTCGCCGGTGATAGTCGGGCAGCGGCGCTACTCGCCGCATGTATCACGTTGGCGGCCGGAGGCGTCGGGTTCACGGTCTCGCGTATAGAAGTCCATGACGCTCTGTTCTGGTCCTCACTGGTCTTCGGCCTCATCGAATCCATCGCTGCGGGCTTGGCTCTCTGGGCGCTGAAGCCACAGCCAATCCACGTGCCGGGGTGGGCTCCGGCGACGTTCAGAACCGATCTCTCAAAACCCTTGTCCAGAGTGAAGGCCGAGATGGCACAGCACCTTCAGGACCGAATTGAGAAGAACCGCGAAATTGCGAAGGAGCTTTCGTGGCGCAGCGAACTTGCGATGTTCGTTGCATCACAAGCTCCACTTTGGGCCATGCTGGCCGCGCTCATTGCACAACAATTGTACCTGTTCTCGGTGGGCATGTTCATCGCTGCGCTAGTGTCGCTTGGTGCCTTGAAGCCAACGAGATCGCCGAAGCGAGATGCGGACTAGCGGCGGCGCATCGCCCGAGAACTCCAGCGCTGTGTCGGGAACCGCGAACTGAGGTGGGTCGCGCAAACGCCTACCCGTACCCTACCCCAGCAGATACCCCAGCACCCCCGCCAGTCCGGCCACCGCCGCGCCGAACGCGAACCAGGCCAGGCGGGAGGGACGCGGCTCGACGACGGCGACGGTGGTCACGCCGGCCTCCTGGGCCTCGGCCATGCGGGCGATGGCGCGCAGGGCGCGGACGGCGTCGTCGGCCAGCTCCCGGGCCCGCGCAACCGGCGACAGCTCGCGGCTGATCCAGCGGCGGACCACCGGATCGGCGGCCTGCCAGATGTCGTGGTCGGGATAGAGCCGACGCGCGACGCCCTCGACGGTGACCATGGTCTTCTGCAGCAGCACCAGCTCGGGCCGCAGGCGCATGTCGAACAGGGCGGTGATCTCGAACAGCTGGGCCAGAAGCCGGCCCATGGAGACCTCGCTGGCGGCCCGGCCGAACACCGGCTCGCCGACCGCGCGCAGGGCCTGGGCGAAGGCGTCGATGTCGTGGTGGCGCGGTACATAGCCGGCGTCGAAATGCACCTGGGCCACCCGGCGATAGTCGCGCATGAGAAAGCCGTAGAGGATCTCGGCCAGGAACCGGCGCTCGCGCGGCCCCAGCCGGCCGATGATGCCGAAGTCGACGGCGGTGATCGTCGAGGGCGCCGACACGAACAGGTTCCCCTCATGCAGGTCGGCGTGGAACACCCCGTGGTCGACCGCCTGGGCCAGGAAGCCGCGGATAACGTTGTCGGCCAGCGCCTGGCGGTCGAGGCCGGGGGCCTCCAGCGTCGCCGGATCCGACAGCGGCAGGCCGCTCGCCCATTCCAGCGTCAGCACCCGCTTGCCGACGCCGTCCCAGACCACGGCCGGCGCGCGCATGTAGCTGTCGCGGGCCATGACCTCGCCGACCTCGCCGGCGCCGGCCGCCTCCATGCGCAGGTCGAGCTCCAGTTCCAGCGCGCGGATGACGATCTTCGCGAACAGCACCGGCTCCAGCCGCCGGGCCGGTCCGATCAGGCGCTCGACCAGGCCCGCGACCATCAGCAACACGCGGCTGTCGGACTCGACGCGCCGCTCGATGCCGGGCCGCAGCACCTTCACCGCCACCCGGCGGCCGTCGAGCAGGGTGGCCTCATGGGCCTGGGCGATCGAGGCGGCCGCGACCGGCTCGCCGAAGGTCGCGAAGAGGCTTTCGACCGGCCGGCCGAGGTCCCGCTCGATCTCGGCGCGGGCGACAGCGGTCGGGAACGGCGCCAGCCGGTCCTTCAGGTGCGACAGGTCCTGGGCGAACTGACCGCCGAAGATGTCGGCGCGGGTCGACAGCACCTGGCCCAGCTTGATGGCGACGGGACCGAAGCTCTCCAGCGCCGTGGCCAGCCGCTCGCCCGGGCGCCCGACCCTGGCCCGCCGCCCCGCGAACAGCCGCAGGAACCGGCCCAGCGTCTGCACGCCCGTCGGCAGCAGCGGATCGACCTCGCGCGGGATCAGCGCGTCCGCGCGGATCAGCGTCCAGCCGACGGCCAGCAGGCGGGCGAAAGCGGCGAGGTCCATGCCTCTAGCCCGCGTCCCCGGCGAAGGCCGGGGTCCACAGGGCGCAACCCACGGTGGGAGCTGGGCCTGACAGCCTGAACCGGAGATGGATCCCGGCCTGCGCCGGGAAAACGGGAATGGGATTGCTCCGCTGGTCCATCCTCAGATAGCCCGTCCCGTGTGCATGGCCGCGACGCCGTTGGTGAAGTTCACGAAGCCGGCGTTGGCGAAGCCCGCCTCGGTGATCATGCGGGCGAAGGTCTTCTGATCGGGGAAGCGGCGGATGCTCTCGACCAGGTACTGATAGGAGTCCCGGTCGTTCGCCACCCACTCGCCGATCTGCGGGATGGCGTTGAACGACCAGGCGTCATAGGCCGCGCGGACCAGGCTGTTGGTCGGGCGCGAGAACTCCAGGCAGATGAACCGGCCGCCGGGCTTCAGAACCCGCCGGGCCTCGCGCAGGGCGGCGCTGACGTCGGTGACATTGCGGATGCCGAAGGTGATCGAATAGGCGTCGGCGCAGGCGTTGGGCAGGGGCAGGCGCTGGGCGTCGCCCACGGCCCAGCAGACCTCCGGCGGATAGCCGCGCTCGCGGCCCGCGGCGATCATCTCGCCGTTGTAGTCGATGACGTGGATGGTCGCATCCTCGCCGCCCCGGCGCTCCTGCGCGGCGCGGGCCATCTTCGCGTAGCGGTGGGCCATGTCGCCGGTGCCGCCGGCCACGTCGAGAATCACCTCGCCCGGCTGGGGGTTCAGCCGCGCGGCCACCGCGTCCTTCCAGAGCCGGTGCACGCCCGCGCTCATCAGGTCGTTCATCAGGTCGTACTTGCCGGCCACGCGGTCGAACACGCCGCGGACCAGGCCGGGCTTCTCGGAAGGGTCGACGTCGCGGTAGCCGAAGGTGGCGCTGCTCTGGCTCATGCCCTGCGTCATAGACCCGGGACGGCGCCTAGGCTAGCCAACGGCGGACGCGCGCAGGGGAAAGACCGTCATGCCCGAGCTTCCCGAAGTCGAAACCGTCCGCCGCGGCCTGCAACCGGTGCTGGAGGGCGCCCGGCTGAACCGCGTCGAGCAGCGGCGGCCGGACCTGCGTTTTCCGTTTCCGGAGGGCTTCGTCCAGCGGCTGACCGGCGCGCGGATCGAGCGGCTGGAGCGGCGGGCAAAGTACCTGCTCGGCCATCTGGACCGGGGCGATGTGCTGGTCATGCACCTGGGGATGACCGGCCGGTTCGAGATCGCGGCGCCGGGGCTCGCCGGCAGGCCGGGCGACTTCGTTCACGCGGTCGCGCCCGATCCGAAACATGCTCATGTCCTGTTCGAGACCGAGGCGGGCGCAACGGTGACCTACTACGACCCGCGCCGGTTCGGCTTCATGGGGCTGGTCCCGGCCGAGGGACTGGCGGCCCATCCGTGGTTCGCCGGCATGGGACCCGAGCCGCTGGGCCCGGACCTGACAGCCGACCACCTGGCCGCCGCCTTCGCGGGCCGCAAGCAGGGGCCCAAGACCCTGCTGCTCGACCAGCGGATCGTGGCCGGGCTGGGCAACATCTATGTCTGCGAGGCGCTGCACCGGTCGGGGATCTCGCCGCTACGGCCGGCCGGGAAGATCCCGCGGGGGAAGTATCCGCTGCTGGTCCAGGTGATCCGCGAGGTGCTGGGCGAGGCCATCGAGGCCGGCGGCTCGACCCTGCGCGACTTCGCCGCGACCGACGGCGCGCTGGGCTACTTCCAGCACAGCTTCCGCGTCTACGGCCGCGAGGGCGAGCCTTGCCCGACGCTGGGCTGCGGCGGAACGATCGAGCGCGAGGTCCAGGCCGGACGGTCGACCTTCTTCTGCCGGACGTGCCAGAGGTAGGGCTGCGTCCTTCGCGACGCTCGCAATAGCTCGCTCCTCAGGATGACGACGTCAGTGGAGCGCAATCCACCTTCGTCAGGGTGAGAAGCCGGCTCTCGGGCCGGCGTCGCGAACCACGCACCGCCTACCCCCGCATCAGCAGGCCATACCCGAAGTCGTACTTCAGGTGCTCGCGCAGGATGCCGTTGAGGATGGCGGTCGACGCCTCGTCCCAGTGGCGGTCATCGCTGTCGGCGCGGACGCCGTAGACCTCGACGTCGGGGTTGTGGTGCCGGGCCATGAAGTCCTTGCCGCCCGCCGCCACGCCGGCGTCGATGGAGGCGTCCGACAGGGTGACGCCGAACTGGGCCAGCAGCCTGACCAGGCTGGCGCGCGGGTCGGCGCGGAAGTCCTCGTACTTCAGGACCCGGGTCTGGGCCGGATACTTCGCCTGCACAGCGCCCCAGCGGTTCAGGAAGCGGATGTACCACCAGACGTCGCAGTTAAACCGCTTCCCCAGCGGATCACCCTTCACGTACTCGGCGAAGGGCACGTCGTACTTGGCCTTCCACTTCTCGTAGTTGGAGACCAGCACGTCGCGGACGTCGCGCACCACCACGCCGTAGGGCGGCAGGGGCGCGAGCGCCCGCAGCCAGCCCCACTCGAGCTCATAGGGGGCGATGGTGTGGGAACTGGCGATGCGCGGCACGGGCCAGTCGGCCGGCCGACGATGCTTGGGATGGCCGATCACCTCGTTGGACGAGGCGTTGTTGTAGAACTTCGGCGGGGTGACGCCGTACTCCGCGGCCAGGGCGTAGCTCAGCATCCACTTGATCCAGTGGGTGCCGGAGTGTTGACCTGTAACCAGATAGCCCTGCCAGTCGCGGTAGCGAAAGAGCGACAGGTTGGTCAGGTCGCGGTTGAGGGCGTGGAGCTGGAATGTACGGTTCATGGAGTCGCTCGTAGCGTGGCCCTGAAAACCCTGTCGATTTGGTCGGGATTAGCCGCGATGGCCGCCGCCGCGGGCCTCGCCGTCGCACCGACGCCGGCGGCGGCCGAGCCGGCCGTCTGGACCCTGCGCGACGCGGACTCGACCATCGTGCTGTTCGGCTCGGTGCACCTGCTGCCCGAGGGGCTGGACTGGCGGCCCCCAGCGCTGGACGCGGCGCTGGAGGCCGCAGACGACCTCTGGTTCGAGACTCCGACCGAGGGCGGCGAGGGCCGGATGGCCACCCGGGCGCTCGGGAGCTTGCCCGTCGGTGAAAGCCTGTCCGCGAAACTGTCGCCCGAGGGACAGGCGCGGCTGGTGCGGGCGTCGGACGCCGTGGGCCTGTCTCCGGCGGCGGTCGATGGCCTGCGCCCCTGGCTGGCGGACGTCACCCTGAGCGTGGCGACCCTTATTCGGGACGGGGCCCGGGCCGAGGCCGGGGTCGAGGCGGTCCTGGCCGGGGCCGCCCCGGCCGCCGGGCGGCGCTACTTCGAGACCCCATGGGAACAGATCGCCTTCCTCGCCGAGGCTCCCGAGGCCGACCAGCTGGCCTCGCTGGAGGAGACCCTGCGCCAGCTGGACGAGGACCCGGAGCTGTACCGGCGACTGGTCAGGGCCTGGCTGGCCGGAGACCAGGCGGCCCTGGACGCCGTCGGCGTCGCGCCGCTGCGGTCCCTGTCGCCGGTGCTCTACGAGCGGCTGCTGGCCGGCCGCAACCGGCGCTGGACCGAGCAGATCCTCGAGCGGCTGGCCGGGTCGGGGACGACGGTGATCGTGGTGGGCGCCGGCCACCTGACCGGCCCCGACGGCGTGCCCGCCCTGCTGCGGGCGCGCGGCGTCGCGGTCGAGGGGCCCTGAACGCCCTTGAGCCAGCGCGGCGGGGCGGGCACAAACCGCCCATGACCCAATACACCGCCCTTATCGTCGAGACGCCGTCGGACGGCGTCCTGCTCGTGCGCCTCAACCGGCCCGAGGCCCTCAACGCCCTGAACTCGACCCTGCTGGGCGAGCTCGGCCAGGTGCTGCACGCCGCCTCGACCGACGACGCCGTCCGCTGCCTGGTGCTGACCGGCTCGGAGCGGGCCTTCGCGGCCGGCGCCGACATCAAGGAGATGTCGGACAAGTCCTACGCCCAGATGATGAAGCTCGACTTCTTCACGGCGCCCGCCCGCAAGCTGGAGCAGTTCCGCAAGCCGGTCATCGCGGCGGTGAGCGGCTTCGCCCTGGGCGGCGGCTGCGAGCTGGCGATGATGTGCGACTTCATCATCGCCTCGGAGACGGCGAAGTTCGGCCAGCCCGAGATCAACCTTGGCGTCGCGCCGGGCATCGGCGGCACCCAGCGGCTGACCCGCTTCGTGGGCAAGGCCAAGGCCATGGACATGATCCTGACCGCCCGGATGATGGACGCCGCCGAGGCCGAGCGCACGGGCCTGGTCTCGCGCGTCGTGCCCGCCGAGAAGCTGATCGAGACGGCGCTGGAGGCGGCGGCGAAGATCGCGGGCCACTCGCCGCTGGCGGTGATGATGAACAAGGAGCTGGTCGAGGCGGCCTACGAGACCACCCTGACCACCGGCGTGGCGCTGGAGCGCCGCCTGTTCCACAGCCTGTTCGCGTTCGAGGACCAGAAGGAAGGCATGGCCGCCTTCGTCGAAAAGCGGAAGCCGGACTTCAAGGGGCGGTAAGCAGGGCCGCCGCCTCGTCGGTCGCCAGCCATTTCGCGAAGGCCACGCCGCCCGCCTCGCCCGGGCCGCGGGTGACGACCACCTGGACCTCGCCGCCGCCGATCCTGGGCTTGAAGCGGTTCTGCAGCCGGGCCTGTCCGTAGCGCTGCAGCCGGTCGGCCAGCATCGGCTCGCGGGTGGCGATCACCGCGCCGGACCCGGCCTCGCCGGCCGCCAGCAGCGCCTTGGGATCAGCCGCGTCCAGGGTGAAGGCCGCCGCGTCGCCCTTGCGCACCCAGGCCGTCAGGGCGGCGTTGAGCGGGGCGACCAGGTCGGGGTCGCAGACCACGACGGGGCCGACTCCGCCGCGGCCGCACCCGGCGACGGCGGCGAGCGCGAGGAGAAACAGCCTTCTGTCCATGGACCGCTTGTACAGAAGGACGGCCGATCCGCCAGAGTCACGTTGACCGCCCCCGGTCCTTCCTGTATTTGCCCGCCCTTCGATTTATCCGGCGTACGCGACGTCCGCGCGCGCCCCGTCCGTTTGAGGTCTACAGGCACATGGCCAATAATCCCGGCGCCAAGAAGGCGATCCGCAAGATCGAGCGCCGCACCGAGGTGAACAAGGCCCGTCGTTCGCGCGTCCGCACCTACCTGCGCAAATTCGAGGAAGCCCTGGCCGCCGGCGACGTCGCCGTGGCCAAGGAAGCCTTCATCACCGCCCAGTCGGAACTGATGCGCGCGGTGTCCAAGGGCGTGGTTCACAAGAACACCGGCTCGCGGAAGGTCTCGCGCCTGAACGCCCAGCTGAAGAAGCTGTCGGCCGCCTGATTTCAGGTCGGGGACGGAGCGCCGGTTTCGGCGCAACGCCTTATATTTCAGCAACTAGATGAACCGGCAGACGCCCTGGCGTCGGCCGGTTTTTTCGCGCCTGCGTTTCGCGCGTGCGGCGAATTTACTCATCCCTCGGGGGCTGGTTAACGGATTCCCTTGCCCACTTCGGGGGGGACACGAGTCAACAGAAATATCCGTATCGAGACTCTAATTTCCGGTTTGACCGGTCGTTTTCGAGGTCGCTAGTGTGAAGTTCTAGACGCTCTGGTTCATCTCCATTTTTGGTCATGAGTAAGGCGGCGGCGGACGCAGTGCATCCGCTGTTCGACCCTCCGTGCGTCGGGTTTGGCTTCATCGTCGTGGGGGCGGCTGAGGCTTCGCGGGTCAAGAGACAGACAGGAATCGGGTGGGGCTGAATATGACTTCCGTGGGTGGCCAACAGATGCCTTCGCAGACTCCGGCCGGCGCCGTCTGGACCAAGGCCTGCCTGGCGCTTCGCCATGAACTGGGCGAAGCCGCGTTCGGCTCCTGGCTGGCACAGGCGGCCCTGCGCGAAGCCGGCGGCCAGCTCTACCTCGTCACCCCCACCGGCGTCGCCCGCGACTGGATCCGCCGCAACGCCTGGCGCCGCATCGGCGAGCTGTGGGCCCAGCACGATCCCGAGGGCCGCATCCTGGACCTGAAGTCCCGCATGGAGTTCGAGTCCGCCACCGGCGGCATGGAGATCATCGCCGAGGCCATCGAGGTCATGGACCCGGTCGCCACCGACGCCCCGGCCGTCGCCCAAATGCCGCCCGTCCGTCCGACGCGCACCGCCGGCCTGCAGGAGCGCTTCACCTTCGACAGCTTCGTGCCGGGCCCGGCCAATGAGTTCGCCCACGCCGTCGCCCGGCGGGTGGCCAGCTGGGCTGACGGTCACTTCAATCCGGTCGTCTTCCACAGCCCCTACGGCTTCGGAAAGACCCACCTGCTGAACGCGCTCGCCTGGGAGGCGATGCGCGCGGCGCCGGAGAAGAAGGTGGTCTACCTGACCGCCGAGCGCTTCCTGTCGACCTTCGTGCGGGCGGTGATGGATCGCTCCACCAGCCTGTTCAAGGAAGAGCTGCGCGCCGCCGACCTGCTGCTGATCGACGACGTGCACTTCGTGGCCGGCAAGCAGTCGACCCAGGAAGAGCTGTTCCACACCCTGACCGCCCTGATGGAGGACGGCCGCCGCGTGGTGTTCTCCGCCGACCGGCCGCCGGCCCAGATCACCGAGATGGACGCCCGCCTGCGCAGCCACCTGTCGGCCGGGCTGGTCTGCGGCATCGAGCCCGCCGACCGCGGTCTTCGCATGGGCATCCTGGAGCGCAAGCTGGCCTCGCTGGGCCGCCAGGGCGGCTTCATCGCCCAGGCCCGTCCCGAGGTGCTGCAGTTCCTCGCCGACCGCTTCACCGACAGCGTGCGGGAGCTGGAAGGCGCGCTGAACACCCTGGTGGCCCGCATGGGCCCCGAGGTGTCGGCCCTGTCGCTGGACGAGGCCCAGAACATCCTGCGGCCGCACCTGCGCGGCGCCGAAAAGCGCATCACCATCGACGATATCCAGAAGGCGACGTCCGAGCACTTCGGCCTGCGCCAGGCGGACCTGATCAGCGAGCGCCGCAACCGCTCGGTGGCCCGGCCCCGTCAGGCGGCCATGTGGCTGGCCAAGCAGCTGACCACCCGCTCGCTGCCGGACATCGGCCGGCGCTTCGGCGGCCGCGACCACACCACGGTCCTGCACGCGGTGCGCCGCATCGAGGCCCTCAAGGCCGATGACGCCCAGCTGTCCCGCGACCTGGAAGCCCTGACGCGCAAGCTGCGCGGGTAGAGCACGATGCGGTCAGACGGAACCGTCCGACCGTTGAATCGTGTTCTAGAATCAAAAGTCTAGAGCCTGATTCAGCCTTCAGATGATTCCATCTGAAGCCATCAGGCTCTAGCGATCGCTCCCGCCGTCGATCCCTGCACACCGACGACGACAAAGAGGGCGCGGATCACTCCGCGCCCTTTTTCGTTGGCTCACCACGCAGGGGGGCCCGCGACGAGCGCTGGGATGATGGGCGGCTAGAACCGCTTTCCCTTCATCCCGTGCCGGCCGAAGTAGTCGATCATCTTGCGCCAGCCGTCCTGGGCGGCGTCCAGGTCGTAGCTGGCGCGGTAGTCGGCGTGGAAGCCGTGCTGGGCGTCGGGATAGACCAGGATCCGGGCGCCCTCCTTGTCGAACTCCCGCAGCTTGGCGTTCATCAGCTCGACATCGGTGACCGGGATGCCCTGGTCCCTGCCCGCGTAGAGCCCCAGCACGGGCGCCTTGAGGAAGCCGGCCAGATCCAGCGGCCATTCGCGCTCGGGTTCGGACAGGAACTGCCCCTCCGCCGGCCGGGTCAGCCGGCCGTACCAGGCCACGCCGCAGCGGAAGTGCCGGAATCGTGAACAGGCCAGCCAGACGGCCGCGCCGCCCCAGCAGAAGCCGGTGATGGCCATCTTCTTGCGGTCGGCGAAGGGCTGGGCGCCGACCCAGGCGACGGTGGCGTTGATGTCGTTCATCACCTCCGCGTCGGTGGCGGCCGAGACGATCCGTCGGATCGCCGCGAAGTCTGTCAGCGGCGCGGGATCGCCATGGCGGGCGAAATAGTCGGTGGCGATGGCGACATAGCCGAGCTTGGCCAGCCGCCGGCAGACGTCGCGGATGTACTCGTGGACGCCGAAGACCTCGGAGATCACGACCACCACCGGGAACCGCCCGCGGGCGTCCGGACGGGCCACATACGCCGGGATGTCGCGATCGCCGGCCGGGATCATCGCCATCTCGGCGACCAGTCCGTCCAGGTCGGTGACGATCGGCTCGGCGCTGGCCGAGACCGCGGCGGCGGCGTAGCCGGCGAAGAACAGCCCGCCCAGCGCGCGGCGGGAGACGTCCAGGTCTCCGGGCAGGTTCCCTTCGGGCCGGGTGAGCTTGAGCATGACGGTATCCTCGACGACGTTTTGTCGCACCCTATCGCGACGGGACGGTCGCCGCCAAGGCCGGGGGCGCGGCGGCCCGGCGCAGGGTGATGTTGATCCGGCCCCCTCCGGGGACCAGCCGGGAGGTCCCGGGGATGATCCGGTCCACCCCGTGATAGGCCAGCCGGGACTCCCCGGCCAGCATGCAGACGTCGCCGGAGGCCAGCCGCAGGGAGCGGGTCGGGGCCTTGCGCGTCAGCCCGCCGATGCGGAACAGCGCCGTGTCGCCCAGCGAGATCGACAGTACCGGGAAGGCGAAGTCGACCTCGTCCTCGTCACGGTGCAGGCCCATGCGCGCGCCGGGCCGATAGAGGTTGACCAGGCCCGCGTCGGCCGGAACGTCCGGGCTGACCAGCTCCGCCCAGAGCGCCTGGAGCAGCGGCGGCAGCGGGGGCCAGGGGCGACCGGTGAGCGGGTGGCGCGGCTCGTACCGGTAGCCGAGCCGGTCCGAGACCCAGGACAGCGGGCCAAGCCCGGTGGTCTCCACGCTCATCGGCTTGCCGCCGGGCGTGACCTGCACATGGAACGGAGCCTCCCGCGCGGCCTCCAGGACGTCGGCGACGAGGCCTGCCTGCTCGTCCGGCGTCAGCCGTCCCGGCAGCAGCGTGAATCCGGTTTCGTCCCTCATGAACATCCCATAGCGCGGCGACAGGATGCGCGTCCGCACTTTGCGAAGCGGGGCGTCGGAGCGGCGAAACCGGCGCGGACCCTGTCCGCGCCGGCGGCCGGGTCAGTCTTCGGTGTATCGGTAGGACGAAATCTTGCAGACATCGATGCGCGAGCGGACCAGCTCGTCACCGTCCTCGAACACCGCCTTGAAGTCGTACAGGCAGTAGCCGCTGCCGTCGTCGACGTTGACCGTCACCGACTGCCCGGGACGCAGGACGTCGCGGCCGAGGATATCCTCCTCCCAGTCCCGCTCGCCGACGTTCGAGGCGTAGAAGCGGACGATGGTATAGCGGGTCTCGTTGATGATCCGCACGCGACGGTCTTCCGCGGACGCGCTGGCGGCGGTCAGCAGGCTCGCCGCCGCGAAGACGGCGATCGCGGTCGCCGCGCGGATTTTTCTGGAAAGTTCGTTCATGGCATCCCCCTCAGGATTGCAGCCCCTCAAAGGCGCGATACAGCGCCCCGCGCCTGTCCGCGCCATGCCCCAAACGGGGGGTTGCGGTCGATCAGCGTCTGCTGCCCGACAAAGCCCTCAATTTGGCTGGGGTTTTGCACTTGCAGCGGGGGGCGTGCTTCCCATATGGCGGTCTTGACGACGGTTTCCGCAACATCGGGAGCCGGTCCATTCCCGATCAGAGGATCCACCGGGGACGGAAGAGAAAAACCGGAGCGCTTCACGCAAGGCTCTTGTCGCCGCCGTCCGCCAACTTTGGAGTAGAAAGACCTCAAGATGAGCAAGATCATCGGTATCGACCTTGGCACCACGAACTCGTGCGTGGCCATCATGGACGGCAAGAACCCCAAGGTGATCGAGAACGCCGAAGGCGCGCGCACCACGCCGTCGGTCGTCGGCTTCCTGGATGACGGCGAGAAGCTCGTCGGCCAGCCGGCGCGCCGCCAGGCGGTGACCAACCCGACCAACACCCTGTTCGCCATCAAGCGCCTGATCGGCCGCTCCTACGGCGATCCGGTGGTCGACAAGGACAAGGGCATGGTGCCCTACGACATCGTCAAGGGCCCGACGGGCGACGCCTGGGTCCGCGCCCATGGCAAGGACTACAGCCCGCAGGAAGTCTCGGCCTTCATCCTGATGAAGCTCAAGGAAGACGCCGAGCGTCACCTGGGCGAGCCGGTCACCAAGGCCGTCATCACCGTTCCGGCCTACTTCAACGACGCCCAGCGCCAGGCCACCAAGGACGCCGGCAAGATCGCCGGCCTGGAAGTGCTGCGCATCATCAACGAGCCGACCGCCGCGGCCCTGGCCTACGGCCTGGACAAGAACGACGGCAAGAAGATCGCCGTCTACGACCTGGGCGGCGGCACCTTCGACGTCTCGATCCTCGAGATCGGCGACGGCGTCTTCGAGGTGAAGGCCACCAACGGCGACACCTTCCTGGGCGGTGAGGACTTCGACCTTCGCGTCGTCGATTACCTGGCCGACGAGTTCAAGAAGGAAACCGGCACCGACCTGCGCAACGACAAGCTGGCCCTTCAGCGCCTGAAGGAAGAGGCCGAAAAGGCCAAGAAGGAGCTGTCGACCACCGCGCAGTACGAAGTGAACCTGCCGTTCATCAGCATGAACGCCAACGGCCCGCTGCATCTGAACATCAAGCTGTCGCGCGCCAAGCTGGAAGCCCTGGTCGAGGACCTGATCGCCAAGACGATCGCGCCCTGCGAGCAGGCGCTGAAGGACGCCGGTCTCAAGAAGTCCGACATCGATGAAGTGATCCTGGTCGGCGGCATGACCCGCATGCCCAAGGTCGTGGACGCGGTGAAGGCGTTCTTCGGCCGTGACCCGCACAAGGGCGTGAATCCCGACGAGGTCGTGGCGCTGGGCGCCGCGGTCCAGGCCGGCGTGCTGCAGGGCGACGTCAAGGACGTGCTGCTGCTGGACGTCACGCCGCTGACGCTGGGCATCGAGACCCTGGGCGGGGTGTTCACGCCGCTGATCGAGCGCAACACCACCATCCCGACCAAGAAGAGCCAGACCTTCTCGACCGCCGACGACAACCAGTCGGCCGTGACGATCCGGGTCTTCCAGGGCGAACGCCCGATGGCGACGGACAACAAGATGCTGGGCCAGTTCGACCTGGTCGGCATCCCGCCCGCGCCGCGCGGCGTGCCGCAGATCGAGGTCATCTTCGACATCGACGCCAACGGCATCGTCCATGTGACGGCCAAGGACAAGGCGACCAACAAGGAACAGTCGATCCGCATCCAGGCGAGCGGCGGGCTGTCGGACGCCGACATCGAAAAGATGGTCCGCGAGGCCGAGGCCAACAAGGCCGAGGACGAGAAGCGCAAGGCCAGCGTCGACGCCCGCAACCAGGCCGACGCGGTCATCCACTCGACCGAGAAGGCCATGGCCGAGCACGGCGACAAGGTCGGTCCTGACGAGAAGGCCGCCATCGAGACGGCGCTGACCGACCTGAAGGCGGTGCTTGAGGGCGGCGACGGCGAGGAGATCTCGGCCAAGACCCAGACCCTGATCCAGGCGTCGATGAAGCTCGGCGAGGCCATGTACAAGGCCCAGCAGGGCGAAGCCGGCGACGGCGAGGCCTCCCAGGCCGCGGACGACGGCGTCGTGGACGCCGAGTTCGAGGAAGTCAGCGACGACGACAAGAAGTCGGCGTGACATCGCGCCTCATGGCGGCGGGGGTCCCGGATATGATCAAGACCTGTCCGGGGATCGTCGCCGCCTTCGCGAAGACTGAAGTCCCGTTCCTCGCAGGCCCGTCGACCGTCCGGTCGGCCCAGGCCTTGCAGAGGGACGGGCGCTCCACCACCTCAGAAGACAAGCTTTTCCGAATGTCCGCCCATGCGTGACTATTATGAGATTCTCGGCGTCCAGCGCGGATGCGACGAGGCCGCTCTGAAGAGCGCCTTCCGCAAGAAGGCGATGGAGCACCACCCTGACCGCAACGGCGGCTGCGGTGACGCCGAAACCCGCTTCAAGGAAGTCAACGAGGCCTACTCGGTCCTGTCGGACGCCCAGAAGCGCGCGGCCTACGATCGCTACGGCCATGCCGGCGTCAATGGCGGCGCCGGCGGCGGCCAGGGCTTCAACGACGTCCACGACATCTTCAACGAGGTGTTCGGCGACGCCTTCGGCGAGATGTTCGGCGGCGGCCGTCGACGGCAGAACAACGGCCCGGCCCGCGGCGGCGACCTGCGCTACGATCTCGAGATCACCCTGGAGCAGGCCTACGCCGGCGCCGATGTGGAGATCACGGTCCCCGCCTCGATCACCTGCGAGCCCTGCGAGGGCTCGGGCGCCAAGCCGGGCACCAGCCCGACGGTCTGCGGCAGCTGCGGCGGGGCCGGGCGCGTGCGGGCCACCCAGGGCTTCTTCGCCATCGAGCGCACCTGCCCCCGCTGCGGCGGCACCGGCAAGCTGGTGCTCGATCCCTGCAAGGCCTGCCACGGCCACGGCCAGGTGCGCCGCGACCGCGTCCTGTCGGTACGCATTCCCTCCGGCGTCGACGACGGCGCCCGTATCCGGCTGGCCGGCGAAGGCGACGCGGGACAACGGGGCGGACCGCGCGGCGACCTCTACATCTTCCTGTCGGTGGCGCCGCACGACCTGTTCGAGCGCGACGGTCTGGACCTGCTCTGCACCGTGCCCGTCGCCATGACCACGGCGGCGCTGGGCGGCGAGATCGAGGCGCCCTGCCTGACCGGCGGCGAGGACTGCGACGGCGAATGCCGCATTCCGGTGCGGATCCCCGAAGGCACCCAGACCGGCAAGACCATCCGCCTCAAGGGTCGGGGCATGCCCTCGCTGAGGTCACGCGAGCGCGGCGACCTGCTGGTCGAGGTGTTTGTCGAAACCCCGACCCATCTGAACGCCCGCCAGAAGGAGCTGATGCGCGAACTCGCCGACCTGTGCGGCGAACAGCAGCATCCCCAAGCCTCCGGGTTCATGGGCAAGGCCAGGAAATTCTGGGACGGCGTCACCGGCCAGGCCTGACCCCTACCCGAACCGGGTGCACAAGGGCCCCCGCGCATCCGCGCCGGGGCCTTTTTTGCGTTCCCCATCGTGACACCGGCGTCATTTTCTGTCCTCATGTGAACAATGACAAGATGAGGGAGGCTTCCATGGCCGACGGTGGGTTTGATCTGGGCCAGTCCCGGCGTGAGAAGGCTGAACGGGACGCCGCAGCGCGGGCGCACGCCTGGTCGCTTCCGATCGAGAAGATCGATGTGGCCAACCCCGACCTCTGGGTCAACGACACCCACTGGCCCTACTTCGAGCGCCTGCGGAAGGAAGCGCCGATCCACTTCTGCGAGGTCAACGAGGAGGTCGGCCCCTACTGGTCGGTGACCCGCTTCGAAGACATCATGGCCATCGACACCAACCACCAGGTGTTCAGCTCCGACGCCCACCTCGGCGGCATCACCCTGCGCGACATGGATGACGACTTCATCCTGCCGATGTTCATCGCCATGGACCCGCCCAAGCACGACGTGCAGCGCAAGACGGTCAGCCCGGTGGTCAGCCCGGCCAGCCTGATGCAGCTGGAGCCGATCATCCGCGAGCGCGCCGCCGGCCTGCTGGACAGCCTGCCGATCGGCGAGACCTTCGACTGGGTCGACCGCATCTCGATCGAGCTGACCACCCAGATGCTGGCCACCCTGTTCGATTTCCCGTTCCACGACCGCCGCAAGCTGACCCGCTGGTCGGACGTCGCCACGGCGGCCCCGGGCATGGGCATCATCGAGACCGAGGACCAGCGCCGCGCCGAGCTGCTGGAGTGCCTGGAGTACTTCACGAAGCTGTGGAACGAGCGGGTCAACGCCCCGCCGGCCAACAACCTGATCTCGCTGCTGGCCCATGGCGAGTCGACCAAGAACATGGCGCCGATGGAGTACCTCGGGAACCTGATCCTGCTGATCGTGGGCGGCAACGACACCACCCGCAACACCATGACCGGCAGCGTCCTGGCCCTGAACCAGAATCCCGACCAGTACGACAAGCTGCGCGCCAACCCCGAGCTGATCCCCAGCATGGTCTCGGAAACCATCCGCTGGCAGACGCCGCTGGCCCACATGCGCCGCACGGCCCTGACCGACTACGAAATCGGCGGCAAGACCATCAAGAAGGGGGAGAAGGTGGCCATGTGGTACGTCTCGGGCAACCGTGACGACACCGCGATCGAGAACCCCGACGCCTACATCATCGACCGCGAGCGGCCGCGCCACCACCTGTCCTTCGGCTTCGGCATCCACCGCTGCGTCGGCAACCGCCTGGCCGAGATGCAGC
Source organism: uncultured Caulobacter sp. (assembly GCA_964442795.1). Taxonomy (GTDB): domain Bacteria; phylum Pseudomonadota; class Alphaproteobacteria; order Caulobacterales; family Caulobacteraceae; genus Caulobacter. The sequence goes on from CAYTZY010000024.1 coordinate 19,901, forward strand.
TGCGCGTGGTCTGGGAGGAGATCCTCAAGCGCTTCCCGACCATCGAGGTGGTCAGCGAGCCCAAGCGGGTGCCGTCGGCCTTCGTGAAGGGCTACGAGAGCCTGATGGTGCGGATCCCGGCCAAGAACCCGGCGTGAACCCCGGCGACGCCGAGCTGATCACCGAAAGCCTCGAACAGGCGGCAGAGGTCTGCGACGACCTGACGCCGCTGGTCTACACCCGCCTGTTCGCGGCCCATCCGCAGATGGAGCCGTTGTTCTTCGCCGACCGCAACGGCCAGGTCCGGGGCGAGATGCTGGCCCGGGTCGTCGAGGCCATCCTCGATTTCGCCGGCGAGCGGAAGTACGCCGCCACCCTGATCCAGACCGAGGTGGTCAACCACGCCGGCTACGACGTGCCGCCGGACGTGTTCGGGGTGTTCTTCGGCACGGTCGCCGAGACGCTGCGAGACCTGATCGGCGAGGCCTGGACCGCCGACATCGACGCCGCCTGGACCCGCCTGCTGGCCGAGCTGGACTACTACGTCACCCACCCGGACCAGGCGCAGACGGCGGCGGGATAGCGCCCTGCGTGCTTCGACACGCGCCTGCGGCGCTGCTCAGCATGACGTGCGTGAGAAGACTTCCAAGTACGTCATCCTGAGCAGCCGCGCAGCGGCGTGTCGAAGGACGCACGGCCCAAGCCGTGTTCATGGATGGCCCGAACGACGGCTGGGGGCCAGGTAAGCGTCTCCTACCCCTTCCAGAAGCCGACGATCTCGCGCACCTCGGCGACGGTCGGGGCGGCGGCTTCCCGCGCCTTCGCCGCGCCGGCGGCAAGGATGCGGTCGATCTCGGCCGGGTCGGCCAGATAGCGGCGCATGGCTTCGCCCACCGGACCCAGCTTGGCCACCGCCAGGTCGGCCAGCGCCGGCTTGAAGGCGCCGAAGCCCTTGCCGCCGAACTCGGCGATCACCTGGGCCTTGGTCATCTCCGCCAGCGCGCCGTAGATGCCGACCAGGTTGTCGGCTTCCGGCCGGGCGGCCAGGTCCTCGAGGGCTTCCGGCAGCGGTTCGGGATCGGTCTTGGCCTTGCGGATCTTCTGGGCGATGGCGTCGGCGTCGTCGGTCAGGTTGATGCGCGAGTTGTCCGACGGGTCGGACTTGCTCATCTTCGCCATGCCGTCGCGCAGGCTCATGATCCGCGCGCCAGGCCCCTGGATCAGCGGGTCGGGCAGCGGGAAGAAGCCCGGCCGGTCGAAGTCGTGGTTGAACTTGCCGGCGATGTCGCGGGTCAGCTCCAGATGCTGCTTCTGGTCCTCGCCGACCGGCACGTGGGTGGCCTTGTAGACGAGGATGTCGGCCGCCTGCAGCACCGGGTAGGTGTAGAGGCCGACCGAGCTGCGCCCCTTGTGCTTGCCGCTCTTCTCCTTGAACTGCGTCATCCGGTCGAGCCAGCCGAGGCGGGCGACGCAGTTGAAGATCCAGGCCAGTTCGGCGTGCTCGCGCACCGCCGACTGCGGGAAGATGGTCGCCTTGGCGGGGTCGAGCCCGGAGGCCAGGTAGGCGGCGGCGATCTCGCGCGTCTGCCCGGCCAGCAGGGCCGGGTCCTGCCAGACGGTGATGGCGTGCAGGTCGGCCACGAAGATGAAGGTGTCCATCTCGTGCTGCAGGCGGGCGAACTTCACCAGGGCGCCCAGGTAGTTGCCCAGGTGCAGGGCGCCGGACGGCTGGACGCCGGACAGCACGCGAACGGGGCCGGCGTATTGGGCGGGAGCTTGATCGGTCATGGATCGGTCTTTTCGGAATGCGGGTCGTACAGGCGCGGCGCGGTCCGCCGCGCGGCTTGGCGGGTAGACGTCAGGCGCCGCGCCATCGGCGCGTGATGTGGACCGGCAAGACCATGACGGCTCGATACGGCGCCGCCGGGATCAGGACAAGCCTTGGCGCCCTACAGGACGTCCGCGGGCGGCGGCGCGGCGACGCCGGGCCTGCGGCGCAGGGCGGCCTTCACCTCGGCGATGGTCACCCCGCCCGAGGCCAGCAGCAGCGGCGGATAGATCGCCGCGCCGGCCAGGCACAGCAGCAGGACGACGATCTCCTTGGGGCCCAGGCCCGGCAGGCGGAAGGCCCCGACCAGGCCCTCGAGCCCGGCGCGGTAGAACTGGGCGGTGAACAGGGCGAGACCCATGGCCGTGCTGGCCAGCAGGATGCGGACCAGCTTGCCGGCGGCGACGGGCGAGGGCGTCCAGTCGCCGCGCTTGCGCAGCGTCCAGACCATCTGGCCGACGTTGAGCCAGGAGGCGAAGGCGGTAGCCGCCGCGATGCCCTCGAAGCCGATGATGTAGAACAGCACGATGCCCAGCACGATGTTGACCACCATCGAGACGATGGCGAAGCGCATCGGCGCCTTCGTATCGGAGCGCGCGAAGAACACCGGCGACAGCACCCGGGCCAGCACGAACGCCGGGGTGCCCCAGCCGTAGTGGAAGAGGGCCTTGGCGGTCTCTTGGGCGTCAAAGGCGGTGAACTCGCCGCGCTGGAACAGGCCGTCGATCAGATAGTGCGGGATGGCGAGCAGCGCCGCCGCCGCCGGCAGGGTGAGCGCCATGGCGAAGACGATGGCCTGGTCGGTCGTGCGCTGGGCCTCGACCTTGTCGTCCAGGCTGATGGCCCGCGACAGGGTGGGCAGCAGGGCCACCCCGATGGCCACGCCGACGAGGCCGAGCGGCAGCTGGTAGAAGCGGTCGGCGACGGCCAGCCAGGTCCGGGCGCCGTTCACCTGGCTGGCGATGATCCCGGAGATAAAGATGTTGATCTGGGTGACGCTGGCGGCGATGGCCCCGGGGATGGCGGTGGCGATCAGGGCGCGGATCTCCGGCGTCAGCCGGGGGATGGTCGGGCGGATCTTCGCCCCGACCCGCCAGACGCCCCACCACAGCAGCCCGGCCTGGGCGACGCCGGCCCCGAGCACGCCCCAGGTGGCGGCGTAGGCCGAGTCGATGGCGGTGTTGGGGGGGATCACGGCGATCAGGATGCCGGCGTTCAGCAGGGTCGGCGCCGCCGCCGACAGGGCGAACCGGCCGCCGGCGTTGAGCACGCCCGACAGCAGCGCCACGATGGCCATGCAGGGCAGGTAGGGCATGCTGATCTGGGTCAGGATGACCGCCAGCTTGTACTTCTCGGTGCCGAAGCCGAAACCCGGATTGATGGCCAGCATCAGCCACGGCATGGCCAGCTGGAAGGCGATGGTGAGCACCAGCGTCGCGGCCGCCAGGGTGGCCAGGGCGTCGGTCGCCAGCTTGTCGGCGGCCTCCTGCCCCTCCTTGGCCAGCACTTTGGAGTAGGCGGGCACGAAGGCGGCGGTGAAGGCGCCCTCGGCGAAGATCCGCCGGAACAGGTTGGGGAAGGACTGGGCGGTGTTGAAGGCGTCGGCGGCCGGCGTGGCGCTGGCCCCGAGCCGGGCGGTGATGAACAGGTCCCGCGCCAGGCCCATGAACCGGCTGACCAGGGTCAGGCTCGAAAACACCATCGAGGAGCGGATCAGGCCGCCCTTGGGTGTCTTCACGGGTCGGGACGACTGCTCTGCGCTCACGGTGCGTTAGTGCGCTGGCGGTGGGGGGCGGTCAAGGCGGGGCCGCCGGGTGCACCGAAACTCCTTACGCGCCAATCCTCCCCCTTTCCCTGTTGGAGAGGATTGAATCTAACGCGCCACGCTGGCCCGCGCCCGCTCGAGCCTGGGCCGGCCGCCGCGCGCGGGTCCGGCGTCCTCGTCTTCGAGCGCTTCCATCAGCGCCGCCTTCAGGGCGTTGGAGGCGCGCGTGTCGGTCAGCTTTCCGCCGCCGTTCGTCTGAACATAGAAGGCGTCGACCGCCCGCTCGCCGTAGCCGTCGATGTGGGCGCTGATGATCGACAGGCCGGCGTCGGCGACCGTGCGGGCCAGGGCTTCCAGGAGGCCCGGGCGGTCACGGCCCGAGGCCTCGACCACCGTGGCGTCCTCGGACGCGTCGTTGTCGAGCATGACCGTGGGCGTGATCGAGAAGGCGGCGGCGCGACCCAGCTCCTGCGGCTTGCGCGGCTCGAAGGTCGGAGCCTTGCCCCGGCCCGCCGCCTCCAGCGCGTCGGCCAAGCGCCGCAGGATGCGGGGATTGTCGGCGCCGATGGGCGCGCCGGTGACGTCCTGCACGTGGAAGACGTCCAGCGCCTGTCCCTGGGCGGAGGTGAACACCCGCGCCCCGACCACGTTGCCGCCCAGGCCGGAGATGGCCAGGGCGAGGTCCGCGAACAGGCCGCGGCGGTCCCTGGCGGCGACGACGATCTCGGCGGCGTTGCGGTCGGGCCGCACGCGGGTCTCGGCCGCGGCTCCGCCCTGGATCTGGGCGCGGCGCGCCAGCTCGGCGTGGGCCGCCAGCTCCTCGGGTCCGAAGGCGGTGAAATAGGCGTCCTCCATCGAGGAGGCCCAGCCCTTGGAGACCGGATCCAGCGAGATCAGGGCCTTGCGGGCCTCGGCGGCGACGGCGCTCTGGTGCCGGCGGGCGCTGGCGGCGGGATCGGAGCCCCGGCCGCCGCGGAAGACCGCCTCCGTCGAGGCGTAGAGCTCGCGCATCAGCTGGCCCTTCCAGCCGTTCCAGACGCCCGGGCCGACGGCTCGGATGTCGGCGACGGTCAGCACCAGCAGCAGGCGCAGCCGCTCCGGATTCTCGACGATTCGGGCGAAGGCGGCGACGGTGGCCGGGTCGGTGACGTCGCGCTTCTGGGCGTAGTCGCTCATCACCAGATGATGCTCGACCAGCCAGGCGATCAGCTCGATCTTGCCCCGCTCCACGCCCAGGCGTTCGCAGGCCGACCGCGCCGCGCGGGCGCCGGCCTTCTCCTGGCCGCCGACGCCGCCCTTGCCGGTGTCGTGCAGCAGCATGGCCAGGAACAGCGCCTCGCGGTCATCGATCAGCGGCATGATCGACACCGACAGGGGATGGTCCTCGGCCAGCCGCCCGTCGGCGATGTCGGCGATCACCCCCACGGCCCGCAGCGTGTGCTCGTCGACCGTGTAGGAGTGGTACATGTTGAACTGCATCTGGGCGACGATCCGGCCGAACTCCGGCAGGTAGCGGCCCAGCACGCCGGACTCGTTCATCAGCGTCAGGGTGCGGTAGGTCCGCTTGCCGCGCGCCAGGACGTCGAGGAAGGCCTTCGCCGCCTCCGGATCGCGACGAACCTTGGGCGTGATCAGCGCCAGGCTGCGCGTCACCGCGGTGAAGGCGTCGGGGTGCAGGTCGAGGTTGCGCTGGTCGGCGATGCGGAAGATGCGGATCAGATCGACCGGATCCTTCTCGAAGACCTGCGGCCCGTCGATGTTCAGGCGGCCGCCCTCCTCGACGAAGCCCGGAAGGTCCAGCGGCTTGCGCCGGGGGCCGCCCTGGCCGGGCAGGAAGCGCGACAGGCCCTTGGGGTGGGCCTTCACATGTTCGGTCTCGAGCTTGGCCGAGAAGGTCCGCGTCAGCGAGCCGACTTCGCGGGCGATCAGGAAGTAGCGCCGCATGAACCGCTCGACGGCGGGGTTGTCGGCCCGGTCGCCGTAGCCCATCCGGCGGGCGATCTCCGGCTGCAGGTCGAAGGTCAGCCGCTCCTCGGGCCGTCCGGTGGTGAAGTGCAGATGGGCCCGCACCGCATGCAGGAAGTCGAAGGCCCGGACGAAGGCCCGCACCTCGCGCCGGTCGAAATAGCCCAGGGTGAAGACGTCCTCGGGCTTCTCCACCGGGTGCAGGTACTCGGCGATCCACATCAGGCTGTGCAGGTCGCGCAGGCCGCCCTTGCCCTCCTTGACGTTGGGCTCGACCATGTAGCGGCTGGCGTCGGCTCGGCCGTGACGGTCGTCCCGTTCCTTGAGCTTGGCGGCGACGAACTCCGCGCCCGTGCCCTTGACCACCTCGTTGCGGAACCGCTTCTTCAGGTCGGCGGCCAGCGCCTCGTCGCCGGTCAGCTTGCGGGCCTCCAGCAGCGAGGTGCGGATGGTGAAGTCCTCGCGCGACAGCCGCACGCATTCCTCGACCGTGCGCGAGGCATGGCCGACCTTGAAGCCCAGGTCCCACAGCGCATAGAGCATGAACTCGATGACGCTCTCGGCGTGGGCGGTCTGCTTGTAGGGGCGCAGGAACAAGAGATCGATGTCGGAGTAGGGCGACAACACGCCCCGGCCGTAACCGCCCACCGCCAGCAGGCACAGCCGCTCGCCCTCGGTCGGATTGCGGGCCCGGAACATGTGGACGGTGGTGAAGTCGTAGAGGGCGGTGATCACCTCGTCGGTGACGCCGCAGAGCAGACGGGCTGTCTCGACCCCGCCCGCCCCGTTCTCCAGCCGTTCCTTGGCGATCATCCGGCCGCGGAACAGGGCCGCCTTGAGGATTTCCAGCGCCTGTTTGCGCTGCTCCGGCTCGTTGCCGGCGGCGTCGTGGGCGGCGGCCGTCAGCCGGGCCCGCAGCGCGTGGCCGTCGACGACATGTTCAAGGCGGGTAGGGCGGAGGCGTGCGACCATGATGGTCTTCTATGTGCGCCGCAACATCGGGCGGTGCAATGGATCGCGACGTTGTCAGAGTGCGGCGCCTGTCTTGTGAACAGCTGCGAGCGGCGGCCCGGGTCGGGCGGCCTACAACAGCCCCCTCAACCGATAGAGCGCGTCCATCGCTTCGCGGGGGCTCATGCCGTCGGGGTCGAGGGTGCGCAGGGCTTCCTCCACCGGGCTGGGGCCGGTCTTGACCGGCGGCGGGGCGGTGGCGGCGAACAGCGGCAGGCCTTCCAGCCGCGCGGGGGACTCCGCCTCGCTTTCCAGCCGCTCCAGCACCTGCCGGGCGCGGGCCACGACGGCCGGCGGCACCCCGGCCAGCTTGGCGACCTGCACACCGTAGCTGCGGTCAGCGGCGCCCGGTCCCGCCTCGTGCAGGAAGACCAGATCGCCGTTCCACTCCTTGGCGCGAAGGCTGAGGTTGGAGACGTAACTGAGCTTGTGCTCCAGCGCCGCCAGCTCGTGATAGTGGGTCGCGAACAGCGCCCGGCTGCGGTTGGTGGCGTGCAGCGCCTCGGCGCAGGCCCAGGCGATGGCCAGGCCGTCCCAGGTGGCGGTGCCCCGGCCGATCTCGTCGAGGATCACGAAGCTGCGCGGCGTCGCCTGGGTCAGGATGGCGGCGGTCTCGACCATCTCGGCCATGAAGGTCGAGCGGCCGCGCGCCAGGTCATCTCCCGCGCCCACGCGGCTGAACAGCCGGTCGACCACGCCCATCTTCAGCGACCGCGCGGGCACGAAGCAACCGGCCTGGGCCATCACCGCCAGAATGGCGTTCTGGCGCAGGAAGGTCGACTTGCCGGCCATGTTCGGGCCGGTGACGATCGACAGCCGCGCGCCGGTCTCGCCGGAGCCGTCCAGGCGGCAATCGTTGGGCGTGAACGGATCGCCGGCCCGTTTGACGGCGGCCTCGACCACCGGATGGCGGGCCCCGACGGCGTCGAAGGCGAAGGACCTGTCGACCACCGGCCGCACGGCCTGCTGGTCCTCGGCCCATTCGGCCAGGGCGGAGTCGACGTCCAGCGTGGCCAGGGCCCGCGCCGCCGCCTGGATGGCCGGGGCCAGCGCGCAGGCGGCCTCGCGCCAGGCCTCGAAGGTCGCCATCTCGATGGCCAGGGCCCGCTCGCCGGCCTGGGCGATGCGCGCGTCGAGATCGGCCAGCTCCACGGTGGTGAACCGAACCTGGTTGGCCAGGGTCTGGCGGTGGATGAAGGTGGCGTTCAGCGGCGGCTGGAACAGCGGGTCGGCCTTGTTCGCGGTGGTCTCCACGAAGTAGCCGAGCACGGCGTTGTGCTTGATCTTCAGCGGCACGCCGCTCTCGGCCGCCAGCCGGCTCTCCAGCGCGATGATCACCCGTCGGCTGTCGTCGCGCAGGCCCCGGGCCTGGTCGAGCTCGGGCCGCACGCCTGCCGCGACGAAGCCGCCGTCGCGGGCCTGGGCCGGCAGGTCGGGCCCCAGCCCCTGCTCCAGCGCCGCCAGCAGGCCGGAGAGCTCGACCGACAGCGACGGATTCACCGCCGCCAGCGCCTGATCGATCTCGAAGGGCGGCGCGGTCAGCTGCGCCCCTTCACTGGACAGCAGGGCCGACAGGGCCTCGCCGGTCTTCAGGCCATCGCGCAGGGTCCCCAGATCCCGCGGACCGCCCCGGCCCAGCGCCAGCCGCGACAGGGCCCGGGCCAGATCGCCGGAACGGCGCAGGCTCTCGCGCAGCCGCTCGCGCAGCTGGCGGCGCTCGACCATCCACTGCACGGCGTCGAGCCGGACGTTGATGGCGTCCGGGTCGAGCAGCGGCCGCGCCAGGCGAGCCGCCAGCAACCGTGAACCGGCCGCCGTGACGCAGCGGTCGATGCAGCCGAGCAGCGAGCCGTCCCGCTGGCCCGACAGGGTCTTCTCGATCTCGAGCGACGTGCGGGTGGCCGGGTCGATGGCCATGACGTCGGCCTCGCCCGCCCGGCGCGGCGGCGACAGGGCCGGCAGCTTGCCGGCCTGGGTCGTCTCCAGATGGGCCGCGATCAGCCCCAGCGCCGAAATCTCCGCCCCGGCCAGCCCGCCGAACCCGTCCAGGGTGTCGACGCCGTACAGCCGCTTGAGCCGGGCCTCGGACGCGGCCGGCTCGGCCAGGGCCTGGGCCACCGGCTGCACCAGCCCGCCGGCCCCCTTGAGGGCCTGGTTGACCGTCTCGTCGGCGAACAGCCGGTCGGGAACCAGGATCTCCGAAGGCTGCAACGCCGCCAGGGCGGCGGCGAGGCCCGAGGGTGCGATCAGCAGGCTCTCGACCTCGCCGGTCGACAGCTCGACGCTGGCCACCGCCGCCTGGCCGCCGCGCAGGGCGACAGCCGCCAGCCGGTTGGCGCCGCGCGCGTCCAGCAGGCCTTCTTCGGTGAGGGTGCCCGGCGTGACGATGCGGACCACGTCGCGGGCGACGATCGACTTGGAGCCGCGCTTCTTCGCCTCGGCCGGGCTTTCGATCTGTTCGCAGACGGCGACCTTGAAGCCTGATCGGATCAGCTTGGCGAGGTAGGCCTCTGCCGCATGGACCGGCACGCCCGCCATCGGGATCGGCTGGCCGTTGTGGGTCCCGCGATGGGTCTGGGCGATGCCGAGCGCGGCGGCCGCCTTGATCGCGTCGTCGAAGAACAGCTCGTAGAAGTCGCCCATCCGGAAGAACACCAGCGCGTCGGGCTGGCGCGACTTGGCCTCGAAATACTGGGCCATGACCGGCGTGGCCCCGGCGGCGTCAGGAGTCGGGGTGATCGGGGCGGCGGGGGCGTTCATCGGCGGCGAACCTAGCGGGGTTCGCCGGACGCGTTAAGGGCCGACCACGGGTGGTGGCCGGCCCTCGACGATCATTGGACTCAATGGACTCAGGCGACGTTCGAATAGCGGTCGGCGTAGCCGTCCTGCCCGGCGTCGTCGGCGATCTTGAAGCGGCGGATCATCGAGCCCAGCTGTTCGGCCTCCTGACGCATGGCGTGGGAGGCGGCGGTCGATTCCTCGACCATGGCGGCGTTCTGCTGGGTGATCTGGTCCATGCGGTTGACCGCGATGTTGACCTCTTTCAACCCGTTGGCCTGTTCGCGGACCGAAGCACTGATCTCGGTGATCAGGCGGGTCACGTCGCCGACGCGGCCGACGATGCGCTCCAGCGCCTCGCCCGCTTCGCCGACCAGGGTCGCGCCGCTGTTGATCTGGCTGCTCGACGAGGCGATCAGGGCCTTGATCTCCTTGGCCGCCTCGGCGGAGCGCTGGGCCAGGGCCCGCACTTCCTGGGCGACGACCGCGAAGCCCTTGCCGGCGTCGCCGGCCCGGGCCGCTTCCACACCGGCGTTCAGGGCCAGCAGGTTGGTCTGGAAGGCGATCTCGTCGATCACGCCGGTGATCTGGAAGATCTGCTTGGAGGAGGCCTCGATCTCGCTCATCGCCGAGACGGCGCGGCGGACGACCTCGCCCGACTCGCGAGCCTCGACGCCGGTCTCGCCGACCATCTTGTCGGCCTGGGCCGAGCCCTCGGCCATGCGGGACACGGCGTTGGTGATCTCGTTGAGCGTGGTCGCCGTCTGCTGCAGGTTGGCGGCCTGGTTCTCGGTGCGGCGCGACAGGTCGTCGGCGGCGGCGCTGGTCTCGCTGGAGGCGGTCTCGATGCCCGAGGCGCGGTGCGAGATGGTGCGCATGATCTCGGCCAGCTGGGTGACCGTGGCGTTGAAGTCGGCGCGCAGGGACTCGTAGGCCGGCGCGAACGGCTTATCCCGGTGGCAGGTCAGGTCGCCGGCGGTCAGACGTTGCAGCCCCTGGGCGAGGCCGTCGACGACCTCGGCCTGTTCCTTGGCGGAGGCGGCGCGGGCCGCTTCCTGGCTGGCGCGCGCCGACTCCTGGTCGGCGGCCTGGGCCTGCTCGCGTTCATGCAGCTCGGCGAGGCGAAGCTGGTTGTCGCGGAAGACGACCAGCGACTTGACGATGGCGCCCAGTTCGTCGGCGCGCTTCAGGCTGTCCAGGTTGACCCGGTTGTCGCCGCCGGCGAGCGTCTCGGTGGCGGCCGCGATGCGGATGACGCCCTTGCGGATGGCGACGACGAGGGCCGCGGCGATGCCAGCGACGGCGATCAGGGCCAGCACGACCAGGACGGTGGCGATGGCGCCGATCGTCTCGGCTTCCTTCACCGACTTCGCGGCGCGGGCGGCCGTCGCGTCGCTGGAGACCTTCACGGCTCCCTTCAGCGTCGCGCTCATGCTCATGTAGGCTTCCTGGAAGGGCACCGTGAACTGGGCGGCCGTCGCCGCGTCGGCGTCGAGCATGCCGATCACGAGATCGACGGCGTCCTGATAGGTCGCCAGTTCCTTCGACAGGGCGACGAGCTGCTTCTGGCTGGTGGGCTCGGCGGCCTTCGCGACCCTGTCCACGTCCTTGCGGATCGCCTTGATCTCTTCCGAAAGGGCGGCGGCCCGCTCGGAGATCTGGTCCGTTTCGATGTCGGCAAGCTTTCCGGTCGTCAGGCGATAGAGCTCGCCGTGCGCGGAACTGATTCGCTGCGAGATCGACGACAGTTCGAGCGCCTGCGGCAGATCGGACGCGACCACATGGGTCAGAACCGAGCGCTGGTTCTGGTTCATCCACCAGGAACCGCTTGCCACAAGGGCCAGAGCAATGATGGCGAGCAGCGGCGCGAAGCCGATTTTCACCGCCAGCGGCGCATCATCAAGTCTCGGCATACGCATAGAAGTTTCCCCGCCCACGATCAGCGTCGAGGCACCTTCCCTTGAATTGGGTAATCTTGAGGTTAACGCTGAAAACGTATCGGGGCGCCTCGGCGGAGGCGCCCCGACATCGTCTTTGTCGATCCGCGACGCCCCTGGAGCGGGCGGCGCGGATCGGAGAGTGTCCGTCAAACGGGCCTTAGGCGCCCGGGAAGCGGACCGGGACGCGGATGGTGCCCGTCTTGCCGGCCATCGGCAGGACCTCGGCCACGCAGATGGCGGCCTTCTCGAAGCCGGGCGACGGCGACTGGCTCTGCACGACCTTGCAGGCCGACAGCTTGCCGGCGTCGGCGTTGCATTCGAGGGTGATGGAGGCCGCCTGACGGGTGTTGGCGTGCTTAGTGAGGCACGACTCCATCTGCGACTGGAGGCTGGCGGCCGAAGCCGGGCCGGCGAGGGTGGCCGCGACCATGAGGCCGGCGGCGACGAAAGCGGGATATTTCATCCTGAGTTGCCCCTTCTGAGCATTGATAACCAATACGGGTTTAGGCGCAGGGTGTTAAACAGCTCCTTACAGCGCCCCGGCTTTTGACTCTTTTGCATCGCCCTTGCCGTTCGCCTCGCGCGCCGCCATCTAGAGAGCGTCATGTTCATCCAGACCGAACCCACGCCAAACCCCGAAGTCCTGAAGTTCCTGCCCGGTCGGGAGGTGCTGCCGGACGGCGCCCGCGAGTTCCGCGACGACGAGGCGGCGAACGCCTCCCCGCTGGCCCGCGCCCTGTTTGACCTTGGCGATGTCGTCCGGGTCTTCTTCGGCTCCGACTTCCTGACCGTCACCAAGGCGGAGGGGACTGACTGGAGCCATCTCAAGGCGCCGGTGCTGGCCGCGATCATGGATCACTTCACCTCCGGCGCGCCGATCCTGACCACGGGTGCGTCGGATGGTCACGACCAGACGGTCTATGAGGGCGAGACCGCCCAGATCGTCGAGGAGATCAAGGATCTGCTCGACACCCGCATCCGCCCGGCCGTGGCCCAGGACGGCGGCGACATCGTCTTCTCGCGGTTCGAGGCCGACACCGGCGTGGTCTATCTGCACATGCGCGGCGCCTGCTCGGGCTGCCCGTCCTCCTCCGCCACGCTCAAGGCCGGCGTCGAGAACATGCTCAAACACTATGTGCCGGAAGTGACGCGGGTCGAGCAGACGCTGTAGAGAGCGCGGGTGATCCTCGCCCTCGACACCTGTCTGACCGCCTGCTCGGCCGCCATCCTCGATGGTGACGCCGTGCTGGCCGTGCGCTCCGAAGCCATGCCGCGCGGCCATCAGGAGCGGCTGGCCCCCATGGTGCGCCAGCTGGCGGAAGAGGCCGGCGTTCCCTTCAAGGCGCTCACCCGCGTCGGCGTCACCGTCGGTCCGGGGTCGTTCACCGGCCTGCGGGTCGGCATCGCCTTCGCCAAGGGCATGGCGTCCGCCCTGTCGATCCCCGTGGTCGGGGTCGGGACGCTGGAGGCCATGGCCTTCGGGAGGACCGGCTTTGTCGCCGCCGCCATCGACGCCCGCCGGGGCCAGATCTATCTGCAGCTGTTCGGCGACGGCGCGGCCCTGACCGCGCCGGACGCGGTGACGCTGGAGACCGCCGCCGCCCGCATCGCCGAGGTCTACCCCGGCGGCCCGGCGAGCTTCATCGGCTCGGGCGCGCCGCTGCTGGCGGGCATGCTCGCCGGCGCCCGGATCGAAACCCCGGACGGGCCCGACCCCGTGGCTGTCGCCCGGCTGGCCGGCGCCGCACCGGTCCGGCCTGTGCGGCCGCTGTACCTGCGGGCGCCCGACGCCAAGCTGCCGGCATGAGCCTGCGCGCCGCCCCGGCCGAGGACGCGGCGATCCTGGCCGCCTTGCACGCCGCCGCCTTCGACAAGCCCTGGAGCGCCGACGAGATCGCCGCCCTGATGGCGACGCCGGGCGTGTTCGCGCTGACGTTTGATCTCCAGGGGTTCATCCTGTGCCGGTCGATCGCCGGCGAGGCGGAAATCCTGACCGTCGCGGTCGATCCCGCCGCGCGGCGTGGCGGCGTCGGCCGGGCGCTGGTGGAGGCGGCGGCCGGTCTGGCCGCGCAGGACGGCGCCGAAAGCCTGTTCCTCGAGGTCGCGCGCGACAATGCGGCGGCGCTCGCCCTCTATGCATCGGCGGGCTTCGAACGGGTCGGGCTGCGCAAGGGCTACTACGCATCCGGCGCCGACGCCGTCGTGATGCGGCGCGCGCTTAACACCTGAGCGCCCAGCGCCTATCTTGGCGCGACTCAGGACGGAGGACTGCCTTGGACCGGCTCGAAAAACTGTGCGTCGAAAAAGGCATGCGGATGACCGACCAGCGCCGTGTCATCGCCCGCGTCCTGTCCTCGGCGCAGGATCATCCGGACGTGGAGGAGCTCTACCGCCGCGCCCACGCCATCGACCCGCACATCTCCATCGCCACGGTCTACCGGACCGTCCGGCTGTTCGAGGAATCCGGGATCATCGAGCGCCACGACTTCCGCGACGGCCGCAGCCGTTATGAAGAGGCGCCGGACGTCCACCACGACCACCTGATCGACATGAAGACCGGCAAGGTCGTCGAGTTCGTCGACGAGGAGATCGAGGCCCTGCAGCAGGCCATCGCCCGCAAGCTGGGCTACCGGCTGGTCGACCACCGGCTGGAACTTTACGGGATGCCGCTCGAGGAATAGCGCTCTGTCCCGTCTTCCCGGCGCAGGCCGGGATCCACAGGACAGCCAGAGTGGCGAGCGGGTTGCACATGGACCCCGGCCTGCGCCGGGGAGACGGTGTTTCTTGCGAAACGCAAGCGCCAACCCCATAAACCCGGCATGACCCAGTCCGCGCCGGAAAAGCGCCTCTACATCAAGACCTACGGCTGTCAGATGAACGTCTACGACAGCGAGCGCATGGCCGACGTCCTGCGCCCGCTGGGCTATGCCGTGACCGACGAGCCCGAAGGCGCCGATCTGGTGGTGCTCAACACCTGCCACATCCGCGAGAAGGCCACCGAGAAGGTCTATTCCGAGCTCGGCCAGATCAAGCTGATGAAGGGCCGCAAGGCGCAGGACGGCGGACGGATGAACATCGTCGTCGCCGGCTGCGTGGCCCAGGCCGAGGGCGAGGAGATCATGCGCCGCCAGCCGGCCGTGGATCTGGTCGTCGGCCCGCAGGCCTATCACCAGCTGCCCGAGCTGATCGCACGCACCCACCGGGCCACCGGCGAGCGCCTCTCCGCCGACTTCGCCGCCGACGAGAAGTTCGACGCCCTGCCGGCCGAGCGGCACGTCACCGGCGTCACCGCCTTCCTCACCGTGCAGGAGGGCTGCGACAAGTTCTGCACCTTC
>CAYTZY010000025.1:0-21592 GCA_964442795.1 uncultured Caulobacter sp.
GGCGGTGCCCTTCTTCTCGTCGGTGATGGTGTCGCCGACGGCGGCGTCGGCCACTTCCTTGATCTGGGCGGTGATGAAGCCGACCTCGCCCGGGCCGAGGCTCTCGACCGGCGTGTTCTTGGGCTTGAAGACGCCGACGCGGTCGACCAGGTGGATCGAGCCGTGCTGCATCATCCGGATCTTCTGGCCGGCGCGCAGGGTGCCGTCGAAGACGCGTACGAGAACGACCACGCCCAGGTAGGCGTCGTACCAGGCGTCGACCAGCAGCGCCTTCAACGGCGCGTTCGGGTCGCCCTTCGGGGCGGGCAGGCGGGTGACGATGGCTTCCAGCACGTCGTGGATGCCAAGGCCGCTCTTGGCGCTGCACAGCACCGCGTCGCTGGCGTCGAGCCCGATCAGGTCCTCGATCTGGGCGCGGACCCGCTCGGGTTCGGCGGCCGGCAGGTCGATCTTGTTGAGGACCGGGACGATCTCGTGGTTGTTGTCGATGGCCGAATAGACGTTAGCCAGGGTCTGGGCCTCGACGCCCTGGGAGGCGTCGACGACGAGGATCGAGCCCTCGCAGGCGGCGAGCGAGCGGCTGACCTCATAGGCGAAGTCGACGTGGCCCGGCGTGTCCATCAGATTCAGGACATAGGTCTCGCCGTCGTCGGCCTTGTACTCGAGCCGGACGGTCTGGGCCTTGATGGTGATGCCCCGTTCCTTCTCGATCTCCATGTTGTCGAGAACCTGCGCGGTCATCTCGCGCGCGGAGAGGCCGCCGGTTTCCTGGATCAGGCGGTCGGACAGGGTCGATTTGCCGTGGTCGATGTGGGCCACGATGCTGAAATTGCGGATCTTGTCGAGCGGGGTCGTCATGCGGGCCCGTCTAGCACATTGGGCGGCCAAGGCGAGACCCGCGCCTCGGGGTGCGAGGCATTCGCACTTCGCACTTGCGAAAGACGCTATCGTGCCTAGATACGGACCTGCCCTGGCGGGTCGCACCGCCGGGCTTTCGGCGCATCGATCAAGGGGATAGCGACGTGCGAGACAAGCAAGGCCGTTTCGCGCGGCGACTGGCGGTGCTCGCCGTGACCGCGATCGTGCTCGCCGGCTGCTCCAAGGCGGACAAGACGCCGGCCGAGCCCCAGG
This sequence comes from uncultured Caulobacter sp., assembly GCA_964442795.1. Lineage (GTDB taxonomy): Bacteria > Pseudomonadota > Alphaproteobacteria > Caulobacterales > Caulobacteraceae > Caulobacter. Next base: position 1,132 of record CAYTZY010000025.1, read on the forward strand.
CCAGCCAGACCGTCACGGTCCAGACCGTGGGCGTGGCCAACCTGCCCCGTCGCATCACCGCCAGCGGCGACATCGTCGCCTGGAACGAGGTCATCGTCGGCGCCGAGACCGGCGGCCTGACCGCCGTGCGGGTGCTGGTCGACGAAGGCGCCTGGGTCCGCCAGGGCCAGCCGATGGTCCAGATGAACGACGCCCTGCTGCGCGCCCAGCTGCGCCAGCAGGAGGCGAGCGCCGCCGCCGCCCGCGCCACCGTCGCGCAGATGGACGCGGCGCTGGGCCGGGCGCGGGAGCTGAACGCCCGCGGCTATCTGTCGAAGGCCGGGCTCGACACCGCCACCGCCAACCAGGCCACGGCCGCCGCCCAGTTGGCCGCCGCCGAGGCCGGGCTGTCGGAAGTCCGCACCCGCCTGAGCCAGGCCACCGTCCGCGCGCCGGTCGCCGGCCTCGTCGCCTCGCGCAAGGTCGTGCAGGGCCAGATCGTCGCCCCCGGGACCGAGCTGTTCCGCATCGTCCGCGACGGCCGCCTGGAGCTGAACGCCGAGGTGCCCGAGACCCAGCTGGCCCAGGTGCGCGCCGGCATGACCGCCACCGTCGCCTCCGACCAGCTGGGCGAAGTCCCCGGCCGGGTCCGCATCATCACCTCGCAGGTCGATCCCCAGAGCCGGGTCGGCGTCGCCCGCATCGCGCTCTCGACCCCCGGCGGCTTCCGCCCGGGGATGTTCGCGCGCGGCGTGATCAATGTCGGCGACCAGCCCGCGATCACCGTGCCATCGGTGGCCGTCGTCTATCGTGACAACAAGGCCGGCGTCTTCGTGATCGACGCGCAGTCGGCGGTCCGGTTCCGGCCGGTCGTCGTCGGCTCGCGGACCCCCGAACGGGTCGAGGTGGCCGAAGGCCTGAAGGCCGGCGAGCGGATCGTGGTCCAGGGCGCGGGCTTCCTCGCCGACGGCGACCACGTCCGCGTCGTGGCGAAGTAGGCCGTCATGCGCAACATCTCCTCCTGGTCGATCAGGAACCCCATCCCCGTCATCATGCTGTTCGTCATGCTGACGTTGGCCGGCATCGCCGGCTTCAACGCCATGCGGATCAACAACAACCCTGACATCGACTTCCCGCTGATCCAGGTCGCCGCCGCCCGCCCGGGCTCGGCGCCCAGCGAGATGGAGACCCAGGTCACCCGGCTGATCGAGGACAAGATCGCTGGCCTGAGCGGCGTTCGGCACATGCGCTCGACCGTCACCGACGGCGTGTCGGTGACCATGATCGAGTTCGAGCTCTCGACCGACGTCGAGAAGGCGACCAACGACGTCCGCAACGCCATGAGCAACCTGCGGGCCGACCTGCCGCAGGACATGCAGGAACCCTCGGTCATCCGCTGGGACATCACCGGCGATCCGCTGATCACCTGGGTGGTCCGTTCCGGCTCGATGACGCCCGAACAGCTGTCCTGGTTCGTCGACAACGAGGTCAGCCGCGCGCTGCTGGCCATCCAGGGCGTGGGCCAGGTCAACCGGCTGGGCGGCGTGGACCGCGAGATCCGCATCGACCTCGACCCCGACCGTCTCGCCTCCTTCGGCGTGACGGCGGCGCAGGTCAGCCAGGCGCTGGTCAATGTGAACAACAACCTGCCCGGCGGGCGGGTGACGGTGGGCGGCGCGGAGCGCTCGATCCGCACGCTCGGCTCGGCCGGGTCGGTGCAGGAACTGGCCGAGACCCGCGTGCCGATCGCCGGCGGCGGCAGCATCCGCCTGGCCGACCTTGGCCGCATCGAGGACAACTGGACCGAGCCGCGCTCCCGCGCCCGCTACGACGGCCAGGAGGTGATCACCTTCAACTTCCTGCGCTCGCGCGACGCCAGCGAGGTGAAGACCGCCGAGAAGGTCCGGCAGGAGATCGCGAAGATCGACGAGGCCCATCCGGAGCTGTCGATCGAGCAGATCAACGCCAACGTCGAGTTCGCCGAGGAAAGCTACATCGCGTCCCTGGAGGCCGTGGGCCTGGGCGCCCTTCTGGCCGTCATCGTGGTGTGGCTGTTCCTGCGCGACTGGCGGGCGACGCTGATCGCCGCCGTGGCCATGCCGCTGTCGCTGATCCCGACCTTCGCCGTGCTCGAGCCGCTGGGCCAGTCGCTCAACATGATCACCCTGCTGGCGCTGTCGCTGACCATCGGGATCCTGGTCGATGACGCCATCGTCGAGATCGAGAACATCGTCCGGCACATGCGGGGCGGCAAGGCGCCGTACCCGTCGGCGATCGAGGCCTCGGACGAGATCGGCCTGGCGGTCGTGGCCACCACCGCCACCATCGTCGCCGTCTTCGCCCCGGTCGGCTTCATGCCCGGCATCATCGGCCAGTTCTTCAAGGCCTTCGCCCTGGCCGCCTGCGTCTCGGTGCTGTTCTCGCTGGTCGTGGCCCGGATGCTGACGCCGCTGATGGCCGCCTACCTGCTCAAGCACAAGCCGCACGAGGACACGGATCCGCCGTGGATGACCAGCTATCTGCGCTGGTTGGGCTGGGCCCTCGGCAACCGCTGGAAGGTGTTCGGCGTGGGGGTGCTGATCTTCGTGCTGACCGGCCTGACGACGCTGGTCGTGCCGGTCGAGGTGCAGCCCTCGGTCGATATCGGCCGCGCGGCCTTCTCCGTCGAGCTGCCGCCCGGCGCGACGCTGGACCAGACCGACGACGTCGTGGCCCGGGTCACGCGCGACCTGCGCAAGCGGCCGGAGGTGACCAACGTCTACGCCTCGGTCGGCGGCAGCGAGGTCAACACCGCCACCGTCACCGCCGAACTGGTCGACAAGGGCGACCGCAAGCTGAGCCAGAAGCAGTTCGTCCGCGAGATGGTCGACGCCTTCAAGACCGTGCCCGGCGCCCGCATCGGCGTTCCCTCGCAACTGGGCGGTGGACCGACCGACGGCAGCGTCTTCTCCTATTCGATCCAGAGCGACGACGGCGAGAAGCTGATGGCGGCCGCCCGGGCGATCGAGCGCGACATGCGCGGCGTCGAGGGCCTGGCCAATGTCGTCAACACCGCCGCCATCGCCCGGCCGGAGATCCTCGTCACCCCGCGCGCCGACGAGGCTTCACGCCTCGGCGTCTCGGCCGGCGTGCTGTCGCAAGCGATCCGTGTCGCCACCATCGGCGACATCGACCAGGCCCTGCCCAAGTACAATCTGGGCGACCGCCAGGTGCCGATCCGCCTGCGGCTGTCGGAGGAGGGGCGCGAGGATATCTCCGTGCTCCAGAACCTGCGGGTGCCCACCGCCACCGGCGGCTCCGTGCCCCTGAGCGCGGTGGCCGAAGTGACCTACAGCGCCGGCCCCTCGCAGGTGAACCGCCTCGACCGGTCGCGCGTCGCCACCATCACCGCCGAGTTGAACGGCATCACCAGCGGCGAGGCGGCGATCGCGGTCAACCGCCTGCCGTCGGTCGCCAACCTGCCCGAGGGCGTCCGCCAGGGCATGACCGGCGACGCCGAGTTCCTGGTCGAGATGATCGTCGGTTTCGCCGGCGCCTTCGGCACCGGACTGATCCTGATGTACGCGGTGCTGGCGCTGCTGTTCAAAAGCTTCACCCACCCGATCACCATCATGGCGGCCCTGCCGCTGGCCATCGGCGGGGCGTTCGTGGGTCTTCTGATCATGGGCAGCACCTTCTCGATCTCCTCCCTGATCGGCATTCTGATGCTGATGGGCATCGCGGCGAAGAACTCGATCCTGCTGGTCGAGTACGCGCTCGAGGCCATCAAGGGCGGCATGAGCCGCGACGAGGCGCTGATGGACGCCGCCCACAAGCGGGCGCGGCCGATCCTGATGACCACGGTGGCCATGGGCGCGGGCATGGCGCCGGTGGCGATCGGCCTGGGCGCCGACGTCGAGTTCCGCCAGCCGATGGCTGTCGCCGTGGTCGGCGGGCTGATCACCTCGACGCTGCTGTCGCTGCTCTACATCCCGGCGATCTTCACGATCATCGACGACATGCGCACCTGGGGACACCGCAAGCTCGACCGTCTGTTCGCCAACCAGAAGGTGCTGAAGACGCCGGCGGCTTAGGCGCGAGACCCGGCGGCGCGGCATGGTTAACCGCGCGGTAAGGTTCGCGCCGCAAACCGGTCCCAATGGAATGGGAGTCTGACCGCTTCCCACTGACTCGGAGTCGTCCATGGACCGCCGCACCCTGATCCTCTCCGGAATGGCCGCCAGCCTCGGCGGCTGCGCCAGCACCGGCAGCTCCGGCTACCAGGAGGCCGGCGGCTCTCCGCTGCGCACCTACAGCTCCGAGGAGATCGTCAACGCGACCTCCGACTTCCTGGGCGTCACCGCCGAGGCGGCCGGCGCGGCCATCGAGAAGATCTTCAAGGATAACGGCCAGCCCACCGGTTACATCGCCGGCGAGGAAGCCGCCGGCGCGGTGACCGTCGGGGCCCGCTACGGCCGCGGCCTGCTCTATATGAAGGAGCGGGAGACGATGGAGGTCTTCTGGCAGGGACCGTCCATCGGTTTCGATGTCGGCGGCAACGCCAGCCGGGTCTTCACCCTGTGCTACAATCTGCACTATCCGGACATGATCTTCCGCCGCTTCCCCGGGGTCGAGGGCTCGGCCTATGTGGTCGGCGGCGTGGGCGTGAACTACCAGCGCGCCGACGGCATCACCCTGGCGCCGATCCGCGCCGGCGTCGGCCTGCGCCTGGGCGCCAGCATCGGCTACCTCAGCTACAGCCGACAGCGGAACATCATTCCGTTCTAGGGGGCGGCGTCGCTCATCTCTGTGCTGTCGTCATGGCCTGACTTGTTCGGGCCATGACGGGGTAAACCGAGGGGCTCTGATCTCAGTGCTTGTCGGTCAGGCTGGCCAGCCAGTCCATCAGGGCCAGCAGCACGCCCGAGGCCACGAAGGTCAGGTGGATCACGACCAGCCACAGCATTCTGGCCTCATCGATCTTCTCGCCCTCGCCGGCCTCCAGGAAGGCCTTGAGCAGGGCGATGGCGGAGATGGCGACGATCGACGCCACCAGCTTCATCTTCAGGCCGGAGAAGTCGACCGTCCCCATCCATGAGGGGCGGTCCTCCGTCTCGCCGATATCCAGCTTGCTGACGAAGTTCTCGTAGCCCGAGAAGATCACGATCAGCACCAGGTTGCCGGCCAGCGACAGGTCGATCAGCGCCAGGGCCAGCAGGATGGCGTCCTCGGCGTCGGCGCTGCCCGACAGCAGCACCGGCACCACGTGGATCAGCTCCTGGAAGAAGATCACCACCAGCGCCGCCAGCGCTATGACCAGGCCAACGTACATCGGCGCCATCAGCCAGCGCGAGGCGAACAGACCCCGCTCCAGGATCGACTCGAGTTTGGGCTTGATGCTCATGGGGCCTCCGACAGCGATCCCTCTAGTGGCCTGTCCCGGCCGCGGGGGCAAGGCCGCCGCGCCAGCCGAACGCGAGCCTCCGGACGGACGGGCAGGCCTCCAGCCGGCGCGCCAGCGCCTCGGCCTTCTGCTCGCCTGCGTCCTCGATCTCCAGCCGGATCGACAGCCCGTCGCCGACCGGCTCGGCCTCGATGCGCCGGAGCCTCGCCTGCAGGAAGGTGACCACACCCAGCACCCTGACCAGGGTGTCCGGCTCGTCCGCGGCGCGGACCAGGAACAGCCGCCGTTTGTCGTCGTCCGGGCTCATGACCGCCCCCACTGGTGCTCGACGCGCGAGGACAGCACGCCGGGCAGGTCGGCGAGGCGGTGGCACAGGCGGACGGCGCCGGCCTCGTCGAGCCGTTGCAGGCGCAGGACGCCCTCGACCAGGGCGCCGACGGCCTTGAGCTGCAGGTTGCAGACCTCGGCCCCTGAGGCGGCGAGACCGTCGCGGACAGCGTCGAGGGCGGCGGAGACGTCATGGGCCGAGAACCGCAGCACGTGGCGGGCCTCGGGGTCGGGAAGGTCTATGACTGAACTGGGGAGTGGCATGGGTTGGTCCTTTGCTTGAGAGAGGGACCGACTGACCGCACAGCAAAAACCCCGCGCCGTTTCCGGAGCGGGGCTTTCGAAGATCTTGCGATCAATCGGCGGTCGTTAAGACGCGCGCCTGCGCTCCGGTCCGGGAGGATCGGTCATAATCATCATGGTTTTGCAGACGGCGCACGCGGCGACGCTCACGCCTTGCGGCGTGGCGGTCATTTCAGCGATGTCGAAACGCGAAAGCATTCCGGCGAGGCTCCGTTGTGCGGGGAGAGGGATAGGCGGGAAGCCGCTTCGCGTCAAATCCTCCCCCTCTACGATGGGGAGGACTGTTCCAGCAGGTCCCACCGGTTCCCGTACAGGTCCTCGAACACGGCCACCGACCCGTAGGGCTCGCGTCTGGGCGCCTCGAGGAACCGGACGCCGGCCGCCGTCATCCGCGCGTGGTCGGCGTCGAAGCTGTCGGTGTGCAGGAAGAAGCCGACCCGGCCGCCGGTCTGGTCGCCGATACGGGCCGTCTGGTCCGGCGTCGTCGCCCTGGCCAGTAGCAGCAGCGGGCCGCCGCCGGACGGCGCGACGGTGACCCAGCGCTTTGACCCCTGGTCGGTATCCTCGACCAGGGTGAAGCCGGCGACGCCCGTGTACCAGGCGATGGCCTCGTCGTAGTCGCGGACGACCAGGGTGACGAGGCCGATGCGCGCGGTCATCCGCGCAGCTTGCCGCCCGCCTTGGCCGCCGCCGCCACGACCTGGGCCGACAGGGTCTCGATCTCGGCCTCGGTCAGGGTCTTGTCGCGCGGCTGGACGGTGACCTCGACGGCGACGGACTTCTGGCCCTCCGGCACGCCCGGGCCCTGGTAGACGTCGAACACCCGCGCACCGGCGATCAGCGCCTTGTCGGCGCCGGCCACGGCCTTGACCAGGTCTCCGGCCGCGCGGTCAGCCTCCAGCAGGAAGGCGAAGTCGCGGGTCAGCGGCATCAGCGGCGAGAGGGACAGCGCCCCCTTCGTCTTGGTCGCCTTCCTCTTGGGCTCGGGGACGGCCTCGACCCAGATCTCGAAGCCGTAGACCGGCCCATCGACGTCCATCGCCTTGAGCACGGCGGGATGCAGTTCGCCGAACTCGGCGATCACCGCCTTGGGGCCGAGCTGCAGGCGCGCCGAGCGGCCCGGATGCCACCAGGACGAGGCCGATCCCTGCGCGGTCTGCAGCGAGCCGACGGGCGCGCCCATCTCCTCCAGCAGGGCCAGCAGGTCGGCCTTGACCGTGAACAGGTCCTCGGTCGGACGCTTGTCCCAGCCGCGCGGAGCGTGCGGCGCCAGGATGGCGGCCACGGCCAGGCGCTGGTCCTGCGGTTCGTCGCCGGCGAACACCGGGCCGACCTCGAACAGCGCCGCGTCGGGGAAGCCGCGCCGCGCGTTGCGGCCGGCCGCCTCGATCAGGCCCGGCAGGATCGAGGGCCGCATGGTGTCGATCTCGGCCGACATCGGGTTGGCCAGCACCAGGGCCTCGGCGCCGCCGCCGAACAGGCGAGCCACCCCGTTGCCGGTGAAGGACCAGGTGACCGCCTCGCTGTAGCCGGCCGCGGCCAGCGCGCGGCGGGCGATGCGGGCGCGGTTCTGGCGGGCGGTCAGCACGCCGCCCGGCTTGCGGGGCGTCTCGGGCAGCGGCGTCGCCGGCAGGGCGTCGTAGCCGGCGATGCGGGCCACTTCCTCGACCAGGTCGGCCTTGCCCTCGACGTCGCGACGCCAGGTCGGCGGGGTGACGCTGAGGGTGGCGTGGCCCTTGTCGATCTCGAACCCCAGCTTGGCCAGAATGTCGATCACCCCGTCCCGCGGGATGCTGAGGCCGGCTAGTTGATGGACGTAGGCCGGGTCGAAAGCGATGGGCTCAGGGGCGGGCGGGGCTTCTCCGGCGACGACGACGTCGCTGGGCTCGCCGCCGCAGAGCTCGAGGATGAGGGCCGTGGCCAGTTCCAGACCCGGGACCACGAAATGCGTATCCACACCGCGGGCGAACCGGTACTGGGCGTCGGAGGTGATGCCGGTCGCGCGCCCAGTCTGGGCAGTACGGATCGGATCGAACCAGGCGCTTTCGACGAAGACATCGGTGGTTTCCTCCGAGCAGCCGGTGCTCTCGCCGCCCATGACGCCGCCGAGACCGACCGGCCGTTCGCCGTCGGCGTCGGAGATGACGCTCATCTCTGGCGTCAGTTCATAGGTCTTGCCGTCCAGCGCGATCAGGTGCTCGTCGCCGTTGACGCCGTGGCGGCCCAGCCGGGCCTCGACCGTCGTCCCGACCAGCTTGGCCAGGTCGTAGACGTGCAGCGGCCGGGCGCGGTCGTAGCTGATCAGGTTGGTGACATCGACCAGGGCGTTGATCGGGCGCAGCCCGACCGCCTTGAGGCGGGCCTGCAGCCAGTCCGGGCTGGGCCCGTTCCGGACGCCGCGGATCACCCGCCCGGCGAAGACCTGGCAGGCATCGCCGTCGACCTTGACGGTGATAGGGCAGGGGAAGACGCCGGGAACCGGCTTGACGGCCGGAGTCTTCAGCCGGCCAAGGCCGGCGGCGGACAGGTCGCGGGCGATGCCGACGACGCCCAGCCAGTCGGGCCGGTTGGGCGTAACCTCGAAGTCGATCACCGCCTCCTGCGCCAGGGCGACCGCGGCGGGCGTGCCGACGGCGAGGTCGTCGGGCAGCTCCAGGATGCCGTCGGACTCCTCGGCGGTCTCCATCTCGGCGGCTGAGCAGAGCATGCCGTTGGAGACCACGCCCCGGACCGGCTTCTCGACCAGGGTGACGCCCAGACCCGGCACATACGACCCGATCGGGGCGTAGATGGTGGTCAGGCCGGCGCGGGCGTTGGGCGCGCCGCAGACGATCTCCTTGCGTCCGTCGACGGTGTCGACCTGACAGACGCGCAGGCGGTCGGCGTTGGGGTGCTGAACCGCCTCGACGATCTTCGCCACCGTGAAGGGCGCCAGCTTCGTCGCCGGATCGGTGACGTGCTCGACCTCGAGGCCGGCCATGGTCATGGCCTCGACGACCTGCGCGACGCCGCAGTCGGTGTCGAGGTGGTCCTTCAGCCAGGAAAGCGTGAACTTCATGCGCGGCTCCCCAGGGCCAGAATCTGGTCGAGGAACTGGTCGGGTCCGGTGAACCCGACCGCGAAGAACATGCAGCTGATGAACTTGCAGTCCTTGAACGGCAGGGCGCCGATCATCCGGCCCGGCGCCGCCGAGCGGATGATCATCGAGCGGATGTCGCCGGAGTCGTAGCCGAAGTCGGTGGAGTCGAACTCGCAACCGGCCACGGCGGCCATCACGGCCGGCCCGTCAAGGCGGCAGTTGATGAAGGTGCGGCCCTCGACCATCGGCGATCCCGCCCGCAGGGTCTCGCGGAACAGGTCGAACAGCACAACCTCGTTGCCGTCGAAGACCCTGGCGTTGAAGTCGGTCGGCAGGGTGAGGGCGGGGCGGCCCGTCTGAAGGGTGCTCATCAGCTCAGTCCCGTGGCGGGGTTAGGGGCGGCGAAGGCGGAGAAGCCGTAGTGGCCGAGCCACCGCGTATCGCTGTCGAACATGTCGCGCAGGTCGGGCATGCCGTACTTCAGCATCCCCAGCCGGTCGATGCCGAGGCCGAAGGCGAAGCCCTGGTAGACGTCCGGGTCGATGCCGCAGTGGCGCAGCACGTTGGGATGCACCATCCCGCAACCGAGGATCTCCAGCCAGTCGCTGCCCGTGCCGATGCGGACCTCGCCGCCGGAGCGGTCGCAGCCGACGTCCATCTCCGCGCTCGGCTCGGTGAACGGGAAGTGGTGCGGGCGGAAGCGCGTCACCACCTCGGGCGTCTCGAAGAACCGCGCGATGAAGGTCTCCAGCGTCCACTTCAGGTGGCCCATGTGGATGCCCTTGTCGATGACCAGGCCTTCCATCTGGTGGAACATCGGCGTGTGGGTCGCGTCGCTGTCGCAGCGATAGGTGCGGCCGGGCACGACGATGCGGATCGGCGGCTCCATGCCGGTCGCGATCCACGGCGCCGGGGGCGGGGTGTTGGTCTTCTTCATAGACCGCACCTGCACCGGGCTGGTGTGGGTGCGAAGCAGCTTGCGCTCGCCGTCCGGACCCGGGTTGAAGAAGAAGGTGTCGTGCATCTCCCGCGCCGGATGCTTCTCGGGGAAGTTCAGGGCGGTGAAGTTGTTGAAGTCGGTCTCGATGTCCGGCCCTTCGGCGACGGAAAAGCCCATCTCCGCGAAGATGGCGATCATCTCGTCCTGCACCTGCATCGTGGGATGCACCGAACCCTTGCGGCGGGCCGGCGCGGGCAGGGTGAGGTCGAGGCGCTCGGCGGCCAGGCGGGCGTCGAGCTCTGCCGCTTCCAGCGCCGCCTTGCGCGCGCCGATGGCGGTCTGCACGCGGTCGCGCAGGCTGTTGATCGCGGGACCTGCTTCCTTGCGCTCATCGGGGCTCATCGAACCCAGGGTCTTGAGCAGGCCGGAGATGGAGCCGGACTTGCCCAGCGCGGCGACGCGGATGGCCTCCAGCGCGGCGACATCGCCGGCGGCGGCGATCCGGGCCGACAGCTCGGCTTCGAGGGTGTTGAGATCGGTCATGACGGTGTCCGTCTAGCGGTAGGAAGGTGGTTCGTCACTTGGCTTCGTAGGCTTTGACGATCCAGTCGGGCGGGTCGGGCTCCCAGCGGATCGGCCGGCCGGCGCTGAAGGTCCAGCGATGCAGCCACGAGACGCCGTTCGCCTTCACGTAGGTCTCCGGCAGGGCGTAGACCGGATCTTTCAGCGCCTCGTCCAGCGACACGAAACGATATCCGCGCTTCAGGAACAGCGCGTGGATCTGCGGGTACCAGTCGCGGTTCAGGTGGTTGGCGTGCAGCAGCAGAACCTGCGCCGGCTCGCGGCCGCCGGTCAGCTCGGCGCTGTAGGGCTCGTAGTGATCGAGCACGTCGGCCATGTGCTGGACGTAGGCCTCGCCGATGCGCTTCATCAGCGCCGTGTCGCCGGCCAGGTCGGCCTTGCGGTAGACGGCGGCGAACATCCAGTCGTTGTTGTCGATGGTCACCGGCGCGACCGTGTAGCCGCGCGCTGCGAGGCCGGCGGCCATGGCGGCCTTCTTCTCCGGCGTCTCACCGGTGAAGAGGTAGGGGTGGCGGAAATACCTGGGCGTATCGTCCGGACCGCCGACATCACCCGCATCGACGTCGGCCAGCCAGGCGTCGACCGTCATCCGGTGGGCGTTGGGGTGGTTGGCGGTGTGATTGCCCAGCGCGAACCCGGCCTCGCTCCAGCGGACCAGCAAGGTGTCCAGGTGGCGCGACTGGGGCGGGTAGACCTTCCCGCGGTTGATGAAGTAGGTCGGACGGGCGTCCAGCGGCTTCAGCATGGCGAGAAAGTCGGCGGACAGCTTTTCCAGCGTCGCCGAATCACACAGCTCCGCCGCCGAGGCCTGGTAGGGCAGGTCATCGAAGGTCACGGCCACCGCGCGCGTCTGGGCGGCGGCCTGCCCGGCGAGGAGCAGGGCGGCGGCGAGGGCGGCGATGGTTGTTTGGATCGTCATGACGAGGTCTGTGAATGCAGCGAAAAACAAAAAGCCCCCCGGTTCACACCGGAGGGCTTTTCGATGTCTCAGGGGCGAACCCCGACCATCAAGCCAGCGCGGCGCGAACCTTGTCGGCGATGGCCTTGAACGCGGTCGGATCCTGACCGGCGATGTCGGCGAGGACCTTGCGGTCGATCTCGATGCCCGACAGATCAAGGCCGTGGATGAACTGCGAGTAGGTGAAGCCTTCCAGACGCGCGGCGGCGTTGATGCGCTGGATCCACAGGCTGCGGAAGTTGCGCTTGCGGACCTTGCGGTCGCGGTAGGCGTACTGGCCGGCCTTGTCGACAGCGGCCTTGGCCGTGCGGATGGTGTTCTTGCGGCGGCCGTAGAAACCCTTGGCCTGTTCAAGAACCTTCTTGTGCTTGGCGTGGGCGGTGACGCCCCGTTTGACGCGAGCCATTTCTCAGCGCTCCTTCTTACAGGCCGTAGGGCAGGTAGGACTTGATCGTCTTCGTATCCGAAGCGCTCATGACCTTCGTGCCGCGCTGTTGGCGGATGTACTTGCCGTTGTGGCTGATCAGGCGGTGGCGCTTGCCGGCCACGCCGGCCTTCAGCTTGCCGGTCGCCGTGATCTTGAAGCGCTTTTTGGCGCCAGACTTGGTCTTCAGTTTGGGCATTTTGCTCAGGGCCGAAGCCCTGTCCTCTGGAGAGACGCATAAAGAGCCGCCAAGGCATGCCATTTGGCCCGGCGGTTCAGGAAGGCGCGGCTAATACGCCAAAGGCCGGACTTAGGCAAGCTCAGGCGCTGCGGCGCATCGCCTTGCTGACCCGCCAAGCCATGAACAGGGCCGGGATGCAAAGGCCGGCCGCCACGGCGAAGGGCGCGCTGGGGCCGAAGCTGATGAACAGCGGCGCGGCCATCAGCGGGCCGATGATCCGCGCCAGCGCGCCGGCGGCGGTGTTCAGCCCCATCATCTCGCCCTGCCGCTCGGGCGAGGCGGCCCGGGAGATGATGGCGCTGATGTTGGGGAAGGCCAGCGACTGGCCCAGGGCCACGGTGACCATCCCGACGATGGCCAGCTGCCAGACCGGAACGAAGGGCTGCATGGCAAAGCCCAGGAAGATCAGCGACAGCCCGATCATCAGGGTGGTGGTCTCGCCGATCCGCCGGGCCATGAACCCGGTCAGGAAGCCCTGGGCGCCCGCCGCGGTGATGGCGATGGCGAAGAAGCAGAAGCCGATCTCGCGGGGGCCCCAGCCGAACTTGGCCTCCGCCCACAGGCCGAAGGTCGCCTCCATGCCCGCGAACCCCGCCATCGAGATCAGGGTCACGGTCAGCACCCGCCAGATGATCGGATGAACCAGGGCGTCGTTGAGCCCTTCCAGCCGTCCGCGGCGCGGCGCGTCCCGGTGGCCGTGGCGCGTCTCGCGCACGAACAGGTAGATGCCGATGCCGGCCGCCAGGGCCAGGCTGGCGGCGAACAGCAGCGGCGGGCGGAAGCCGGCCGTCCCCAGCTCCTCGCGGGCCAGCAGGCCGCCGATCGTCGGGCCCGTCATGAAGCCGAGGCTGAAGGCCGCGCCCATCAGGCCCAGCCGCCCGGCGCGGCGGTCCGGCGGGGTGACGTCGGCGATATAGCCCTGGATGGTCGAGATGTTGCCGGTCAGCACCCCGCCCGTCAGCCGGATCAGGCAGGCCACCCACAGGTTCGGCGCGAACGCCAGCAGCACATAGGTAAGGGCGTTGCCGAAGATGGTGATCATCAGCACCGGCCGCCGGCCGATGCGGTCCGACAGCCGGCCCCAGATCGGCTCGGCGAAGAAGTTGCCGACCGAATAGGCCGCGAACAGCACGAACACCTGCCAGGGCGGCGCCCCGAACGACTTGGCGTAGAACGGCAGCAGCGGGATGATCACCCCGAAGCCGGCGATGTTGATGAACACCACCGACAGCAGGACGTAGAGCGCCTTGCTGTCCCCCTGGTCCGGAGCGGCGGGGGCGGTCACGGGGGGCTGGCTGGACGCGGACATGAGGGGAGGGGTCCTACGCCCGCCGGCGGCCGGTGGCAAATGTGGGGTGGGGGCGCACTGCGACAGACCGGAATGCAAAACGCCCCGGCCTTTCGGTCCGGGGCGTTTCGTCTGTCGGGATGACCGGGCCTAGCGCGGGGCCAGGATCATGATCATCTGCCGGCCTTCCATGCGGGGCTCGTACTCGACCTTGGCGATCTCGTCGAAGTCCGCCTTGACCTTGAGCAGCAGCTTCATGCCCAGCTCCGGGTGAGCCATTTCGCGACCCCGGAAGCGCAGGGTGACCTTCACCTTGTCGCCCTCCTCGAAGAAGCGGTGCATGGCCTTGGCCTTCACATCGTAGTCGTGGACGTCGATGTTGGGCCGGAGCTTGATTTCCTTGAGCTCGACGACCTTCTGCCGCTTGCGCGCCTCGTTCTTCTTCTTCTGCTCCTGGAACTTGAACTTGCCGTAGTCCAGGATCTTGCAGACGGGCGGGTTGGCGTTGGGGACAATCTCGACGAGGTCGAGTCCGACCTCTTCAGCCGCCTCGAGAGCCGCGCTGATGGGCATCTCGCCCTGCTTCTCGCCGTTCTGATCGATCAGAAGAACGCGGGGGACGCGAATGTCTTCGTTCATGCGCGGCCCGTCTTTCACGGGCGGCGTATTGTTGGGACGGCGAATAGGCGGAGCTCCGACAGCTGTTTGCACAAAAGAACGCGGCCCGCCGAAGCGTTCCACGTCGATGCAGCGATATATGACCGCGACCCCCGCCGCGATCAAGCGCCGTGCGGCCACAGTCCGTGGAAGAACGGCGGGGATCCCTACCGGGGCAGCAGCGAATTGGCCGCCGTGGCGACCGTTTCGACGGTGAGCTGGTCGAGGCTCCTGGCCTGCAGCACCGCCACGTGGCCGCGCGGGGCGGTCAGCAGGGCGTCGGGCTGGTCCTCGACCACGGCGATGGTCGGGGCGCCGGCGGCGGCGATCAGGTGCATGGGGCCGGTGTTGTTGCCGACCGCCAGAACGCAGCGGGCGCCGAGGACGGCGATCTGGGCGAAGTCGGTGCGGCCGGTCAGGTCGCGGGCGTTGCCGGCCGCTTTCTGGATGTGCCGCGCCAGCGCGCTTTCCTGCGGCCCGCCGATGATGACGATGTCGTAGCCACGCTCGCGCAGCAGGCGGCCGAGCTCGCCGTAGCGCTCGACGGGCCAGCGCTTTTCGGGGCGGTTCTCGACGCCGCCGGGCACCATCAGCACGAAGGGACGGGGCGCCGGGGCGCCGGCCACGGGGCGCGGCTCCTGGGCGCGGCGCAGGATCCAGCTGAGATCCGGCGCGGGGGCGTCGCCGGCCGTGGTCGGAGCGTCCGGCCAGATGCCGGCGACCTGCAGCTGCTCGGCCTGGCGTTCCAGGGTGTGCATCTCGTCGCGTCGCGGATTGCGGTGGCGCAGCCGCGCGCCGGCCGCCGTGCCCGACCAGACCGGCGGGAAGGGCCGCAGCATGGCGAACAGGGCGTTGGTCCAGCGGGAGCATTCGAGGTCGTAGACCCGCTCGAACTTCTCGCGCTTGATCCAGCCACGCACCCGCAGCCAGTCGCCGGGACCGATCGGGCGCTCCTCGGATTCGACCTCGTTGAAATAGGGGCTGGTCTTGGCGAGGCCTTCGAACTGCGGGCGGGTCAGCAGGGTGATGCGCGCGCGCGGATGGGCCTGCCGGATGCGCTTCATCGCCGCCAGCGACAGGACGAACTGTCCGATCGATCCCGCCTGGATGACGAGGATCTTCTTCAATTCCTTGCTCAACGGCGCGCCTCCAGGACGCGAGCATAGACCTGCAGCGTCGCCTCGCACATCGCATCCACCGAATAAAGCCGCCTCGCCCGGGAGGCGGCCTGCTCGCCCATGGCGCGTCGGCGCGGGCCGCCGGCCTCGAGGGCGTTGGTCATCGCCGCCGCCCAGGCCTCGCCGTCCCCGACCGCCGCCCGCCAGCCGGTCTCGCCCTCGATCAGGGTCTCGCGCGCCGCGCCGTGGTCGGACACGATCACCGGCCGCTGCATGACCTGCGGCTCGACGGCGGCGCGACCGAATGACTCCGGCTTGAGGGTGGGGAGAAGGGCCACATCGCAGGCCATGTAGGCGGCCGGCATGTCATCGCAATGGCCGACCACCTTGACCACGCCCGTCAGGCCGGCCCCGGCGATGGCGGTCAGGATCTCCTGGCGATAGGCGGTGCGGCCCTGATCATCGCCGGCGAAGACGACGACGAAGTCGTCGCGTCCGCCCGCCTTCATGCGGGCGGCGGCCTCGATGATCGATAGCTGTCCCTTGATCCGGGTCAGGCGCCCGGCCAGCAGGAACACCAGCTTGCCCTCGGGCAGACCCCAGGCGGCGCGCAGGGCCTCGACCCGGGTCTGGTCCACCTTGCGCGGGTCGAAGCGGGTCAGGTCGACGCCGCGCGGAATGGTCACCACCCGGTCAGGATCGATGCCGTGCTCGGCCAGGATATGGTCGCGCGTGTAGTCGGAGTTGGCGATGACCAGGTCGCCCCGGGTCATGACGGCGTTGTACCAGCGCTTGAGGCTGTTCTTCGCGTGATAGACGCCGTGATAGGTGGCGATGAACGGCACACCGGTGGTGTGGGCCGCCCACAGGGCGCTGTGCGCCGGGGCCCGGCTGCGGGCATGGACCAGGCTGACCTTCTCCCTGCGGATCAGGTCGATCAGCCGGGCGGCGTTGCCGAGCATGACCAGTGGATTCTTCGACTGAACCGGCATCTGGGCCAGCCGCCCGCCGTCCGATTCCAGCCGGGCGACCATGCGGCCGCCGCGCGCCGCGACCAGGGCCCGGCCGCCGGCCTCGATCACCGCGTGGGCGACATCGATGGTCGTCTGCTCGGCCCCGCCCGTCTCGAGCTCGGGGGTAACCTGCAACAGCGTGAAGTTTTCGGGGAGCGTGGTCACAGTCCCTGCATAACCTGCACCGCTTCCGCCGTCATGGCCCGACTTGTTCGGGCCAGCCATGCGTGGTGAATCCACCCGATAGCGCGGTGTCCTTGGGTGGCCCGGACAAGCCGGGCCATGACGGTGAACTGAAATGACGGAACAAACGGGCCTTCTGGAGCGCGGCGACGGCGAGCGCGTCGCCTGGCGCAAGGTCGACGGGGCCGGGCCGACGGTGGTCTGGCTGGGCGGCTTCATGTCCGACATGGCCGGGACCAAGGCCCAGGCGCTGGCCGACTGGGCCGCGACGAACGGACGGGCCTTCCTGCGGTTCGACTATCTCGGCCATGGCGAGTCGAGCGGCGCCTTCCGGGACGGCACGATCAGTCGCTGGCGCGAGGACGCCCTGGCGGCCATCCGTGAAGTGACCGAGGGCCCGCTGGTGCTGGTCGGCTCCTCGATGGGCGGCTGGATCAGCTGCCTGGTCGCGGCCGTGATTCCCGAGCGGCTGCACGCCCTGGTGCTGATCGCCCCGGCGGCGGACTTCACCGAGAAGCTGATGAAGCCGGGCTTTCCGCCCGAGGCGTTCGCCGCGCTGGAGCGGGACGGGGAGTGGATCCGGCCCTCGCTCTATGACGAGGGCGGCTATCCGATCACGCGGGCGCTGCTCGAGGACGGCGCGAGGTGGTCGATCCTGCCCGGCCCCGTGCCCATCGAGGTGCCCGTGCGCATCCTGCAGGGCCGCGAGGACCCCGACGTGCCCTGGCTGCACGCGCTGGAGCTGGCCAATGCGATCAAGGGCGAGGACGTGGTCTTCACCCTGATCAGGGACGGGGACCACCGGCTGAGCCGGCCTCAGGACATCGCGCGGCTGCTGGCGGCGGTGGAGGAGGTCGGCTAGCCGCAATCCCGAGGGCGGATGGATAAACACATTGACGGGAGATCTGCTGTACTCAAGGGTGCATCACGGTGAAATGCGGCCCTAGGGGGCGTGCGCGACAGGCTTGCGCAGGCCGGCGAGGGTTGGGGCTACGCCGAGCACCATCCCGGGGATGCTTCGGCGATCCAAGACTATCTCTGGCAGGGCTGATGAAACCGGCTGCGACAATCCTCGCCCTTGCGATCACGATCCTCGCCGCAGTTCCGGGCGCCGCCCTTGCCGCCGTCTGCGGGGTGGACGGCGCGGCCTATGTGCTGCGAGGCAGTCCCGGCTTTACCGCCACCTTGCGCAGGCAACCCGGAGCGCGGTCGGCGCATGAGCTGATCTTCGAGGTGCGGTCGGCGGCGACCGGCCGGACGTTCAGTTTCACGATCAATCGTGGCGCGGGCTATGGCGAAGCGACGCTGGCGTCGATGAAGGGCGATATCGCCGGCAGCGTGGAACTCTACGCGCTGGACGAGGCGGAGGTCTTCATCGACTACTTCGGCGACGCCGAGGGGCCGGCCCCGAAACGGCTGCTGGCGCCGAAGCTGGGACCGGCGCTGTGGTACCAGGCGGCGCGGCTGGCCGGCGATCCAGGCGCCGAAGGCGAGCGGATGCCCAGGGCCTTCTTTGACCGGACGTCGTGCGGACGCCCGCCGTCCTAACCCCAGAACGCCCCGATCCGCGCCGCCTCGGCCTGGCCCTGGGCGAAGCCCGCCCGCGCGATGGCCTCGCGGTTGCCGCTGTCCATCAGGTTCATGCCGAAGGCCGCGCCGCAGGCGTCGTCGGGGACGATCAGCAGCGCCTCGCCGCCGTGCTCGGCGATGACCGCCATCTCGCGCTCCAGGCCGGGCATCATCAGCGGGCGCATCATTGGCGGGGCGACCGCGACGATGACGACCTTGCCGTGGCCCCGGGCCATGTCGGCATTGGTCCCCGAGCGCATGCCGCCGTCCATGTAGCGGCGGCCCTCGATGGTGATCGGCGGGAAGATGCCGGGCACCGAGCAGGACGACGGCACGGCCAGCCGCAGCGGCGCGGCGGTGTCCTTGCTCCACATCAGGAACTCGCCGGTGAGTACGTCGACGGCGGTGCAGGCGTACTTTTCCGGCCAGGGATGCTCGAGCTCGGCCAAGGCGCCGAAGCCGGAGATGAAGACCTCCTCGCTGGCGGTCTGCGCGGCCAGGGCGTAGGCGCCGAGTTCGATCATCAGGTCGGCGGGCATCGGCTGACCGGGCGGGCGCCGGGCCATGATGCCCATCAGGCCGGTCAGGTCCGGCGCCGGACGTCCCGACGAGGCCTGCGCCTCCCGGGCCGCGGCGGCGGCCGCGAACTCGGCGTGCAGCAGGGCGTCCGGCCGGCGACCCAGCGCCAGCTGCGAGCCGACCACCGAGCCGGCCGAGGTGCCGAGGATGAAGTCGGCGTGGTGGAGGGCGACGCCCGCCTCCGCGAGGCCCGCGATCAGCCCGGTCTCCCAGGCGATCCCCACCGGACCGCCGCCGCCCAGAACCAGCGCCTTGTTCATGTCTCGTCCCCTGATCTTTCGGCAGCGTAGATCGCCGTCAGCCCCTCGCGATAGCTGGGAAACGCCGGTCGCCAGTCGAGTTCCGCCTTGGCGCGGGCGTTGGAGACCCGCTTGTTCTCGCTCCAGAAGCGGCGGGCCACGGGAGGCAGGGCGGCCTCGTCGAACGCGACGGTCGCCGGCGCCTCCACGCCCATCAGCGCGCAGGCGAAGGCGTTGAGGGCATGCGGCGGCGCCGGAGCGTCGTCGCAAAGATTGTAGGCGCGACCGGCGTGGGGCCGCCGGATCGAGGCCTCCAGCGCGGCGGCGATGTCCTCGACATGGATGCGGCTGAACACCTGTCCCGGCTTGACCAGGTTGCGGCTGCGGCCCTCGCGCAGGCGGTCGAAGGTCGAGCGGCCGGGGCCGTAGATGCCGGGCAGGCGGAAGACCTGGACCGTCAGGCCCATGCCGCGGCCGACCTCCAGCCAGTCGCGTTCGGCGGCGACGCGGCGGGCGGCCTCGGGCGAGCGGGCCGAAAGGGGGCTGCTCTCGAACGCCCAGCGGCCTTCGCGGTCGCCGTAGACGCCCGTGGTGGACAGGTAGCCGATCCAGTCGGGGAAGGCGCCCGCCCGCGCCATGGCCGGGACCAGGGCGCGCAGGCCGGGGCAGCCATGATCGTCGGGCGGGGCGGTGACCAGGATGGCGTTCATGGCCGGGGCGGCGACCAGGGCCTCTCGATCCTCCGCGTTGATCGGCGTCACCCCGGTGGCGCGGGCGGCGTCAGCCGACGCGGACGAGCGCACGGCGGCCCAGACGTCCCAGCCCTTGCCGCGCAACCGCCGGGCCAGCGCCTGGCCGGTGTAGCCGAAGCCGAAGATCAGCAGGTTGGGCAAAGGCGAACTCCTCCAGCGGAGGAGTAGCGGGTGAGGGGAGGGCGGCCAACCCCGCCAATCCTCGCCCAACGGGGGAGGGGGACCATGCGGAGCATGGTGGTGGGGGTGCGGTGCTGGGCGACAGGTGGATTGCACCAAGGCAGCGCTCGCGCCGCCAGCGCCTCTGACGGCAGCCCTCTCCACCACCCTCCGGGTGGTCCCCTTCTCCCGGCGGGAGAGGATTGGCTCAGGCCAGCGCCAGCTTCACCTCGATGTTGCCGCGGGTGGCGTTGGAGTAGGGGCAGACCTGGTGGGCAGTCTCGACCAGCTTTTGCGCCGCGTCCTGCTCCAGGCCAGGCAGGCTGACGGTCAGGGCGACGGCGAGGCCGAAGCCGCCGGTGGCGTTGGGGCCAATGCCCACTTCAGCGGTGACGGCGCTGTCGGCGACGGTGACGCCCTGGCTGCGAGCCACGAAGCGCAGGGCGCTGTCGAAACAGGCCGCGTAGCCGGCGGCGAACAGCTGCTCGGGATTGGTCGCGCCGGCCTTGCCGGGGCCGCCGAGGCCCTTGGGCGTCGACAGAGCGACGTCCAGGACGCCGTCATCGGTGCGGGCCGTCCCGTCCCGGCCGCCCGAGGCGGTGGCTATCGCGGTGTAGAGGATGGTCATGGTCGATCTCCATTTTAATTGCGTACAATCTAACTGGATACGATCTTCAAGTTTGCAATG
>CAYTZY010000025.1:21602-34091 GCA_964442795.1 uncultured Caulobacter sp.
TCATTATCTGGAGATCATGGCCAGTTCCCCCGACCCGTCCGCCGAGACCCTCAAGCTCTCGAACCAGCTGTGCTTCCCGATCTACGCGGCGGCGAACGCCATCCAGAAGGCCTATCGCCCACATCTGACGCCGCTGGGCCTGACCTATCCGCAGTATCTGGTGATGCTGGTGCTGTGGGAGCGCGACGGGCTGTCGCTCGGCGACATCGGTCGGCGGCTGCACCTGGACTCCGGCACCCTGACGCCGCTGCTCAAGCGTTTGGAGGCAGCCGGAAATGTCGCTCGCCGCCGGTCGGACGAGGACGAGCGGGTGGTGCTGGTCTCGCTGACGGAGAAGGGGAGGGGGCTGAAGGCGCAGGCCGAGCCTATCCCGTTCAAGCTGGCCGAGGCGATGCACCTGGAAGCGGCGCAAGCGCTGGCGCTGAAGGAGGGGCTGGAGGCGTTGTTCAAGGGGACTGCTTCCGTCGATAGACGGTAGCTGTCCCCGACCTTTGCACCCATCGGGGACAGCTACCGATGTCCCTGAAAGGACACCGGAAGCAGTCCCCAGGTTACCCCAGCAGATCCAGGATCGCCTTCCGCGCCGCCGCGCCCAGGTCCTCGCGCTGCAGGGCGAACGCCACGTTGGCCCGCAGAAGGCCGATCTTGTCGCCGCAGTCGTAGGTGGTTCCCTCGTACTCCAGCGCGTGGAAGGTCTCGATGGCCATCAGGCGGAACATGGCGTCGGTCAGCTGGATCTCGCCGCCGGCGCCCTTCTGCTGGTCGGCCAGCAGCTTGAAGATTTCCGGCTGCAGGATGTAGCGACCGGAGATGAACAGGTTCGACGGCTCGGTCCCCGGGGCGGGCTTCTCGACCATGCCGGTCATGCGGTTCAACCGGCCGTCCTGGCCGTCCAGCGCCACGATGCCGTATTTGTGCGCCTCGCCCTCGGGGGCCGGCTCGACGACCACGATGTTGCCGCCGACCTGCTTGTAGGCGTCCATCGCCTGGGCCAGCGCCGGGCGCTGCGGCGCATGCATCAGCATGTCCGGCAGCATGATCGCGAACGGCTCGTCGCCAATGATGTCACGGGCGCACCAGATGGCGTGGCCAAGGCCCAGCGGGGCCATCTGGCGCACGAAGCTCATCTCGCCGGGCTTGGGCAGGTCCGACCGGATGTCCGCGAGGATGTCCATCTTGCCCTTGGCCTCGAGCTGGCTCTCCATCTCGATGTGATGGTCGAAGTAGTCCTCGATCGCGCCCTTGCCGCGGCCGGTGACGAACACGAAGTGCTCGATCCCCGCCGCGCGGCCCTCCGCCACGATGTAGGACAGGATCGGCCTGTCGACGACGTTGAGCATTTCCTTGGGGGTGGTCTTGGCGCCGGGCAGCACGCGCGTGCCCAGGCCCGCGACCGGAAGGACGGCTTTGCGAACAGGTTTCATGGGTCTGGAGGTAACCGAGAGAGGCGCACAAATCTACCGGCGGCGCAGGAACATCCGTGCGCGACGATAGTTGCGAAGGGAGCATCCATCACCCGGAGACCGGTTCATGAACAAGCTCGCATCCCTGCTCCTTTTCGCCGGCGGCGCCGCCTTCGGGCTGGCCGCGCGCCGTGAATCCAGGCGCCCTGAGGCCGGCGTCGCCGAGCCGTCCGACGCCGCCACGCCGCCGCCGCCGCCCTCGGCCGCGACGATGCGGACCTCGCCGGACGTCACCATGACGCCGACCCCGACGCCGGCGCTGTAGCGCTACTCGACCGTCACCGACTTGGCGAGATTGCGCGGCTGGTCGACGTCCGCGCCCTTCAGCACGGCGACATGGTAGGCCAGCAGCTGGATGGGCGCCGACATGATCAGCGGCGAGATCAGCGGATCGCTGGCCGGGGCGGTCATCACCACCTTGGCGCCGGCCGGAGCATGCCTGGCGCCTTCCGGATCGGTGATGAACACCACCTGGCCGCCGCGGGCCATGACCTCGCTCATGTTGGAGGCCGACTTCTCATAGTAGCTGTCGTAGGGGGCGAGGATGATGATCGGCGTATGCTCGTCCACCAGGGCGATCGGCCCGTGCTTCAGCTCGCCCGCCGCATAGCCCTCGGCGTGGATGTAGCTGATTTCCTTGAGCTTCAGCGCGCCTTCCAGGGCCAGGGCCGACATGGTGCCGCGGCCGAGGTAGAGCACATCGCGGGCCTTGGCGACATCGACGGCGACGGCGCGGACCGCCTCTTCCATGCCGATGGCCTCGCTGACCAGGCGCGGCGCCTCGAGCATCACCTTGACCAGGCGTTCCTCCTCGGCGGTGTCGATGCGGCCGCGCGCGGCGGCGGCGGCGACGGCGATGGCGGTCAGCACCGTCACCTGGGCGGTGAAGGCCTTGGTCGAGGCGACGCCGATCTCCGGCCCGCAATGGATCGGCCAGACGACGTCGACCTCGCGCGCCATGGTCGATTCCTGGGCGTTGACCACGGCGGCTGTGCGCATGCCCTTGCTCTTGCACAGGCGCAGGGCGGCCAGGGTGTCGGCGGTCTCGCCGGACTGCGACATGGCGATGGCCAGCGATCCGGGGCGCAGGGCCGGCGAGCGGTAGCGGAACTCGCTGGCGATCTCGACGTCCACCGGCAGGTCGGCCAGCTGCTCGATCAGATACTTGCCGACCATGCCGGCGATGTAGCTGGTGCCGCAGGCGACGACCTGGATGCGTTCGATGGTCGCGAAATCGATGCCGCCGGGCACGGCGGTGCGCGAGGTGATCGGGTCGATGTACGCCGAGACCGTGCGCTGCACCCCCTCCGGCTGGTCATGAATCTCCTTTTCCATGAAGTGCCGGTAGTTGCCCTTCTCCACCAGGGCGGCGGCGGCGGACACCACCTTCATCGGCCGCTGCACGGGTGAGCCATCGACGTCGAAGATCTCGGCCTTGTCGTGGTCGATGGCGACGTAGTCGCCTTCCTCCAGATAGGTGACCCGGTTGGTGAAGGGGCCGACGGCCAGGGCGTCG
Source organism: uncultured Caulobacter sp. (assembly GCA_964442795.1). GTDB lineage: Bacteria > Pseudomonadota > Alphaproteobacteria > Caulobacterales > Caulobacteraceae > Caulobacter. Next base: position 24,582 of record CAYTZY010000025.1, read on the forward strand.
CTGCCCAGGAACATCTCGCCTTCGCCCGTGCCGACCACCAGCGGGCTGCCCTTGCGGGCGCCCATGATGAAGTTGTCGCGGCCCTCGATCAGCACCGCCAGGGCGTAGGCGCCGGTCAGGCGGTCGAGCGCCATCTTGAAGGCGGCCAGCGGGGCCTGGCCCTTGTCCAGGTAGTGGTCGATCAGGGCGGCGACGACCTCGGTGTCGGTGTCGCTCTCGAAGACACGGCCTTCCTTCTGCAACTCGGCCTTCAGTTCGGCGAAGTTCTCGATGATGCCGTTGTGGACCAGGGTCACCCGGCCGGAGGTGTGCGGGTGGGCGTTGCGTTCGCTCGGCGCGCCGTGCGTGGCCCAGCGCGTGTGGCCGATGCCGACCTGCGAGGTCAGCGGGCTGGCCTCCAGCACCGCCTCCAGGGCCTTGATCTTGCCCTGGGCGCGACGCCGGTCGACCTTGCCCCCTGTCTGGACCGCGACTCCGGCCGAGTCGTAGCCGCGATACTCGAGGCGCTTGAGGCTCTCGAGGAGACGGTCGGTGACGGGCGCCTTGCCCACGATGCCGATGATGCCGCACATGCCGGTTTCGTCGTCTCCGATCGGGAGGTTATGATCTTGCGGGAACGAACCGTACCCGGGTCGGCGTTTAACACCGGCTGAACGTCCGGCGGCATAAAAGTGCGTTGCAAACTGTTGCGCGGGGTTCGCGCGGGGGAGTCTGCTCGATGAGCAAGCGGAAGTATTTCGGCACGGACGGCATCCGCGGCCTGGCCAACAGCCACCCGATGACGGCCGAGGTCGCCCTGCGCGTCGGCCTGGCCGCCGGCAAGCTGTTCCGTCGCAACCACGGTCGCCGCCACCTGGTCGTCATTGGCAAGGACACCCGCCTGTCGGGCTACATGATCGAGCAGGCCCTGGTCGCCGGCTTCACCAGCATGGGCATGGACGTGCGCCTGTTCGGCCCGCTGCCGACCCCGGCGGTGGCGATGATGACCCGCTCGATGCGCGCCGACCTGGGCGTGATGATCAGCGCCTCGCACAACGCCTACACCGACAACGGCATCAAGCTGTTCGGCCCCGACGGCTACAAGCTCAGCGACGAGCGCGAGCTGGAGATCGAGGCCCACATGGATGAGGGCCTGCAGGAGGGCCTCGCCGCCGCCGACGGCCTTGGCCGCGTGCAGCGCGTCGACGACGCCCAGGCCCGCTATGTCGAGATCGCCAAGGCCAGCTTCCCGCGCCACCTGAACCTGAACGGCCTGCGGGTCGTCATCGATTGCGCCAACGGCGCCGCCTACAAGGTCGCGCCCGCCGTGCTTTACGAACTGGGCGCCGAGGTGCTCAAGGTCGGGGTCGATCCCAACGGCTTCAACATCAACAGCGACTGCGGCTCGACCCACCCGCAGGCCATGGTGGCGGCGGTGCGCGAATACCGCGCCGACATCGGCATCGCCCTGGACGGCGACGCCGACCGGGTCGCCATCTGCGACGAGACCGGCCAGGTCGTCGACGGCGACCAGATCATGGCCATCATCGCCGGCGCCTGGGCGGCGCAGGACCGGCTTACCGGCGGCGGCATCGTCGCCACGGTGATGTCGAACCTGGGTCTTGAGCGGTTCATGACCGACAAGGGCCTGACGCTGGAACGCACGCCGGTCGGCGATCGCGCCGTCATGGAGCGCATGCGCAGCGGCGGATTCAACGTCGGCGGCGAGCAGTCGGGCCACGTCATCCTGTCGGACTTCTCGACCACGGGCGACGGCCTGATCGCCGCGCTGCAGGTGCTGGCCGTCCTGGTCCAGAGCGGCCAGCCGATGAGCGCGCTGGCCCGCCAGTTCGAGCCGGTGCCCCAGAAGCTGGAGAACGTCCGCTTCGCCAAGGGCGGCAAGCCGCTGGAGAACGACAAGGTCAAGGCCGCCATCGCCGACGCCGAGGCGAAGCTGAACGGCAGCGGCCGGGTGCTGGTCCGCGCGTCCGGCACCGAGCCGCTGATCCGCGTCATGGCCGAGGGCGACGACAAGGCCCTGGTCGACAAGCTGGTCAAGGAAATCGCCGGGGCGGTGAAGGCGGCTGCCTAACCCTCCAGCGCCAGCAGGGCGAAGCTCGCCAGCCAGTGCTCGCCCATGTAGTCGCCGGCCACGTGGGGCAAGGCGCTGGCCAGGTGGGTCTCGGCGGCGGCCAGCGCCTCGTCGCGGGCGTCGTCGCGCTCGGCGAGCGCCGAGGCGATGCCGCGCCAGCACCAGGCGCGGCTGAGGTTGAGGCCGTCGAGGTGGGCGATCTTGCCGTCGCTGCGGTCGCTGACCGTGGCCGGCGTGAACAGGGTTGCCGGCTGGCGGCCCGCCGTCCTTGGCAGGAAGCCGGAGAACCAGGCGCGGAACTGATGCGGCGGCAGCATGCGGCGCAGGCATTCGGCGACCATCAGGGCCGGCGACAGGAATTCGTCGCCGCTCGGCTCCCAGGCCTGGCAGTCGGCGTCGTCAGCGTGCCAGTTGAGGGCGGTGTCCCGCGCCAGGGTCGCCAGGGCCGGATCGCCGCAGGTCTCGGCGTAGTCCATGGCCAGTCGCAGCGCGAAGGCGGTGTTGGAATGCACCCCGGCCCGCAGCGGATAGGTCGCCTTGGGCAGGAAGGCCTTGAAGCGGTCGGCGAAGGCCACCGCCAGCGGCGCCAAGGTTTCATACGACTCCGTATCTTCGTGCGCCTTGAGCTCTGCCGCCAGCTTCAGCAGCCAGGCCCAGCCGTAGGGGCGCTCGAACCCGGCGCTCATCGGCCGGTCGAGATAGGCCAGCTCCCCGGCCACCGATTCCGGCGTGATCCGCTCGGCGAGGAGAGCGGCGATGGCCGGCGCCTCCGGCAGGTTCGGGAAGCGCCGCAGGATCGTCGCCAGGGTCCAGTAGCCGTGCACGCAGCTGTGCCAGTCGAAGCTGCCGAAGAAGATCGGATGGTGCTCGCGGTGCGGGGCGACGTCCTGCGGCCCGTTGAAGACGTGGTCGGCCCTGTGCGGATACTCGCGGGTGACATGCCCCAGCGCCACCCGCGCGAAGCGGCCGGCGATGTCGACCGTCAGGCGGGTCTCAGAAGCGGAAGGCGAGGGCATACATAAGCACCGTGTTGGTCGCGAGCAGGGCCAGGGCGGTCGGGATCTGGACCCGGATGACGCCGTTGCGGTCGGGGAGGTCCAGCAGCACGGCCGGAACGATGTTGAAGTTGGCCGCCATCGGGGTCATCAGCGTACCGCAGAAGCCCGACAGCATGCCGATGGCGCAGACGATGGCCGGATCGCCGCCGTACCGCCCGATGATCAGCGGCAGGGCGATGGCGGCGGTCATCACCGGGAAGGCGGCGAAGGCGTTGCCCATGATGACCGTGAACAGCGCCATGCCGAGGCAGTAGGCGATCACCGCCGCCAGCGGGCCGTTGAGCGGTAGGTAGTCGCCGGCCAGGGTCCCGATCACGTCGCCGACGCTCGCCGCCACGAACACCGCGCCCAGCGCCGCCAGCGCCTGGGGCAGCAGGCCGGCCCAGCCGACCTGGTCCATCAGCCTTCGGCCCTCGCGCACCGCGACCGCGGGCGAGGCGCGGAACATGACCAGCGCCACCGCCGTGGCCAGGACGATGCCCAGGCCCAGGGAGACCAGAGTCACCTGTTTGGTGTCGACCAGCGGGGCGCCGCCGATCTCCACCCCCTTGAGCAGGAAGGTGCCGGCCAGGGTCACCGCCGGCGGGATCAGCGCCGGGACGAACAATCGGTTGCCCCAGCGCTCGGCCCGTTCCGCCCGGTCGGCCTGCGGCGCGGGCTGGCCCTTGCCGAGCAGGTTGACGCCGGCGGCGAGCGCCATGGCGACCAGCAGCAGGCCGTTGACGGTGTCCGACAGCCAGTTTCCGGCCAGGAAGCTGGTCGCGAAGAGGCCCCAGAACGCCGCGTTGCCCCAGCGCCTGGGGTTGGTCCGGTCGGTCGCCGAGCCGATGGCGAAGATGGCGAACAGCAGGCCGGCAAGGGCGTAGAGGACGGGCAGGCCGATCATCGGGCCGCCTCCCGCTTCAGCGCCCGGTCGAACAGGATCAGGCGCGTCCCGTGAATCAGCAGCGCGGCGATCGCCGTCGGGATGGCCCAGACCGACAGGGCGAACGGCGTGACGATGATGCCGTTGGTCTCCAGGAAGCCCTTGATCAGCAGGATCGAGGCGATGGCCATGAAGATGTCCTCGCCGAAGAACAGGCCGATGTTGTCGGTGGCGGCGGCGAAGGCCTTCACCCGGTTGCGCGACGGCTCGGCGAGACCGGGGACCTGCGTCTCCGCCGCGGCTTCCGCCATCGGCGCGATCAGCGGCCGGACCATCTGCGCATGGCCGCCCAGCGAGGTCAGGCCGAAGGCGGCGGTGATCTGGCGGATGACGAGGTAGATCAGCAGCAGCAGGCCGCTGGTCAGGCCGGTCAGCTTCTGGATCAGCACCCGGGCCCGCTCCTGCAGCCCTTCGCGCTCCAGCAGCCCGATCAGCGGCAGGATCATCCAGGTGATGCTGATGTAGCGGTTGTCCTTGAAGCCCTTGCCCAGCACCGCCAGCGTCTCGCCGGCCCCGGCCAGCAGCACCGCCGGCGTCACGCCCGGCGCGATGACCGCGGCCACCCCGGTGACCAGCGCCGCAGCCACGACGATCAGCAGCGGGTTCAGCCGCGCGGCGAACCCGACCACGACCACCAGCACCCCCAGCAACACCCACATGTCGCGACTCTCCCCCGTTCGAAGGGAGAGAGTGAACCCTGAAGCGGTGGGACGCTACGGTCGGGGACATGCACTTCAGTGCGTGTCCCCAGCAGCTTGACTCGCGAAGAACAAATATAGAACATTGGTCGCGAAAAGGAGGCGCCCATGCCGAGAATGGCGCGCGTCGTGATCCCGAACGTCCCACATCACGTGACGCAGCGCGGCAATCGCCGGCAGCCGACGTTCTTTCGACCGGATGACTACGTCATCTATCGCAAGATCGCCGCCGAGGTGTTCCACGAGTCCGGCGTGGAGGTCTGGGCCTACTGTCTGATGTCCAACCACGTGCACCTGATCGCAACGCCGGGGCCCGGAGGGTCGTTGGCGCGCGCCGTCGGCGAAACCCACGTCCGCTACACCCGGATGATCAATCGTCGGGAGGGATGGACGGGCTATCTCTGGCAGGGCCGTTTCGCCTCGTTCCCGATGGACGACAGCTACCTGCGAAAGTGCATCCGCTACGTCGGCCTGAATCCGGTCAGGGCGGGGCTGGTTGAGCGCGCGATCGACTGGCCGTGGTCGAGCGTCGCCGCGCATATAAAGGGTCGGTTCGACCCGTTGATCGTGCGAGGGCCTGCCGAACGCGCTATCGCAGGCGATCTGGCGGCCTTCTTCGAAAGCGATATCGACGACGCGGACCGGCAACGGCTGCGGCGGGCCAGCATCGAAGGCCAACCCCTTGGTTCTGCGGATTGGGTCAAGGGCTTGCGAAAGGGAGCTGCGGGGGACACGCACTGAAGTGCATGTCCCCGAACCGCACTACCCCCTGCCCACGCTCGAATACCGGAACCCGCGCGCCCGCATATCCTCGGGGCGGTAAATGTTGCGCAGGTCGATGACCGTGGGGGTCTTCATCAGCAGCTTCATGCGGTCCAGGTCCAGGGCGCGGAACTGGTCCCATTCGGTGATGATCACCACCGCATCGGCGCCCTCGACGGCGTCATAGGCGTTGGCCTTGAACTCGACGTCGCGCAGCATCTGGCGGGCTTCGTGGCCTTCGGGATCGAAGGCCTGGACCGTCGCGCCCATGGCCTGCAGCGCCGGGATGATGTCCAGGCTGGGCGCGTCGCGCATGTCGTCGGTGTTGGGCTTGAAGGTCAGGCCCAGCACGCCGACCGTCTTGCCGCGCAGCTCGCCGTCGACCGCGTCGGCCACCTTGCCGGCCATGGCCTTCTTGCGCGCGTCGTTGATCGCCACCGTGGTCTCGATCAGCCTGACCGGGGCGCCGGCGTCGCTGGCCGTGCGGACCAGGGCGATGGTGTCCTTGGGAAAGCAGCTGCCGCCGTAGCCGGGGCCGGCATTGAGGAACTTGGCGCCGATCCGCTTGTCCAGGCCGATGCCCCGGGCGACCTGCTGCACGTCGGCGCCGACGGCCTCGCAAAGGTCGGCCATCTCGTTGATGAAGGTGATCTTCATGGCGAGGAAGGCGTTGGCCGCGTACTTGATCAGCTCGCTCGTCCGGCGCCCGGTGAAGACGATCGGCGTCTCGTTCAGGAACAGCGGGCGATAGAGCTCGTTCATCACCGCCTTTGCACGGTCATCCTCCGTGCCGACCACGACGCGGTCGGGCCGCTTGAAGTCCTCGATGGCCGCGCCCTCGCGCAGGAACTCCGGGTTGGAGACGACGGCGAACTGGGCGTCCGGCCGCGTTTTGCGGATGATCGCCTCGACCTCGTCGCCGGTGCCGACCGGCACGGTCGACTTGGTGACCACGACGGTGAAGCCGTCGATCAGGCCCGCGATCTCCTCGGCGGCGGCGTAGACGTAGGAGAGGTCGGCATGGCCGTCGCCCCGGCGGGTGGGGGTGCCCACGGCGATGAACACCGCGTCGGCGGCCCTGATGGCCTCCGTGCCGTCCAGGGTGAAGCTCAGCCGGCCCTCGCGCACGTTGCGCTCGACAAGGTCATCCAGGCCGGGCTCGAAGATCGGGATCTCGCCCTTCAGCAGACGGTCGATCTTGCCGGCGTCCTTGTCGATGCAGACGACGTCATGACCGAAGTCCGCGAAACAGGCTCCGGACACCAGGCCGACATAGCCGGTGCCGATCATCGCAACGCGCATGCGTCAGACCCTCAGATTTCCTGGTTGTATGACCCGATTTCCGGGTGCTTGCCCAGACGGGGTTTGACCTCTTCGCGGAAGAGGGCGCGCATGTCGTCCTCAGAGCGGGTGCTCTCGACGACGACGACGACCTCGGGCTTGTTCGAGGAGGCGCGGACCAGCACCCAGCTGCCGTCCTCCAGCGCCACGCGGACGCCGTTGACGGTGATCACCTCGGTGATCTTGCGGCCCAGGACGGTCCCGCCGGCGGCGGCCAGGGCCTCGTACTCGGCGACGACCTTGTCGACGACGCCGTACTTCACCTCGTCGCCGCAGTGCGGGCTCATGGTCAGCGACGTCCAGGCCACCGGCAAGGCGGCCTTGAGGTCGGCCATCGACTTGTCGGGGTTGCGGTCGAGCATCGCCAGGATGGCGGCCGCGGCGGTCAGGCCGCAGTCGTAGCCCCGGCCCAGCGGCTCGTTCAGGAAGAAGTGGCCGCTCTTCTCGAAGCCGGCCAGGGCGCCGATCTCGGCGGTCTTGCGCTTGATGTAGCTGTGGCCGGTCTTCCAGTAGACGGTGGTGCAGCCGCTCGCCTCCAGCACCGGGTCGGTGGCGAAGAGGCCCGTCGACTTGACGTCGACGATGAACTTCGCGCCCGGGTTCAGCGGGGCCAGGTCGCGGGCCAGCATCAGGCCGATCTTGTCGGCGAAGATCTCCTCGCCGGTGTTGTCGACCACGCCGCAGCGGTCGCCGTCGCCGTCGAAGCCGAGCGCCAGGTCCGCGCCGTGCTCTTTCACCGCCGCGGCCATGGCGTGGAGCATCTCGCTGTCTTCGGGGTTGGGATTGTACTTCGGGAAGGTCCAGTCGAGGTCGCAATCCATCTCGATCACCACCGCCACGCCCATGGCGCGCAGGGCCTGGGGCACGAAGGCGCCGGCCGTGCCGTTGCCGCAGGCGGCGACCACCTTCAGCGGCCGCTTGACCTGCACCCGGCGGGAGACGTCGGCGATGAAGCGCTCGCGGACGCCTTCGACCTGGGTGACCTTGCCGCCGGCGCGCTCCACGAAGGCCCCGCCCAGCACGATCTCCTTCAGCCGGCCCATCTCGTCGGGACCGAAGGTCAGCGGCCGGTTGGCGCCCATCTTCACCCCGGTCCAGCCGTTCTCGTTGTGGCTGGCGGTGACCATGGCCACGCAGGGGGCGTCGAGGTCGAACTGCGCGAAATAGGCGGTCGGCGACAGGGCCAGGCCGATGTCCAGCACCTCGCAGCCGGCCGCGACCAGGCCCAGCATCAGGGCGTTCTTGATCGACAGGCTGTAGGAGCGGAAGTCGTGACCGACGACGATCTTCGACTGGCCCAGCTCGTGGATGTAGGTCCCCAGACCCAGGCCCAGCGCCTGCACGCCCAACAGGTTGATGTCCGGCCCGAACAGCCAGCGCGCGTCGTACTCGCGAAAGCCCGTCGCCTTGACCAGCGGCTCGGTCTCGTAGGCGAGCGTGTTGGGGACGAGGTCGGCGCGGGGAAGGAACGGCATCGAGGGAGGTCTCGCGTGACGGAGGGGCCTCCTATAGCGCTCGTGTGACGGATTGGTGAGAGGGCGGAGCGAAATTAGCCGCTCAGGCCGGGACGAGGACCTCCTCGATCTCATCCAGGATGCTCTCGCCGTCCTCCGGCACGGGCGTGACCGGGCAACTCTGCGGCTCGGCCGGCGGCGACATCGCCTCGACCTCGGCGATCTCGACCCCCAGTCGCACAACTTCGCCGGCCGCGGCGCTTTCGATCGCGGCCTTGTCCTTACCCAGGCCCACGATCCTCGTCATGATGTCCAGCCGTCCCCGCAGGTCCTTGAGGTAGGCCTCCCGCTTCTCGTTCCAGGCCTTCGGACCTTCGCAGCGCGCGCGCTCCAGCTCCTCACGCTTGACCACGTCCTCCGCGCGGAACTTCTCCAACCCGTCGACCAGGCGCTGGAGTCCCGCAGTGTGGAGCTTGCCGAATTCGGGGTCCGTGCTCGGATCATAGGGTTTCGGGCCCGGACCCCAGGGCGGCAGCGGCAGGGAAAGCGGGGGGTGGGTCGTCGTGGCTCCCGAGCCGGCCGGCTGGGTGACCGCCGCCGGCGCCGGGTCTGGCAGGTCGCCTGGTCCGGCCGTCGGGTTGGGCATGACTTCGATCGGCGGCGGCGGTGGCGCCGGTGGTGGCGGTGGGGGATCGGCCGGGCAATCATCGAAGTCGTCGGTCTCGATCGCGATTTCGAGATTGCGCTTGAGCCGCCTCAATTCGGATCGCGCGGCGTCCATGCGGCGGAAGGCGGTCTCACCTTCGTCGCCCATGGCTATCCGCACCCGGACAGCCTCGGCGTCAACGGCGCTGCTATTCGCCTCGCGACCGTCCTCCACCGACGAGGTCCGCCCGGTCGGTCGCTCAGGGCCATAGAGGTCGCCGGGCGCGCCGCCCGCGCTCCCTGTCTGCGCTCCTGACGCCCCGGCGTAGACCGTCAGGTCGTCGATCGCTTCGCTCTGGCCGGCCAGCGCACTCTCGATCTCCCCGAGCAACCGCCTTGCATCCTCCCTGGTGCAGGGCTGGCGGGCGCTCAATGCCTCGGCGATCTGACGGTAGTCGGCGAACTTCGGCCCATCAGACCCCTTGGGCCGGAACCAGGTCACCTGCGGCTTGGGAGCGAACAGGTCGTCGTTCTCGGTGCTCCTCGGCCGGCTGGG
>CAYTZY010000026.1:0-33414 GCA_964442795.1 uncultured Caulobacter sp.
TGAAGGTCGTGCAGGGCCGCGCCCGCGTGAAGCGCACCATGTGGTCGCGCCGCGCCCAGGAGTACGAAGCCAAGATCAACTCCGGCGACCTCATCTCCATCGCCGAGGTCGTCCGGGACCTGCACCGCGCCGAGAACCAGCCGGAACAGTCCTACTCCGAGCGCCAGCTCTATGAGTCGGCCTTGGACCGCATGGCCCGCGAAGTCGCCGCCATCGAGAAGATCGACCGCGACGCCGCCGTCGGCATCCTGACCAAGTCGCTGCAGAAGGCCGCGTAAGCGGCTTCAGGCACGGCTGAAACGATGAACGCCCGGTCGCAGGACCGGGCGTTTTTCATTGTACGTCAAGCGGCGGCGGCGGCGACCGCCTGATCCATCCCCGCTTCCCTCAGCAGCCGCTGTTGCTCCGCCGGCTTGCGCCACAGGAAGTCGGCGGGAAGGCCCAGGCGCACGCTGGCCTGCGCCGGCGGCGAGCCGGCCTGGAACACCCGGTCGGCCATCCGCCCGGCGGCCTTCAGCGCCAGGCGGTCGAACGGGGTCAGGTCCCATTCCCGGCCCAGCTGCAGCTTGCCCCGCACCAACGGCGGCAGCAGCGACACCGACGCCCGCGCCAGCGCCCGGTGCAGGAACTTCGGCACGTTGGGCGCCGCCTTGCCCGAGACGATGATGGCCAGGAACTCGTCGACGATCGGGTGCGGCTCGAAGCGCGGCGCCAGCTTTTCCATCATCGCCATGAAGTCCGCCGTCGACTTCGGCGAATGCTGGACGCCGTACAGCGCAGGGATCGCCGAGGCCTCGCTGTAGAAGCGGGTCTTCTCCGCCTCGGTGAGCGGGCTGACGAAACGATCATAGGCGTTCAGGAAGCCGTAGCCGGCGGTGGCCGCCACCCAGTCCAGCAGTTCAGGATCCAGCGCCTTGTAGGCTTCGCCCGACGGCGTGGTCCCGCTGACCTTGGCATGCATGTTGGTGACGCCCTGGATCACCCGGCGCGCGGCGCTCTGGGGACCATAGACGCCGACCATCGCCGCCACGCCGGTGCGCCGCGACCGCCCGATCGGGTCGGCCTTGTAGGTGGAGTGGTCCCAGACGCCGGAGCGGATGCGGGCGTCGGCGAACTCCAGCAGCACCGCGGCCACCCCGCCGATGCCCAGGGCGATCTGGTTCTTGTAGACGCGCCAAGCCATGGACGTCGGCGGCAGGAACGACGGCTCCCCCACCGGGTTGGCGTAGTCGATCTTCCAGCCGAGGTAGGACGTCATCTCGTTCATGGCGCTTCGCGGTCCCGCAGAATTCGTATCAAGCGATATAGGTTGGGCAGATGTACCGCGCGCTATACACAGTCGCAAGGCGTGATCCGCGCGCCGGGACTGGAGCCTGCCCATTGCCAAAGCCCGCCGCCGCGCCAGACGAGCCGACCGCCGGCGGCTACCGCAAGGGCGACGAGACCCGCCGCCGCATTCTGGAGGCAGCCCTGACGGCCTTCGGCGCCCAAGGGTTCAAGGGCGCGACCACACGCCGGATCGCCGACGCCGCGTCCGTGAACCTGCCGGCTCTAAAGTACTATTTCGGCGGCAAGGAGGGGCTCTACCTAGCCTGCGCCGACGAGATCGTGGGCCGCTATCGAGATCGCATGCTGGGCCCGATCAGCGCGGTTCAGGACGCTTTGCCGCCGGGCGCGGATCCGGCGCAGGCGCGGGCGGCGCTGAAGCAGGTGGTCGTGGCCCTGGCCGAACTGCTGGTCGGAACCCGGGAGGCGCAAGCCTGGACCGCTTTCGTGCTGCGCGAGATGACCGAGCCGGGACCGGCCTTCGCGGTGCTCTACGAGCAGGTCTGGGGGCCGGGTGTCGACCTGATCGCCCACCTGATCAGCCGGACGCTCCGCGAGGCCGCGCCCTCCGAAGCCGCCCGCCTGGAGGCCCTGCTGCTGCTCTCCAGCATCTCGACCTTCGGCATCGTGCGGCCGGTGGCCCTACGGTACCTGGATTGGCCAGACGCGGCGGATCAACGGTTCGAGAGCGTGCGGCAGACGATCGAGGCGCAGATCGACAGGCTGGGCGTTTGATGACCGCCGACCTCCCCGCTTCACCCGCCTCCGCCCGCAATCGCCAGCCGCTTCTCGACGTCCTGCGGCGCTGGCTTCCCGCGTCGGGAACCGTACTTGAAGTCGCCAGCGGGTTGGGCGAGCACGCCGCCTGGTTCGCGCAGGCGTTGCCCGGCGTGACCTGGCAGCCGACCGATCGCTCGCCGGAAGCGCTGGATATCCTGGCCGCGCGGTGCGAGGCGGCCGGCCTGCCCAACCTGGCCCCGCCGCTGGTCCTCGACGCCGCCGCGCCGGCTGCCTGGCCTGTCGAGCACGCCGACGCCGTCGTCTGCATCAACATGGTCCACATCTCGCCCTGGACGGCGACAGAAGGCCTTATGGCCGGCGCGGGACGGATCCTGCCGTCCGGAGCGCCGCTCTGCCTCTATGGCCCCTACCTGGAGGCCGATGTCGAGACGGCGCCCAGCAATCTCGCTTTCGACGCCGACCTTCGCCGCCGCAACCCGGCCTGGGGCCTGCGCGAGCTGGACAGGGTCAAGGCGCTGGCGGCGTCCCACGGACTGACCTTCGCCGAGCGCGTCGCCATGCCCGCCAACAACCTCTGCCTGCTGTTTCGCCGGTAGAGCGCCGCTATCGGCGATGGACTGCCCTCGCGGCGCCCGTCTAGAGATCGCCTCCGCAATCCAGCCATCCGAGCCGAACACGCATGAAACCGCCCGTCTGGCGCCAGGATCCCGGCGTCTACCCGCACAGCTTCCATATCCAGACCCGCTATCGCGACGAGGACGGGCTGCACCACATCAACAACATCGCCGTCGCGGCCTACTACGACGAGACGCGGGCCCGGTTCTCGCGCGCGATCTTCACGGCGGCGGGCCTGATGGAACGGGTCCGGATTGTCACGGCCGACAGTCGCGTGACCTACCTGGGCGAGGTCTTCCACCCCGATGAGGTGGAGGTCCGCTCCGGCATCCTGCGGATCGGCACAGCTTCGTACGAAATCGGCCAGGCCATGTTCCAGAAGGGCCGCTGCGTCGGCGTCTGCACCACCACCTTCGTCCAGGCCTCTGCGGAGGGATCGAGCCCGCTGGCGCCGTCCCTCCGCGCGGCGCTGGAGGCGATGATGATCAGAGCGCCGGAACCGGCGGCCGGATGACCTGCGCCCAGCCGTCAGCGGCCAGCCGCCGGGCATAGCGGCTGACATCGACGGGCCAGCCTCTGCTGACCGCGTCGAAGCGATCGGCGTCGCCCGCGTAGAGCGCGCGGCAAGCCTCCTCGAAGCCGGCGCGATCGCCAACCATCATCGACAGGAAGCGATAGGCCGCGTCCCGCGCCTGACGATCACGGCCGACACCCTCGCGGCGGGCGGCGTCGATCAGCCGGCGCACCGCCGCCGAGGGCCCGCCCGACTGGGCCTGCAGCCAGTCGAGATGACGCGGCAGCAGCGACAACCGCAGCTCGGAAGGCCCCTCCGGCGCGGCAGCGCGCGCGGTCTCCTCCGGCCGCCCGAGCTTGATCAGCTCGCCCGTTGCGTCGTCGAACACCTGCGCCTGCCGCCAGGCCGGCTCGCCGGCGATCGCGCCGAGGACGGCGGTCAGCGAACCCGAGGCGATGCGTCGGTCGCGGAGGAATGCGGTGTAGGTCGCGGACATGGCGATGCTCCTGTGAGGGAGCGCACCTTTTACCCGGGTAAATCATCAAGTCAATATTGCCCGGGTATTATTTAGGGCGCTGTCAGCACCAGGTCGCCTTGCGGCCCATCCAGCGCTGAGCCAGCCGTTCGCGCACGAGCTGCTCGCCGACGTCGCCGCTGCCAGCGCTGACGGTGGCCAGGGTGCGGCCGTAGCGGTCGAGTCCCTGACGCGAGAGCCGGATGTCGCCATGCGACAGCAGTTGCCCCAGGCGCGCCTTCGCCGCGAGCGCCAGCTGCGCTTCGCTGTCGCAACGCGCGCGGCCCGGCATCTCGGGCGTGTCGATGTTGGCGATGCGGACCCGCTCCTCGCGCACCCGGAAGGTATCGCCGTCGGTGACGCGGATGTCGGCCCAGGCCACGACGGCTCCACCGTCCCGCCGGTCGGGTGGAACCGTGGTCGCCGCGGCCTCGGTCGTCAGACGGCCCGTGACGACGTAGATCGTCGTCGGCGCGGCGAAGACGAGCGCGCAGAGCATGGCCAGTCGAAGGCCGGTGCGCTGCGGGCGGCGATACGGATGGACACGTGCGGACATCCCCGCACGGTCCGACCCGCGCGGTTAGGGAACCGTCAACGCGCGTTCCGCGATCGCACGATTGACCGCCTCATAGTAGGGTGCGAAGTCGCGCGTCAGCTGCTCGTCCGTGAAGCCTCGCGCGATCAGTCCCTGCATGTCCTCGCCGTGCAGCAGGCGCGTGCCCTCGCCTTCGGGCGTCAGGGTGAAGTGATGCCGCCCCTTGAACAGCAGCGGAACCCAGCCGGTCCAGGCCAGCGCCCTGTCCGGCTCGAAGGTGGTCAGGGTCACCGTCTGGCGGATGGTCGCGCCCGGCTTGCCGCCCGGATTGACGAAGGTGGTGTCCAGCTTGCCGCCCGGTCGGGCCGGCCCGATGGCGCGCGCCTTGATGTTCAGCGGGTTCCAGTCGGCGTAGGCGTCGAAGTCGGTCAGCACCGCCCAGACCTTCGCCGGCGGCGCGGGAATGAAGGCGCTGGTGCGGATCGTCTTCATCGTCGCCTCGTCAACCGCCCTTGGCGGCGCTCGCCGACGCTTCCACGCGATTGCGCTCGGCCAGCATGATGGTCGAGCTGGCCTTGGCCAGGACCGTCCCGGCGGGGTCGAGAAGCCGACCTTCGAAGAAGCAGGTGCGCTTGCCCTTCCGCTCGACCCAGGCCTCGGCGATGACGCGGCCGGGTCGGGCGGGCGCGAAGAAGCTGACCTTCAGCTCCAGCGACATGGGCACGATGTCGTTTCCCGCCATGGCGATCGCCGCGTGCGCCATGGCCGCATCGATCCAGCCGGTGATGAAGCCGCCCTGCACGACACCGCCGGAATGGCACATGTGCAGCCCGGCCTCGTACTCGAGCACCGCGCGACCGGCCGGGTCCATCTCGACGCGACGCACCAGCCCGAGCGTCCTGTTCAGATCCTCGACGCCGGAGGACTTGGTGCTGGCGGTCATGTGGCGCTCCCCTGATTTTCCCGCAGCATAGCCGACTGCCGCCGGGGCGCCGCAAGCCTGTCGCTCAGAGTCCGGCCGCCAGGGCCAGCCGCATGAGTTCGGCCATGTTGCGGGCGCCGGTCTTGGTCATCAGGTTGGCGCGGTAGATTTCCACCGTGCGCGGGCTGATGCCCAGGTCGAAGGCGATGACCTTGTTGGCCTTGCCGGCCACGACGCCTGCCAGGACGTCGCGTTCGCGGGGCGACAGGTTCGCCATGCGCGCCTGGGCCTCCTTGCGGGCGCCATCGTCCGACTGGGCGCCCTGGCGATCCAGGGCGTTGCGCACCGCCCGCAGAAGCACGTCATCGGCGAACGGCTTTTCGATGAAATCGATGACGCCCGCCTTCATGGCGTCGACCGCCATGGGCACATCGCCGTGCCCGGTCATGACGACAACAGGCAGGTCCTGACCCAGCGCGCGCAGTTGCTCGATCAGCTCCAGCCCGCTGAGCCCCGGCATGCGCACGTCCGTCAGCACGCAACCGCCAGACAGGGACGGCAGCGCCTCGAGGAAGGTGATCGCCGAGTCGTAGACCCGCGTCTCGAAGCCCTGGATATCGAGCAGGAACGACAGCGAATCGCGCATCGCTTCGTCGTCGTCGATGACATGTACGGTCTGGCTATTGGCCAATCGTCGCCTCCGCTTCGGCCAGGGGGAGTGTGAAGGAGAAGGTCGCGCCGCCCTGCGCGTTACGATCCGCCCAGATCCGTCCGCCGTGCGCCTCCACGATGGTGCGACAGATGGAGAGGCCGACGCCCAGGCCGCTGGATTTCGTCGTCAGGAAGGGTTCGAAGAGGCGCTCGGCGACGGCCGGGTCCACGCCGGGCCCCGTATCGGCCACAGTGACGAGCGCCATGCCGTCCTCACTGTCGGATACGCTCACGGTGAGCTCGCGGCGCTCGCTGTTCTCCATGGCGTCGATGGCGTTGCGGATCAGGTTGAGGGCGACCTGCTGCACCTGGATCTTGTCGACGATGACTGGGCCGAGGTTCCGGCCGAAGCGCAGATCGACACGTACGCCCTGCTCCTTGGCTCCGACGAGGGCCAGGGCGCTGGCCTCCTCCATCAGCTTGGCCGGATCCTCCAGCGTATGGTCTGTTTCCCCCTTCGCCACGAACTCGCGAAGGCGCTTGATGACGTCGCCCGCCCTGATCGCCTGGTCGCCGGCGCGGTCGAGCGCCTGGCGCAGGCGCGCCGGATCCGGCGCTCCGGCATCCAGCATCATTGCCGCACCCTTCATGTAGTTGGTGATCGCCGACAGGGGCTGGTTGATCTCATGGGCCAAGGCCGAGGCCATCTCGCCCATGGCCGTCAGGCGTGAGACGTGGACAAGCTCTGACTGCAACTCCTGCAGCCGGCGCTCCTGGTCCCGGCGTTCGGTCAGGTCGCGGACAAAGCCGGTGAAGAACTGCTCGCGTCCCGCGGAGGCTTCGCCGACCGCCAGCTCCATGGGAAAGGTCGAACCATCCCGCCGCTCGCCGACGACGATCCGCCCGATGCCGATGATCCGGCGCTCGCCCGTACCGAGATAGCGTTCGAGGTAGCTGTCATGCTGTTCGCGATAGGGCGACGGCATCAGGATGCTGACGTTGCGCCCGATGGTCTCCTCCGGCGTCCAGCCGAACAGTCGCACGGCGGCGGCGCTGAATGAACGAATGACGCCGCGGCTGTCGATGACGATCATCGCCTCGGGCACGGTGTCGAGGATCGACTGCAGATGGGACTGCCGCGCCGCGCCCTCACGGCTGTCGCGCCTCAGCCGGTCGCCGACGCCGCCGAGTACGGGGGCCAGCATCAGGAAGGCGATGGTCTCGATGATGTTGGCCAAGTGAAGCATCTGCTCGCGCAGCAGCGCGGCGTTGACGGCGACGCAAAGCAGGGCCGCCAGAGTCGCCGGCCCGCGTCCGCCCAGCCATGCGGCGATAAGGATGGCCGGAATGTAGATGACGAACGCGGTTCGCCCGTCGAACCAGACCCCGATCAGCCACTGGGCGGCGAACGCCAGACCGGCCGCGACCAACGCAACGGCATAGCCGGCGGAAGCCATCGGATCGTTGGGAAGCGTCCGGGACAGCCTGGACAGGAACGTGGGCATTCGATCCGCCGGTTAATCGAACACCTCGATTAGCACAGGCCGGGCCGGAAGAGCGATAGGATGGTCAGGCGGCGACCAGACGCGTCAGGGCGGGACGGTTGCCGATCCTGAACTGGCGGCAGCCCATGAAGGTCACCAGACCCTCGGACTGGAGCTGGGTCAGCATGCGCGACACCGTCTCGATCGTCAGGCCCAGGTAGTCGGCCATGTCCTGCCGGCCCATGGTCAGGGTCTGGATGTCTCCACCCTGGCGGTCGGCGAGATCAAAGAGGAAGCTGGCGACCTTCTCGCGCGCGGTCTTGCGGCCCAGCATCATCAGATGCTCGCGGGTGCGCTCGAGTTCCCGCGCCGTCGCCATCCAGATCATCCGCTCGATGCCGCCGGCCTCGTCGGCCACGGCCAGGGAGGACCGCTTGAGAACCTGAATCTGCGCGTCGCACAGGGCCTCGGCGGAGAACCGGTGCTCCGGGCCGGCCTCGAGACCGAAGAAGTCGCCCGCGTAGTAGAAGTCGCCGATCTGGCGGCGGCCGTCGCTGTCGAGTCGCGTGGTGCGGACCGCGCCGCTGACGACGCGATAGATGAGGTCGGTCTCTTCGGCCTGGGCGTAGATCTCGTCGCCCGGACCGTAGGCGATGGTCGCGCCCGGGAGGCTGCGGACGTCGTCGTGGCTGGTCTGGGCCGTCCGGGCGAAGGTGACGATCTGCGCGGTCATGTGAAGCTCCCCATCTGTGACCCAAGGAGTAGGCGACGGGAGGGGCGCCGGAAATTCAGGGCAGACGCATAAGGGAAAACCCCTAGAGGCGCCGTCAGCGCCCTGAGAACACCGGCGGCCGCTTCTCGAGGAAGCTCGCGACGCCCTCCTTGTGATCTTCGGTCTTCATCAGGGCGCGGATGGTCTCGATCGCCCAGCCGCCGAGGTCGCGGGGGTCGCCGTAGGTCCCCCGGCGCAGCCCCTCCTTCATGTAGCGCTGGGCCAGCGGCGGGTTGACGGCGATGCGGGCCGCCAGCGCGCGGGCGCGGACCATCAGCTGGTCATGCGGGGTCACCTCGCTGACGAGGCCGATGCGGAGCGCCTCGGCCGCGTCGATGACGTCGCCGGTGAACAGCAGCTCTGCCGCCTTGGCGGGGCCGACAATCGAGGGCAGCCGGTAGAAGCCGCCCACGTCGCAGACCAGACCCCGTTTGATGAACAGTTCGGCGAACTTCGCCTTCTCGGAACAGAGGCGGATGTCGGCATAGAGCGCCAGTTCCATGCCCCACCCGACCGCGGCGCCGTTGACGGCGGCGATCAGGGGTTTGTCGCATTCCAGCGCCGCCATCGCCGCCGGCGTCGGCTTGTGCCGCACGACCGGGGTGGTGTCCGCCGAGACCGCCTTTGGCCCGGCCATGATCTCCCGGACATCATCGCCGGAGCAGAAGGCCGGATCGGCGCCGGTGACAATGACGCAGCGCGCCTCCGGATCCGTCACCGCGCGGCGAAGCGCCTTCTCCAGCCGGTCATAGGCGTCCCAGTTCAGCGCATTGCGCTGCTCCGGCCGGTTCAGCGTGATGACGGCGACGTGGTCGGCGACCTCGTAGAGTACGGTGGGGGCCCCTTCGATGGGCTGGTCCTGCGCCATGATCCTACCTCCCGCATGGCGCTCGCCGGCGCCTTCCGGAGGATGATGCGCCACGGTCCGGGACACGACAACGGCGCCCCGACGTCACCTCGACGGGTTCAACGGGCCTGGACGCCGAGGGTCTCGACGCGGCTGAGCCAGGCCTTGCGGCGCTCGGGCGAGCCATCGACTCCGCCGATGATGGTGTTGCGCACCGAGAAGCCGGCCAGTCTCAGAATCCCGCGCGCCAGGCACTTGAGCCCGGCGCGGTCGAACACGATGCTGAAGAAGGGCGCGGGCATGCCCATGGTGATGATCACCCGCGCCGTTTTGCCCTTCATGAGTCCTCCGCCCTTCTCGCCCGGCGCGGCGACCGCGAAGCCGTAGCGGAAAACCTGCTCGAAGAAGGCCTTGAGCACGGCGGGCGGGCCGCCCAGCCAGAGCGGATAGACGATGACGACATGCTGGGCCCAGCGGATCGCGGCCTGAACGGCGCGGGCGGTCTCGTCCGGCTCGGCCAGGAACTCCGCCTGGGACTGGATGGGCGGGAGCTTGAGGGCGCCGACGTCCAGGCGGCGAATCTGGTGCCCAGCCAGGTCGGCCCCGCGCAGGTAGGCCGCCGAGAGAGCGGTGCAGTACCGCTGTCCCGTCGGGTCAGGGTGCCCGTTGATGACCAGCACGCGACGGCGGCTCATCACAGGCTCCTGGAATGCCGGCCTGCCTCGGGATCGAGGTAGGCGTCGAACAGCGCCGCCATGGACCGCACCAGCGGCCGTCCGGCCTCGGTCACGACGAGCGTCGATCCGTCCAGGAGCGCCAGGCCGTCGTCTACGAAGGGCGCGAGGCGGGCGAAGGCGGCGGAGAGGTCAGGCCCGGCGCCGATCGCGCCGGCGTGGCGGGCGCGCACCGCCTCGACATCGACGGCGAGGTCGCACATCAGCCGCTCGATGATCTCGCTGCGGAAGCGGTCCTCGTCGGTCAGGGCGACACCGCGCGCGGCCGGCAGCTCTCCGCGCAGAATGGCGTCGCGCCAGTTGCGCTCCAGTCCCTGGTTCTGAACGAAACCCTGCGGCAGGCGGCTGATCGACGAGGCGCCGACCCCGATCAGCACAGAGTTGGCGTCGGTGGTGTAGCCCTGGAAGTTGCGATGCAGCCGCTGTTCGGTCAGCGCCCGCGCCAGTTCGTCGTCCGGAAGGGCGTAGTGGTCCAGGCCGATGCGCACATAGCCCTCGCGCGCCAGCCGCTCCGCCGCCGCCTCGCTCTGGTCGAGCCGCTCGGAAGGCCCCGGGAGCTCGGAGTCCTTGATCAGCTGCTGGTTGGCCTTCATCCACGGCACGTGGGCGTAGCCGAACAGGGCCAGGCGTTCGGGTTTGAGCGTGAGGACGGCGTCAAGCGTGTTCCTCACGTCCGCCGCCGTCTGGCGCGGCAGTCCGTACATGAGGTCCAGATTGACCGACAGCACGCCCGCTTCGCGCAGCCAGCCGACCGCGCGCTCGATGACCTCGAACGGCTCGATCCGGTTGACCGCCGCCTGAACGCGCGGCGACAGGTCCTGTACGCCCACGCTGGCGCGGCTGAGGCCATGGAAGGCGGCGGCCTGCACCCAGTCCCGGGTGAGCACGGCGGGGTCGAGCTCGGCTGCCACGGTGGCCCCCGGCGACACCCGGAACACATGCCGGATCGCCTGGAACAGACGGCCGAGGTCTTCCCGGGACAGCATGTTCGGCGTGCCGCCGCCCAGGTGGATGTCGCGAGTCCGCAGCCGGCCCGGCAGCGCCGCTTCGACCAGCGCCAGCTCGTCGATCAGCCTGTCGACATACTCGGCGACCGGTTCGGTCCGCGTGGTCGCGCGGGTGTTGCAGCCGCAGTACCAGCACAGGCGGGCGCAGAAAGGGATGTGCAGGTAGAGCGAAACGGCCTGCTCGGGCGAAAGTCCGGACAGCCAGCGCGCGTGCGTTGCGGCGTCCACCGCGCCGCTGAACTGGACCGCCGTGGGATAACTCGTGTAGCGCGGCGCCCGTCCATCATACCGGGCGATCAACTCGTCCCGGGAAGGCCGGGTGATCGGCTTTGACAAAGGGCTGGGCATGACCATCCGGAACCAGGGTGAAAGCGCGCACCTGTGGCGACACCGCGCCACTCTGGCCTGCTAGCCTGCCGCAACGGCCACTTCCTTGATGCGGATCAAATTCGCCGCCCGCACTCTTGATCCAGGTCAATGATCACGGCCCGGGCTCGGGGCTCCACTCATCGAAAGGCCGCCAAGCGTCAGCGCTACGGGCCCTGAAACCTCCGCGACCCCCGGCCCCCACTCTCTCGAAGGCCTCCGGATCGCTCAAAAAATGACGCCCCCGTCATCTTTCTCGGGGCAAGGAAGGAACGTCCGATGCTGAACGTCAATCTGGTCGATCACCCGCCGCGCGAAGTGCAGGAGTTTGACAATGAACTGACCGACCGGCTCACGCCCGCCGACGTGGAAGTGATCCGCGAAATCTTCCGGACGCCGCTGACCGGCTCCTACAACTGGGACTACCGGGACGCCAACGCCAGGATCCGCAAGCTCTACGAGCTGGGCAAGCGCTTCAACTGGGACGCCCAGATGGACGTGGACTGGGACGTGCCGTTCCCGAAGACCGAAACGCCCAATGACCCGACCCAGAACGCCTTCGCCGGCCATCCCAAGTACGAGGCGCTGACCGAACAGCAGAAGCTCGACTTCGCCTGGCGCAGCCACGCCCAGACGCTGTCGCAGTTCCTGCACGGCGAGCAGGGCGCCATGCTGGTGGCCAGCCAGCTGGTCAGCTGCGCGCCGACCTACGACGCCAAGCTCTACGCCTCCTCGCAGACCTTCGATGAGGCCCGGCACGTGGAGGTGTTCCACAAGTACCTCTCCGAGCGCTGCAAGATCGTCTACCCGATCAACCCGAACCTGAAGCTGCTGCTGGACAAGGTGCTCACCGACGAGCGCTGGGACCTGAAGTTCATCGGCATGCAGGTCCTGATCGAGGGCCTCGCCCTCGCCGCCTTCCAGGCCATGACCCAGAGCACGCGTGATCCGCTGCTGCGGCAGATTCTCGAGCTGGTGCAGCGCGACGAAGGCCGGCACGTGGCCTTCGGCGTGAACTATCTCGAGGACTGGATCCGCGCTCTCCCGGAACACGAGATCGAGGAGCGCGCACAGTTCGCCTACGAGGCCTGCGTGATCATGCGCGAGCGGCTGTTCAGCGTCGACGTGCCCCAGGAGTACGGCTTCACCCTCGAGGAAGCGCGCGAGATCAACCACAAGGCCCAGGCCGGCGGCGCGTTCCGCGACTTCCTGTTCGCCCGCATGATTCCGAACCTCAAGCGGATCGGGCTGCTGACGGAAACCGTCCGTCCGAAGTTCGAGGCTCTCGGAGTCCTGAGGTTCGAGGATGAAGTCCATGACGGCCTGATCGACTGGGCGACGCTGGAGCGTCCCCTGCCCGTCACGCCGCGCGCCATGGCGGCCGAATAGCCAGTTCCTTCACACACTCCGGCCTGCCCCCGGTCAGTTCGCTGATCGGGGGCTTTTTTTGTCCGCGACATCGATTGTCGAACTTCCTCTCATGGATTGATCCAGGTCAGCGAGCGCCGGCGCGCAACGCGCGAAAAAGGACCGTGAGGCGGAGATCAACCGCCAGGACTTCAAGGGGATAGAGCAATGAAGACGCTGTTTGCCGCGGCCGCCGCCGTGGCCCTGATCGCCGGCGCGGGCGCCGCTTCGGCCCAGGACTTCCAGCCCAAGGAGAAGGGGACCCTGATGGTCAACTTCCGGGCCACCACCGTCGCGCCGGACGAGTCGGCGCCGATCGTAACCGCCGCCGGCGCGGCCACCGGCCTCAGCGCCGCCGTCAGCGATGACACGATCCCGAGCCTGGGCATCGCCTACTTCATCACCGACAAGCTGGCGATCGACGTGACGCTCGGCACCTCCAAGCACGAGATCGACGCCGCCGGCGTCGGCCCGGACGTGCGGGTCCATGAAACCTGGGTCCTGCCGCCGGTCGTGGCCCTGCAGTACCACCCGCTGCCCGCCGCCCGGGTCAGCCCCTACGTCGGCGCCGGGATCAACTACATGCTGTTCTACAATGGCAGCGACAAGAACGGCTTCAAGGTCGATCTGGACGACGGCTTCGGCTTCGCCCTGCAGGCCGGCGTGGACATCGCCATCCAGGGTCCCTGGTCGGTGAACCTGGACGCCAAGAAGGTGTTCTTCGAGACCGACGCCAACATCAACAGCGGCGCGCTGAAGAGCAACGTCGAGCTCGATCCCTGGGTGGTCTCGCTCGGCCTGGGACGCAAGTTCTAGGACGGTCGCCCGACGGCCTCGGCATCGAGGCCGGCCAGATGAAGCAGTTCGTCAGGCCGCTCGATGCTGAGGCTGTGCATCGTCAACAAGCGGATCACGCCCCGTGTCTTGAGGCGGGTCGTGACCCGGCTGACCGTCTCCGTCGTCAGGCCGAGATAGTCGGCGATCTCCGCGCGGGTCATGGGCAGGTCCACGAGACGTCCGTCTCCGCCTGCCCGCATCGCCCGCTCCGACAGACTGAAGAGGAACGAGGCGAGCCGCTCCATGGCCGTCTTGCGACCCAGCAACAGCATCTGGTCATGCGCCGCCTTCAATTCGTGGGCGGCCCGGTCCAGAAGCGCATGCTCCAGTTCCGGCATCTCCCGAAGTATCTTCCTGTAGTCCGCCTTGCGAAAGCGACAGGCCGTTCCCGGGCCGAGCGCCTCGGCCGAAAAGGCGTACCGGTCGCCGGTCGCCAGGCCGAGAAAATCGCCAGGCGACAGGAAGCCCACGATCTGGCGCCGGCCGTCCGCCAGGAGCTTGTGCACCCGCACATCGCCCGCCGTGATGTTGAACAGATGCGTCGCCGCATCCCCCTCCCGCAACAGCACCTCGCCCGGCGAGAAGGTGATGTGGTCGGCCGCTTCGTTCAGGCGGCGGAGACCTTCCTGCTCAAGCACGCCACAGACGCTGAGACGCCGCGCCGAGCATCCTGCGCACACGTCTGTGCTCGCCGCGCCGGCGCAGGCGGTCATGTTGGCGCTCATCGGGCGAAGCTCCGCGTGGTGGGTCGGTGTTGATGCAGGTCAACGATTCGGCGCCGGCGACCTGCGAGCCTTCCGGTCATGAAGCCTTCGCCCGCAACAATCTCTGTCGCCCGGCTGACTGTGGCTGATGCCGATGAGGCGTTCGCACTGGCGCGCCTTGCCTTCGGCCATCTCACGCCAGGCCGCTGGCGGCAGATCGTGCGCCGCTGGACATCGAGCGGACAGACCGCGTCGGGCGCGCTGCTGGCGCGCGACAGCGCCGGCCGCCTGGTCGGGATCGCGCCGTTCGCCGTCCGCAGCGATCTGTGCGACGGCAAAACGCTCTGGGTCGAACGGGTGGCGGCCTTCGCCCTCGTCGATTCGGAGCCGGTCGTCGTCGCGCTCGCCGACGGCCTCAGGACCACCGCCCGCGCGCTCGACTGCCGGCGACTCAAGGTGGACACCGGCGTCGCAGACGGCGCCCTGCGCCAAGCGCTGGCCCGCACTTCGGACTGCGTCCGCTCGACGCTGATCCAGTCCACGGTCTAGTCGCGCTCCAGACCGCGCAGCAGTTGCACGCCGCCGAGGAAGCTGATCAGCGTCAGCACGGCGGCGGGCGCGCAAAGCGGACAGTGCCCCCACAGGCCCTGTGCTTCGCTGCACAGCGGGCCGTAGGCCAGCGTCGGCAGTTCCTGCCAGAGGACCGCGAACCACAGGGCCGCCGCTCCGGCGCCGCTATGCAGCGTGATGGCTTCCAGGGGGCGGCGGGCAGTGAGCGCGCGGATAGGCATCTGGTCTCTCTCCGATGTGTCACGGCGAACATCCCGCGACTGCGAAGAGGCGGCCTTGATACAGATCAAGGCGACCCCCACCGCCCGCCGATAGCTGGGTCCCATGAACGCCATGGGGGCTTGGATGGGCCAATGAGCCAGCTTGTGAAACCAACAGTCGGATCGCCGGGTGCGCCGGCGCTACTGACGGCCACCGTCATCGGTGGCCTCGTCTTCTTCTTCGCCGCCATGTTCAGCGATGATCCGCTGTTCCAGTTCCAGGCCTGGATTTTCGTCGCCGCGGCCGCGCTTGCGAGCTTTGCCTTGACGGCCGGCCTGAGCGGCGGACTCTTCACCAACGAATCCGACCGCTACATGGACGGCGTCGTCAGGGCCGGCGTGATCGCCACGATGTTCTGGGGCGCCGTGGGCATGCTGGTCGGCGTCGTCATCGCCGCGCAGCTGTCCTGGCCCAACCTTCTCTACTTTCCGGACCTCGGCTGGCTGAATTTCGGCCGACTGCGGCCGCTGCACACATCCGGCGTGATCTTCGCCTTCGGCGGCAACGCCCTGATCTGCACGTCCTTCTATGTCGTGCAGCGGACCTGCCGGGCGCGCCTGTTCGGCGGCGTGCTGTCGTGGTTTGTGTTCTGGGGCTACCAGCTGTTCATCGTCCTGGCGGCCACAGGCTACCTGGCCGGCATCACCCAGTCGCGCGAGTACGCCGAGCCGGAATGGCTGGTCGACCTGTGGCTGACCGTCGTCTGGGTCGCCTACCTGCTGGTTTTCCTGGGGACGATCTGGAAGCGCAAGGAACCCCACATCTATGTGGCCAACTGGTTCTACCTGGCCTTCATCGTCACCGTCGCCCTGCTGCACATCGTCAACAACCTGGCCCTGCCGATCAGCCCGCTGCATCACCGCAGCTACTCGCTGTTCTCCGGCGTCCAGGACGCTCTGACCCAGTGGTGGTATGGCCACAACGCCGTCGGCTTCTTCCTGACCGCCGGCTTCCTGGCCATGATGTACTACTTCGTGCCCAAGCGCGTTGAACGGCCGGTCTACAGCTACCGCCTGTCGATCGTGCACTTCTGGGCGCTGATCTTCATCTATATCTGGGCCGGCCCGCACCACCTGCACTACACGGCGCTGCCGCAGTGGGCCCAGACCCTGGGCATGACCTTCTCGATCATGCTGTGGATGCCCAGCTGGGGCGGCATGATCAACGGCCTGATGACGCTGTCGGGGGCCTGGGACAAGCTGCGCACCGACCCGGTCGTGCGGATGATGGTCGTGGCCATCGCCTTCTACGGCATGTCGACCTTCGAAGGTCCAGTGATGTCGATCCGGGCCGTCAACGCCCTCAGCCACTATACCGACTGGACCATCGGCCACGTGCACTCCGGCGCGCTCGGCTGGGTCGGCTTCATCACCTTCGGCGCCATGTACTGCCTGGTCCCGTGGCTGTGGAAGAAAGACCGGCTCTACTCCGACAAGCTCGTCGAGTGGCACTTCTGGATCGCGACCACCGGCATCGTTCTCTACATCTGCGCGATGTGGGTGTCGGGCATCATGGAAGGCCTGATGTGGCGGGAATACACCCCGCAGGGCTTCCTCGCCTGGTCCTTCATCGAGACCGTTTCGGCCAAGCACATCGAGAACGTCATCCGGACGGTTGGCGGCGCGATGTTCCTCTCCGGCACGCTCATCATGATCTACAATCTTTGGCGCACGGTCCGGCTGCCGTCCGTTGAAACCCGCGACGCGCTCAGCGCGCCGCTCCCGGCAGCCGCCTGAGGACCGCGTCATGAGCCTTTGGAAACATCACGGAAAACTCGAGCGGCACTCCCTGCTCCTGATCATCGGCATCATCCTGGTCGTCTCGATCGGCGGCCTGGTCGAGATCGCCCCCCTGTTCTGGCTGAAGAGCACGGTCGAGAAGGTGGAGGGCGTTCGTCCCTACACCCCGCTCGAGCTGGCCGGCCGGGACATCTACATCCGCGAGGGCTGCTACACCTGCCACTCGCAGATGATCCGCCCCCTGCGGGACGAGGTCGAGCGCTACGGCCACTACAGCCTCGCGGCCGAGAGCATGTACGATCACCCGTTCCAGTGGGGATCGAAGCGGACCGGGCCTGATCTCGCCCGCGTCGGCGGCAAGTACTCGGACGGCTGGCACCGCGACCACCTCGTGGATCCGCGCTCGGTCGTTCCCGAGTCGGTGATGCCGCCCTACGCCTTCCTCGTGCAGCGCGACGCCTCGATCCGGGACATCCGCGCCAAGATGAAGGCGATGACCGCGCTGGGCGTGCCCTACACCCAGGAGCAGCTCGACACGGCCGAGGCCGACTTCGAGGCCCAGGCCGATCCGTTCTCGATGTCGGCCGGCGACCTGCGCAAGCGCTACGGCGCCAAGGTGGTCAACCGCGACTTCGACGGTGATCCCGAGCGGGTCACGGAGATGGACGCCCTGATCGCCTACCTGCAGATGCTCGGCACGCTCGTCGACTTCCGCACCTATGAAGCGGGTGATCCCGCGAACCAGCGCTAGGAGCCGACGATGACCTACGAAACCGTCGCGCGCATCGCGCAACAGGGCGGGCTGATCTACTTCGGCCTGATCTTCCTCATGGGCTGCGCCTACGCGTTCTGGCCGGCCAACCGCGACGCCTTCGCCAAGGCGGCGCGCCTCCCTCTCGAGGATGACGATCAATGAGTGAGCATCAACGTGAAACGGACGCCGTCAGCGGCGTCGAGACGACCGGCCACGAGTGGGACGGCATCCGCGAGCTGGACAATCCACTGCCCCGCTGGTGGCTGTGGGTGTTCTGGGCCTGCGTGGTCTTCGCAATCGGCTACTGGGTCGCCTTCCCGGCCTGGCCGGGTGTGAACAGCTATACCCAGGGCTTGCTCGGCAGTTCGGACCGGCGCGACGTCGCCGCCGCTCTGTCCGACCTGGAGACCGTGCGTGGCGCGGGAGCGGCCGCCCTGCGGGACGCCACCCTGCAACAGATCGAACAGGATCCCGAACTGCAGGCCTACGCCCTGACGCTTGGCCAGTCCGTCTTCGGCGACAACTGCGCCACCTGCCACGGAACCGGCGGCGCCGGGGCCAAGGGCTATCCGAACCTGCGCGACGATATCTGGCTGTGGGGTGGCACGCTCGACGACATCGCCCTGACGCTGAAGCACGGCATCCGCTCGGGAGACCCCGCCGCACGGATGTCGATGATGCCCGCCTTCGGTCGCGACCAGATGCTCACGCCGGCTCAGGTGCAGGACATGACCGAGTACGTCGTGGCCCTGTCCGGGCGCCCGGCGGATCGTCCGGCGGTTGACCGGTCCCGGCAGGTCTTCGCTGACCAGTGCTCCAGTTGCCACGGGGTCGAGGGCAAGGGCGACAAGGCCCAGGGCGCCCCGGATCTGACCGACGGCGAATGGCTCTACGGCGCCGATCGCGCCGCAATCAACCAGCAGATCCAGTACGGCCGCGGCGGCGTCATGCCGGCTTGGCAAGGACGCTTCAGTCCCGAAACCATCAAGGCTCTGGCAGTCTACATCCACGCCAACTCGGGTCAGTAAACGTTGTGACCGTCGTCATTGATCGGACCAAGTCTCCCAACCCTGCCGCTGGCCAGGGTCCGGTCTCCGCCGCCGCCGCCGCTCGCCGCAAGGCCGGCGGCGGCGATGGCGGGCTCTACAAGGCCCGCGTGCCGATCTATCCCAAGCTGGTCCATGGCCGCTGGCGGATGATAAAATGGGCGCTGCTGGTCGCGACACTGGCGGTCTACTACATCGTTCCCTGGATTCGCTGGGAGCGCCCCGGCGCCCTGCCCGATCAGGCCGTGCTCGTGGATTTCACCGGGCGGCGCTTCTACTTCTTCTTCATCCAGCTCTGGCCGCAGGAAGTCTATTTCATAACCGGACTGCTGGTCATGGCGGCCTTGGCGCTGTTCCTGATCACGGCCCTGTTTGGCCGGCTGTGGTGTGGCTATACCTGCCCACAGACCGTCTGGACCGACCTGTTCATCGCCGTCGAGCGGCTCTTCGAGGGCGACCGCAACGCCCGCATGAAACTCGACGCCTCGCCGATGAGCTTCAACAAGCTCTGGCGGAAGACCGGCAAGCACGCGGTCTGGCTGGGCATCGCCTTCGGAACCGGCGGCGCCTGGATCTTCTACTTCCACGACGCGCCGACCCTGATCCGCACCTTCTGGGTCGGGACAGGCCCGCTGACCGCCTATGTGTCCTGCGCCATCCTCACCGCCACGACCTACGTCTTCGCCGGCACGATGCGTGAGCAGGTCTGCACCTACATGTGCCCCTGGCCCCGCATCCAGGGCGCCATGCTGGACAACCACTCCCTGCAGGTCACCTACCGTCGCGACCGGGGCGAACCCCGCGGCCCGCACAAGAAGAACCAGAGCTGGGAAGGCCGCGGCGACTGCATCGACTGCAACCAGTGCGTCGTGGTCTGCCCGATGGGGATCGACATCCGCGACGGCGCCCAGCTGGAGTGCATCAACTGCGGCCTCTGCATCGACGCCTGCGACGAGATCATGGTGAAGATGGATCGTCCGCGCGGACTGATCTCCTACGACACCGACCACGCCGTCGCCGCGCGCGAGACCGGCGGCGTCAACAACCTCTACCGTTTCGTGCGGTCGCGCACCGTGTTCTACGCGGTCACCCTGACCATCGTCAGCGGTCTGATGATCTGGGGATTCACCCAGCGTTCGGCAGTCGATCTGCATGTGCTGAGAGACCGCAACCCGACCTTCGTCCGCCTTCACGACGGCTCGATCCGCAACGGCTACACGCTGAAGATCACCAACCGCAGCTTCGCGCCGCAGACCTTCACGATCGCCATCGAGGGCGTGCCGGGCGCGCAGCTGAAGACACCCGGAGCCGCGGCCGCGAGCAATCGCATCGCGGTGGTCGTCAAGCCCGACGAGGTCCGCGCCGTCCGTGTCTTCGTGACCGCTCCCCCTGCCGCGATCGCCGCCGCCAACATGCCGGTGGAGGTGACCATGTCCTCGCCGACGGGAGAGGCGCGCGTCCGAACCAACTTCCTGTCCGGTGAGGCGAACGCCCGATGACCGATTCCACCCAAGCCCCCCGCTTCACGATCAAGGGCCGTCACGTCCTCGTGGCCTTTGTCCTGTTCTTCGGTCTGATCATCGCCGTGGACTCGGTGTTCATCAGCCTCGCCCTGCGGACGTTCTCGGGACAGGTGGCCAAGAACCCCTACGAAGCCGGGCTGCTCTACGACCGGACCCTGGAGAAGCGGGCCGCCCAGGCGAAGCTGGGCTGGGGCGCCACCCTCGCCGCCGGCGCCGACGGCGTCGTGGAACTGGTCATCACCGATCGCGAGGGCCGGGGCGTCGACGGTCTCAAGGTCGAGGCGACGATGGAGCGCCCCGCGACCGACGCCGGCGGCCAGACCCTGTCGCTCACGGGGCGCGGCGATGGTCGCTACGTCGGCAGCGCGGAGTTGTCCGGAGCCTGGGACATCGAGGTCATCGCGACCGGACCCGACGGCGTGCGCTTTGAAACCGGCCGCCGGGTGGTGGGACGATGAACGCCCTCGCCGCGCGGGATCTGTCGGCCTTCGTCGCCCGCGACGACGACGCGCGCGGCCGTCTGGAGCTGCTGGTCACCGGCGCGCGTTGCGGAGCCTGCCTGGCGAGAATCGAGAAGGCCGCCCGGGAAACCCCCGGCGTCGAGACGGCGCGGTTCAACCTGACGACCGGCAAGCTGGCCGTGACGCTGGCGCCCGGCGCCGGCGACCCGGCCGCCATCGTCGAGGCCCTGACCGCCGCGGGATATCCGGCGACTCCCTTCGACCCGGCCGAGGCCATCGAGAAGGAAGACCGGGAGGGACGCAACCTCGCCCTGGCGCTCGGCGTCGCCGCCTTCGGAGCCGGCAACGTCATGATGTTCACCGTCCCCGTCTGGGCCGGCCTGTTCGGCCAGGAACTGGACGGCACGACGCGTGAGATCATGTACTGGTTCGCCGCCGCCATAGCGACGCCCTGCTCGCTGTTCGCCGGCATGCCGTTCTTCCGGTCGGCCTGGTCGTCCCTGCGCCGCCGCAAGGCCAACATGGACGTGCCGATCTCGATCGGCGTCATCCTGACGCTGATCGTCAGCTTCTCGGAGACCTTCCAGAAGGGCGAGCACGCCTACTTCGACGCCGCGGTCACCCTGCTCTTCCTGCTGCTGATCGGGCGCTACCTCGATCACAAGCTGCGCGTCCGGGCCCGCAGCGCCGCCCGTGACCTGCTGGCGCTGCAGACCCCCTCCGCGACACGCCTGGATGCGGACGGCGTTGAACGGGTGGTTCCGGTGCGGGAGGTCGAGGTCGGGGACCTTCTGGTCGTCGTTCCCGGCGACCGCATCCCGGTCGACGCCACGGTCGAGGCGGGAACGTCCGATCTCGACAACGCCCTGATCAGCGGCGAGACGGCCGCCGTCCTCGCCGGACCGGGCGTTCGCACGCACGCCGGCGCCCTGAACATGTCCGGTCGTCTGGTCCTGCGCGCCGTCGCCCGGTCGGAGGATTCGACCGTCGCGGCGATCGCCCGGCTCATGGAGGCCGGAGCCCAGAGCCGCTCGGCCTACGTCAGGCTGGCCGACAAGGCCGCCGCGCTCTACGTGCCCATCGTTCACACCCTCGCGCTGCTGACCTTCGCCGGTGTCTGGGCCATCGGCCTGGGCCCGCGGGAAGCGCTGCTCCGCGCCGCCGCGGTCCTGATCGTCACCTGCCCCTGCGCCCTGGGCCTTGCGGTTCCGGCGGTGCAGATCGTCGCCTCCGGCCGCCTCTTCCGACGAGGCATCCTGGTCAAGAACGGGGCCGCTCTGGAGCGACTGGCCGAAGTCACCCATGTCGTGTTCGACAAGACCGGCGTGCTGACGGAGGGCCGCCCGCGCCTGATCGATGCTCCGGCCTCGATCATCGCCATGGCCGCCCCGCTGGCCCGCGCGTCCAGGCATCCGCTGGCGCGGGCGCTCGCCGACGCCGCCGGCTGCGGAGATGCGGCGACCGACACGGTCGAAGTCCCCGGCATGGGCGTCGAGGGCATGATCGACGGGCGCAAGGCGCGGCTGGGCCGGGCCGCCTTCGTGGGCGTCGAGTCCGCGGCGGGTTCGGAGACCGAACTCTGGTTCGGCTTCGAGGGCGACACCAAGATGCGCTTCGCCTTCCGCGACAGCCTGCGCGAGGACGCCAAGGCCGCCATCGCCGCGCTGCAAGCCATGGGCGTATGGGTTGAGGTGGTGTCGGGCGACGTCGCCGGCCCGGTCGAGGCGGCCGCCACGCAGGCGGGCATCCGTCGCTGGACAGCGAGCGTCACCCCGTTCGACAAGGTTTCGATTGTCGAACGGCTGCAGGCCTCTGGTCGCAAGGTGCTGATGGTGGGGGATGGCCTGAACGACGCCGCCGCCCTCGCCAAGGCCCATGCCTCCATGGCGCCGGGCTCGGCGGTCGACGCCAGCCAGAACGCGGCCGACCTGGTGTTCTCGGGAGGGCTTTCGGCCGTGCCGGATGCGATCCTGACGGCCCGCAAGGCCCGGACCCGGGTGCTGGAAAACTTCAGCTTCTCGGCGGTCTACAATCTGGTCGCGGCGCCGGCGGCCATTTTCGGCCTGGTCAATCCGTTCGTCGCGGCGCTGGCGATGTCGGGATCGTCGCTGGTCGTGATTCTCAACGCCATGCGAATGAACCTCGAGAGGAAGGCGTCATGAACATCTTCCTGCTCCTCGCGCCGTTTTCGGTGATGCTCGGACTGACCGGCCTGGTCGCCTTCTGGTGGACGCTTCGGGCCAGGCAGTACGAGGATCCGCAGGGCGACGCCGCCAGGATCCTCGACGATCATCTTCGCGAGGGTCCTGACGACGAGCCCGGTCAGGGCTAGAGCAGGTCGCCGCCGACCGCGGAAGCGGTGGTGCCGTGCTGCTGGAAGGCCTTGATCACGTTGCGGCCGGTGGTCCAGCGGTGGACCTCATCGGGGCCGTCGACCAGGCGCTGGCTGCGGATGTGGGTGTACCAGCGGGCCAGCGGCGTATCCATCGAGTAGCCCAGCGCGCCGTGCAGCTGGATGGCCGTGTCGACGACGCGGTGCACCATGTTGGCCAGGAACACCTTGGCGATGCCGTTCTCCTGGCGCAGGTCCAGGCCCTTCTCCGCCTTGTAGGCGATGTGCAGCAGCATCAGGCGGGCGATGTAGATGTCCTGCGCGCAGTCGGCGAGCATGAACTGGACGCCCTGCCGCTCATGCAGCGGCTTGCCGAAGGTCGACCGCTGGGTCACGTGCTCCACGGCCAGGTCGAGCGCGCGCTGGGCCATGGCGACATTGTGCATGCCGTGACGCAGGCGGCCGTAGGCGAGACGGTGCTGGCCCATGTTGAAGCCGTTGCCCTCGCCGCCGAGCAGGTTCTCGGCCGGCACGACGAGGTCCTTGATCTCGACCTCGGAGTGGCCGCCGCCGAGAATATCGGTCAGCGGGCCATGGGCGGCCATCGTCTCGATGTCACGGACGATGCGGTAGCCGGGGTTGGGCAGCTCGACGATGAAGGTCGAGAACTGCTGGTGGCGCGGCGCGTCCGGGTCGGTGCGGGCCATGACCAGCGCGATGTCAGCCACCGAGGCGGCCGAGCTGAACCACTTCTCGCCGTTGAGGATGTAGTTCTCGTTGCCGTCCTTGACCGCCGTGGTGCGCATGCCGGTGGCGTCGGCGCCGGCGGCCTTTTCGGTCATCGAGTAGCAGATGCGCTTCTCGCCGTTCAGCAGCGGCTTGAGGAACTTCTCCTTCTGGTACTCGGTGCCGTGCGCCAGCAGCGTCATCATCGTGGCGTCGTCGGGTCCCTGGGTGTTCAGCGACAGGGCGCCCAGGTAGCTCTCGCCCAGCTCCATCTGCACCAGAGCGTTGGCGAGCGGGCCCAGGCCCATGCCGCCGTGCTCCTTGGGGATGAACGGGCACCACAGACCCTGGGCCCGGGCCTTGGTCCGCAGCTCGCCCAGCACGGTCTTGTAGTCCTCGCCGTCCAGAAGGCGCTTTTCGGCCGGGCGGCATTCGTCGTTGACCCACTGGCGGACCTTTTCGCGGATGGCCTTGGCCTCCGCCGGAATCTCGAAATCGATCGCCATCTGGCGTCTCCCTGCTTCTTGCTTCTTGTCGTTGAAATTCAGGCGGCGGCGGACGGGCGGGCGCCGACGCGCGCGAACCACGCCTTCACCCAGCCGGCTTCGTCCGGAACCGGCTGGCCGACCTGCGCCCCGAAGGCGAGGAAGGCGAACAGCAGCACGTCGGCGAGGCTGAAGCGGTCACCGCAGATGAACTCACGGCCCTGCATCTGGCCGTCCAGCCACAGCAGTCGATCGCGGGCGATGGCCTTGAGCTCGGCGGCGCCTTCGGCCCCGACCAGCTTCATGCGGTTCTCGAAGATGCGGCGACCTTCGGCGGCGCGGAAACCGCTGGTGAGCGGCTCGCAGATGTTGAGGTCGATGCGACGGGTCCACATCCGCGTCTCGGCTCGCTCTTCCGGGGTCGTGCCGATCAGCGAAGGCGCAGGATGCTTCTCCTCCAGATACTCGCAGATGACCGTGATCTCGGCGATGACCGTTCCGTCCGCGAGGACCAGCGCCGGCGTCTGGCCGGCGGGATTGACCGTGTCGGTGTAGGGCGCGCGGCGGTTCTCACCGCCCATGAGGTCGACCTCGACCGTCTCCAGCGTCAGGCCCTTCTCGGCCGCGAACATCCGCACCATGTGCGGATTGGGGCCCATCGAGGTGTAGAGCTTCATGGTGCGTTCCCTTGCCTGTCCCGTTGTCTCGCGGCTCAACGGCCGCCCTGGCCGTCGTCGACCTTGATGCTGGTCCCGGTCACCGCGTCGGAGGCCGGCGAGCAGAGGTAGAGCAGCGTGCTGTCCAGCTGGGCCGGATCGCCGATCCGCTTGCGCGGCATGTGCTGGCTGATGTCGCCCATCCGCTCGAGCATGCCGTCCATCATCTCCGAGGCGAAGGCGCCGGGCGCGATGGCGTTGACGTTGATGTGGAACTTCGACCACTCGACGGCCAGGGCCTCGGTCATCCGCACCACGGCGGCCTTGCTGACCGAGTAGAGGGCCGCGCCCTCGCCCCGGTAGCTGTAGGCGGCCATCGAGGCGATGTTGATGATCCGCCCCGGGGCCTTGGCCTCCATCCGGCGCCGCGCGAACTCGCAGGCCAGAATCCAGGGGGCCCGGACATTGGTGTCCATCACCGCATCGATCAGTTCGACCGACATCTTCGTCGCCCGCTGGGCGTCGGGGATGCCGGCGTTGTTGATCAGGATGTCGACCGGCCCCAGCGCAGCCTCGGCGCGGCCGATGACCGCCAGCAGCTGGTCGGTGTTAGTGACGTCCAGGGCCAGAGGCGCGGCGACGCCGCCGTCAGCGGCGATCTCTGCCGCCAGCGCCTCAAGCCGGTCCAGACGACGGCCGGTGATCGCCACCTTCGCGCCCTGCCTGGCGAGCACCTGGGCGAAACGCTTGCCGAGACCCGACGAAGCGCCTGTCACCAGGGCCACTTTCCCGCTCAGATCGATCGAGGCGTTGGGCAGAGGATAGGACATGGCGACGGCTCCCTTTCGTTTCCCGCGACTATCCCGCGCCTTCCCGAACGGCATGAAAGGGGGAACTTGCGCGCCGGAGACGCCTAGAAGTTCACCCGCCGGCTGATCGCGCCGTCGACCAGCAGGTTCACGCCGCTGGTGAAGGACGAAACCGGGCTCGACAGGAAGACCGCGGCATTGGCGACATCCTGCGGACTCGCCATCCGGCCCATCGGGTTGCGCTCCATGGCGCCCTTGAACATCTCCGGCAGGTTCTTCTCGACCATGTGCCAGACGCCGCCCTCGAAGTAGACGGTGCCGGGCGAGACGACGTTGGTGCGCAGGTGCTTGCCGGCGTACTGACGGGCCAGGCCCTTGGCGAAGTGGATCAGGGCCGCCTTGATCGGGCCGTAGGAGCTGCCGTTGTCGGCCTCGGCCGCCGAGACCGAGGCGATGATCACGAACGAGGCGTCGCCCGTCGCTTCCGCCGCCTTGAGCAGAGAGGGCTTGGCCGCGTCGAAGGCGTTGACCATCCCGAGCACGTCGAGCTTGAAGTTCTGCTCCCAGGAGGCCGGATCGGCGCCCTGGGCCATGGCGCCGGCGTTGGAGACCAGGATGTCGATCCCGCCCAGTTCGGCGGACACGTCCTCGATCCAGGCCTTCAGCGCCGGACCGTCCATGATGTCGACCGACTTGCCCGTCGCCTTCACGCCGGTCTTGCCCAGCGCCGCGACGGCCTCGGCCACCTGGTCGGCGTTGCGGGCGCAGACGGCGACGTTCGCGCCCTCGGCCGCGAGGGTTTCGGCGATGGCCCGGCCGATGCCGCGCGTCCCCCCTAGGATGACCGCGTTCTTGCCGCTGAGCTGAAGGTCCATCTGCGCGTCCTCTTGTTGTTGGCCGGCACCTTACGGACCGGGCATTCGAATGCAAACCGGCCGGACGCGCCTCAGCGCGGCAGGCGGGCTCGGCGGCTCGCGGAGACCGCCAGGAAGATGGCCGGCGCCACGACCAGGGCCGCCAGCACGAAGGGGCCGTTGATATAGCTAGCGAAGACGAGGCTGACGCTGAGAGGCCCCGCCACCCGCGCCAGGGCGCCGGCGGCGTTGTTCAGCCCCATGATCTGCCCCTGTCGATGCGGGTCGGCGACGCGGGAGATGATCGCGCCGACGTTCGGGAAGGCCACCGACTGTCCCATGGCCGTCAGGCACATCAGCGCGGTGGTCATCACCCCGCCGGTCGAGAAGATCTGCGAGGTCATCGCCACCACGGTCAGCGCCATCCCGACCGCCAGCATCGGCCCTTCTCCGAAGCGCTCGGAGAGGCGACCGGTGATCAGGGTCTGGGTGAAGAAGGCGGTGACGCCCACGAAGGCGAAGCTGAGGCCGACATCGCGCGGCTCCCATCCGAACCGCGCGTGAGCCCAGAGGCCGAACACCGACTCGATGCCGGTGAAGGCGAACCCGATCAGGAAGGTCAGCAGCATCAGCCGGCCGATGACCGGGTGACGCAGCGCCTCCGACAGCGCCGCCCAGCGGCTGGGCTTGTCCGTGAAGCCGGTCTCGCGGACCCGGCTCTCGCGGATGAACAGCGCAATGGCGATCACGCAGAGCAGGGCCAGGCCCGAGGCGATGAACAACGGGATGCGAAAGCCGGCCGGACCGGCGTTGGTGTGGGCGAAGAGACCGCCGATCGAGGGGCCGACGATCAGGCCGACGTTCCAGGCGGCGCCCTGGTAGGACAGCTGGCGCGCCCGCTTCTCCGGCGGGGTGACATCGGCGATGTAGCCCTGGATCACCGCCCCGTTGCCGGCCGCCATGCCGCCGACCAGCCGGATGAGGAAGGCCGCCCATATGCCGGGCGCAAAGGCCAGCGCCAGGTAGCAGAGACAGTTGGCGGTGATCGTCCAGATGAGGATCGGCTTGCGCCCCAGACGGTCCGACAGCCTTCCCCAGAACGGCTCGCCGAAGAAGGCGCCCACCGAATAGGCCGAGAAGATCAGCGCCATCTGCCAGGGCGGCGCGTCGAACGACCTGGCGTAGAAGGGCAGCAACGGGACGATGATCCCGAAGCCCAGCATGTTGATGAAGATCACCGCGATCAGCGACGCCGCCGCGAACCGCGGCGCGGGCGGTCGGTCCGGCTGAACCTGCGTCACGAGGCGGGCGGCGCCATCACCCGGGCGCGCAGACGGCGCATGCCGCCCAGCCAACGGTCGTAGTCGGCCGTCTTGCGTTGCATGTAGGTGAGCACTTCGGGGTGAGGCAGGATCAGGAACTGTTCGGCGGCCAGGCCGGCGATGACGCTTTCGGCGACTTCGTCCGGCGTCAACACGCCGTCCAGGCTCTGCGGCGAGCCGGAACCCCCTGCCCGCAGCATGGCGGTGTCCACGCCTTGCGGGCACAGGATCGAGACCTTGATGCCCTGGTCGCCATGGGTGATCGACAGCGACTCGGCAAAGCCCACGGCGGCATGCTTTGTGGTCGAATAGACCGCCCCGCCGATCTGCGAGAGCAGCCCGGCCGCCGAGACCGTGTTGAGGATGTAGCCTCCGCCTCGCGCCGCCATGCCGGGGATGACCGCCCGGGCGGCGTGGACGTGGGCCATGACGTTGACGTTCCAGGCCCTGTGCCAGACGGCGTCGGGCGACGACGCGGCGCTGTTGCGGTGCGGGTCGCCGTCGCCGACGCCGGCATTGCAGCAGAACAGGTCGATGCGGCCGTGGCGGGCCTCGATATCGGCGACCATGACGGCTGTGGCCTCGCCGTCGGAGACGTCCAGCGTCACCGCCTCGCCGCCGATCCCGGCCGCCACCGCGGCGGCGCCCTCGCCATTGCGGTCGGCGACGACCACGACCGCCGCGCCCTCCCGGGCGAAACGGCGGCAGAGCGCCGCGCCGATGCCGTCCGCGCCGCCGGTGACGACCACGACCTTGTCCCTGACGTCCATGTCCTGCCCCCTTGTCGCCCGCGGGTCAGCCCGCCTCGGCGTATCCGGCGTACGAGTGTTTCAGCGTGGCGTGATTGAGCAGCATCTCGGCGACCTGACGCGTGCCGGTCGCGTCGAAGATGCGGGTGCGCACCCAGTACGACTCGGTGCGCTTGCTCTCGGCCAGGGCGGCGATCTCTCGGCGCAGGATGTAGTCCTCGCCGACGAACAGCGGCCCGTCGATCAGCCGGATCTCCTGGTCGGCGAAGAGGCCGACGGCCGGTCCCTTCACCGGGAACTCCGCCTGCCGGCTGGAGTACTCGGCCAGGACGCTGATCATCTCCAGAGGGATGATCGCCCGGCCCCAGGGCGAGGCGGCGGCGTCGCTGTACCAGGGGGACGTCTCGGTGATGGCCGCCAGCTTCTGGTTCAGGCTGAACGGATAGAGCGCGCCCATGTGCTGATCGGGATCCATGCGCACGACCTCGTCGCGCGCACCGGTCATGCCGACCTTCAGGTCCTCGAGGATGAGCAGCTTTCCCGGAGGCCGGAGGGCCGCCATGCGCTGTTCGAGCAGGGTCGGCCCGGCGTCCGGCCCCAGGCTCGCACTGGCCTCGAGCACGGGCGTGCCGTCGGCCTTCTCGGCCCAGACCCGGGTCATCCTCGCGCCCTCGGCCGGGATCTCGGCGAAGGCGCGCACCGCTTCACCCTCGACCACCATGTTCAGGTAGTGCGACGAGATGCAGCCCTGCTCGTACCAGGCGCGGCCCCAGATCTTTTCCAGCAGCGGCGGGAACAGGCTGAAGTGGGTCGGCCCCTCGATCGGTCCGGCGCGGAAACCGAGCTTCTCGGCCATGGCGTCGTCGTGGATCGAGGCGTGGCCGCCGTACTCCTGGTCGCCCAGCATCTGGCGCGGATGGCGCAGCGGACCGGCGATGGCGAGCGGCGTGTCGAAGCTCATGATCGTTTTCCCTGGCCGCGGTGTCAGGCCGCGTCCTCGAGCTTCAGCTGTTCGCGAAGCTCGCGCTTGAGGAACTTGCCGCTGGCGTTACGCGGCAGCGGCTGATCGAGCAGCCAGACGTAGCGCGGCGCCTTGTGTTTCGCGGCAAGGCCGATGCAGTGCTCACGCAGCGCCTCGGCGGACACGGTCTCGCCCGGGCGCAGCACGATGGCGGCCGCCACCTCCTCGCCCAGTCGCGCGTCGGGCACGCCGAAGACGCAACACTCGGCGATGGCCGGATGCTGGTGCAGCGTGGCCTCGACCTCGGCGCAGTAGACGTTCTCGCCGCCGCGCAGGACCATGTCCTTCTTGCGGTCGACCAGGAAGATGAAGCCGTCCTCGTCGATGCGGGCGACGTCGCCGGTGTGCAGCCAGCCGTCGGTGATGCTTTCGGCCGTGGCGTCGGGGCGGTTGATATAGCCCTTGATCACCGAGGCGCCGCGCACCCACAGCTCGCCCGGCTGGCCGGGGGGGAGTTCGTTGCCCGCGTCGTCGACGACCTTGGCCTCGAAGCTGGGCATGGCGCGGCCGCAGCTGGCCGGCTTGTCGACAAAGAAGTCGCCGCTGATCGAGGTGATGATCCCGCAGGTCTCGGTCATGCCGTAGCCGGTGTTCGGCCGGGCGGTCGCCACGGTCTTCTCGATCTTGTCGACGAGATCCGGCTGGATCTGCGCGCCCCCGCCGCCGACCGACAGCAGGCTGGAGGTATCGTACTTGCCGAAGTCGGGATGGGTGACCAGCTCGCGCGCCATCACCGGCACGCCGCTGACCGTCATGATCTTTTCCCGCTCGATCAGCTTCAGCGCCTCGCCGGCGTCCCAGCGGTACATCAGCACCATCTTGCCGCCCGCCGCCGTCGTCGCGTAGGCGCCGCAGTTGTTGGCCGTGACGTGGAACAGCGGCGTGGTCACCAGCGTCACCGGGATCGGCGGCGGCGCCTCGGGATCGAGGAACACGCCCGTGCCGCGCTGCGTCGCGAGGCTCGTCACCTGGCCGGCGAACATCATGTTCATCAGGTTGTTGACGCAGCCCCGGTGGGTCAGCTGCGCGCCCTTCGGGAAGCCGGTCGTGCCTGAGGTGTAGAAGATGCAGGCGTCGGAATCAGGGTCGACCGCCACCGCCGGCAGGTCGCCGCCGCGGGCCAGCACCTCGTCGAAGGACACCGAACCCGGCGGGGTCGATTCCGTCCGCACGGCCACCAGCAGGGCTTCGCCCAGCATGCCCGGCTGCTCGCCGATCCGCGCGATGCGCTCGGCGTCGGCGAACACCACTTTCGGAGCGGAGTCCTTGAAGCCGTAGGCCATCTCGGCGGCTGTCCACCAGGCGTTCATGCCCACGACAGCGACGCCGATCGAGACGCCGGCCCAGTAGACCAGCATCCATTCCGGATAGTTGCGCATGGCGATGGCGATGCGGTCGCCGGGCTTCACGCCCTGGTCCATCAGCCAGTTGGCGATCGCAGCCACCCGGGCGTGGGCCTCGCCGTAGGTGATCCGTTCGTCCTCGTAGACCAGATAGTCGCGTTCCGCGAAGGCCAGGGTCGACAGCCAGACCTCGCGCACGCTCGGCGGCGCCGCCAGGAAGGCGCGGATCGGCGCGCCGCCGACCTCCACGGTGGTGATTTCGAACGGTCCGCCCGGACCCGTCAGTTCCGCCCAGGCCTCGTCAAGTTCCGCGTAGTGCACGCCGCCGTTCCTTCTTGGTTTCCTGTCCACACCCGCTCTGCGGCGGGTTGCTGACTCTCATGATGACCCGCCGCTCTCGCCGTTGCGAGATGCAAACCGGCCGACGGCGGAGAAATATGTGAACAGCGATCACGGTCGGCTTCACAGCCGGAGCGTGACGGCGCCCTCCGGATCGCGAAGGGCGCCGGCGCGTCTCAGTGCCGCGTGAGCTCCGCCCGGCCCACGACCATATGGTGGACCTCGTCGGGACCGTCGGCGAAGCGCAGGTGCCGCACGTCGGTGTAGAGCTCGGCCAGCGGCGTCCATTCCGACAGGCCGGTCGCGCCGTGGATCTGGATCGCCTGGTCGATGATCTCGCAGACCTTCTCGGGCACCATGGCCTTGACCATGCTGACCCAGACCCGGGCTTCGCGGTTGCCCAGCACGTCCATGGCCTTGGCGGCCTTGAGCACCATCAGACGCATGGCCTCGATCTCGATCCGCGCGCGGCTGACGAGCTCCAGGTTCTTGCCCAGCTGGATCAGCGGCTTGCCGAAGGCGACACGGGTGCTCGCCCGCTTGACCATCAGGTCCAGCGCCCGCTCGGCCTTGCCGATCGAGCGCATGCAGTGGTGGATGCGGCCCGGGCCGAGGCGCACCTGGCTGATCTCGAAGCCGCGCCCTTCGCCCAGCAGGATGTTCTCCTGCGGCACGCGCACGTTGTTCAGCTTCAGGTGCATGTGGCCGCGCGGGGCGTGGTCATGTCCGAACACATGCATCGGCCCGATGATCTCCACGCCCGGCGTGTCCATCGGGATCAGGATCTGGGACTGCTGGTACTGCGAGGCCGCGTCCGGGCTCGTCTTGACCATGCAGATCATGATCTTGCAGCGCGGGTCGCCGGCGCCGGAGATGTAGTACTTCTCGCCGTTGATGACCCATTCGCCGCCGACCAGTTCGGCGCGGGTCGCGATGTTCTTGGCGTCCGACGAGGCCACGCCCGGCTCGGTCATGGCGTAGCATGAGCGGATCTCGCCGTTGAGCAGCGGCTTGAGCCACCGTTCCTTCTGCTCGGGCGTGCCGACGCGCTCCAGCACCTCCATGTTGCCGGTGTCCGGCGCGGAGCAGTTGAGGCTTTCGGACGCCAGCGGGCTCTTGCCCAGTTCGACGGCGATGTAGGCGTAGTCGAGGTTGGTCAGCCCTCGGCCGATCTCGCTTTCCGGCAGGAAGAAGTTCCAGAGGCCCGAGGCCTTGGCCTTGTCCTTGGCGGTCTCCAGCAGCTCCAGTTGACCCGGCGCCCAGCTCCAGCGGTCCTTGCGGTTCTCGCCCAGCCGGAAGAACTCCTCGGTGATCGGCTCCACGTTCTCGGCGATGTGGCGTTTGACCGCCTCCATCAGCGGCTTGGCCGAGTCCGACATGGCCAGGTTGTTCAGCTCGGCCTCCACGTCGGGGCGGATATCGACGACGTTGTTCATGGTGCTCTCCCCGTGCGGTCGGAGAACACCGCGATTGCGGCGCACCCGACTCTGCGTCAAACATCTGTTTGATCGATACCCTAGGAGAGGGCGCCCCCGGGTCAATGCAAATCTCGCGAGGCCGCGCTCCGAAACAAGGACGACACCCATGACCGACCAGCTGATCGAGACCTTCGAGGACGGCATCGCCACCCTGACGATGAACCGACCCGAGGCGCGCAACGCGCTGACCGGCGAACTGCTGGCCGCGCTCTCCGCAGCCGCGCCGCGGCTGGCGCTCGACCCGCAGGTGCGGGC
The DNA here is from genome assembly GCA_964442795.1 of uncultured Caulobacter sp. GTDB lineage: Bacteria > Pseudomonadota > Alphaproteobacteria > Caulobacterales > Caulobacteraceae > Caulobacter. Next base: position 32,700 of record CAYTZY010000026.1, read on the forward strand.
CGTGGTGATCACCGGTGCGGGCGGCGCCTTCTGCGCCGGCGGCGACGTGAAGGGCTTCGTTGCCGACAAGGCGCCGGGCGAGGCGCCGACCTTCGACCAGCGGGTCAACGGCCTGCGCAACGGCATGGACTTCAGCCGCTGGCTGCACGAGATGCCCAAGCCGACCTTGGCGGTGATCCCGGGCGCGGCGGCCGGCGCCGGCCTCTCCATCGCGCTGGCCTGCGACTACCGCATCGCGTCCGAGGACGCCAAGATGACCACGGCCTTCTCGAAGATCGGGGCCTCGGGGGACTACGGCGGCAGCTACTTCCTGACCAAGCTGGTGGGGTCGGCGAAGGCGCGCGAGCTCTACTTCACCGCCGACGTGATCACCGGCGCCGAGGCGGCTCGCCTGGGCGTGGTCAACCGGGCCGTGCCCGCCGCCGACCTGGCCCGCGAGGCCGCGGCTCTGGCCCGCCGGCTGGCCGACCTGCCGACCGTCGCCATCGGCTACATGAAGAAGAACCTCGCCCTGGCCGAACACGGCTCGCTGTCGGAGGTCATGGATTCCGAGGCGATCCACATGGTCCGCACCATGGCGACCGAGGATCACAAGGCCGCATCGCTGGCCTTTGTCGAGAAGCGCCCGCCGGTGTTCCGCGGCCGCTGAGCGGCGCGGATTACTATAACGCGTTATAAATATCTTGAGCCGTCAGCCGCAACGCGGTTAGCCTCC
>CAYTZY010000027.1:0-6913 GCA_964442795.1 uncultured Caulobacter sp.
GGCCGTCGATGCCGCCGAGGTCCACGAACGCGCCGTAGTCGGTGATGTTCTTGACCACGCCTTCGCGGACTTCGCCCTCGAGCAGCTGGCTGACCAGCTCGGTGCGCTGTTCAGCGCGGGCTTCTTCCAGGATGGCGCGACGCGAGACGACGATGTTGCCGCGCGGACGGTCCATCTTGAGGATGGCGAAGGGCTGTTCCTTGCCCATCAGCGGGCCGACGTCGCGGACCGGACGGATGTCGACCTGCGAGCCCGGCAGGAAGGCGCTGGCGCCGCCGAGGTCGACGGTGAAGCCGCCCTTCACGCGGCCGACGATCGAACCCATGACCGGCTGGCCATCGGCGAACACGACTTCCAGGCGGGTCCAGGCTTCTTCGCGCTTGGCCTTCTCGCGGCTCAGGACCGCTTCGCCCAGGGCGTTCTCGAGGCGCTCGAGGAAGACCTCGACGGTGTCGCCGATCTTCAGCGTGGGCTTGCCGTTCTCGTCGACGCCGAATTCCTTGATCAGGATGCGGCCTTCGGTCTTCAGACCGACGTCGACAATGGCGAAGTCCTTTTCGATCCCGACGACGAGGCCCTTGATGACGGTGCCTTCGGCGAAATCGCCGCCGGCGCCGCCCATGGAGTCATTGAGGAGCGCTTCGAAGTCGTCGCGGGTGGGGTTGAGGCTGAGATCGTCGGCCATAGGTGTTCAGGTCATTTCTGCTTGCGGAACGCGCCATGCGGCGGGATTGCCACGGAGTCCGGGCGTTCCTGGGTTTTCTGGAATTTCTGCGCCCGCGGCCATCGAGGTCCGGCGCGTTGGATTAGCCCTTGGCGGTTTCCCACCGGCTGCGCGCCGTCTCGACGATGCGGCGGGCCGCATCGAAGGCCGCGTCTATAGTCATTTCGGTGGTGTCGAGCAAGACCGCGTCCGCCGCCATGGTCATCGGCGAGTCGGCGCGGGCGCTGTCGCGTTCGTCCCGCACCCGGATGTCGACCAGGATGTCCTCGAAGGTGACCGCCTCGCCCTGGCCGGTCAGCTGCTTCCAGCGGCGCTGCGCGCGAACCTCCGGCGTCGCCGTGACATAGAGCTTGGCCGGGGCGTGCGGGGCGATGACGGTGCCGATGTCGCGGCCGTCGATGACCGCGCCCGGCTCGCGGGCGGCGAAGTCCAGCTGGAAGTCGCGCAGCGCCTCGCGGACCGCCGGGTAGACGGCCACGCGGCTGGCGGCCTCGCCGGCGGCGCGGGTGCGCACCTGCGGCCGCTCGAGCTCGGCCGGGTCGAGCGTCCGGGCCGCCGCAAGGGCCGCCTCGGGGTCGCCCAGGTCCTGCCCGCGTTCCAGCACCTTCACCCCCACCGCCCGGTAGAGCAGGCCGGAGTCCAGCACCGGATAGCCGTAGAGCGCGCCCAGCTTCACGGCGATGGTGCCTTTGCCCGAGGCGGCGGGTCCGTCGACGGCGATGACGAAGCCCACGCCCTCAGCCCTCCGCGATATCGCCGCCCAGCCCGCGCATCAGGCCGGCGAAGGTCGGGAAGCTGGTGGCGATCATGCCGGGCTCGTCGACGCGCACCGGCTCGCGGGCGGCCAGGCCGAGGATCAGGTGGCTCATGGCGATGCGGTGGTCGCCGTGGGTCTCGATCAGGCCGCCGCCGCGCGGCGGCGCGCCGGTCCCGTGGACGATGAAGCCTTCCGGCTCCTCTTCGACATCGACGCCGCAGGCCTCCAGGCCAGCCGCCATCAGGGCGATGCGGTCGCTCTCCTTGACCCGCATCTCGCCGACGCCGCGCATCACCGTGTCGCCGGTCGCGAAGGCGGCGGCGATGGCCAGGATCGGATACTCGTCGATCATGCTGGGCGCGCGGCCCGGCGGCACGACGACGCCCTTCAGCGCCGAGTGCCGGGCGGTGATGTCGCCGACCTCCTCGCCGCTGGCGTCCCGGCGGTTGGTGATGGTCAGGTCCGCGCCCATCTCGCGCAGGGTGTCGAACAGGCCGGTGCGCAGCGGGTTGAGCATGACGCCCTCCACGGTCACCTCCGAGCCCGGCGTGATCAGGGCGGCGACGATCGGGAAGGCGGCGCTGGACGGGTCGGCCGGCACCGCCACAGCGCTGCCGGTCAGCCTGGCGCCGGGCTGCAGCGTGACGACGCGACGATCGTTGTGGTCGGCCACGGTCAGCGCCGCGCCGAAGGCCTTCAGCATCCGCTCGGTGTGGTCGCGGGTCGGCTCCGGCTCGGTGACCACGACAGGCCCCGCGGCCCCGAGGCCGGCCAGCAGCACCGCCGACTTCACCTGGGCCGAGGCCATCGGCAGGACGTAGTCGACGCCCGTCAGACCGCCCCCTTTCAGCGTCAGGGGCAGCCGGCCGCCCTCCCGCGAGATCCAGGTCGCGCCCATCATGCCCAGCGGATCGAGCACCCGGCCCATCGGCCGCTTCCGCAGCGAGCTGTCGCCGGTGAAGGTCGCCGCGATGTCGAACGCGGCCATGGCCCCCATGATCAGTCGCACGCCCGTGCCGGCGTTGCCGCAGTCGATGACGTCCGCCGGTTCGGAGAAGCCGCCCTTGCCGTCAATGGTCCAGGCGCCCTCGCCGGTGCGGGTGACGTCCGCGCCGAAGGCCTGCATGGCCCTGGCGGTGGCCAGGACGTCCTCGCCCTCGAGCAATCCGGTCACCGTCGTGCGGCCGGTCGCCAGGGCGCCGAGGATCAGGGCGCGGTGGGAAATCGACTTGTCGCCGGGGACGCGAATGCGCCCGCGCAACGCTGCGCCGGGGCGGGCCGAAAGCACGGCGATGGTCATGCCGGGCGAAACTCCGGGAAAGGTCGGGGGAAACAAGGGGTTTTGCTTTTGACAGCGCCCCCGCCGCGTGGCAAGGGAGCCGCCGCTTTCGCAAGACCCTTCAGAGGATATCGCCCCTTGGCAAATCCCGAACTGGGCGCAAAACAGATCTGCCCCACCTGTTCGTCCAAATTCTACGATCTCGGCCGTCGTCCGGCCACCTGCCCCAAGTGCGGCGAGACCTTCGATCCGGAAGAAGCGCTGCGCAATCGCCGCGTTCGCGCCCGGTCGTCGACGCCGGACTACGAGGACGAGCCCGAGAAGGAGGTCAAGGCGGTCGATCCCGACGCCGACGGCTTCGAGGAAGAGCCCGACCAGACTCCGGAGATCGACGACGAGGCCGCGGCTGAGCCGATCGAGACCGACGATGACGACTCCGACGTCGAAGGCGCCACGCCGACGCCGGCCGGCGACGACCTGGGCGTCGACTTCGCCACGGACGAGGATCTCGCCGACGACGCCGACGAGGATGTGCCCTTCCTCGAGGACGAGGATGAGGACGACTTCCCCGAGGACGAAATCGACGGCCTGCCGGGCGAAGACGACGCCGACGACCGCTAGACTCAATGTCCGTGAAGGCCCCGCAAAAAATACCGGCGCGGGGCCTTGATCGGCGAGGGATCACGGCATAGAAGTCGCGCCCTCGCCGCCGGGCAACCGGTCGCGGGAACCCGGACTTTCCGGGGCTATAGCTCAGCTGGTAGAGCGCTTGAATGGCATTCAAGAGGTCAGCGGTTCGACTCCGCTTAGCTCCACCAACAAAGGCCGCCCGGTAAACCGGGCGGCCTTTGCCATTTCAGGCGCCTGAAAGCCGTGGTCAGGCTCGCATCGTCCGACCCCGGACCAGCCGCGATCCCAGCAGTAGCACCGCCAGGTTCAGCGCCAGGGCGCCGAGGGTGACCAGCAGACTGGACACGGGCGCATCGCCCGCAAGGCCGGCCGCCAGGCTCCAGGGCAGGCCCAGCAGCTGGGCGGGCGCCACCGAGGCGGGGTCAACCGCCAGTCCGGCCAGTCCGAACAGGCCGGCCGCGGCCACCGCGCCGGTAATGGCGGCCAACAGGCCGTAGAGCGCGCCGGCCACGGCCAGCGCGCGGGACAGGCGGTCGCGTGTTCCGCCCTCGGAGGAGTCGAAGTCGTGGATGGCCAGGGCCATGGTGCGTTTCCCTATCGACGTTGGTTCCGGTCCCTGTCTCGAGGCGGGGACTCGGGTCTCGCGACATCCTGCGGCGCGAGGGCCGACGTTGCGGCCAGTTGGCAGAAAGATGCACGCCTCCGGAGACCGAAGGAATTTTCTTCCCGAATGCCTTAGGGTTAACGCTGAATGGAGAAAAATTCAACCCCGAGGGGAGGCCGCCTCAGCCGGTGACCCGCGCCGAGGCCATGATCGATTCCACCTCGGCCCGGGTGGCCTCGAAATAGTGCTCGGTCGGGGCGAGGTAGAGCAGGACGTAGAGGCGATCCTGGACCTCGACCAACTGGGCGATGCCGGAGATGTCGAGCCCGTCCGGGGTCTTGGCTGAGATATCGGCGCGGAGACCGTCGGCGCCCCCGATCTTCGCCGGCCGCAAACCGTCCGTCTCTACGCGCTGGTAGCCCATCGCGGCGATGCTCTCCGCGACGAGCTCAACCTGTTCGAGGGGCGTCATTCCGGCCTTGAACGTGGGCGTCGGCTTCTCCTTGCTCGCGGGGCGCACAAAGAAGTCGCCGGACTTCAGACCGTCGATCACATACAGCCTGTTGAGCTGCCAGCCGTCGATAGTGAGCATCCTGACCGTCTTGGGGGCTCCGGCGAAGGCCGAGGCGTCGCCCCACATTCTGCCGAGCGTGACGGTATGTGCGCCGGAGGCGTAGGGGCCGGCAGGGACGGCTGTGATCGAGACGCAAGCCGAAAGGATCGACAGGGTGGCGGTCAGTGCGGCGCCGCGCAGAATATGCTTGATCATGTTCCGGAGGCTCCCGTGAGCTTTTTGAGTGAGGCCTCAACGATCCAGCGGTCCTTGGCGTTGGGCGACTTGGCGAGGTATGTCTCGTACGCGGCGCGGGCGGCGTCCGCCGCCCCGGTCTTGATCTGCATGTCTCCCAGTTCGCGCCAGACAGCGACGGGGGCATCCGGTTCTCCGGAAGCCGCGAGGTAGGCGGCAAGCGCCTTCTCCTGATCGCCATCCTTGCGTCGGCGTCGATAGGTTTCACCACGGTAAAACTCGAGGACGCCAAGATCGTCGCCGGTGGCAGCGAGGCGGTCGATGATGTGCAACGTCTGGCCGAAGTCCCGGCGAGTCAGGTCATCCTTCAACCAGTCCGCCAGATGAGGCCGGATCGCGGCGCGATAACGTTCGCGTCCAAAATCTCCGCTCTTGCCGATCCTCGCCGCTCGGTCCTCCAGCGCGGCCGCACGTTCCGACTCGATGGGGTGAGTATTGAAGATACTCGCCCGGGCCCCGCGTGACCGCACGCGTGGGAAGTCCGATGCGGCCGCTTCGTCGATCTGATTTCGCCAAATCGCGGCCGCTGCGCGGGGATCGTAGCCCGCCGCCACAAGCCGCTCGAAACCCAGCCTGTCGGCCTCGTCCTCATTCGCTCTGGAGAAGGCGAAGAGCGACGCCACGTAAGCGAGGTACACCCCGTCAATCACGGCGTTGGTAAGGTCTTGGATCGACCGCGCAACATCGATCGTTGGTGCGTTCACTGTGGCGGCGACGCCTGCGATCGCAATGCCTGCCGAGACCGCCAGCATCACATTCGCGCGCGTCTTCTGGGCGCGCCACGCCTCGATTGAGTGATTCTCGACGAAGTGCGCTGTTTCATGCCCCAGCACAAATGCCAACTCGGCCTCGTTGGTCGATCGCAGCATCAAGCCGGTCCAGACCTCAGAATAGCCATTCGGGGCCATCTGGGCGTTTGAGACGGGACGGTCCATCACATAGACTCGGATGTCGTCGCAGTAGGGAGCGGCAACCTTGCAGGTCACGCCCCTGACATAGTCAGTCAAGGAGGGATCATTGTTGAAGTCCGCAGACTGCTGCGCCGCACGCTCGGCCTTGGCAGACTCGTCCCATAGACCGGCTTCATCGGTAGTGATCGACGGCTTCAAGCCTACCGGCCGCGGCTCGGAATAGGCCGGTCCAACTGCAACAGCGGTCGCCAGCAGAAGAGCCAGGAACGCCCGGCCCCTCAAAGTGGCACATCCTTGAGCATCGACTCGACCAGCGCCGCTGCGCCTTCCGGGTCACGCATGTCGGCCCCCGGCGCAGCCATTGCGACATTGAACCAGACAACCTTGCCTGATTTCAGGTCCACAAGAGATGCGTAGACTTGCTGCCCGCCTGTCGGCAGGCTGACGCCAAGGAGCGCTGCCCCGACCATAACAGCGACGCGGCCGCCACTTGAGTATGAACCCGCGCCATGCACGAACAGCGCGTAGTCAGCCTCGCCGGAACCCGCCAGGGTCGTCGCCCCCTCTCCGAGGGTCCAGTCGAATACCTTGCCCTTGGTCGGCAAGGGGTAGGGGCCATAGCTGTGCAGCATGATCGATTGTCCGACGGCTGCGTTTAGTCGCAGGAGCTGGCCGGCTTGGCCGTCCATGTTTTCGTCCGGTTTGAACAAAATGTAGCTGTGCGTCCTCATCTTTAGAGACTGCTCGACTGCGGACTGCAGGTTGGCCCTGGCGGTCGCGGTCCAGTCGGCGCGGACCTCCTGTAGTCCCGAAGCCAGAATTATCGACAGCTTCACGTCCGGCTCGACGAGGAGGATCCGGGCCTCCTTTGGCGGCGCTGCCGGCAGGCCGGCGGCCGATTTCACGTTGGTGGTGGTGCAGGCAGCCAGCATCAGGCAGGCCGCAGCCAGCGCGAACAAACGCTTCATAGTGGGAAGTCCCCCGATCCCCGAAACAGGGCTCTACCTAGCCGCGATCCCGGCGCTTCGACAAGCCGCAAAGCGCGGGCGGCCGGATGCGCCCCGCCCTTGCGGCGGAAGCGACCAATCTCCACCTTGGATTCAGGCCGCGCGGCCGGCGCCTTTCGGGGGCCGGCGGACGCGGTGAGTCGCTTGGACGAGGACTCCGACGGTTAAGATGACGACACGACCCCTGCTTTTC
>CAYTZY010000027.1:6923-33178 GCA_964442795.1 uncultured Caulobacter sp.
GCCCCTTCCTGCTGGGCTTCGACCACACGCGGGCCCTGATCGAGCGGGCGGCCAAGGCCGCCGGCGAGAGCTACCCGCCCTACAATGTCGAGGCCCGCGAGGGCGGCGGTGTCCGCATAACGCTCGCCGTGGCGGGATTCGCGCCCGACCAGCTGGACATCACCGTCGAGGGCAACCAGCTGACCGTTTCGGGCCGCCGGGGCGAGGCCGCCGAGGCCGGCGACCGGGCCTTTCTCCACCGGGGCATCGCGGCCCGCGGCTTTGTCCGCGCCTTCGTGCTGGCCGACGGCATGGTGGTCGAGGCGGCGCTGCTGGAACACGGCCTGCTGCACATCGATCTCGCCCGGCCCGAGCCTGAACGCCTGATCCAGCGCATCCCCATCCGGACCGGGGACTGACAGGCCCGGATCCCTAAAGGTCGCGCCCGGCTGAACCGGCGGCGCGCGGCCGCGTTGAGTAACTGAAGGAGGTGGTCTTATGACGCCCCAATTCTTGATGACGAAGGAAGCCTTTGCGGCGCTCGGCGCGCCTGACCTGGTCTATGTGCGCCCGGTCAGCGCCGCCCAGGTGATCGCCGAGACCCCGACCGCCCATCTCGAGGGCTTCTCCCTCGATCCGGCCCAGACCCTGTATGCGGTGCACCGCGCCGATGGTGAACGGCTCGCCGTGATGACCGACCGGGACTCGGCCGTCGCCGCGGCCCTGGCGCACGAACTGGCGCCGGTTTCCGTCCACTAGAAGGGGTTCAGGCGGCCGAAGGCCGCGCCTCGCGGTCGAGCAGCGACAGGATGGCGTCAGGCGTGCGAGCCTGACGCAGCTGCTGGCGCAGATCCCCCTGCCGAAGCAGGCGCGACACCCGGGCCAGGGCCCGCAGGTGCTCGGTGTTGCTGTCCAGCGGCGCCAGCAGCGCGAACACCAGGTCGACCGGCTGATCGTCGACCGATTCAAACTCGGTCGGCTGTTCCAGACGCAGGAAGACGCCGCGCATGCGATCCAGGCCGGCCAGCCTCGCGTGCGGCAGGGCCACGCCGTGCCCCAGGCCCGTGGATCCCGCCGCTTCGCGCTCCAGCAACGCGTCGAGCACCACGTCGGCGTCCAGTCCGTAGTTGCGGGCCGCAACGTCGGCGATCACCGACAGCACCTGGCGCTTGTTGCCGCCGCCGACGCGCGGCGTGATCGCGCGCGGTTCCAGCAGGTCTCCGATGGTCATAACGCCTTGACGCTCGCAATCTTCGGACGGCTCACGGGACGTGGACGTCGCCGCTCAGGCGCTTGCCAGCTTTCCGTTGCCGTTGTGTGACTTGGTCCGTTCCGGATCGATCCAGCCGATATTTCCATCCGGCCGGCGATACACCACGGACAAACCGCCATGGGCGGCGTTCCTAAACACGATTGTGCGGGATTCGGTCAAGTCCAGCTCCATGACCGCCATCGAAACGGTCATTGTCTTGAGGACTTCCTCGGTCTCGGCGATGACCATGGCGGCCGGCGGCGCGTGATCCTCCGACTGCCAGTCGTCGACATCCTCTTCGGCGGGCGACTTCAGCACAAAGGCGGCCGCCGTCTCCGCCTGCCGGGCCGTGGCCTGGGCGGTGTGGCTGCGCAGCCTGTTCTTGTAGCGCCTGACCCGGGTGGCGATCTTGCCCAGGGCGGCGTCGAAGGCCGCATGGGCGTCGCCGCCGAGTCCGTGGCTCTGCAGATGTTGCCCCGAGGCCAGGGTGACGGCGCAGTCCACCCGGAACTCGTAGCCATCCTTGGTCACCACGACATCCGCGGCGCCGCCGCGATCAAAGTACTTGCCGATGGTGGTGTTCAGTTCGTCCGAAACCCGCTCTCGCAGGGCTTCACCGACGTCGACGTGTTTGCCGGAAACGTGCACTTGCATGCCGACAAGAACGCGCCTGACGGCAAAGGGTGTCAAGCGTTCCGGGCGCTCCTCGCCGTTTCGTGAGCGACGCCGGTCAGGCCAGCCCCAGCCACCTGAGAAGCTCGCGCAACGCGGCGATCGCCGCGCCCCCTCCGATGATCAGAAGTCCGGCGCTGAGCGCCGTGATCGCGTAGCCGATCAGCGCCAGCACGCCGTCCCGCTGGACCATGGCCAGGCCGAAGGCGGCGATGGCGGCGGCCGGCGCCATGTTGCCCAGCGGAATGGGCAGCAGCAGCACCAGCGACAACAGGAAGGCGGTCAGCCCGATCACCCGGTCGCCGATCGGGCCGAACATCCACAGAAGGCGCGGGCGTGAAACCCGCTCCACCCGCTGCAGGGTCGGGACCAGCTTGCGCAGGCCCCTGGCCATCTCCGGACGCTTCATCTTCCGGTCGTCGACGAAGCGCGGCAGCCACGGCCCCCGGACGCCGATGGCCACCTGCGGGGTCAGCAGCACAAGCGGCAGGGCCAGGAAGGTCGACGATCCCGGCGGCAGCGGCAGCCAGTTCGGCGCCGAGAAGAAGAACAGCAGCGCCCCGAAGGCCCGGCGCCCGAAACGGTGCACGATCTCGCCGACCGTGACCGTGGGGTCAGGGTCGTCGCAGATATCGAGCAGGATCGCCGACAGCGGCAGTCGGCGCTCGGTGGGGTCCATTCGGCGCTCCGGGCGTCCGCATCTAACGCACGACGTGGGGAATCAGACCGCCGCCCGCAACATCCGGCGCCGTTCGACCGACGAGGGGATGCGCATCGCCTCGCGATATTTGGCGACGGTGCGGCGCGCGATGTCGACGCCAGCCTCCTTGAGGATGTCGACAATGGCGTCGTCGGAGTGGACGTCGGTGTCGGCGTTCTCGGCGTCGATCAGCTGCCGGATCTTGTGGCGCACACTCTCGGCCGAGTGGGCCTCGCCGCCCGACGACGACGCGATCGAGGAGGTGAAGAAGAACTTCAGCTCGAACATGCCGCGCGGGGTGGCGATGTACTTGTTGGAGGTCACCCGGCTGACGGTGCTCTCATGCATGCCGATGGCGTCGGCCACCGTCTTGAGGTTCAGCGGCCGCAGGTGCTCCACGCCATAGGCCAGGAAGCCGTCCTGCTGGCGGACGATCTCGCTGGACACCTTCAGGATGGTGCGGGCCCGCTGGTCCAGGCTCTTCACCAGCCAGTTGGCGCTGGCCAGGCAGTCGGACACGAAGGTCTTGTCGGCGTCGCTGCGCGCGCCGCCCGAAATCCGGGCGTGATAACGCTTGTCGACCAGCACGCGGGGCAGGGTGTCGGTGTTCAGCTCGACCAGCCACATGCCGCCGGCCCCCTCGCGCACGAAGACGTCCGGCGTCACCGGCTGGGACGGCTCGCCCCCGAACGCCGCGCCCGGACGGGGCGTCAGGGCCTTCAGTTCGGCGATCATCTCGCGGATGTCGTCGTCATCGACGCCGCAGACCTTGCGCAGCGCGCCGAGGTCGCGGCGGGCCAGCAACTCGAGATTGTCGAGCAGCGCCTCCATGGCCGGGTCCAGCCGGTTGCGCTCCTTCAGCTGCAGCGCCAGGCACTCGCGCACATCGCGGGCGAAGACGCCGGTCGGCTCGAAGCCCTGCAGGGCGATCAGCACCTTCTCCGTCAGCGCCCCGTCGCAGCCGAGCCGCAGCGAGATTTCCTCCAGATCTGCGCGCAGGTAGCCCCCGTCGTCGACGGCGTCGATCAGAACCGCCGCGACCACCCGCTCGGGCTCGCTCAGCCGCGCCACGGCCAGCTGGTCGTGCAGGTGTTCGCTGAGGGTCTTGGCCCGGGTGAGCCGCCCCTCCATGTCGTCGTCGCCCTCGAAGGAGCCGCCGCTGCCGGCCCGCGACCAGTCGACCTGGCCGCCGGCCTGGCCCGCGTCGCCGCCGCCGTCGCCATCACCGCTGTCGCGTTCGCCGGGGGACAGGTCGGTGGGGCCGGCGTCCATGTCGGCCTGGGCCGCGCCGTCGGGCACGGAATCGACGGAGTAGTCGGCGGTCTCGGCCTTGACCGGCTCGGCCTCGGGCTCGGAGTCGCGGTCGTCACGTTGCAGCAGGGGATTGCGCTCGAGCTCGGCCTCGACATAGGCCTCCAGCTCGAGGTTGGTCAGTTGCAGCAGCTTGATCGCCTGCTGCAGCTGCGGCGTGATCACAAGGCTCTGGCCTTGTCTCAGCTCCAGTCTTGGACCGAGCGCCACGCGCTTCCCCCAGTCGTTGAAATCGAACAGGGGGGCAGGATCGGACGCCGAGGGTTAACGCGCCCCTTAAGCGGCATGCAAATTGCAGAGTGTCGTCGCCCGCGCCTGGGCCCGGGCCGGCGGCGCCAAGCCTAGAACCGGTCGCCCAGGTAGACGCGGCGGACGTCGGGGTTGTCGACGATCTCCTGCGGCGCGCCCTCGAACAGCACCTCGCCCGCGTGGATGATCGAGGCCCGGTCGATGATGTCGAGCGTCTCGCGGACATTGTGGTCGGTGATCAGGATGCCGATGCCCCGGCCCTTCAGGTAGCCGATGACCTCGCGGATGTCGGCGATGGCCAGGGGGTCGATGCCGGCGAAGGGCTCGTCCAGCAGCATGAAGCTGGGCTCGCTGGCCAGGGCGCGGGCGATTTCCACCCGCCGCCGCTCGCCGCCCGACAGCGACACCGCCGGCGAGGCCTTCAGGTGGCCGATGTGCAGTTCCTCGAGCAGGGCCGCCGCCGCCGCCCGGGCCTTGTCGGGGTCGCGCTCGCGCATCTCGACCACGGCCAGCACGTTCTCCTCGACCGTCATGCCGCGGAAGATCGAGGCCTCCTGCGGCAGATAGCCCAGGCCCATGCGGGCGCGCTGGTACATCGGCAGGGCGGTGATGTCGCGGCCGTCCAGCGAGATGACGCCCTGGTCGACGGGGATCAGGCCGGTGATCATGTAGAAGCAGGTGGTCTTGCCGGCCCCGTTGGGGCCCAGCAGGCCGACGACCTCGCCCCGGGCCAGGGTCAGGCTGACGCCGCGCACGACCTGCCGCTCGCCGAAGGTCTTGGTCAGACCCTCGACGGCCAGGCCGGCGTCGGTAGGCTGGTCCGGCGTGGCGGCCACGTCAGCGCGACGCCGTTTCGTCGGGATAGAAGACGCCCCGCACCCGGCCCGCCTTGTTCCGGCCGGTGGTGGTGGAGGTCATGCTGGCCTGACCGGTGCGGGTGTTGATCACCATGCGGTCGCCACGGACAACGCTCTTGCCCTGCACGACGATGACGCCCCCGGTCAGGGTGATGGTCTCGGTCGTGAACACGTACTGCGCCTGATCGGCGCGGACGGTGCGTTCGGGGGTCACGAAATAGACCTGGCCCCGGGCCTCCATGCGCTCGCTGGCGCCGCAGCCGTCAGCCTTCTTCGCCGAATAGAGGGTGACTTGGTCGGCCCGCAGGCGGGTGCGGCCCTGAAGCGCCTCGACGGCGCCGGACCAGCTCGACAGGCACTGGCTCTGAATGGTTTCGGAGGCGTCGGCGGTGATGTCGATCGGCGCGCGCGGGTCCAGCTGCGCGGCGGCGGAGCCGGCGACCAGAAGCGCGGCGGCGCCGATGACGCCCGCCAATCCGAGTTTTCCGCTGACGCCGGGGCGGCGCGACTTCGACATGACCATGGCCGTTCTTATTCCGGATTCACGCGCGTGCGAACCCTGCCTCGAAACTCGATGCGGTCGCCCTTGTCCTTGACGGTGTAGCTGTCGGCCGAGACCTGGCCGACAGGACCGTCGCTCTCGATCCCCTTCTGCCCGACCGCCAGGCCGGTGCGGGTGTCGATCACCGTGTCGTTGGTGGACACCCGATTGCCGGCGCCGTCGTCGATGCGCACGTCGCCGGTCAGCCGCAGCAGTCGGGTCTTCTCGTCATAGGTTCCCTCGCGGGCCATGATCCGGCGCGGCGTAGGGGTCTCGGCCCCGACCACCATGATTGGCTCGATCAGGGTCACGCTGCTGGCCGCGCGCTCGTCACGCACCGCCTGCCGGGCGCCGATCAGGAAGCTGCGGCCGTCCTCGGTCCGCCCCTGGAACCGGGCGCCGACCATGCGGATGATCGGGTCCTCGATGCGGACGGGCTTGGGCGCGCGCAGCGTGCTGGCGGCGACCCAGCCGACCAGGCCGACCACGATCAGCGCCATGACCGCCGGCAGCGCCAGCCGCATCCGCGCGATCAGCCGCTCCCGCGTCCGCCAACGGGCGAAGGCGGCCTCGCGGTGGTCGATGGGCGGAGAGGCGTGGGCGGCGTCGGTCACGGGACTCTAGCTGTGGGCGAAGATGTCGGTCTCTTCCCAGCCGGCCAGGTCAAGCCGGGCGCGGACAGGAAGGAAGTCGAAACAGGCCTGGGCGAGCGCCGTGCGGCCCTCGCGGGCGATCATGGTCTCCAGCTTCGCCTTGACCCCGTGCAGATGCAACACATCGGAGGCGGCGTAGGCCAGCTGCTCGGGCGACAGCACGGCTGCGCCCCAGTCGCTGCTCTGCTGGGCCTTGCTGAGGTCGACGCCGACCAGTTCCTTGACCACGTCCTTGAGGCCGTGGCGGTCGGTGTAGGTGCGGGCCAGCTTGGAGCCGATCTTGGTGCACCAGACCGGCGTGGTGTCCACGCCCAGATGACGCTGGAACATGGCGATGTCGAAGCGGCCGAAGTGGAAGATCTTCAGCACCGCCGGATCGGTCAGCAGGGCCTTGAGGTTGGGGCAGTCATAGGCGGGGCGGTTCAGCCGCACGATGTGCGCATCGCCGTTCCCGGCCGAGATCTGCACCACGCACAGCATGTCGCGCGTCAGCGACAGGCCCATGGTCTCCGAATCGACCGCCACCGACGTGACGCCCGAAAACAGGCCCGCCGGGATATCGCCTTCATGCAGATGGTTGGCCAAGTCGGACCGCTCCCTCACTCATTCCACGTATCATATAGAAGAGGAGGGTGGTGCCCAGGAGAGGACTCGAACCTCCACGGCCGTTAAGCCACTGGCACCTGAAGCCAGCGCGTCTACCAATTCCGCCACCTGGGCTCGCTGACCAATCGGGAAGCCCGACCGGCGCGAAGGCGTGCCTCTTAGGGCGCCCGGTCGGGGTCGTCAACGGCGCATTGCGTACGGGGGCCGTAACGTCTATCCGGGCGCATTCTCAACGGGTTTCAAAGGCCGCAACATGCGTGGGCTCGTCACCGTCTTTGGAGGCACCGGCTTTGTCGGTCGCCAGGTCGTCCGGTCGCTGGCGAAACAGGGCTGGCGCGTCCGCGCAGCGGCCCGCAACGTCGGCCGCGGTTACCGGCTGCGCATGCTCGGCGACGTGGGCCAGATCGAGGTCGTGCAGGCCAATATCCGCGACGCCGCGTCGGTGGATCGCGCGCTGGACGGGGCCGAGGCCTGCGTGAACCTGGTCGGGGTGCTCTATGAGACCGGCCGCCAGAACTTCCAGACCCTGCATGCCGAGGCCGCCGGCGCGATCGCGGAGGCCGCCGCGCGCCGCGGGATCACCCGCTTCGTGCAGATGTCGGCCCTCGGCGCCGATGCGGGCTCGTCGTCCGGCTACGCCCGCACCAAGGCCGCCGGCGAGGCCGCGGTCCGCGCCGCTGTCCCCGCCGCCGTGATCCTGCGCCCGTCCATCGTCTTTGGACCCGAGGACGCCTTCTTCAACCGCTTCGCCGGCCTGGCCGGCCTCTCGCCCGCCCTGCCGCTGATCGGCGGCGGCCACACCCGCTTCCAGCCGGTCTATGTCGGCGACGTCGCCGCCGCGGTGGCCAGGGTGCTCAGCGACCCGGCCGCGGCCGGCCGCACCTACGAGCTGGGCGGTCCGACCGTCTACAGCTTCCGCGAGCTGCTGGAGTTCATCCTGCGCGAGACCGGCCGCTCGCGCCTGCTGGTCCCGGTGCCGTGGTTCGCGGCGAAGATGCTGGGCGTCATCGGCGATATCCAGGCGGCGGTCCCGATCATCCCGCCGCAGCTGACCAGCGACCAGGTCGAGAGCCTGCGCGCCGACAATGTGGTCTCCGACGGCGCGGCGGGCCTCGCCGACCTCGGCATCGCGCCCCGCGCGGTCGAGGCCATCGTCCCGACCTACCTCTACCGCTACCGCAAGGGCGGCCAGTACGCCGCGACGCCGGAAGGCGCGGTCTGACCGGCGGGGACATGCACGTCAGTGCGCGTCCCCATCAGCTCACCACGGCGGGAGACGCCTGCCGAAGACGGTACAGGCCCCCGACAGAGGCCTACGCCAGATAGACCCAGCCCAGGCCTGCGCCGCCGACCACGATCCGCCACCAGCCGAAGGGCGAGAGGCCGCGCTTGCTGACGAAGTCGAGCAGCACCTTCACCACCACCAGGCCGGACAGGAACGAAACGACGAACCCGACCGCCAGCAGTGGCAGATGGTCGCCGACCATCAGGCTCTCGCGGCTTTCCCAGAAGTCCTTGGCGAAGGCCCCGACCATGGTCGGGATGGCCAGGAAGAAGCTGAACTCGGCCGCCGCCCGCTTGTCGACGCCCAGCAGCACGCCGCCGACGATGGTGGCGCCCGAGCGTGAGACGCCGGGAATCATCGACAGGCACTGCATCAGCCCCACGCCCAGCGCGGTCTTCAGCGGCAGCTGCATCGCGTCCTCGTGACGCGGCGCGGGGCTCCAGCGGTCCAGGGCCAGCAGGGCGAAGCCGCCGATCAGCAGCGACCAGAAGATGATCTCCGGACTGCCGAACAGCACCGTCTTGATGAAGTCGTAGAGCAGGAAGCCCAGGAACACCGCCGGCAGGAAGGCGATCAGCACGCTGAGCGCGAAGCGCCGCGCGGCCGGATCGGTCGGCAGGCCGATCAGCACCTTCCACAACCGCGTGAAGTACAGCGCCACCACGGCCAGGATCGCGCCCAGCTGGATCAGCACGATGAAGCTGTCCCACGACGGATCGGTCAGCCCCAGCGCCATCTTGGTCAGCAGCAGGTGGCCGGTCGAGGACACCGGTATGAACTCGGTCAGTCCCTCGACGAGTCCGAGGATGATGGCGGCGAGAAAGCTGTTCACTGGAACTCCCGATCGGATCGATGGTCAACAAGTGAGACCATAATGGCGCCCATCGCCGCGAGGCGGCGGTTCGAGGTGTGCGCTTGCTGGCATTTTTGGTCAATATTACTGACCAACACGTTCTTCACCCGCCCGCCACGGCCTATGAGCGACCTGACGTAAGGTTTCTCTCTGACAGGGCGGGTGCGCGGCATGGCCGAGCGGATGCTGAAGTTCACGACCATAGAGCGCCGGACTCCCGAGAAGCGGGAAGCCGGCGGGCGGAGCCATGACTTCCTCGAAATCTATGCCGACTTCATCGACGCCAAGGCTGCGGAACAGGCCTCGCGCTGCTCGCAGTGCGGCGTCCCCTTCTGCCAGACCCACTGTCCGCTGCACAACAACATCCCCGACTGGCTGCGCCTGACCGCCGCGGGGCGGGTCGAGGAAGCCTACGGTCTCTCGCAGGCCACCAACAACATGCCCGAGATCTGCGGCCGCATCTGCCCGCAGGACCGGCTGTGCGAGGGAAGTTGCGTCATAGAGCAGTCGGGTCACGGCACGGTGACGATCGGCGCGGTCGAGCGCTACCTGTCGGACAGAGCCTGGAACGAGGGCTGGGTGAAGCCGCTGGCGCCCCTGGCCGAGCGTGGACAGTCGGTCGGCATCGTCGGCGCCGGCCCCGCCGGCCTGGCCGCCGCCGAGCAGCTGCGCGAACAGGGCTACGCCGTCACCGTCTACGACCGCCATGACCGGGCAGGCGGCCTGCTGATCTACGGCATCCCCGGCTTCAAGCTGGAGAAGGACGTCGTCGAGCGCCGCACCCGTCGCCTGGCCGAGGGCGGCGTCGACTTCCGGCTGAACTTCGAGGTCGGCCGCGACGCAACCCTGCCGCAGCTGCGCGAACGCCACGACGCGGTGCTGCTGGCCAACGGCGTCTATGCGGCGCGCGATCTGGAGGTCCCCGGCGTCGGCTCGGGCGGCGTGGTCGCCGCGCTCGACTACCTGATCGCCTCGAACCGAAAGGGCATGGGCGATGAGGTTACCGACTACGACTCCGGAGTCCTCGATGCGGAGGGCAAGGACGTCGTGGTGATCGGCGGCGGCGACACGGCCATGGACTGCGTCCGCACCGCCGTCCGCCAGGGCGCCCGCTCGGTCACCTGCCTCTACCGCCGCGACCGCGAGAACATGCCCGGTTCCCTGCGTGAAGTGGCCAACGCCGAGGAGGAGGGCGTGGTCTTCGAATGGCTGGCCGCGCCGCGCGCGCTGCTGGGCGACGCCGGGGCGGTCAGCGCCGTGCGCGCCGTCCGCATGCGGCTGGGCTCGCCCGACAGCACCGGGCGTCGCGCGCCCGAGCCCGTCGATGGGTCGGAGTTCGACCTGCCGGCCCAGCTGGTGATCAAGGCCCTGGGCTTCGACCCCGAGGACCTGCCGGCCACGCTCGCCCAGCCCGACCTCGCCGTCAGCCGCTGGGGCACGGTGAAGATCGACCGCCGCACCCAGGCCGCCAGCCTCGACGGCGTGTTCGCCGCCGGCGACATCGCGCGCGGCGCCTCCCTGGTCGTCTGGGCCATCCGCGACGGCCGCGACGCCGCCGACTCCATCCACCGCTACCTGCTGACCAAGGCCGACGCCCCGGCCCTGGTCGCGGCGGAGTGACCGCCATGACCACCGAACTCGACCGCTACCTCGCCAACCGCCAACTGCTGATCGACGGCCACGCCTATGATCCGTCGAGCGAGCGTGACAACTGCGGCGTCGGCTTGGTCTGCGCCATCGACGGCAAGCCGCGCCGCGAGGTGGTCGAACTGGCCATCAAGGCGCTGAAGGCCGTCTGGCACCGGGGCGCCGTGGACGCCGACGGCAAGACCGGCGACGGGGCCGGCATCCTGCTGTCGGTGCCGCAGGACTTCTTCATCCACCAGGTGAAGAACACCGGCCACAAGCTGCGTCCCGGGCCGATCGCCGTGGGCCAGGTCTTCCTGCCGCGCACCGATCTGGGCGCCCAGGAAGCGGCCCGCACCATCGTCGAGAGCGAGGCCCTGCGCTTCGGCTTCTACATCTACGGCTGGCGTCAGGTGCCGGTCGACACCTCGGTGATCGGCGAGAAGGCCAACGCCACCCGGCCCGAGATCGAGCAGATCATGCTCTCGCCGCCGCCCGGCATGGAGGGCGAGTCGCTGGAGCGCGCCCTCTACCTCTGCCGCAAGCGGATCGAGAAGCGCGTCGCCGCCTCGGCGATCAACGAGTTCTACATCTGCTCGCTGTCGGCCCGGTCGCTGATCTACAAGGGCATGTTCCTGGCCGAGCACATCGACACCTTCTACCCCGACCTGCAGGATGAGCGGTTCGCGGCGGCGACGGCGATCTTTCACCAGCGCTACTCGACCAACACCTTCCCCCAGTGGCGGCTGGCCCAGCCGTTCCGGATGCTGGCCCACAACGGCGAGATCAACACCTTCAAGGGCAACGCCAACTGGATGAAGAGCCATGAGATCCGCATGGCCGCCCAGGCGTTCGGCGAGTTCGGCGACGATGTGAAGCCGGTCATCCAGCCCAGCGGCTCGGATTCGGCGGCCCTGGACAACACCTACGAGATCCTGGTCCGCGCCGGCCGCGACGCGCCCATGGCCAAGGCCCTGCTCATCCCGGAGGCCTGGGCCACCAAGTCGGACGCCCAGATGAAGCCCGAGCACCGGGCCCTCTACAGCTACTGCAACGCGGTGATGGAGCCCTGGGACGGGCCGGCCGCCATCTGCGCCACCGACGGCCGCTGGGTCGTGGCGGGCAAGGACCGCAACGGTCTGCGGCCGCTGCGTGTCGCCTACACCGACGACGGGCTGGTGATCATGGGCTCGGAAGCCGGCATGTGCGGCGTGGCCGAGAGTCGGATCGTCCGTAAGCTGAACATATCGCCCGGTCGCATGATCGCCATCGATCTGGTCGAGGGCCGCCTCTACGACGAGGAGGCGATCATCGACCGCCTCGCCGCCCAGCACCCCTACACCGAATGGCTGGGCAACATGGTCGACCTGGAGGCCACCATCGGCCCGGGCCCCGAACCGCGCCGCTTCGCCGGCGAGGACCTCGTCCGCCGCCAGGCCGCCGCCGGCATGACGCTGGAGGACCTGGAGATGGTCCTCGCGCCCATGGTCGAGGACGGCAAGGAAGCCATCGGCTCGATGGGCGACGACACGCCGCTGGCCGTGCTCAGCGACGGCTACCGCCCGCTCAGCCATTTCTTCCGCCAGAACTTCAGCCAGGTGACCAACCCGCCCATCGACCCGCTCCGCGAGACCGGGGTGATGAGCCTGAAGACGCGCTTCAAGAACCTCGGCAACATCCTCGCCGAGGACGAGACCCAGACCGACGTCTATGTCGCCGAGAGCCCGGTGCTGACCACCGGGATGTACGAGCGCATCCTGGAGTACATCGGCGACCGGAACCTGGCGGTCATCGACTGCACCATGCCGATCCCCGCGCCGGAGGCCCGGCCCGGCGACGCGCTGCGCGCCAACCTCGACCGCATCCGGGCCGAGGCCGAGGACGCCGCCCTGCGCGGCTGCTCGACCATCGTGCTGACCGACGAGGCCATCGCGCCGGACCGCGTCGCCATGCCGATGATCCTGGCCACCGGCGGGGTGCACGCGCACCTGGTCGGCAAGGGCCTGCGCTCCTACGTCTCGATCATCGTGCGCTCGGCGGAGTGCATGGACACCCACTACTTCGCGGTGCTGGTCGGCGTCGGGGCCACGGCGGTCAACGCCTGGCTGGCGCAGGAGAGCTTCCAGGACCGGCTCGACCGCGGCCTGCTGGGCGAGACCTCGCTGCGGCAGACCTGCGTCAACTACAAGACCTCGATCGAGCAGGGGCTGCTGAAGATCATCTCCAAGATGGGCATCGCGGTGATCTCGTCCTACCGCGGCGGCTACAACTTCGAGGCCGTTGGCCTGTCGCGCGCCCTGGTCGCCGAGTTCTTCCCCGGCATGCCCTCGCGCATCTCCGGCATCGGCCTGGCCGGCCTGGAAAGCCGCGCCGTGGACCTGCATCGCCGCGCCTGGGACCCGGCCTTCGTCGCCCTGCCGGTCGGCGGCTTCTACAAGGCCCGCCGCAAGGGCGAGGCGCACGCTTTCGACGCCCGGCTGATGCACACCCTGCAGCACGCCTGCGAAACCGGCGACTACGAGAGCTACCGGCGCTTCTCGGAGGGCATGCGCCGGCTGCCGCAGATCCAGCTGCGTGACCTGCTGGACTGGCGCAGCGACCGCGCGCCGATCAGCGCCGACGAGGTCGAGAGCGTCAACGAGATCCGCAAGCGGTTCCTGACGCCAGGCATGAGCCTGGGCGCCCTCAGCCCGGAGGCGCACGGCGCGCTGAACATCGCCATGAACCGCATCGGGGCCAAGAGCGTCAGCGGCGAGGGCGGCGAGGACCGCGCCCGCTATCGCCCCCTGCCCAACGGCGACAACCCCAACAGCGCGGTCAAGCAGATCGCCTCGGGCCGGTTCGGCGTCACCGCCGAGTATCTGAACGAGTGCCGCGAGATCGAGATCAAGGTCGCACAGGGCGCCAAGCCCGGCGAGGGTGGCCAGCTGCCCGGCTTCAAGGTCACCGAGATGATCGCCCGGCTGCGCCACGCCACGCCCGGGGTGATGCTGATCAGCCCGCCGCCGCACCACGACATCTACTCGATCGAGGACCTGGCCCAGCTGATCTACGACCTCAAGCAGATCAACCCGGACGCCCGGGTGACAGTGAAGCTGGTCTCGATGACCGGCATCGGGGCCATCGCCGCCGGGGTGGCCAAGGCCAAGGCCGACACCATCCTGATCAGCGGCAACGTCGGCGGCACCGGCGCCAGCCCGCAGACCTCGATCAAGTACGCCGGATCACCCTGGGAGATGGGGCTGTCGGAGGCCAACCAGGTCCTGACGCTCAATAATCTTCGCCATTCCGTCCGCCTGCGGACGGATGGCGGCATCCGCACCGGCCGCGACGTGGTGATCGCCGCAATGCTGGGCGCCGAGGAGTTCGGCATCGGCACCGCCAGCCTGATCGCCATGGGCTGCATCATGGTCCGCCAGTGCCATTCCAACACCTGTCCGGTCGGGGTCTGCACCCAGGAAGAGGCCCTGCGCGCCCGGTTCACGGGCACACCGGACAAGGTGGTGAACCTGTTCACCTTCATCGCCGAGGAGGTGCGCGAGATCCTCAGCCAGCTTGGCTTCCGCTCGCTGCAGGACATCGTCGGCCGCACCGACCTGCTGACCCAGGTCAGCCGCGGCGGCGAGCACCTCGACGACCTCGACCTCAACCCGCTGCTGGTCAGGGCTGACCCGGGCGCCAACAAGCCGTACTGCACGGTCGAGGGCGGAACGAGGTGCCCGACACCCTCGACGCCCAGATCGTCCGCGACGCCGCGCCCTTCCTGCAGCGCGGCGAGAAGATGCAGCTGACCTACACGGTGCGGAACACCGCCCGGGCCATCGGCGCGCGGGTCTCCAGCCACATCACCCGCAAGTTCGGCATGAGCGCCCTGCCGTCCGGCCACCTGACCGTCGAGCTGAAGGGCTCGGCCGGACAGAGCCTCGGGGCGTTTTCCGTCCGTGGACTGAGGATCGTGCTGACGGGCGAGGCCAACGACTATGTCGGCAAGGGGCTGTCGGGCGCGACCATCGTGGTGAAGCCCTCCCCACACCTGTTGGCCCCGGAAGGCAACGCCATCATCGGCAACACCTGCCTGTATGGCGCGACCGACGGCAAGCTGTTCGCCGCCGGCCAGGCGGGAGAGCGGTTCGCGGTGCGCAATTCCGGCGCCGTGACCGTGGTCGAGGGCTGCGGCGCCAACGGGCTGGAATACATGACCGGCGGCGTGGCGGTGATCCTGGGCCCGGTGGGGGGCAACTTCGCGGCCGGCATGACCGGCGGCATGGCCTACGTCCTCGATCTGGCCGGCCGGTTCGAGGCCCAGGTGAACCCCGACAGCGTCGTGGTCCAGCGCCTGGCGTCCCCGCACTGGGAGGAGCAACTCAAGCGCCTGATCCGCGAGCACGCTCACGAGACCGGCTCGGCCTTCGCCGCGAGCGTCCTCAACGACTGGGACCGCATGCGCGGCCACGTCTGGCAGGTCTGCCCCAAGGAGATGGTCGGCCGCATCGACCAGCCGCTGGCGGCGGAAGAAGCGGCGTTCGAGCGGGCCTGAGCTCTTTCCTCTCCCGCTTGGGAGAGGGGGACCACCCGGAGGGTGGTGGAGCGGGAGGCGTCGTCGTCGGACGGTGACGCTCGTCGTTCGCTGTGACCACTACCTCGCCAGGTCCTTCAGGCCCGGGCGCGTCCCTCTCCACCATGCTCCGCATGGTCCCCCTCCCTCACATGAGGGAGGAAAAAGTCACTCCGGCGCCGGACCCGTGTATCGGGCCCTTGGGCGGATCAGGGCCCCGGTCTGCACCTGCTCGACGGCATGAGCCAGCCAGCCTGCCGTGCGGGCCACGGCGAACAGCGCGAACGGCGCGTCGTCCGGCAGGCCGAAACGCTCGGCCAGCGCCGTTAGCAGGAAGTCGATGTTGGCCGCCTCGCCGGTGGCGGCTTCCACGGCCAGCCTGAGGCGGGCGTAGGCCGGCGGCAGGTCGAAGGCCGTCAGCAGCGCCGCCGCGCGCGGGTCCCCCTCCGGATACAGAGGATGGCCAAAGCCGGGGATCGGCCCGGCGCGCGCGATGCGGCCGGCCACCGCGGCCTGCGGCCCGATCCGGCCGCTCTCCTCGACCAGGTTGCGCACCCGGCCGGCGATGCCTCCGTGTAGCGGGCCCGACAGCGCCGACAGCCCCGCCAGAGTCGAGGCGGCCAGCGACGCTCCGGTCGAGGCCGTCACCCGGGCGGCGAAGGTCGAGGCGTTCAACTCGTGGTCGGCCAGCAGCACCAGCGCCTGACGCAGGGCCCCCGCCGCTTCCGGCCGTCCCCAGGCGCCGGCGAGGCGCAGGTGGATCTGCCCGTGCTCGATCCGCCCGGCCGCTGCGTCGGCGACCAGGTCGAGCAGCCCCGCCGCCTCGACCGCCAGGGCCAGCGGTGCGCGACCCCGCGCCGGCGGATCGACCCCGGCCCGCTGCGACAGCGCCGTGAACAGCCGCGCCCGGATGTCGCTCGCCTCGGGCGGCGGCGTCCGGACCGCGCCCTTCAGCGCCGCGCCGTCGCCGCCGCGCAGCAACCGCGCCACGGCCTCGAGGGAGGCGTGGCCGGCCAGTTCGACGACGTCCCGGCCCCGATAGAACAGCCGGCCCTGGGCGATGGTGGTGATGGCCGAGTCGAGCACCGGCTCGCCCCAGGCGATGGCGCCGGCCGCCACCTGCGCCGCCTTGCGTCCCCGCTGCTTGCGCTCGGCCAGCCGTCCGACGTCGGCGAGGCGATAGCGGCTGCGACGCGGATCGGCGGGGTCCGGCCGGGCCTCGATGCGGCCCCGGCTGACATAGGCGTAGAGCGTCTGCGGCCTGATCCCCAGCCGCGCCATCGCCTCTTCCGCCGTCAGCCAGTCGCGCTGCATCTCTACATATTGATTAGATTGATCAAGATTGACGATACCACGGTCCGGGCCGATCTGTCTCCGCGAAAGATGGAAGAGAAAGGAAGTTCCGGATGTCTGATGGTCTGGTGAATGTGGTCGCCGCCCACACGGTGTTGTCCGAGGTCGACGGTCTGGCGGGGCGGCTGGTGATCCGCGGCCGGTCGCTGGACGACCTCGCCGGCCAGGCGACCTTCGAGGACGTGGTCCAGTTGCTGTTCGACGGCTTCTACGAGGGGCTGCCCGCTGACATCGGTCCGGCGCTGGGCGCCGCGCGGATCGAGGTCTTCGCCCAGGTCGCCGCGCTTGACGCCGGTTTGCTGGCGCTAGAGCCGGTCGAGGCGATGCGCGCCCTGACCGCCCGTCTGCCGGACGGCGACGATCTGCCGACCGCGCTCAGGCTGTTGGCCGCTCCGGCCGTGTTCATCCCGGCGGTGGTGCGGGCCGGGCAGGGGCTGGCCCCCGTGGCGCCCGACGCGACCCTGGCCCACAGCGCCGACATCCTGCGCATGCTGCGCGGCGCGGCGCCGACGGCCGAGGAGGCCCGGGCGCTCGACGCCTACCTGGTCACGGTCAGCGACCATGGCCTGAACGCCTCGACCTTCGCCGCCCGGGTGATCGCCTCGACGCGGGCCGGCCTGACCTCGGCGGTGCTGGGCGGCGTCTCGGCGCTGAAGGGGCCGCTGCACGGCGGGGCGCCCGGTCCGGTTATCGAGATGCTCGACGCCATCGGCGCCCCCGGCCACGCCCGCGCCTGGCTGGAGCAGGCGCTGGACAGCGGCCAGCGGCTGATGGGCTTTGGCCACCGCATCTACAAGGTCCGCGACCCGCGCGCCGATGCGCTGAAGGGCGCCGTGCGCCGCCTGACCCAGGGCGCCAACGTCGCGCCGGGCCGGCTGGCTTTCGCCGAGGCGGTCGAGCGGGCGGCGCTGGCCATTCTGCGGGAGCGCAAGCCGGACCGGTCGCTGCAGACCAACGTCGAGTTCTACACTGCCCTGTTGCTGGAGGCCCTGGCCTTCCCGCCGGCCGCCTTCACCGGCGTCTTCGCCATGGGCCGCGTCGCCGGCTGGCTGGCCCACGCCCGCGAACAGCTGGCCGGCGGCCGGCTGATCCGGCCCCAGTCGCTGTATGTGGGGCCGGCGCCGCGACGGGCGGCGTAGGTCGCGGGACATGTACTTCAGTACGTGTCCCCCGCCGCTTCGAAGCCGATGGGACACGCACTGAAGTGCATGTCCCCGGCCGTCGCGCTAAACTCCGCCGATGTCCGACGCCGCCCCTCTCTCCCTCGCCCAGGCCACCGCCGTCACCCGTCGGGTGACGCAGCTGTCGGTCAGCGTGGCGCTGATCCTTGTCGCGGCCAAGACGGCGGCCTGGCTGGCCAGCGGCTCGGTGGCGCTGCTCGCCTCGCTGGCCGACTCCGGCCTCGACCTGCTGGCCTCGCTGATCACCCTGTTCGCGGTGCGCTTCGCCGCCAGCCCGCCCGACGCCGAGCACCGCTTCGGCCATGGCAAGGCCGAGGCCTTCGCCAGCCTGATGCAGGGCGGACTGGTCTTCGCCTCCGCCGCCCTGGTCGGCCGGGAGGCGATCGCCGGACTGCTCGATCCCCGCCCCATCCACGCCGGGGGCTGGGCCATGGCGGTCATGGCCCTGTCCATCGTCCTGACCCTGGCCCTGGTCGCCGCCCAGAGCCGGGCGCTGAAGCAGGCCAGCTCCGTCGCCGTGCACGGCGACCGCGCCCACTACGCCGCCGACCTGGCGTCCAACATCGCCGCCATCCTGGGCATCGCCGGCGCCAGCCTGCTCGGACTCTACTGGCTGGACGCCGCCGCCGGCCTGGTCGTCGCCGCCTGGCTGGTCTGGGGCGCCATCGGCGTGTTCCGCGAGGCGGCGGGGCAGCTGATGGACCACGAGCTCGACGACGAGGCCCGCCAGCGCATCGTGACGCTGATGACCCGCGACCCGGTCATCAAGGGCGTACACCAGCTGCGCACCCGCGCATCGGGCCCCTACATCCATATCCAGATGCACGCCGACCTCGATCCGGGCCTGACGCTGGTCGAGGCCCACGACGCCATGGTCGCCGCCGAGAACCGGGTGCTGGCCGCCTTTCCGACGGCGGACATCATCATCCATCCCGACCCGCGAGGCCGGGCCGAACCCCACGGCGGAGCCTTCGCCGAGACCACGCACTAAGATGCGGTAAAGGCGGCCTTCAGGCGACTGTGCTCTAGCTGCGCGCCTGAATCACCGGACCCGCCATGAGCGTCGAACGCATCCTGCATCACTTCCCGCTCGATCCCGCCTCGCGGCAGGTGCGGCTGGCGCTGGGCGAGAAGCGCCTGTCCTTCGTGGAGGTGCAGGTCCGCTGGTGGGAGCAGCCGGACGATTTCCTGGCGCTGAACCCCTCGGGCGTGCCGCCGGTGCTGATCGAACGCTCCGCCGAGGGCGAGGTGGTCATCTGCGAGACCCGCGCCATTCTCGAGCACATCGAGGAGCAGAACCCCGAACCGCCGCTGCTGGGCCGTGACCCGGCGGAGCGGGCCGAGGCCCGTCGCCTGCTGCAGTGGTTCGACCGCAAGTTCGATTCCGAGGTCTCCGGCTACCTGCTGCACGAGAAGATGGAGAAGCGGCTGCTGGGCCTGGGCGCACCGGCCCTGGCCAACATCCGGGCCGGCCGCGAGGCGCTGCGCCATCACCTCAAGTACGTCGAGCACCTGCTGGCCGAGCGCGACTGGCTGGCCGGCCGGCGCATCTCGCTGGCGGACATGGCGGCGGCGGCCCACCTGTCGGTGATCGACTACTTCGGCGACGTCCCCTGGAACGACGTGCCGGCGGCCCGGACGTGGTACATGAAGATCAAGTCCCGTCCCTGCTTCCGTCCGCTCCTGTCAGACCGCTGGCCGGGCCTGGCGCCGGCGCCGCACTATCACGACCTTGATTTCTGACGATCCAAAGCCGCGCATCATCGACCGGGCCCGCAGCCTGGGCTTCGACGTCGTCGGCTTCGCGTCCGCCTCGGACCCCTGGCCGGCGGGCGACCGCCTGCGCGCCTTCGTCGCCGAGGGCCTGCACGGCGAGATGGGCTGGATGGAGGAAACGCTCGAGCGGCGCGCCCATCCGACCGGCATGTGGCCGGAGGCGCGCACGGCCGTCATGTTGGGCATGAACTATGGCCCCGACGCCGACCCGCTGGAGGCCCTGAAGGACCGCTCGCGCGCCGCCATCTCCGTCTATGCCCAGGGCGACGACTACCATCCGCTGATCAAGGGCCGGCTCAAGAACCTCGCCGGCTGGATGAAGGCGAAGTTCGGCGGCGAGGTGAAGGTGTTCGTCGACACCGCGCCCTTGATGGAAAAGCCGCTGGCCCAGCGGGCGGGCCTCGGCTGGCAGGGCAAGCACACCAACCTGGTCTCCCGCGAGCTGGGCAGCTGGCTGTTCCTGGGCTCGGTGCTGGCCTCGGTCGAGATCGCGCCGGACGCGCCGGAGATCGACCGCTGCGGCTCCTGCAGCGCCTGCCTCGACATCTGCCCGACGAAGGCCTTCCCCGCGCCCTACCGGCTCGATGCCCGGCGCTGCATCTCCTACCTGACCATCGAACACCAGGGCCCGGTGCCGGAGGAATTCCGCGCCGCCCTGGGCAACCGCATCTACGGCTGCGACGACTGCCTGGCCGTCTGCCCCTGGAACAAGTTCGCCGAGACCTCCCGTCAGGCGCAGCTTCAGGCGCGCGACGCGCTTCGATCGCCGTCGCTGGCCGAGCTGGCGGCGCTGGACGAGCCCGGCTTCCTCACCCTGTTCCGCCGCAGCCCGATCCGCCGCATCGGCCGCGACCAGTTCGTGCGCAATGTGCTCTACGCCGTGGGCAACAGCGGCGATGCGGCGCTGCTGCCGGCGGCGGAGCGGCTGCTGGGGGATGCCGATCCGGCGGTGCGGGATGCGGCGGGGTGGGCGGTGGAGCGGCTGCGCGCGTTGTAGTCCTATCCCTTCTGCCGTCATGGCCCGACCTGTTCGGGCCAGCCATGCGTGGTGACCGTGCCAGCGTGGAACCTGCCGACCCGCCTCGCCGATCCCGCCTGCCCGTGTTCATGTGTGGCCCGAACAAGTCGGGCCATGACGGAAGTTTGGATCGAGAGGATTCAGGCCAACGCCGCCGCCAGCCGCAGCATGAACGCCGCGCCGCGTCGCATCTGTTCGACCGCGACATACTCGTCGGGCTGGTGGGCCTGGTCGATGGAGCCGGGGCCGCAGATGACGGTGGAAAACCCCGCGCCTTGGAACTGGCCGCCCTCGGCGGCGTAGGGCACGACGCGCATCGGGTTGTTGTCGCCGGTCAGGCCGCGCACGAAGGCCTCCGCCGCGCCGTCGGCTTCCGGCGCCATCGGCGGCACGTCGGCGATGATCTCGAACAGGGCGGAGGCGTCCGGGTCGAGCGCCTTCAGCCGCGCGTCGAGGTCCCCCACCTGGGCCCTGAACCCGTCCAGCAGGTCCAGCGCCCGCTGGCCGGGCGCGCAGCGCAGGTCGAAGACGATCTCGCAGCGGCGGGCCAGGATGTTGGCCGCCGTGCCGCCATCGATCCGGCCGATGGTCAGGGTCGAACCCTTCGGCTCAAAGGGCGAGGCGGGGTCAGCCTTCGCGTCGAGGTCCGCCGCCAGCGCGGCCAGCGCCGCGATCAGCCCGGCGGCCGCCATGTTGGCCGAGACGCCCAGGTGCGGCTGGCTGGAGTGGGCTTCGCGACCGGTGACCACCACCCGGAAGAAGGCCGCGCCCTTGTGGCCGCTGACCGGGACCATGCCCGACGGCTCGCCGACCACCACCAGCGCCGGACGCGGCAGCTCGCGGGCGATGACCGCGATCATGTCCGGCGCGCCGAAGCAGCCGGTTTCCTCGTCGTAGGACAGGGCCAGATGCACGGGCCGCTTGACGGCGGCGAAGTCCGGTACGGCGGCCAGGGCCAGCGCGATGAACCCCTTCATGTCTGCGGAACCGCGGCCGTAGAGCTTCCCGTCGCGCTCCGTGAGCGTGAACGGGTCCGAACTCCACGGCTGGCCATCGACCGGCACCACGTCGGAATGGCCCGACAGCACCACCCCGCCCGCCATGGCCGGCCCGACGCTGGCCAGCAGGTTGGCCTTGTCGCCGTCATGGTTGGTGATGCGGCGGGAGGCGACGCCGTGGCCGGCCAGGTAGTCCTCGACCCAGTCGATCAGCGCCAGGTTCGAGCCGCGCGAGGTGGTGTCGAAGCCGACCAGAGACCGGAGAATCTCAATGGCGCGGGCGGTCAGGGCGTCGGCGGGGGTCATGGCGTTTAACTACGCGCTTCCTCTCCCAAGTGGGAGAGGGGGACCATGCGGAGCATGGTGGAGCGGGAAGCGCTCCCGGCAAACTGCTATCCAGGAGGTGGATGAAACCGAACGCCGCGCCTCGACGGCTGGCGGCGGCGTATCCCTCTCCACCGCCCTCCGGGCGGTCCCCCTCTCCCAGGAGGGAGAGGATCGGTGAAAACTTGCCCGTGGCGCGAAAACCCGCCCGCCTCGCGCAAACCCTTGCCCCAAACCGCCTCAGCCCGTATCTGCCATCCCCTCATGTCGACCCAAGGCCTCATCCTCACCCTGTCCTGTCCCGACCGCCGCGGCATCGTCGCGGCCGTGTCCGCCTTCCTGGCCGAGCGGGACTGCAACATCCTCGATGCCCAGCAGTATGACGACGCCGAGACCGGCGCCTTCTTCATGCGGGTGGTGTTCGCGCCGGACGGCCACGGCGCCGATGATCTGCGCGCGCAGTTCGAGACCATCGCCACCACCTACGCCATGCGCTGGAGCCTGCGCGATCCGGCGATGCGCAAGAAGGTGATGATCCTGGCCAGCCAGTCCGACCACTGCCTGTCGGACCTGCTCTATCGCTGGCGCATCGGCGAGCTGGACATGGAGATCGCCGGGGTGATCTCCAACCATCCGGCCGAGACCTATCGCCGGGTCGACCTGACCGGCCTGCCGTTCCACCACCTGCCGGTGAGCAAGGACACCAAGCTCGAGCAGGAAGCCCAGGTCTGGGCCCTGATCCGCGACAGCGGCGCCGACCTGGTCGTGCTCGCCCGCTACATGCAGATCCTGTCAGACGGCCTGGCCGCCAAGCTGGAAGGCCGCTGCATCAACATCCACCACTCGTTCCTGCCGGGCTTCAAGGGCGCAAAGCCCTACCATCAGGCCCATGCGCGCGGCGTGAAGGTGATCGGGGCCAGCGCCCACTTCGTGACCGCCGACCTCGACGAGGGCCCGATCATCGAGCAGGACGTCGAACGCATCAGTCACCGCGACACCCCCGAGGACCTGATCCGCAAGGGGAGGGATATCGAGCGCCGCGTGCTGGCCCGCGCCCTGCGCTGGTCGCTGGAGGACCGGGTGCTGCTGAACGGCCGCAAGACGGTGGTGTTCACGGACTGAGATCCGCGTCGGGGACATGTACCGTCTTCGGTACGTGTCCCCTGCAGCCGGCTGAAGCGGAAGGGGACACGCACTGAAGTGCATGTCCCCGGCCCCTACCCCAGAACCGGGCCGCCGCTGGGCAGGCTGTCGATCAGCTCGATCTTGAAGATCAGGACCGCGTTGGGCGGGATGACGCCGCCGGCGCCGTTCTCGCCGTAGCCGAGCTCGGGCGGGACGTAGAGCATCCAGGTGTCGCCCGGCTTCATCTTCTGCAGCGCCTCGGTCCAGGCCGGGATCAGGCCCGACAGGTTCATCACCGCCGGCGCGCCCTTGTCGTAGGAGCTGTCGAAGATCTCGCCGGAGACCAGCTTGCCCTCGTAGTGGACCTTCACGTCATCGCGCGGGCCGGGCGAGCGGCCGCCGGCCGGGCCCGATTTCTCGACCTTGTAGAGCACGCCGGACGGCAGCTTCTGGACGCCCGGCTCCTTCGCCGTCTTGTCGATGAAGGCCTGGGCGTTGGCGGCGCTGGCCTCCAGCAGGGCCGGGTCCGGCTTCCTGTGGCACCCGGCGAGGGCGAGGGCCATGAGGGCGAGGACAGCGGTGCGACGGAGCATGGTCGTTCCTGGTTGCGAACTTGAAGGCCTTCTCGTTCCGTATCCCCGGCGAAGGCCGGGGTCCACCGGAACCCCGACAAGGGCAGGGTGAAGGCATGGGTCCCGGCCTTCGCCGGGATGGTCGGATTCCTGTGGTGTTTCAGACCGCCCGCGGCGGATACCCGCACGCGCGCAGCTCGTCCATGATCTCCTGGGTGTGCTGGGCGTCGCGGGTCTCGATCATGATGTCGAACTCCGCGCCCTTGGCCGGCACGTCCAGGGCGAGGCGGTTGTGGGCCACCTCGATGATGTTGCCGCCCATTTCGCCGATCACCCGGCTGACGGTGGCCAGCAGGCCCGGGCGGTCGTCGCCGATGATCCGCAGCGAGACCAGCCGCTGGGCGCGGACCAGTTCGCGGGTCAGGACGCTGGCCAGCAGGCGGGTGTCGATGTTGCCGCCGCACAGGATCAGGCCGCATTTCTTGCCGCGGAACCGCTCCGGATAGGCCAGCAGCGCGGCCAGCGAGGCGGCGCCGGCCCCCTCGGCGATGGTCTTCTCGACATTGCAGTAGAGGGCCACCGCCCGCTCGATATAGGGCTCCTCCAGCAGCAGCACGTCGTCGATCAGCGGCCTTGCGATGGCGTAGGTGTTGGTCCCCACGACCTTGACCGCGATGCCCTCGGCGATGGTCTGGCCGCCGGTCTCGGCGTTCATGCCGCGCATCTTGGCGGTGAAGGAGGGGTACATGGCCGGCTCGCAGCCGATGATGCGGATGTCGGGCCTGATCGCCTTGGCCGCCGTGGCCACGCCGCTGATCAGGCCGCCGCCGCCGATCGGCACCGGCAGGATCTCCAGGTCCGGCTGGTCCTCGAGCATCTCGAGCGCGATGGTGCCCTGCCCGGCGATGACGTCGAGGTCGTCGAACGGGTGGACGAAGGTCAGGCCGCGCTCGTCGCGCAGCTTCTGGGCGAAGGCGTTGGCGTCGTCATAGGTGTCGCCCTCGATCACCACCTCGGCGCCGTGGCCCTTGGTGTGCTGCACCTTCACGAACGGGGTGCCGCGCGGCATGACGATGGTCACCGGTACGCCCAGCCGGGCGCCGTGGTAGGCCAGGCCCTGGGCGTGGTTGCCGGCGCTGGCGGCGATGACGCCCAGCTTCCGCTGCTCGTCGGTCAGCAGCAGCAGCTTGTTGAGCGCGCCGCGCTCCTTGTAGGCGGCCGTGAACTGCAGGTTCTCGAACTTGACCCACACCTCCGCGCCGGTGATCTCCGACAGGGTGCGGGAATGGCGCAGCGGCGTGCGCTCGATATGGCCGGCCAGCCGGCCGGCGGCCGCCTTGATGTCGTCGAGGGTCAGGGTCATCGCCGCAGACGCTTAAGGGGCGCGAGGCCTCAGCGCAAACCCCTTAGCAGGTCGAACCTGCGCATGGCCTTGCCGGGCAGCTCGGAAACGGGTCCCAGCGGCAGGGTCTCGGCCACCCGGCGCAGGCCGTAGGCCGCCTCGCGCAGCATCGCCGCCGCCGACAGCCCGCCGACGAAGCCGTGGCTGACCTCGACGGCGCGGTTGGCCAGCTCACGCTTGAAGCGGTAGTCGCCGGCCCCCAGGTCGAGGCGGCTGTAAGGCGCGTCGTCCATCCAGCGCAGCATGTCCTGGAACAGCATCATGCCGGGCGAGTAGCGGTCGAAGGCGCTGTCGTGGCCGATGATCCAGCTGTGCACGGTCGTTCCGCCCCGGATGTCGAGCTGGGCGGCGGCGAGCCTGTCGCCGATGTGCAGGGTGAACAGCACCCCGCCGAAGTCCGGGTCACGGCTGGCGAACAGCTGGCGCACCAGCCGCAGGGGCCAGCCGGCCTCGAACAGGTCGGTCTGGCCGGTCTCGCGCCAGGCCCGCTGCTTCCAGGCGATGAGCTGGTCGAAGTCGCCCTTCGACCGGGAGAAGGCGGTGAACCGCACCGGCCCGATCTCGCGCTCGACCTTGCGCCGCTTCTTGTCGATGTCC
This sequence comes from uncultured Caulobacter sp., assembly GCA_964442795.1. Taxonomy (GTDB): domain Bacteria; phylum Pseudomonadota; class Alphaproteobacteria; order Caulobacterales; family Caulobacteraceae; genus Caulobacter. The sequence continues at coordinate 32,409 of CAYTZY010000027.1, forward strand.
TTGAGGGCCGAGACCCCGGCGGCGCGGCGCTCGGCCTCATAGGCCGCGTAGCCGCCGGAGACGTCGATGATCCGCGAGGTCTGGGCGCCCTTGATGTGCGGCGCGAACGGAGCCTGGCCCTCGAGCATGTGGCTGAAGTCGAGGCGGCCGACGCCCAGCGCCTGGACGATCTCGCGCGGGTCGACGGTGAGGCCCGGCTCGGCGACGAGGCCCTGGTAATCGCACATCGGCGCCCCGGCCGGCATGGCCGCGAACGGGCCGACGCGGGCGGCCAGGAAGCCCTTGGCGTCGGCCATGCCGCCGAGCACCGCGACCCGCACGCCCCGGTCGCCGGTGGAAGGCCCCTGGGCCCGCGCCACGGCCCTGGCCCAGTACGGCGACAGGAAGGGCGTCTCCAGCCCCGGATCGGCCGCCTGCAGCGCCGCCCACCGCTCCACGGCATGGGCGGTAAGCTCCCAGGGCCTTACGACATCAATCTGCACGGCAGCCAGTTCCCCGACCCTTCTGGTCGGCGGGAGATTAGGCCGCAACCGTTGCGGGAGGGTTTAGACGGGGACATGCACTTCAGTGCGTGTCCCCATCGACTTCGAAGCGGTGCGGCCGTGCGTCCTTCGACACGCCGCTGCGCGGCTGCTCAGGATGACGTCGTCAGAAGGCTATCCGCCCACGTCATGTTGAGCAGCGACCGCAGGTCGCGTGTCGAAGCACGCAATGACTAGATGTCGTTTCCAAGAAGGTTGTTCACACGCTGCCATGGTGTGAGGCCGTTG
>CAYTZY010000028.1:0-31897 GCA_964442795.1 uncultured Caulobacter sp.
GGTGGTCATCACCGGCGCGATCCTGTGGGTGCTGATCTCCGAGTCCTGGATGTTCTTCCAGCAGATCCCGCTGGTCGCCTTCCTGACGGACACCGAGTGGACGCCGGCCTTCACCAACGCCCGGTACGGCATCCTGCCGCTGCTGACCGCCACCCTGTGGGCGGCGGGCATCGCCATGGCGGTGGCCACGCCCCTGGGCCTGGTGCTGTCGGTCTATCTGAGCGAGTTCGCCCGACCCCGCGTGCGGGAAGTACTGAAGCCGATCCTCGAGATGCTGGCCGCGGTGCCGACCGTCGTCTTCGGCTATTTCGCGCTGTTGTTCCTGACGCCGCTGGCCAAGCAGTTCATTCCCGGCCTGTCGGGCTTCAACCTGCTCATCCCCGGCTTCGTGATGGGCATCATGATCCTGCCGTATGTCGTCTCGATCAGCGAGGACGCCATGCGGGCTGTGCCGATGACGCTTCGCGAGGGGGCCTTCGCGCTCGGCATGAGCCGTTGGCGCACGGCGTTCTCGGTGGTGATCCCGGGGGCCTTCTCCGGCGTCACGGCCGCCTATCTGCTCGCCTTCGCCCGCGCGGTGGGGGAGACCATGGTGGTGGCCATCGCCGCCGGCCAGAATCCGAACCTGACCGGCGATCCGCGCGAAGGCGCCGCGACGATCACCGCCTACATCGTCCAGATGAGCCTGGGCGACCTGCCGCACGGCACGCTGGCCTATTCGACCATCTTCGCCACCGGCCTGGTGCTGTTCCTGATCACCCTGGCCTTCAACGTTCTCGGCTTTGTTCTGCGCCGCAAGTTCCGGGAGGCCTACTGATGGCGAGCGGTTTCAGTGAACGGCGCATCGTCGCCACCGCCAGGGTCCAGGACCTGACCTTCGCGGTCCTGGGCGTCGTGGTGCTGTTCTTCGCCATGGCGATGCTGGCGACCCTGGTCGCCGACCTGCTGATCGACGGCCTCGGCCGCATCGACATGCAGTTCCTGACGGACTTCCCGTCGCGGCGGCCCTCCGAGGCCGGCATCCTCTCGGCTTGGGTCGGCACCTCGCTGGTGATGTTCGTCACCGCGCTGCTGGCCATTCCGCTGGGCATCGGGGCAGGGCTGTACCTGGAAGAGTACGCGGCCAAGAACTGGCTGAGCGACCTCATCGAGATCAACGTCAGCAACCTCGCCGGCGTGCCCTCGATCATCTACGGCCTGCTGGCGCTCGGCTTCTTCGTCTACGGCCTGGGCATGGGCCAGACGGTGCTGGTGGGCGGCATGGTGCTGGCGCTGCTGATCCTGCCGATCGTCGTGGTCGCCACCCGTGAAGCGGTGCGCGCCGTGCCGTCCGGCCTTCGCGAAAGCGCCTACGGCCTCGGCTGCAATCGCTGGCAGGTGGTGTGGAGCTACGTGCTGCCGTCTGCGCGTCCCGGCATCCTGACCGGCGCCATCGTCGGCCTGTCGCGCGCCATCGGCGAGACGGCCCCGATCATCACCATCGGCGCCCTGACCTTCATCGCATTCCTGCCGCCCAGCCCGATCCAGGCGTCCCCGCCGTTTCTGAACTTCGACTGGCTGAACTCGCCGTTCACGGTCATGCCGATCCAGATGTTCAACTGGACCTCGCGGCCCCAGGCCGGGTTCCACGTCAACGCCGCGGCCACCGGCGTGCTGCTTCTGGGCATGACGCTGATCATGAACGGCTTCGCGATCTACCTCCGCTATCATCTGCGCAAGGGGCTCAGATCATGAGCGAGCCGACGCACATCTCCACCCTCATCCGCGACACATCCGGCGACCCGACCATGACCCAGGCCTCTGCTTCCGAGACCCCGGCCGCGATCCGCGCCGACGTCCGCGATCTCAAGTTCTGGTACGGCAAGTTCCAGGCGCTGAACGGCGTTTCCATGCCGATCCATGATCGCAAGGTGACCGCGATCATCGGCCCGTCAGGCTGCGGCAAGAGCACGCTGCTGCGCTGCTTCAACCGGATCCATGACCTGTACCCGGGCGTGCGCTACGAGGGCGAGATCAACCTGGCGCCGGAGAACGTCAACCTGGTCGCCAAGGGCATCGACCCGATCCTTGTCCGCCTGCTGGTCGGCATGGTCTTCCAGAAGCCCAACCCGTTTCCCAAGTCGATCTACGAGAACGTGGCCGCCGGTCTCTACGTCCGGGGCATCCGCAACAAGTCCGAGGTCGAGGGCCGCGTTGAAGAGGCGCTGCGCCAGGCCGCGATCTGGAACGAGGTGAAGGATCGCCTCAACAAGCCTGCCTTCGAGCTCTCCGGCGGCCAGCAGCAGCGGCTCTGCATCGCCCGCGCCCTGGCCCCCAAGCCCAAGCTGCTTCTGCTCGACGAGCCGACCTCGGCGCTGGACCCGATCGCCACGGCCAAGATCGAGGAGCTGATGGACAGCCTGGTGAAGGACGTGACGATCCTCATCGTCACCCACAATCTGGCCCAGGCCGCGCGAATCTCGAAGTTCACGGCCTTCATGCACATGGGCAATCTCGTCGAGTTCGGCGAGACCGAGCAGCTGTTCACCAACCCGACCGTCACGCAGACCCAGGACTACGTGACCGGACGGTTCGGCTAGGCCCGCAGGGGCGGCGCAGGCGATGAAGCAGGGCGCTCCCGGGCGATCGACGCGATCCTCGAAGCCGGTGGAGGATCCCCAGCGGCTCGCGCTGCTGGCCAAGGCGCTCGGTCACCCGGCCCGCATCGGCATTGTTCGCCTGTTGCAGGCCAACGCCGGTTGCGCCGGCAGCGACATCGTCGACCGGATCGGGCTGGCCCAGTCGACCACCGCCGAGCATCTGAGGATCCTCCGCGCGGCCGGCATTGTCCTGGGCGAGGTGGACCGCCCGAGGACGGCCTACTCCCTCAATCCCGCCATGCTCGCGCCGCTGGCCGAGTTTCTGGCCGCCCTGGCGGAACCCGCAGGCGACACCGCCTCCGCCTGACGCCCCGCCTCACTGTCGTCTGCCGAACGGCCCGTTGGTCAGGTCTTGAGGGACGCCCAGGGCCCGGTCACCGCCAGGGTTACCCCCGGCCAGTAGATGTTGACGAACAGGGTCGAGCCGTCGGGCGAGAAGCAGACGCCGGCCAGCTCGGCATTCTCGCGGAACATGTTGCGGCCGATCGTATAGACCTTGCCCTCCGGCGTGACGCCCTTGAGGTGGTTGCGCTTGGTGTCGGAGTAGCGGTCCTCGCAGGCGATGATGTGGCCCCAGGGGGCGATGGCGATGTTGTCGGCGTAGTCGAGCACGGTCGCGTCCGTGGATTCCAGGAACAGCTGCGCCTTGCCGGGCGCCGCCGCCTCGTCCGCCTGGCCCTCGCGGGGGCCGGGAATGTAGCGCATGATCTGGCCCAGGCCCTTGGCGCCGCCGGACGTGCAGGTGAAGTAGAGCTCGCCCTTGCCCCAGAAGATGCCCTCGCCGCGGGCGAAGACAGCCGCGCCGGCCTTGGCGCCGCGCAGGCGCAGGTCATCCTCCGGGCTTTCGGGGTCATCGAGATCGATCCAGCGGGCGTCGCGCCAAGCGCCCTGGATCATGCCGATCTCGCCCTTCCAGTTGCGGGTGTCGCAGCCTTCCGGCGCATCGGCGAAGCCCAGGGCCTGAAGCCGTCCGCCTCTGGCCAGCTCGCCGGGAACGTCCGGGATGAAGCGGTACAGCAGGCTGTCGGGCGTATCCTCGGTCATGTAGACGATGCCCGTACCCGGGTCGACGCAGGCGGCCTCGCGCTTGAAGCGGCCCATGGCCTTGAGCGGCACGGGGTCGACCAGGCCCTTCGCCGAGGCCGGAACTTCGAAGGCCCAGCCGTGGTCCTTGCTGCCGCCCTTGCCGGCGCGGGCGGTGTTCTCCTCACAGCTCAGCCATGAGCCCCAGGGCGTGGCGCCGCCGGCGCAGTTGACCGCCGTGCCGATCAGGCTGAGGTGCTCGCGCTCCAGCCGGCGGGTGCGCAGGTTGTAGACCAGGGTCGTCGTACCGCCGGGCAGGGCGCGTCCCGCGGCGTCCAGGTCGAAGGCCTTGCTCGTGTCCAGCTTGTCAGCGCGCCGCCCTCTCACGCCGGTCGGGCCGTGGTTGACGTCGCCGGACTTGAGCTCGTGGTTTCGGACCAGAACCACCTTGTCCTTGCCGAGCCCGAAGCATCCCATGCCGTCGAACTTGTAGGGGGTGAGCAGGCCGTCGCTCATCTCGTCGCCGGCCTGGGACACGATGCGGTAGGAGAAGCCCTCCGGCAGGTCGAACACGCCGAACGGGTCCGCCTTGAGCGGACCGTACCCCTCGACCTCGTTGCGGTAACTCTCCGCCGGCGCGGTCTGGGCGCGGGCGAGCCCCGAGAAGGCGAGGGCGGCGGCCGAGGCGCCGACGAATCCGCGACGGGACAGGGACATGGGGATCAGACTCCAGCAACTGCGGGCGGGTTACCTCAACTTTGTGACAATGTCGTCGCGGCCTCGGGCGATTTTCGCGCGGCCGGGGCAGGCCGTGATGGCATGCTGGCGCCGTCCGGGCAGGCCCGGCCGAGCCTGACAACCCGGCTGCGCAAGCGCTTGCATCCACGCTGATTTTCGAACAGGAGACGGGGACCTCCCCATCCGGCGCGCGGTTCAGGATTCAATGGTATTCACCGATCCGTTCTTCCTGTTCGTGTTCATGCCGCTGGCGGTCGCCGCCTTCTTTCTCATCTCCCGTCGCTTCGGAACGACGGCGGGTCTCGCGGTCATCTTTCTCAGCTCGATCGCCTTCTACGCCCCGTGGGGGTGGGGAAATGTCGTTCTCCTGCTGTCGATGCTCACCGTGAATTTCTTGGCCGGCAGCTTTATCGCCGCGGCCGGTGATGAGCGGGCCGTCGTCCGCCGCCGTGTGCTGATCGGCGCCCAGATCGCCAACTTCGGCGTGCTCATCTGGTTCAAGTACCAGTTCGTGCAGATCTTCCTGGGGGGCGCGGGCGTTACGTTCGCGGACGTCGCCATCCCGGTGGGCATCTCGTTCTACACCTTCCACCAGGCGGTTTTCCTGCTCGACGCCTATCGCCGTGACGCCAGCGTCATCGCCTACCTGGGCGATATCCGCAGCCTCGTCGGGCGGGTGAAGGCCTTCCTGCGCTTCGGCGCTTTCGTGACCTTCTTCCCGCAGCTCGTCATCGGGCCGATCACCTACCTCAACGAGTTCGAGCCGCAGACCCGCGCGAAGTCGGGGTTCGGAAAGTTCTCCCAGACCGACCTCGCCATCGGCCTGATGTACATGGCCATCGGCATGTTCAAGAAGCTGGTCATCGCCGACAACCTGGCGGTGATCGCCGACCCGGTGTTCGAGCTGGCCGGCGACGGCTCGCCGATCAACGCCGTCAGCGCCTGGATCGGCGTCCTGGCCTACTACCTGCAGCTCTACTTCGACTTTTCCGGCTATTCGGACATGGCGCTGGGGATCGCGCGGGTGTTCGGAATCCGCTTCCCGATCAACTTCTTCTCGCCCCTGAAGGCGGTGGGGATCATCGACTACTACAAGCGCTGGCACATGACCCTGACCCGGGTGATCTCGCGCTTCCTATACACGCCGATCTCGCTGGCGGCGACGCGGTTCGGCGCCACGCGGCGACTGTCGCGCGGCAAGCTGCGGGTGATCAGCCTGTGGATTCCGCTGATCATCAACTTCGAGGTGATCGGCCTGTGGCACGGCGCCCTGGCCACCTTCATCGTGTTCGGCGTGCTGCACGGCGCCTGGTACATCGCCGAGACGGAGGTGCGCGGGGCCAAGTGGTGGAAGGCGTGGCGGAAGCGATCGCCCGAGATGCTCCGCACGCTGCTCGGCCGGGCGATCTTTCTCATTCCGATGGTGCTGACCTTCGCGCTGTTCAGGTCGGAGAACCTGACGGCCTACGGCCATCTGCTGACCCAGATGACGCCCGCCACCCTGGACGTGCCGCGCGGCGGATCCGCCCTGCGCGGGATCCTGACGCTGCTGCCACCCTTCATGATCATCTATTTCCTGCCCAACAGTGTTCAGCTGCTGCGCAAATGGCGTCCCGGCCTGATGACCTATGAACATCCGCTGGAATCGACGTCGACCGGCCTTTGGCGGCGCGGGTTCGAGGCGCTGTCATGGCGACCGGACTGGGTCTGGTCGGTCGTCTGGCTGACGCTCGTCATCTCGTCGTTGTACTTCGTGGCCAGACAGCCACCCTTCCTCTACCAGGGGTTCTAGGATGAGCGATCAGCTGGGGGAGGCGGAGGAAGGCGGCGCGGCGCCGCGCGCCCGGATCTCGCCGTTCGTCCTCGTGTGCGGCCTGTTCCTGATCGCCTACTGGGCTGTCGCGGCCTTCGTCGTGGCGGTTGATCCCTATGACGTCAGGCCGTGGGGCGTGAAAGTCACGCCGCCCAGCCACCTTGTCACGCCGGAGACCCGGGTGCTGACCATGGCGGTGGCGAAGGACCCGTCGGCTGATCTGGTCATGATCGGGTCCTCGACGGCCGCGCCCTACGATCCGGAACGGATCCGGGCCGCGTTCCCGGGCGTCGAGAACCCGGTGAACTTCAGCTACTTCGGCGCGCGGCCCGGGGACCGCGACGTCGTCACCAAGGCTGTTGCCCGGTACTCCGGCGCCGGGCGTGTCGTGATCTGGATTGACTGGACCTACATCTGGGAGCCCGAGGAAACGATCCCCGGCTGGCCGGAGTATCTGTTCGACGCGAACCCCGCCAACGACCTCCGAATGATCAATCACGAAGCCATCGGGGCTTCGATCGACGTGCTCTCGGGCCGGCCGCCGATCAGCGGCGCCGAGCGGTATGTGGACTCTCTGGCCGGCGCCTGGCGGCGGGAGTTCCAGGCCTACCAGGCGCCCGAGGCGATGCGGTCGACGATGTCGCGATACCGGGCGTCGGTGGACGCCATGCGGCCTGGAGCCCAGCGATCCTGCGACGCGTATGAGACGCTCACCCGGCAGTTGGCGCCCGCGCTGCGGACCATGATCGCGCGCGGCAAGACCGTCGACCTGGTCCTGCCGCCCTACTCGGTGGTCTTCTATGGCGATACGCTGCCGTCCAGGGGCTATGACTTCTTCAGTCTTCTGGCGTTCCGCCGCTGCCTGGCGCTGGCGGCCGCCGACATGCCGCGGGTCAGCATCTGGGCGCTGGACAGCGACACCGCGATGATCACCGATCTCGGAAACTACCGCGACGCGGCGCACCTCTATTCGCCGGAAGCCCTGCGGTCCGCTCTGGCGGGGATCGGCGATCCGCGTTATCGGCTCACACCCGAAAATGTTGATGATCGAAACGAGGCGCTCTGGCGGGCGGTGCAAGGCTACCGCTACGCCACCAGCTACTCTGACCCGGAGACGTCGCGTGAACCTCGCCCCCTATCCTGATCTTGCCCGGGTGGTCGGCGAGCAGCTGCGGGCGTTTCCCGAGCACGCCGGCTACCTTGAAAAGCGCTTCAGGGACGAGACGCCCGACGCTCTGGACTTCGCCAACACGCTGGCCGTGATGATCGAGCGCGTCTGCCACGGCGATCTCGCCACCGTCTGCAGCGACTACCGTTGGTTCAGCGGCATCCTGCTCGAGGAGGAGATGTTCTTCCGGCGTAACGGACGCTACCGGCTCAGCACGTTCGCGGAGGCCGTCGCGGAGGTCTACGACAACCACGAACACATGACCCGGGGCATGAACGGCCTGCTGGTGTCCCAGCTGTGGTGGCGCAACCACACCGAGGTCATGCGCTACTTCCGCGACACCTTCCTGGACAAGGCGCCCGATGGCTTCACCCACCTCGAGGTCGGGCCGGGCCACGGCCTGCTGCTGGCCCTCGCCGCGTCCAGCGGTCGTTGCGCGCGGGCGGAGGGCTGGGACGTCAGCGCCTCCAGCCTGACCAGTACGCGCGAGGCGCTCGACGGCATGGGGGTTCCTGCCGACAAGGTCACGCTGAAGGCGGTCAACATCTTCGATGCCTCCGACGCGACGGCGCAGGACCTTCCCGAGGCGTCCTTCCAGTCGATCACCTTCTCGGAGGTGCTGGAGCATCTCGAGGACCCGGCCCAGGCCCTGCGCGCCTTGGCCCGCCTGCTCGCGCCCGGCGGACGCATCTTCGTCAACGCTCCGGTCAACTCGCCCGCGCCCGAGCACATCTATCTCTTCCGCACGCCCGAGGAGGTCGAGGAGCTGGTCCGCGCCGCGGGCCTGGAGATCGAGGACTCCCTCTTCGCACCCTGCACCGGGGCGACGCTCGACCGGGCGCGTCGCCTCAATCTCACGATCTCGACGGCGGTCATCGCCCGCAAGTAGAACGGAAAGTCAGCTTTCATGTCCCAGACCACCCTCGACAAGATCACCGAACAGATCCGCGACCTGTTCGACGAATACGAAGGCCCCGTCACCCGCGAGACCTCCGCCGCCGACATCCCCCAGTGGGACAGCCTGGCGCATGTGCAGCTGATCGTGATGGTCGAACAGGCGACCGGCGTGCGCTTCACGACGACCGAGATCCAGGACTTCCAGACCCTGGGCGACATGGTCGACACCGTGGAGCGGAAGCAGGGACCGCAGTAGATCCCATGACGATCACCGTGGGCGATACGGTCAGCCACGACTTCACCGTCGATGAGGCGGCCATGACGGCCTTCCAGTCCCTCTCCGGCGATGTCAGCCGGATCCATACCGACGACGCCTACGCGCGCAGCCGGGGCTACGAGGGCGTCATCGTCTACGGCGGCATCATGCTGGCGCATCTGTCCCATGTCCTGGGGATGAAGATCCCCGGGCCGAACGGCGCCTCGATGCGCTGGCAGATCGACTACCGCCGCCCCCTGTACGTCGGCGAGCCGGCGCGCATCGACCTGGAGGTCGTGAACATCTCGCCCGGCTCCGGGGTGGTGGAAGCGCGCTACAGGATCACGGCGGGCAAGAAGACGATCGCGACGGGCCAGACCCAGAGCATCGTGCCGCAATCCGATCTCGGCGAAGGATCATGACCATCGATCTCCACTGGCGCATGCCGGCGCCGGACGACTGGGCCGACCGCCTGGCGGCGCTCGACGCAGGCCTGCCGGGTCTGGCCGCCGGCGGCGACGCGGGCGCGGCCGGAACCGAGCTTCGCCGGCTGGCCGCCTGCCGCCTGGACGGCCGCCAGCAGCTCCGGCTTGAGGCCGTCGTCCGGCGTTTCCTGGCGACCGGGGTGACGCCGGACCACTATCGGCGCCTGCGGGTGGGGCTGATCTCGGCCCGCACCCTCAGCTTCCTGGTCAAGCCTCTGGCCGCCGCCGGACCGGCGCGCGGTCTGCTCGTCGAGGCGGTCGAGGCGCCCTACGACCAGGTCAGCCGCTTCGCGCTCAGTGACTTCAATCCCTTCGAGGGCGGGCGCCCGGACGTGGTCGTCGTGGCGGTCGATCCCGGCATGTTCGCCGGCGGCGGCGGCGTGACCGACGCGGCCGCCGCCGAACACCGCCTCGAGAGCGCCCGGGCGCTGATCCAGGCGACGGCCGACGCCGTGCGGGACAAGGTCCGGTGTCCGGTGATCATCTCCACCGCGCCGGAAGTCGTCGACAGGGTGGCCTCGATCGACCGGGGGATGGCCGGCTCGGACCAGAACTTCTTCGCTGAACTGAACCGCTTCATCGCCGCGGGCGGGGCCGCCGGCGACTGGATTGTCTGGGACCTGGCCTCGCTGGCCGCCGATGTCGGCCATGCCCGATGGTTCGATCCGGTCCGCTATCTTCAGGCGAAGGCGCCGTTCGCGATCGAGCTGTCGCCCCTGGTCGCCGACAGCCTCTGCGCCCTGCTGGCCGCCCACGCCGGCAAGGCGGGCCGGGTCGCCGTCCTGGACCTCGACAACACCCTCTGGGGCGGGGTGATCGGCGATGACGGCCTGGACGGCATCAAGCTGGGCCAGAATTCCCCGTCGGGCGAGGCGTTCGTCGCCTTCCAGCGCTACCTGCTCGGCCTGCGCGAGCGCGGCGTGGTGCTGGCCGTCTGCTCCAAGAACACCGACGCGATCGCGCGCGAGCCCTTCCGGAGCCACCCGGAGATGCTGCTGCGCGAGGCGCATGTCGCGGTCTTCCAGGCCAACTGGGAGGACAAGGCGACCAATCTGCGGCTCATCGCCGAGACCCTGAACCTGGGCCTGGAGTCGCTGGTCTTCATCGATGACAACCCGGCCGAGCGGGCGCGTGTCCGCCAGGAGCTGCCGCTGGTCCAGACGCCGGAGATGAGCGCCGACCCGGCCTGGTACGTCCGCGACATCGCCCGCTCCGGCCTGTTCGAGCACATGCGGCTGAACGCCGAGGACCTGATGCGGGCCGACGCCTATGGCGCGGAGGCCAAACGGGCCGAGATCCGCTCCCGCGTCGGCAACTACGAGGAGTATCTGGCTTCGCTGGGCATGGTCATGGACATCGCCCCGTTCGACGAGGTGGGCCGCTCGCGGATCGCCCAGCTGATCAACAAATCCAACCAGTTCAACCTCACCACCCGTCGCTACAACGAGGAGGCGGTCCGTGACATGACCGCCGATCCGGCGCTGCTGTGCTGGCAGGTCAGCCTGAGGGACAGCTTCGGCCAGCACGGCGTGGTCGGGATCATCATCGTGCGCGCCGAAGGCGCCGACTGGGTCATCGACACCTGGATCCAGTCCTGCCGCGTGCTTTCGCGGGGCGTGGAGGAGGCGATCATGAACAGCCTGTTCGAGGTCGCGGCCGAACGCGGGGCGCAAGCCGTCCACGGCCTTTTCATCGAGACGGCCCGCAACGGGCTGGTGGTCGACTTCTACGACAGGATGGGCTTCGAGCGCCGCGGGGAGGGCGCTTCGTCGGAAGGCGTCGCCTATGTCCGCCGCGTCGCGGACTACGATCCCCGGCCCGTGAAGATCGACGTGCGCCGTGCGGACGGCCAGGCGTCGACCTAGCCGGACCGTATCGCCGCCGGCGGCGCGCCGGCCTCGAGGCGCGACGCCGATCCGGGGGGAACGAGGGTTGCAACTCTAGACGGTGACGTTAGCCTCATCGCCCGGGGGTATCCAGTATGATGAAATGGGTTTTGGTCGGGCTCGCCCTGATGTGGGCGGCGCCTGCGGCGGCGAGCGAGTCGCCGGACTACGGCCCGCCGGCGGCCTGGATCCGCGCGCAGACCTTCGCGGAATCCGAACCCGTCAAGACCAATGATGCCGGCAGGCTCGCGCTTCAGGACTATCAGATCCGGATCAGCGAGGGCGGCACGGAGTCGTTCATCCACACAGTGATCGAACTGCGCACGCCGCAGGCGCTGCCGCTCGCCAACCTCAAGATCAGCTGGAACCCGGCGACGGACGACGTGATCATCCATCAGGTGCTTCTGCGCCGTGGCGGCTCGGTGATCGACGTCCTGGCGCGGGGCGACAAGTTCACCATCCTGCGTCGCGAGCAAGGCCTGGAGGTCTCCATGCTCGACGGACGGCTGACCGCCACGCTCCAGGTCGAGGGCGTGCAGGTCGGCGACTTCATCGAGGTCGCCTACACCATCCGTCACAAGGACCCCGTGATGCAGGGGCGCGGCGAGTCGATGATCACCCTCAACCGCGGCAAATTCAGCCGGCTGTACCTCCGCAAGGTCTGGCCCAACGATCGTCCCGTCCGGTGGTCCGCGACCGGCCTGCTGTCGTCGGCGAAGGTCACGCGTGGGCCGACCGAGACCGAACTGTTGCTCGATCTTCGGGACATCGACCTGCCTGCGGCCCCGCCGGCCGGGGCGCCGGCGCGGTTCAGCAGCGCCGGCCGCCTGTCCGCGACCGAGTTCAGGGACTGGGGGGACATCGCCGCGGTGATGGCGCCGATGTACGACGAAGCCCTCAAGCTGGCTCCCGACTCGCCCTTGCGGGCCGAAGTGGCGAAGATCGCCGCCTCGACAAGCGATCCGAAGCGCCGCGCCGACGCGGCGTTGCGACTGGTCCAGGACCAGGTCCGCTACCTCTATCTGGGCATGGACCTAGGCGGCTACACGCCGGCCTCGGCGGACGCGACCTGGTCCCGCCGGTTCGGCGATTGCAAGGGCAAGAGCGTGCTTCTGGCGGCGCTGCTGCGGGAGCTCGGCATCGACGCCGACGTCGTGTTCGTGAGCACCGTCATCGGCGACGGCCTGAATGAGCAGTTGCCCCTCATCCAGGCCTTCAACCATGCCATCGTGCGCGTCCGCATCGACGGCAAGGTCTATTGGCTGGACGGGACGGGCCAGGGGGACCGGACCATCGAGCGGCTGCTTCCGCCGGAGTATCGCTGGGCCTTGCCCGTGCGCGCCGGCGCCGTGCTGGAGCCGATCCTGACCCCGCCGCCCGAACTGCCGATGCTGGACCTCGCCTTCGACCTGGACGCCACGGCGGGTCTCGACGCGCCCGCGCTGGTCAAAGGGGATGTGACGCTGCGCGGATCCCTCAGCGCGGCCATGGCCATCGGCCTCAAGGCCGTTTCCGAGGATGAACGCGAGGAGACCCTCAAGTCGTTCTGGACGGAACTGTCCGAGGAGGTAGTCCCGGTCAAGGTCGACTGGAGCGTCGACGAGGCCACCGGCGATGTGCGGCTGATCATGGAAGGCGCCGCCTCCATGCAATGGAGCGAGGCGCTCGGCGCCCGGCCGCGCCGGCTGCAGCTGGGGGCCATGGCCGTCGGCTGGCGCCCGGACTTCAAGCGGGAGCCAGGGCCCGACGATGACGCGCCGTTCGCGACGGACGGGCCGGCCTACCTGGTCACGCGGTTGTCGGTCAAACTTCCCAAGGGCGGCGCCGGGTTCCGGTTCACAGGCGCGAACATCAACCAGAGGGTGGCGGCCTACGAGCTGCAGCGGACCATGACCCTGACCGACGGCGTCTTCACCGGCGTGGCCAGCAAGCGGGTTGTGGCCACCGAGATCGCGTTCGCCGACGCGCCGGCGGCGGAGGCCGGCCTGAGCGCCCTGAGCGGCGCGATCTACCTGGAGGCCCCGCGCGGCTACAAGCGGAGCGATCCGGAGCGGGAGATCGAGGCGGTCCGCACGGGAACGACCTTCTTCGAGTACGCCAACCGGGCCGACGCCCAGTTTGAACTGGGCCGGGTCGAACAGGCCATCGCCACGCTCGACGCCGGCATCGCCCGCGACAAGGAGCTGGCGAGCGCCTACAATGTGCGGTGCTGGCTCCTCGGTCGGGCCAATCGCGATCTGGCCAAGGCGATGGCCGACTGCGAGAAGGCGCTCTCCCTCAAGCCCGAGACCGCCAGCTATCTCGACAGCCGGGCCCTGGTCTGGTTCCGCATGGGCAAGTTCGACCGCGCCATCGCCGACTACGACGCGGCGTTGGAATGATCGCCGGAAATGGCCGCCTCGCTGTTCATGCGCGGCGTCACCAAGCGGCTTATCGGACGCACCGAGGAGGGCGACGACGACATCGCCACGGCGACCGCCATTTCGCCCGACGTGGCGGAGATCTTCGCGCGATACGGGCTCACGCCGTAGCGGGCAGAAGGCGAGTCGGTCGCGGCCGCGGTCCGGTGCTTGCCGTGGAGGGCAGGGGCGACGCTGCTGGAAAGGACGCGAGGCAACGCTTTTGCCCACCCCTTATCCGCCTTCAGACCGTCGGCTCTCCGGGCGTGGACAGGGCCCGCACGCGGCGAGCCACATCTGGCTTTGGCGGGGAGGGGGTGGCGGAGACGGTGGGATTCGAACCCACGGTACCCTTTTGGGGTACGCTCATTTAGCAAACGAGTCCCTTCGGCCACTCGGGCACGTCTCCTGGACCCCCGCGTCGCGGGACGCCTCTCATATCCAAGTGGCGGGCGCTTCGCAATGCGCCGCTGACGCGGAATTCGTCCGGGCGTGGGCGGGATGAAAAACCCTCGTTCGACGACATTTCCGTCCGGGCGCGATCTGGGGCATGGTTGGCGCGTCGAGGTGGAGCCAGGAACGCGTGCCACGAGGTTCGAACCCGTTGCGGATAGCGATGGCCCTGGCGCTGGCCCTGGCGCCGCTTTCGGCCGGCCTGGCGCAGACCGCGCCCCCGTCGCGTCCGTCCGGCGGCGACAGGAGCGGCAGCGACGGGAGCGGCGTCGAGATCGATGAAGGCGCGCTGGCGGCCGGGCTCCTGAGCTGGGCCGTGAAGAAGAAGCGCGAGGCCGACGCGAAGAAGAAGGCCGAGGAGGCCGCCCGCAAGGAGGCGGAGGCCCGCGCCGCGGCGGACGCCGCCGCGGCCCCGCCGCCGGTCGCTGATCCGGTCCCGACCGCCCCGTCGACGCAGGATCCCACGGCGGGCCTTCCGGCCGGACCCCAGCCCTATCAGCCGACGCCCAGGGCGGCGCCGCGCCCCACGCCTGCGCCGTCGCCCGTGACGCCGACGCCTGCGCCCGCCGTCGCCGCCGCGCCCAGCCCTGCGCCGCCTCCGCCGGTAGCGGCCGCGCCGGCTCCCGTCCCGCCCCCCGTCCCGGCCATGCCGCCCTCGGCGGAGGCGGAACGGCCGCGACAGGCCGCCTGGCCGTGGCTGCTGGCGCTGCTGGCCGTCGCGGCGGGCGCCGCCGCCTGGTCGGCGCGCCGGTTCCTCGGTTGGGGCGCGCCGCCGCCCTATGCGCGGGCCGGCGTCGATGCGGGAGACCAGGACGCGCCCGACTTCGGCGACCTGACCCTTCCCGCCGTGGCGCTGCATGTCTCGCCCGGCGGCTTCGAGAGCGACATGACCTATCTTGAGGCGGCGGAGTAGCCCGATGACCGACGCGCCCGCCACCCTGAAGCTGTTCTTCTGCGAAGACGCAGGCCGGCCCATCGGCGAGGCCTGCGACCTCAAGGCCGCGCACGACGCGCTGGAGGTCGCCGCCCGGTCTGTGCCGGGGCCCCTGCGTCCGGGCGTGGCGACGGCGCTGGCAGGGGCCATCGACGAGGTGTTCCAGGTCTCGCTCGGCGACGTGCTGGCCGCGTCCTGGAAGAAGGCCGCGGCGGTCCAGGACGCGTTGGAGGCGACGCGGCAGGATCGCAGCAAGACGGTGGTGGTGCCGTTCATGGACCACCGGATCACCTCGAAACACCAGCCGCACGTGGAGGTGATGTTCTCCGGCAAGTCCCTGCAGAAGCTCGTCTTCGACATCACCCTGGCGCTGGAGCTGAAGGGCGTCCAGATCCAGGTGCGGGAAGGACGGATCGTCGGGGTGGGCAGCGGCGCATGCCAGGGGCAGGGCGTCTTCGCCCTGGCCGGCCAGGAGATCATCAAGCGCGCGACGCCGGCCTTTCCGCTGCCGGGGCGGCTGGCCTTCAACGGCTAGCGGGAGGTTGTCGAACCGCCCCTTGTGGCGGATGCTCGCCGGACAGGGACCGTGACGGCGATGCGCCGCGCGGCGGGGGGAACGACCATGCGTAAGGGATGGCTGCTGTTTCTGGCCGGCTGGGCGCTGATCCTGGGCGGCGCGGCGCTGGCCGGCGCGATCCAGACCAGCGGCGGGATTCAGGTCCGGGACGTCCGGTTCCTGGGTGACAGCGGCGTGACCATGAGCGGCCTGCTCTATGTGCCGCCCAATGCGACGGCGCAGACGCCGGCGCCGGGCGTGCTGGCCGTGCACGGCTACATCAACAGCCGCGAGACCCAGAGCGGCTTCGCCATCGAGTTCGCGCGGCGCGGCTATGTCGTGCTGTCGCTGGACCAGACCGGGCACGGCTACAGCGGCGGGGCGGCCTTCGCCAACGGCTTCGGCGGCCCCGACGGCCTCGCCTTCCTGCGTCGCCAGCCGATGGTCGATCCTGGCAACATCGGGCTGGAGGGGCACAGCATGGGCGGCTGGACGGTGCTGGCCGCCGCCGCCGCCATGCCCGACGCCTACAGGGCCGTGGTGCTGGAGGGCTCCTCGACCGGCGCGCCCTTCGCGGCCGAGGGTACGCCGACCTGGCCGCGCAACCTGGCGCTGGTGTTCAGCCGCTACGACGAGTTCGGCAAGTTCATGTGGGGCGTCGACAACGCCGCCGATGTCGGGACCAGCCCCAAGGCCAAGGCCCTGTTCGGGACGAAGGAGCCCATTGAGCCGGGCCGCCTCTACGGCGACATGAGCGCCGGCACGGCCCGGGTGCTCTACGACCCGCCGGTCACCCACCCGGGCGACCACATCTCCACTCAGGCCATTGGCCATAGCCTCGACTGGTTCTCCCGCACCCTGAAGGGCGGCACGCCCAGGCCGGCCGGCGACCAGATCTGGATCTGGAAAGAAGTCGGGACGGGCGTGGCGCTGGTCGGCTTCGTGGTCCTGCTGCTGGGGACCTTCGACATTCTGCTGCGCCTGCCGGTGCTGTCGTCGCTGCACCAGCCGGCCCACCCCGCGCGGACGCGGCGCACGATCGGCTGGTGGGCGATGCTGGCGGCCACGGCGCTCGTGCCGGTGATCACCTTCTTCCCGGCCTTCATCGCCGTGACCCTGCTGATGCCGCCCAACGCGCTCTTCAAGCAGACGATCAGCAACCAGGTGATGGTCTGGGCGCTGGTCAACCTTGCGCTGGCGCTGCTGATCGGCCTGCTCAGCCGCCACAAGGGCGAGGCGGCAAGGCCGCGCTGGCTGCCGGCGGCGCTGGCGGCGGTCGCCACGGTCGGGGTCGGTTATCTGTCGCTGCTGGTCGTGGACCGGCTGTTCACGGTCGACTTCCGGTTCTGGGTCGTGGCGCTGAAGCTGTTCAGCCCGCACCAGGCGATGACGGCGCTGGTCTATGTGCTGCCGCTGACGCTGTTCTTCCTGGTCGCGCTGCGGGGCCTGTCGCGGCTCACCGTGCAGGGCGACGGGGCAGGGGCCCAGTACGGCTGGGCGATCACGACGATGGCCGGCGGCTTCCTCGTGATGCTGGCGGTGATCTACGGCCTGCTGTTCGCCACCGGAAAGCTGGTGACCGGGTTCGACCCGCTGAGCACCGTGGTCGCCATCCAGTTCGTTCCCCTGCTGGCCGCCGTGGCGGTGATCGCCACCTTCACCTGGCGGCGCACCGGCAGCGCCGTGCCGGGCGCCCTGATCTGCGGGCCGCTGGTGACCTGGTACGTGGTGGCCGGCACGGCGACGCAGGTGCTGTAGGAGGCGCCATGGCGTTGCGATCCTTCGACGAGATCTTCGACCGCGCCGCGGCCCGCAAGGGCAGCGCGGCGGCCGTCGAGGCCCAGCTGCCGACGCTGAAGACGCCGGCCGAACTCGCCGCCATCCCCGACGACCGCTGGCTGTCGATGATGAGCAGATGCGTGTTCCAGGCCGGCTTCAGCTGGTCGGTGGTCGACAAGAAATGGCCGGGGACGGAGGAGGCCTTCTGGACCTTCTCGCCGGCCCGCTGCCGCGCCATGTCGGACGAGGAATTCGACGCGCTCCTGAAGGACAGCCGCATCATCCGCAACGGGGCCAAGGTTCGCGCGGTGCAGAACAACGCCGCCTTCGTCATGGACCTGGCGGCCGAGCACGGCAGCGCGGCCAAGGCCTTCGCCGACTGGCCGATGAGCGACTACATCGGCCTGCTGGACCTCATCAAGGCGCGGGGCGACCGGCTGGGCGGCGGGGCGGGGATGATGATGCTGCGCTTCATGGGCAAGGACAGCTGGGTGGCCTCGCCGGACATGGTCAAGGCGCTGGTCCTCGAGGGCGTCATCGACGGCGCGCCGGACACCAAGAAGGCGCGGCGAGCGACGCAGGCGGCGTTCGACGCCTGGGCCGAAGAGAGCGGCCGTCCCTTCGCCCACATCAGCCGGGTGCTGGCGATGAGCGTGGATTGAGCGCGTTGCGTGGTTCGACACGCGCCTTCGGCGCTGCTCACCATGACGTATGTGGGTAGCCCTGTGACCACGTCATCCTGAGCAGCCAGCGCAGCGGGCGTGTCGAAGGACGCACGGCCTCACCCCAACAGGTGATCCTTCCACGCCGCGCGCAGCGTCTTCTTGTCGATCTTGCCCGTCGCGGTCAGGGGCACGCTGGCGAACACCACGTCGTCGGGCGTCCACCACTTGACGATCTTGCCCTGCAGGAAGTCGAGCACCTCCTCCTTGGTCACCTCCCGGCCCTCGTGGGTCTCGATGACCAGCAGCGGGCGTTCCTCCCACTTGGGGTGCGGGATGCCGACGACGGCGGCGATCTTCACGCCCGGACAGGCGACGGCGATGTTCTCCAGGTCGATGGAGCTGATCCACTCGCCGCCGGTCTTGATGACGTCCTTGGCGCGGTCGGTGATGCGCATGAAGCCGTGCTCGTCGAGCGTGGCGATGTCGCCGGTGTCGAACCAGCCGCCGTCGTCGATGGCGTCCGCGTCCTTGCGGAAGTAGCGCTTCACCGTCCAGGGCCCGCGCACCATCAGGGCGCCGCTGGTCTCGCCATCGCGGGAGCATTCGTTGCCGTCGTCATCGACCACCTTCAGCTCGATGCCGAACTGCAGCCGGCCCTGGCGGGTCCAGATGATCTCGTCGACCTGGTCCTCGCCCAGGGCGGTGACCGAGGGCGTCGGGGTGGCGACCACGCCCAGCGGGCAGGTCTCGGTCATGCCCCAGATCTGCAGCACCTGGACGCCGTGCTTGCGCTTGAAGCTCTCGGCCATGGCCCGGGGCACGGCCGAACCGCCGATGATGACGCGCTTGAGGTCGCCGACGCCCTGGCCGGTCTGGTCCAGCCAGTCGAGGTACATGGTCCAGATGGTCGGCACGCCGCCGGTGAAGGTCACGCCCTCGCCGAGGATCAGCTCCTGCAGGCTGGCGGGGTCCATCTTCTCGGCCGGCAGCACGATCTTGCAGCCGTTGATCGGCGCGATGAACGGCAGGCCCCAGGCGGTGGCGTGGTAGAGCGAGGAGCAGGGCATGACCACGTCGAAGGCGGTCAGGCCAAGGCGCTGGCCAGGCCCGCGGCCAGGCCGTGGATGACCACGGCGCGGTGGCTGTAGAGCACGCCCTTGGGATCGCCCGTGGTGCCGGAGGTGTAGCAGAGGAAGGCGCCGGCGTTCTCGTCGAAGCTCGGCCAGTCAAAGGCCTCGCCGCTCTCCGCGCCGATCAGGGTCTCGTAGTTCAGGGCCCCGACCGTCCCGGCGTCGTGCTGCCATGCGTCCGACATCAGCACGAAGGTCTTCACGGTCGTGAACCGGTCCGCCAGCCGCTCGACCAGCGGGGCGAAGGTGCGGTCATAGAACAGCACCGTGCTCTCGGCGTGCTCCAGCACATAGACGATCTGGTCGTCGAACAGCCGCGGGTTGACGGTGTTGAGCACCGCGCCCAGGCCCGGGACGCCGTAGAACAGCTCCAGGTGCCGGTGCGTGTTCCAGGCCAGGCTGGCGACGCGGTCGCCGCTCCTGACGCCCAGTCCCTGCAGCGCGCGCGCCAGCTGGCGGGTGCGCCGGGCGAGGCCCGCGTAGTCGTAGCGGTGGACGCGGCCCTCGACGGTGCGGGAGACGATCTCCACCCGGCCGTGGGCGACCTCGGCGTGGGTCAGGATGTTGGTCGTCAGAAGCGGGACGTCCTGCATCAGGCCTGGGATCACGGCGCGTTCCTCCTGGTCTCTTGTGATTGGTGGTCAGGAACCGCGCCGGGCCGCGTCTGTCAATCCAGCCGGAAGGCTTCCCGCGCCGCCTCGCGCCAGGCCTTCACGATGCGGCCCCACCAGCGGATGCGTTCCTCATCGGTCAGACCGTCCAGGTCCTCGAGCCAGGTGATCATGCTGTCGACGAACAGGCCGAACATGGCGCCGGACGCCCGCAGCGCGCGCTCGTCCGCGCCTGGGGCCGCGCCGTCTCCGGGCCGGAACAGGGGCATCGAGGTCCTGGCCAGGGCGATGCGCAGTCGCGGCTCCCAGTCCAGCTGGCCCGAGCGGCAGTTCTTCAGCACCAGCAGAAAGGGCGCGGGCTCCTGCCGCGCCGTGGCCAGCACATGCCGGACCATCGAGCCGTAGCCTTCCCAGGGCTGGGCGAAGGCGTCGTCGATGGCGGTCTCCACCCGGCGAAACACCGCCTCGACCAGCGCCTCGCGCGAGGGGAACAGGCGGTAGAACAGCACCTTGGCCGCGCCGGCCGCCTCGGCGATGTCACGCATGGTGGCGGTGTGCAGGCCCTTGTCCAGCAGCACCCGCGCGGCGATCGAGACGTACTCGGCGCGGCGGGCGTCGTGATCCACCCGCGGCTTGCGGCGAGTGGGGACGGGAAGGGGCGCGGCGTCGTCCATGTCCGTCCTGTAGCCTATCGGGGGCGGCTTGCCGAATGAGACCAACTGGTAACATACTATCGCTCAGACGGCCACAGAGCCGCGCCCGGAGGACGCCATGAACCAGCTTGTCCGCAGCCTCGAGATCGAGAGCCTGACCCTTCTGCCGATGACGCCGACCATCGGCGCGGAGGTCGAGGGCGTCGACCTGACCCGGCCGTTGGACGCTCGCACCGTCGCGGCCATGCGCCAGGCGCTGCTGGACTGGAAGGTGCTGTTCTTCCGCGATCAGGACATCACCACCGAGCAGCATCTGGCCTTCGCCCGCAACTTCGGCGACCTGGAGGTGCATCCGTTCGCGCCGCAGAAGCCGGGCTATCCCGAGGTGCTGGCCATCACCCATGACGCCAACAGCCGGGGCAAGGAAAACACCTGGCACAGCGACGTCACCTGGCGGCTGGAGCCGTCGCTGGGGTCGATCCTGCGCGCGCTGGAGATCCCGCCGGTCGGCGGCGACACCCTGTTCGCCGACATGTACGCCGCCTACGACGGCCTGTCGGACGAGGTGAAGGCCAGGGTCGAGGGACGCACGGCCATCCACGATTTCGTCAACTTCCGGAGGGGCATGCGCAAGAAGGGCATGTCGGAGGAGGAGATCGCCGCGTTCGATCGCCAGTACCCGAAGGCCGAGCACCCGGTGATCCGCACCCATCCCGAGACCGGCCGCAAGGCGATCTACGTCAACGCCGGCTTCACCCAGCACATCGTCGGCATGGACAAGGCCGAGAGCGACGCCCTGCTCGCCCACCTCTACGCCCAGGCCGCGATCCCGGAATACCAGTGCCGCTTCCGCTGGTCGAAGAACGCCATCGCCTTCTGGGACAACCGCTCGAGCCAGCACTACGCCGCCAGCGACTACTTCCCGGCGGTGCGGCGGATGGAGCGAGTGACGGTGGCGGGGGACCGGCCTTACTGACGAGCATCGCGCCGCGTGCTATCATCTGACCAGCTAGTCAGGAGATGGCCGTGGTCAGAGCGACGAAGCCGCCGACGGGGTTTTCGGAAGCCGACGGGAATGTCTGGAAGCTGGAGGAGGCGAAGGCGCGCTTCAGCGAAGTCGTCCGGCGCGCGCAGGCCATCGGACCACAGCGCGTTACCGTGCGTGGCGAACCGGCCGTCGTCATCATCGACGCCGCCGAGCTTGAGCGGATTGCGCCTTCCGCCGACCGTCCCTCGCTGATCGAATTTCTGGAGACACTCGGTCTGGGCGACCTCGACCTCACGCGAGAGCCTGACACAGGACGGGATGTCGACCTGTGATCGGCTGGTTGCTCGACACCAATGTCGTGGCCTCGCTGACGGCCGCGAACGGTGCGCCGACCGTCAAGGCCTGGGCGGCCGCACAGGACGAGCACCGCCTATTCATCAGCGTTCTGACCTTCGCCGAGTTCGACAAGGGTATTCAGAACCTCGCCGACGACGATCCGGCGCGACAGCGTCACCTGCTCGCCTTGGCGATGCTCGAGGAGCGATTCGCGGAGCGCGTACTGAGCGTGGAAGATCGCGTGGTCCGGCGCTGGGGAAGGCTCTCGGGGACCATCCTCAGGACGACTGGAAGGGCCCCCTCGGTGATCGACACCATGCTGGCGGCGACGGCCGTCGAGCACGATCTGCATCTGGCGACGCGCAATGTCCGCGACGTGGCGCTCACCGGCGCGTCGGTTTTCAACCCATGGACCGATGACCCGGGTGGCTTTCCCGTCGCCGGCGCGCGGTCGCGCCGCTAGCCGCTACTCCCGCCGCAGCGCCTCGATCGGGTCCAGCCTCGCCGCGCGCCAGCTGGGATAGGCGCCGAACACCAGCCCGACCAGCAACGAGAAGCCCAGCGACACGGGGATCGACCAGGCCGCGATGGCCACCGGCCAGTCGCCCAGTTTCGCCATCAGCGCCCCGCCGCCGACCCCCAGGACAAGGCCGATGGCGCCGCCGATCACCGACAGGGTCATGGCCTCCAGCGCGAACTGCAGCAGCACGTCAGTCCGTCGCGCGCCCAGCGCCATGCGCAGGCCGATCTCGCGGGTGCGCTCGGTCACGGCCACCAGCATGATGTTCATGATCCCGACACCGCCGACCACCAGCGACACGGCGGCGACGGCGGCGAGCAGGCCGGTGAAGGTCTTCACCGAGGCCTGCATGGCCTCCATGATCGAGGCCATGTTCTGGACGCTGAAGTCGTCGTCCTGACCCGGCCGGATGCGGTGGCGCTCGCGCAGCAGGTTGGACAGGTCCTCCTGGACGCGGACCAGGTCGTCGGCGGTCTCGGCCTTGACGTAGATGGTCTGGACATTGTCGCCCCGCACCCGTCGGCCGACGATGCGCGAGCGCACCGCGGGCAGCGGGCCCAGCACGATGTCGTCCTGGTCCTGGCCAAAGCCGCTCTGGCCCCGGGAGGCCAGGACGCCGATGACCTCGAACGGTACGGCCCCGACGCGGATGCGCCGGCCGATCGGATCGACGCCCTCGCCGAACAGTTCGGTGGCGATGGTCTGCCCGATGACGATGACCTTGCGGCCCTGGCGCGCCTCGGTCTCGTCGAACATCCGGCCGCTGGCGATCGTCAGGTCGCGGGCGACCAGGTAGTCGGGCGTCACGCCCTCGACGCGGGTGCTCCAGTTGGCGCCTTCCGAGGCGAGTTGCGCGCCGCCGCGGACGGCGGGCGCGGAGGCGGCCACGCCGTCGAGCTTGCCGATGGCCTCGGCGTCGTCGTCGTTCAGGGACATGCCGCTGCCGGCCCCCTGGCTGACGAAGCCGCCGCCGGGGCCGCGCGAGGCGCCGGGCGAGACGATGAGCAGGTTGGAGCCCAGGCCGCCGATGGCGCTGGTCACCCGCTGCTGCGCGCCAAGGCCGATGGAGGTCATCATCACCACGGCGGCGACGCCGATGACCACGCCCAGCGAGGTCAGCGCGCTGCGCATCGGGTGGGCGGCGATGGCGCCGGCCGCGAAGCCGACCAGATCGATGCGGCGCATCATGCCGGACCTCCCTTGTCGTCCGAGACGATCAGGCCGTCGCGGAAGGTCACGCGCCGCCCGGCCTGGGCGGCGACGTCATGGTCGTGGGTGACGATCACGATGGTCAGCCCCTCGGCGTTGAGCTGGTGGAACAGGGCCAGCACGTCCTTGCCGGTCTGGCTGTCCAGGGCGCCGGTCGGCTCGTCGGCCAGCAACAGGTCCGGCGCGTTGGCCAGGGCGCGGGCGATGGCCACCCGCTGTTGCTGGCCGCCCGACAGCTGCGTCGGCCGGTGTCCCATGCGTGAGCCGAGGCCGACCCGGTCGAGCATCGCCGCCGCCCGCTCGCGGCGCTCCGCCGGCAGGAGGCCAGCGTAGACCATCGGCAGCTCGACGTTCTGCAACGCCGACAGTCGCGGCAGCAGCTGGAAGGACTGGAACACGAACCCGATCCGACGACTGCGGAAGTCGGCCAGCGAGTCGTCGTCCATCTGGCCGACATCCTCGCCCTCGAACCGGTAGGTCCCGCGCGTCGGCCGGTCCAGGCCGCCGAGGATGTTCATCAGCGACGACTTGCCCGAGCCCGACGGGCCGATGATGGCCGTGTGCTCGCCCCGTTCGATGGTCAGGGAGACGCCGGCCAGCGCGGCCACCGTCTCCTCGCCCATCTGGTAGATCTTCTCCAGATCGCGGATCTCGATCATGCCTACATCCGAACCCGGACCTGGCCGCCGCCCATCGGGCCGCCGCGGGGCGCCTCGATCTTGGGCCGGGGGCCGCCGCCGGTGATCACCTGGTCGCCGGGCTTGAGGTCGCCGACGATCTGGGTGAACGAGCCATCGCTGGCGCCGACCCGGACCGGTACGGCGACCGGCTTGCCGTCACGCAGGACGTAAACCACCCCGCTCGTGAAGCCGCCCTGGCGTCCGCCGCCGGCCGAAGCCATGCGCGCGCGCAGGGCGACCAGCTTTTCCTTCTGGGCGGGCTTGAGGAGGGGCTCGATCTTGGTCAGGGCTTCCTGCATCGCGGCGCGCATCGCCTGACGTTGGGCCCGCTGATCGCCCGACGCCTGCGCCCGGGCCTTGCTCACCGCTTCGGCGAGGATGGCCTCGGCCTTTTCCTTCTGGCCCGCATCCAGATCGAGCTGTTCGATGATGCGTCCGCCGCGCATCCCGCCGCCCTGGCCGCCGCCCTCGGCGCCCTGGCGTCGTCCGCCCGCCGGCGGGCCCGCGCCCATGGGCCCGCCCATCGGGCCGCCCGTGGAGCGCTGCGCCTGCGGACTGGCGTCCGGCGGACTCCAGCGCAGGGCGGCGGCCGGGACCTTCAGCACGCCGGTCCGGCGCTCCAGCACGATGTCGGCGTTGGCGGTCATGCCCGGCATCAGCTTGCCGCCCGGATTGTCGGCCTGGGCGATGACGATGTAGGCGACGACGTTGGCCGAGGTCTCCGGCTGCTTGCGCACCTGGGTGACGGTCCCGGTGTAGGTGTCGTCCGGGAAGGCGTCGACGGTGAAGCGGACGGTCTGCCCCTCCCGCACCTGGCCGATGTCTGCCTCGTCGACGGTGATCTTGACCTCGAGCTTGGACAGGTCCTGGGCGATCTGGAACAGCACCGGCGCCGACAGGCTGGCCGCCACGGTGTTGCCCGGCTCGATCGAGCGGCTGATCACCACGCCGTCGATGGGGGAGACGATCCGGGTGCGGCCGATATCCGTCTGGGTGCTGGCCAGGGCCGCGCGGGACTGGGTGACGCCGGCCTGCGCCGCCTGGACGTTGGCGCGGGCCGTCTTCCAGCTCGCCTCGGCGGTGTCGAGCGCCGCCTTGGCCATGATGCCCTGGTCATACAGGATCCGGGTGCGGTTGTAGGCGGCCTGCGCTTCCGCGGCCTGGGCCTGGGCCTGGGCGACGCTGGCCTGGCGGGCGACGATCTCGGCCTGCCCCTGGCGCAGGCGGCTGACGTAGGTCTGCGGATCGAGGGTGGCCAGCACCTGGCCGGCGCGGACCTGGTCGTTGAAGTCGACGAACACCTGCAGAATCTGGCCGGAGATCTGCGAGCCGACGTCCACCGTCACCAGAGCCTGCAGGGAGCCGGAGGCCGACACGGACTTGGTGATGTCGCCCTGTGTCACCGCCTCGGTGCGATAGGGATCCTTGGGCGCCCTGGGCTTGAGCAGTTGCCAGCCGGCGAACCCGGCGATCAGCACGGCGAGCGCCGCCAGTCCGTAGATGACCGGACGGGGCAGGCGGCCCCGGCGACGGGGGGATGCGGTGTTCAGGCTCATGGGTTCCGGGGACTGGAAGCGTGGTGAATCGTCGTGTTGGGAAAGCGGAATAGCGACAGCAGGTTGCAGTCGCATTTCAACCGTGTGGCCTACGGTTTCCGTCGGGCCGGCGGCGTCGTGGTCTCGCCAAAGGCGATCTGGGCCGGGGTCGCGGGCAGGTCAGCCAGCGTCAGGCGTCCGTCGCCATCGCCGTCCAGCAATCCGAACCGTCGCCGGGCGGCGGCCTCGGCTTCGGCCCGGCTGACCTTGCCGTCGAAGTCGCCGTCCGCCGCGCGGACCGGGTGCGGCTCGTTGAGCAGCCCGTACTGCGCCGCGCCCTGTCGGCGGGGCGGCGGCTTCTCGCCGCGAGCGCCCGGCGTCAGGAGCGGGGGCCGCCCCCAGATCAGATCGCCGCGATTCAACGGTCGCCAGCTGTCGAGGGGGCCGCGCGCTCCGACCTCCGGCCGTCGCAGGACGCCGGTGATCTCCGGCGCGACGTCACGCTCGTAGTCCGCGTTCTCGAAACCGTCGACGCGGCCGTCCCGGTCGGTGTCGATGCTGTCGAAGAAGGCAAGGGCGTCGGCCGTGAACTCGGCCCCGGTCAGGACGCCGTCGCCGTCCGCGTCCGCCCGGGCGAACCAGTCGGCGGCCGGGTAGGGCGCATCCGCCGGCGCCCGGAAGGGCTGGCCGGCCGGGCTGATGAACACCCGCTCCGACGGTCCCTCCATGGGGGCGTCGACATCCAGGGGCGGCGCGGGATCGGTCGGCTGCGGCGGAGCCGGAGGCTGGGCGGTCGCCGGCCCCGCGGCGACCCAGAGCAGCACGGCAAGGGCAAGAGGGCGGTTCATGCGGGGTCCTGACTCGCCGCGGCGCGCATTGCGCATCGGGTAGCCAGTAGGACGTGGAGGGGCGGCGGGCGCAACCTGTTTGCGCCCCTACAGCGGCAGCGAAACGCGGGCGGTCAGGCCGCCGTCCACACGATTGTGCAGGGTGACGTCGCCGCCGTGCGCCCGTGCGATCGAGCGGACAACGGCCAGACCGAGGCCCGCCCCGCCGGTCTCCCGGCTTCGCGACGGTTCGCCCCTGTAGAAGGGCTCGAACAGGCGCTCGATCTCGTGCGCGGGCACGCCGGGGCCGTCATCGTCGATTTCGATGATGGCGCAGCCGTCCTCGACGAACACCCGACCCCGGACCCGCTGGCCGTATTTGAGCGCGTTCTCGACCAGATTGTCGATCAGGCGGCGCAGCGCCACGGGATCGCCTTCGATCACCAGCCGGTCCGAGGGCAGGGCGGTGGCGTCGGACCCGGTCTCCGCCGCTTCGTCCAGGATGCTTTCGACCAGCGACGACAGCTCCAGCTTCTCGCGCGGTCCCGCCCGGGTGGTGTCACGCACGAAGGCCAGGGTGGCGGAGATCATAGCGTCCATCTGGTCGATCTCTGCGGCCAGCTTGCCCCGCACGTCGTCCGGCGCCGCCTCGATGCGGAAGCGCAGGCGCGTCAACGGCGTCCGCAGGTCATGGGCGATGGCGCCGACCATTGCCGTCCGGTCCTCGACATAGCGCCGCAGCCGCTCCTGCATGCGGTTGAAGGCCTCCGTCGCCGCCGCCACCTCGCGCGACCCGGACACCTCCAGCGGCGGCGCCTTCGGATCGCGGCCGAGCCGCTCGGCGGCTTCCGCGAACAGGGCGATGGGGGCCGACAGTCGCCGGGCGAACAGCCAGGCCACCGGCGCGACGATCAGGGTCGACAGCGCGATGGTCAGCAGGATGTGGAGCTGCCACGAGCCGAGGCGCAGGGAGGGGCGGGGCTGCACCACGCGCCAGCCGCCGTCGGCCTGGCGGACGCCGACCTTGAATGGCGCGAAGACGATGCGTTCGTTCCACACCCGCATCTCCGGCGGTCGTCCGCCGCCGCTCTGGCGCTTGATGGTCAGGCCCGGCGCGTCCACGCGCCTCTCCTTCGCCCGGGGAGGCCCGGGCGCCTCGGCGTCGCCGGGCCCGCCGTCTCGCCCCGGGCCCGCGCCGGGCGGCGGAGGCGGCGGAAGCACGGAGCGGAACTCGCCGGTGAGGGTCTGCATCATCATCCGGCGCGGGCCGCCGTGCGTCTCGATGACGATGTCGGAGGCCTCGACGCCCAGCGAGCGGGCCAGCTGCTGGCGGAAATCGTCGCGCCAGCGGCCGCGGCGCGGCGGCCTTTCCTCGGGCGGCCGCCGCTTGATCGTCGAGACCAGCGGGCGGGCGCCCTCGACCTCGAAGACCCCGTCCGACCGCAGCGCGCCGACCACGTCGGAGATGCGATAGACCTCCGGCGGCGGGGGCGGCACGGTCGCGATGAGGGTGGCGAGCACGACGTGCACCAGCACCATGCTGAGCACGACCAGGCCCAGGACCTGGGCGAACAGGGGCCCGCCGCGGCCGAAGGCCTTCATCACTGGCGCACGACCTTGGGCGAGAACATGTAGCCCTCGTTGCGAATGGTGCGGATGATCTCCACCCCGGCGCCGTCGTCGAGCTTCTTGCGCAGACGGCTGATCTGCACGTCGATGGCCCGGTCGTAGGCCTCGGTGTCGGGACCGCGCGCCATGTCCAGCAACTGGTCGCGGGTCAGCACCCGTTGCGGCCGCTCAACGAAGGCGCGCAGCAACGAGAACTCGCCGCTCGACAGGTTGACGATCACGCCCTGCGGCGAGCGCAGCTCGCGCCGCACCAGATCCAGCCGCCAGCCGGCGAATTCGCAGGCCGCCGCGATGTGGTCGTCCGGCCCGCGCGGCTCCTGCCGCCGACGCAGCACGGCGCGGACACGGGCCAGCAGTTCGCGCGGATTGAAGGGTTTGGGCAGGTAGTCGTCGGCGCCCAGCTCGAGCCCGACGATCCGGTCGGTCTCCTCGCCCATGGCCGACAGCATGACGATCCCCGGGGCGCCCGGCGCACCCGACAGTCGTCGGCAGATCGAAAGCCCGTCCTCGCCGGGCATCATCACGTCCAGCACGATCAGGTCGATGACCGTGCGTTGCAGGACCTGCTCCATGGCGCGGGCGTCGGAAGCCTCCTCGACGCGATAGCCGTGGCGGGTGAGGAAGTCGGAGATGACGTCTCGGATCCCGGGATCGTCATCGACGATCAGGATGCGGGCGCCGGCCTCCTCGGCCAAGGTCGCAGGTCTGTCCATCACCAGTTCCATGCCCGCCTTGTGCCGCCACCAGATGGCAGGCGGATTTCACCGCTGCAACACGGCGCGCCTCACATGTAGCGCTTGGGAACCGTGTCGCCGGCAAGTTCGGGCGCCCCGTCGGCGCCGGCACCGAGCACCACATCGGCCACGAAGGGGTTGCTGCGCCGCTCGGCCCCGAAGGTGCTCATCGGACCGTGGCCGGGCACGAAGGCGACGTCGTCGCCCAGCGGCCAGAGCTTGAGCGTGATCGAGTCCAGAAGCTGCTGGTGGTTGCCGCGCGGAAAGTCGGTGCGGCCGATCGAGCCCTTGAACAGCACGTCGCCCACCTGGGCGAAGCGGCTTTCGCGGTGGAAGAAGATCACATGGCCGGGCGTGTGCCCCGGGCAGTGGATGACCTCGAACTGCGTTTCGCCCAGGGTCACGACGTCGCCGTCGCCCAGCCAGCGGTCGGGCGTGAAACCCTGCGCGTCCGGAATGCCGTAGCGGGCGCCGCTCTCCGGAATCTGGTCGATCCAGAACTGGTCATCCGGGTGCGGGCCCTCGATGGGGGCTCCGGTCAGCGCCTTGATCGCCGCCGTACCGCCCGCGTGATCCAGGTGGCCGTGGGTGATCCAGATCTTCTCCAGCGTCAGGCCGTACTGCTCAAGCGCCTGCATCAGGCGCGGGACCTCGCCGCCCGGGTCGATGATCGCCGCCTTCCTGGTCTTCGTGCACCAGACGATCGTGCAGTTCTGCTGCAGCGGCGTCACGGGGGCGAGAATGGCGCGGATCGGCGGTTCGTTGGCGGGGGAGGCGGCGGGCGTATCGGTCACGGGATGTTCCAGCTGGTTCGAGGTGCGCCCCCTAAGGTCGTGTCCCGAAGCGGGGTGGTCAATGCGACATTGGTGTGGATACCTGTCGCCATCGAAATGATCGGGGGATCCTATGGCCGAAAACGCAAGCGCCCTTCAGGGCTTCTATGACGGCGTAACCAACGTCAGCGACTTCATCTGGGGCGGGACCTGGCACGGAGAGCAGATCCTGCTGTTCCCGCCCATGGTCGTCGTCCTGCTGGGCGCGGGCCTGTATTTCATGATCGGGCTGAGATTCTACCCGATCACCAAGCTCGGTTCGGCCTTCGCCGGGCTGTTCAGGAAGGGTGAAGGGGGCGGCGGGGAGATTTCGCCCTTCGCTGCGCTGTCCACCGCGCTGTCAGGCCAGATCGGCACCGGCAACCTGGCCGGCGTCGCCACCGCCATCACCCTTGGCGGACCGGGGGCCGTCTTCTGGATGTGGGTCACGGCCCTGTTCGGGATGGCCCTGGCCTTCGCGGAAGGTTCGCTGGCGATTCGCTACCGGACGAAAACCGCAGAGGGCCACTATCAGGGCGGCCCGATGAACTACATCCGGACGGGCCTCGGTAAACGCTGGGGTTGGCTCGCGGGCCTGTTCTGCGTCGGCCTGCTGTTCTCGTCGATCGCCACCGGCAACATGATCCAGGCCAACTCGTTCGCCGACTCGGTCAGCGGCCTGACCGGCCTGCCCGAGTGGGTGGCCGGCCTGATCGCCGCCGTCGCGGTGTTCGCGGTGATCATCGGCGGCATCAAGTCGATCGGCTCGATCGCCGAGAAGATCGTGCCGACCATGGCCATCGTCTACGTGCTGATGGCCGTCATCGCCCTGATCCTGAACTACCAGTTCATCCCCGGCGCCTTCATGACCATCTTCGACAGCGCCTTCAACGGCCAGGCCGCCGCCGGGGGCTTCCTGGGCGCCGGCATGATCATGGCCATCCGGGCCGGCGTGGCGCGCGGCCTGTTCTCCAACGAGGCCGGGCAGGGCTCGACCCCCATCGCCCACGCGGTCGCCCAGACCGACGATCCCGCTCGTCAGGGCCGGTTCGCGATGATGGGCACCTTCATCGACACCATCGTGGTCTGCACGGCCACGGCCCTGGTCATCCTGACCGTCCAGGGGTCCTTCCCGCACACCGGCGCGGACGGCGTGGTAGCCATGCAGTCCCAGGCGTGGACCTCGGATCTCAAGGGCTTCGCGATGACGGAGGCCGCCTATGCCGCGGCCTTCCCGTTCAAGGTGTTCGGCGACATCAGCCTGGGGTCCCTCGTGGCGTCGGCGGCCCTGCTGCTGTTCGTGTTCACCACCCTGATCACCTGGGGCTACTACGGCGAACGGGCGGCCACCCACCTGTTCGGCCAGCGCCTGGCCCTGCCGTTCCGGCTGTTCTGGGTGCTGATGATCTTCGTCGGTTCGTTCCAGCACATCGAACTGGTCTGGCGACTGGGCGACATCGCCAACGCCGCGATGGCGCTGCCCAACATCATCGCCCTGCTGATGCTGTCGGGCGTCGTCTTCGCCCTGGCCAGGGGCGACCGGACGGCCGGCAAGGACCACGAGTAGCGGCCCGCGCCGCCGGCGCACCGTCCAAAGTGAAAGGCCCGGGATTGCTCCCGGGCCTTTTGCTTTTCGGTGTTCGACGGGACGATCGTCAGTCCTTGATGTCGTCGACCCCGCGGCCCATCGCCTCGGCCGGGCTCGGCAGCGACGGGTCCTCGGTGATGTCGATGCCCTTGGCCAGCTTGGAATGAGCGTAGCCGTAGCCGATGTAGATCACGGCCCCGACGGCGGCGTAGCTGGCCAGCAGGATCAGCGGCAGCGGGTTGTCGTCCATGGCGTGCTGGATCATCGGCTTGAAGTTCTGCCAGGCCAGGAACATGCAGGCCGCGATGCCGGCCACCGCCGTGGCGATGCCGCCGGGCACCCGGAACGGGCGCGGCAGCTCGGGATGCTTGATCCGCAGGTAGATGACCGAGAGGCAGACGATCGAGAACGCCACGGCCGTGCCCAGCGAGACCAGGTCGCCCAGCAGGCTGATCGGCAGGAACGAGGCCGCCACCGCGATCAGGACGCCCAGCAGGATGGTGCCCATCCAGGGCGTGCGGAAGCGCGGGTGGATGGCGGCGAACACCTTCGGCAGAAGGCCGTCGCGAGCCATGGTGTAGAAGATGCGCGTCTGGCCGTAGACCAGCACCAGCATGACCGAGCTGAGACCGGTGATGGCCCCGACCTTGATCATCAGGCTGATGGCGTTGAACGGCTCGCCCTCGGGGTTGGTGAAGGGCAGGTTGGCCCACTCCAGGCCCATGCGGTCGATGGCGACGGCGATGGGCGCGGGGCTGGCCAGCTCCCTGTAGGGCACCACGCCGGTCATCACGGCCGCGACGGCCATGTAGATCAGCGTGCAGATCACCAGCGCGCCCAGGATGCCGATGGGCACGTCCTTGCTGGGGTTCTTGGCTTCCGCGGCGGCGGTGGAGACAGCCTCGAAGCCGACGTAGGCGAAGAAGATGATCGCCGCGCCGCGGAAGATGCCGC
>CAYTZY010000029.1:0-31829 GCA_964442795.1 uncultured Caulobacter sp.
TTGCGCTTTTGAGACTTCGTGGTTCACTGGGTCTATGACTGATGTGGAACAACACACGACTGGAACCTTGGTCGGCTATGCCCGGACCTCGACCACTGATCAGGTGGCGGGACTCGAATCCCAAATCGCCGATCTGAAGGCGGCGGGCTGCACCCGCATCTTCTCCGAACACGTCAGCGCCGTGGACCGGCACCGGCCTGAACTGGAAGCCGCCTTGGACTGGTTGCGCGGCGGAGACACCTTCATCATTACGAAGCCGGACCGGCTGGCCCGATCTGTCACGGACCTCCTCGGCATCATCGAGCGGCTGAAGGCCAAATCGGTCACGGTCAGAATCTTGGCCATGCACCTCGACACCAGCAACCCGACCTCGATGCTCTCGCTCTCGATCCTGGCCGCCGTCAGCCAATGGGAACGCGAGATCATGTTGGAGCGGCAACGGGCCGGAATCGCCAAGGCAAAGGCTGAGGGCCGCTACAAAGGGCGGGCGCCGACCGCGCGAAACAAAGCCGGTGAGGTCCGCCGGCTCAAGGCCGAGGGCAAATCGATCCCCGAGATCGTCAAGGAGACCGGCGTATCGAGAGCCTCGGTCTATCGTGCCCTGAACGATCCCGCCCAGGCTGCCTGAATGGCCCCGGCCAGCGTCTCGACATCGTTGCGGCGTCGTCAGGACGGTTGAATCCCAGGCCGTCGAAAACGGTTGACCCCAGACGGTTCTCGACGACGCTGAGGCCCAACCAGGGAGCGGGACATGGCCGAGAATCCAGACTACAAGCCGGTCAGCAGCAAGGCGGCCCAGACCGCTCGTTACGGGCGCGCCATTTTCTTCCACGATCAGCAGAAGCAGCCCCTTCGGGCTTCGCCGTCTGGCGCGCAGGCGTCGCGGCGCGGTCGATGAGGCTATCGGTCGATCGGCTCAGGCCGCCGGCCTGCGGGTCGCCACGACCGGCAGGAACGTCAGGACCGCCAGCACGCCCGCGCCCGCGATCACCATCGAGCAGGCCGCCGCGGGGCTGACCGGCAGGGCTCCGATCAGGGCCGTGCCCAGCGCGGCGCAGGCCATCTGCAGGAAGCCCAGCAAGGCCGAGGCCATGCCGGCCTGCGCGCCGAAGGGCTCCAGGGTGATGGCAGAGCCGATCGGATTGATCATGCCCATGCCCAACAGGAAGACGGTGATGGCGGCCATGAACGGGACGGCCGAAGTCGCGCCGAGGCAGGCGAGCAGCCCCAGGCCGCCGCCGAGGGCGATGACCACGCCCGCCATCCCGACCCTGGCCACGCCCCAGCGGGCCGCGAGCCTGGGCCCGGCCAGGCCGCCGCCGAACACGACGAACACCGTCGCGGCGAAGAACAGGCTGAGGCCTGCCGCGCTCAGGCCCATCGTCTCCATCAGGATCGCCGGCGCGGCGCCGAAGAAGCTGTAGAGGCCGCCGATCATCAGGCTGACCGTCAGGGCCGGCGCGATGAACCGCCGGTCGAAGAGTAGGTTGCGGTAGGTGCGGGCGATGTGGGCCGGGCGGAGCGGCGTCCGCAGGGCTGCCGGCAGGGTTTCGCCGGCGCGCAGCACATAGACGGCCGCCAGCACGACAGCGGCTCCGAGCACCAGCAGGAAGGTGGCGCGCCAGCCGAACCCCAAGGTGATCGCCGTGCCGAGCGCCGGTGAGAAGCCGGGCGCGGCGGCCATGGCGATCATGACCAGCGCCAGGGCCCTGGTCAGGGCGGGCCCCGAATAGAGGTCGCGGGCGACGGCACGGGCGAGGACCGCCGTCGCGCAGGCCCCCAGCGCCTGGATCACGCGCCCCGAGATCAGCACGGGAAGGCTGGTCGCCAGGGCGCAGATCAGGCTTCCCAGCGCAGATACCGCCAGTCCGGCCAGGACCGGCCCCCGGCGACCGACCGCGTCGGTCAGCGGGCCGACGAAGAGCTGCCCCAGCGCAAAGGCGATGAAGAAGCTGCTCAGCGTCCAGGCCAGGTCGCGGGGACCTACGCCCAGATCGCGGGCGATGTCCGGGAAGGCGGGCAGCATGATGTTGGTCGCCAGCGCCCCCAGCGCCGCCAGACCCGCCAGCAGGGCCAGTCGGCCGCCGCCAAGGTCGGCGGCTTCGGGCCTCGGTCCGCCGGTCATCGCGCCGCGCCTGTGGCCAACGTCATGCTGTCGCCTTCAGGGAAACGACGACCTTGCCCTTGGCGCGCCCGGTTTCGACGTAGGCCATCGCATCGTTCAGGGCCTCGAAGGGGACGACCCGGTCATTGACGGCCCGGATGGCGCCGGCCTCGATCAGCGCGGTGATCCGGCCCAGTTGGTCTCCATCGGCGTGCATGAACAGGAAGCTGTAGTCGACCTTCCGGGCCCTGGCCTTGTTGCGGATCTTGCGGCTGGTGAGGGCCAACACCAGGCGGACGACCCAGTTCAGGCCCTGCGCCCTGGCGAAGGCCGGATCGGGCGGGCCGGAGATCGAGATCAGTTTGCCGCCGGGCTTCAGGACATCCAGCGATCGTTCCAGCGTGTCCGCGTCCAGACTGTTGAGGACCACGTCATAGCCGGACAGGACCTTCGAAAAGTCCTCGGTGCGGTAGTCGATGACGACGTCGGCGCCGAGGCCGCGGACCAGGTCCGCGCCAGCGGCGCTGACGGTGGTCGCCACCGTCGCCCCAAGGCGCTTGGCCAGTTGGATCGCGACGATGCCGACGCCGCCCGAGCCGGCATGGATCAGGACCTTCTGGCCCGGCTGTACGCCGGCGCTGTCGACCAGCGCCTGCCAGGCGGTCAGGGCGGTCAGCGGAACGCCCGCCGCCTCCGCCATCGACAGGTTGGCGGGCTTGAGGGCCACGTCATCCTCGGGCACGGCGATGCGTTCGGCGAAGGCGCCGATGCGGCCGTCACGCGGTCGCGCATAGACCTCGTCGCCGACCTTGAAGCGCGATGCGGCCGGGCCGACCTTCATAACCCTGCCGGCCACGTCATGCCCCAGGATCAGGGGCGTGCTGTAGGGCAGGATCGGCTTGAACCCGCTGTCCCTGATCTTGCCGTCGAGCGGGTTGAGGCCCGCGGCATGCACCTCGATCAGCACATCGCGGTCGCCCAACGTCGGCTCGGGGACATCGGTCAGGCGCAGCGCAACGCCCTTGCCGTAGCGGGGAAGAACGTAGGCCCGCATCAGGAGGCGGTCCTGTAGCGCGGCGCCGCCGTGTTCTGGCCGAAGCCGGGGATCATCGTCTGGCGCGCCGCCTGGAAGGCGTCCCAATGGCCGGCGTCGTGCAGCGGCGGAATGGTCACCGGCTCGCGACGGTCGAACCCGACGAGGGCGGCGTCGACCATCTCGCCGACCTCCATCATCGGCGGCAGCTGGGACGGGTCCGCGCCGGCGCGGCTCCAGATCTCCGTGGCGGTCGCGGCCGGCAGCACGGCCTGCACATAGACGCCCCTCTGCCCCAGCTCGAAGGCCAGGCCCTGGGACAGGAACAGGACGAAGGCCTTGGTCGCGCCGTAGACGGTCTGGCCGAATTCCGGCGCGAGACCGACCACCGAACCGACATTGACGATCACGCCCTCGCCGGCTTCAGCGAATCGCCCCGCAACCGCATGCGCCAGCCGCACCACGGCGGTGGTGTTCACGGCGACCAGCCGCTGCACGTCGGCGAGAGTCTGAAGATCGAACCGCCCCGCGACCGAGATGCCGGCGTTGTTGACCAGCACGCCGATCCGCGCGTCGTCGCGCAGCCGGGTCTCGACCCGTTCCAGATCAGCGTCCTGGCTCAGGTCGGCGCCGATCACGTCGATCGAGACGCCCGCCTCGGACCGCAGGCGCGCGGCCAGGGCCTCCATCCTGGACGTGTCGCGCGCGACGAGGACCAGGTCGTGCCCGCGCCGGGCGAACCGGTCGGCGTAGGTCGCGCCGATGCCGCTGGAGGCGCCCGTGATCAGGACAGTGGGAAGGTCGGACATCGTGAAGGCTCCAATGGATTATAGATGATGAGTATCATCATTGTTGCCAAATATGATACTCATCATCTATATGTCAACCGTGAGATTGGAGAGCCTTCCATGAGAGTGAGCCGCAACCAGATGCAGGCGAACCGACTGCGGATCCTGGATGAAGCCGGCCGCCTGTTTCGCGAGCGAGGTTTCGAAGCCGTCAGCGTCGCGGAGGTGATGAAGGCCGCCGGACTGACCCATGGCGGCTTCTATGGGCACTTCGAGTCCAAGGACGACCTGTTCGCCCAGAGCATCGCCCACGGCTTCGCGCCGGCGACGACCCAGGGGGCGGCCGCGCTCGACCTGCCGGCCTTCATCGAGGCGTATCTGTCTGCGGAACACCGGAGCAACGCCGCCTCGGGATGCCCCACGGCGGCTCTCGCGGCTGACGTCAGGCGTCAGGCGCCGTCAGCCCGCGTTGCGATGACCGAGGGTGTCCGCGAACAGCTGGACCGGATCGCCTCGGCCCTGGCGGACAGGCCGCCGGAGGAGGCCCGGCGCGACGCGGTCGGGACCTGGGCGACTCTGGTCGGAGCCCTGGTCCTGTCGAGATCGGTCGAGGATGAGGCCCTGGCCGACCAGATTCTGGCGGACGCCAAGGCCTGGATCGGCGAGCAGGTCGGGCCGCCGGGTCGGGTCAGCAGCCCAGTTGAGCGGCCAGCGTCGTAAGGCTGTCGACCGACCACTCCCAGTCCTGGGCGGCGTCAGCGTCCGGCGCGCGGCGACCGCCGTATTCCTGGGAACGGGACACGAACGCGGTCTGAAAGCCGCAGGCGCGCGCGGCGGCCAGATCGGTGTGATGGGCGGCGACCAGACAGACCTCATCCGGCGCCAGTCCCAGGATCTCCGCGGTCCGCAGATAGGCGGCGGGATCGGGCTTGTAGGCCCGTGTGACCTCGGCGCCCAGAATGGCGTCCCACGGCAGGCCGGCCCGCCGCGCCATCTCCATCATCAGGGCGATATTGCCGTTGGAGAGCGCGACAAGCGGGAAGCCGGCCTTGAGACGCGTCAACCCTTCGACCGAGTCCGGCCACGGCGTGAGCCGGCGCCAGGCGTGGCTCCAGTCCTGAAGCAGGGCTTCGTCAAGCGCGGCCGGATCGATCCCTTCCTGCGCCAGGGTCGCGTCGAGCATCTCCCGATGCAGGACATCCAGCGGCGTGAACCCCCGCCCCGACGCCCGGAAGGAGACCATCACGTCGATGTACCGGAAGCGCCAGGCGTCGGTGAACGCCGCCGGGTCCAGGTCGGGGCGACCGATGCGCTTGAGGAAGCCCGCCGATTCCGCCGCGATGCTCGAGCGCCAGTCCACGACCGTGCCGAACACGTCGAAGGCCAGGACCCTGGGTCTGCGAGTCTCCGTCATGGGTCGGCGTCCGCTCTCTTCCGGCTCCCTGGCGCCGGGAGGACCGGGCGCCCTCCTCGATAGTGCGCTGCCGGGCGCGCCTTGTCTCCTCCCCGCCCCGCCGACGCCGCGCCTGTCACAGACCTACCGCGTCCAGCCGCTCGAGTCGGGCCCGTCGAAGGTTTCGGCGATGGCCTGGACCTCCGGCTCGAAGTCCTCCATCGCCTGGATGCGGCGGATCTCGATGGTCTCGTTCTCCGAGGCCGGGCAGCGGCTGGCCCAGTCGGTCGCCTCGTCCAGAGACGCGACGTCGATGATCCAGAAGCCGCCCAGCACCTCCTTGGCCTCGGCGAACGGCCCGTCCGTGACGACCGGCTTGCCGGTGGCGAAGGACACGCGGCGGCCGGTGGACGGCGGATGGAGGCCCTCCAACGCCTGAAGGATGCCGGCGTCGGACATGGCCTGGTTGTAGGCCATCATCGCCTCGACGCGATCGACGGGCAGGTCGAGCTCGGGTCCGGCGGTCTCGTAGCCGGCCGGGATCATCAGCAACATGAACCGCATGGGGTCTCCTTTGACGGCGTTCCGGCCGCAGGTCGGCCACATCGGTACGACGAACGACGCACTCTCGCGCCGACATTCTCTTTCACGGCGCGCCGCGAGAACGCACGCCCTTGTTTCGCCCCATTCCGTTCCCCATCTGTGCGACTTCGGCAAGCGGCAGACTCCCGAGAGGGGCGCCGGCCTCCGCGCCAGTCATCCGGGGAAGAGCGTGCAATCCATCATATCCGTGCAGGGTCTGTCCAAGACCTACGCCGGCGGTTTCGAGGCGCTCAAGCGCGTGGATCTGGAGATCCGGCGGGGGAAATCTTCGCCCTGCTCGGGCCTAACGGGGCCGGCAAGACGACGCTGATCAGCATCATCTGCGGCATCGTCAACGGCTCGACCGGCACGGTGCTGGCCGACGGCCACGACATCCGCCGCGACTACCGCGCCGCCCGCTCGGCCATCGGCCTGGTGCCGCAGGAGCTGAACACCGACGCCTTCGAGACGGTCTGGGCGACGGTGAAGTTCAGCCGCGGCCTGTTCGGCAAGGGGCCGGACAACGCCTACCTCGAGAAGGTGCTGCGCGACCTGTCCCTGTGGGACAAGAAGGACGCCAAGATCATGACCCTGTCGGGCGGCATGAAGCGCCGGGTGATGATCGCCAAGGCGCTCAGTCACGAGCCCAAGATCCTGTTCCTCGACGAGCCTACCGCCGGCGTCGACGTCGAGCTGCGCCGGGACATGTGGGAGATGGTCCGCGGCCTGCGCGAGAGCGGCGTGACCATCATCCTGACCACCCACTACATCGAGGAAGCCGAGGAGATGGCTGATCGCATCGGGGTGATCCGCAAGGGCGAGATCATCCTTGTCGAGGACAAGGATGTCCTGATGCGCAAGCTGGGCCGCAAGAGCCTGACGATCCAGCTGCGCGAGCCGCTGGCCGCGGTTCCCGCCGGTCTGGAGAGCTTCGCGCTCGAGCTGGACGCCGACGGCCACAGACTGGTCTACGGCTTCGACACCCAGAGCGAGGACACCCGCATCGCCGATCTCCTGAGGCGTCTGCACGACGCCGGCATCGATTTCAGCGACCTGAACACCGAGGAAAGCTCCCTCGAGGACATTTTCGTCAGCCTGGTGAGGGCGCCCCAATGAACCTGCACGCGGTCAAGGCGATCTACACCTTCGAGATGGCCCGCTGGTTCCGGACGATGACCCAGAGCATCGCCGCCCCGGTCATCTCGACCTCGCTGTATTTCATCGTCTTCGGGGCGGCGATCGGCTCGCGCATGGCCAGCATCGACGGGGTAGCCTACGCCGCCTTCATCGTCCCCGGCCTGATCATGCTGTCGATCCTGACCGAAAGCGTCTCGAACGGCTCGTTCGGCATCTACATGCCCAAGTGGGCCGGCACGATCTACGAGCTGCTTTCGGCGCCGGTGTCAGCCTTCGAGACCGTGCTGGGCTACGTCGGGGCGGCGGCCAGCAAGTCGGTGATCCTCGGGATCATCATCCTGATCACCGCGCGGCTGTTCGTACCGTTCGAGATCGCCCATCCGGTCTGGATGATCGGCTTCCTGGTTCTGACCGCCGTCACCTTCAGCCTGTTCGGCTTCATCCTCGGGGTCTGGGCGGACGGCTGGGAGAAGCTGAACATCGTGCCGATGCTGATCATCACGCCGCTGACCTTCCTGGGCGGCAGCTTCTATTCGATCAGCATGCTGCCGCCGCTCTGGCAGAAGATCACCCTGTTCAACCCGGTGGTCTATCTGGTCAGCGGCTTCCGCTGGGCCTTCTTCGGGGTGTCGGACGTCAACGTCGGGATCAGCCTGACCGCCACCGCCGGCTTCCTGGCGGCGTGCCTCGGCGTCGTCTGGTGGATCTTCCGGACGGGCTGGCGGCTTAAGGTGTGATGCGGCAGGGGACTGCTTCCGGCATCGCCGGTAGCTGTCCCCACGCTACCGCCGCCCCAGCCTCGCCCCGATGTCGGCCAAGGCCGCCGGCGCGAGGAACCAGGGCTCGACGAGATAGCGGAACGCCAGGCGGCGGGGCTGCGACAGCAGGCGGAACAGCCACTCCAGCCCGACCTTGCCGGTCCACCGCGGCGCGGCCTCCTGCTCGCCGGCCTCGTAGTCGAAGGCGGCGCCGACCGGGAAGAACACGCCCCGGCCGATCAGGTGGCGGTTGGCGGCGATCCACTGCTCCTGCCGCGGCATCCCCATGCCGACGAGGATGATGTCGGGGTCGAAGGCGGCGATCTCCCGGCGTAGGGCGATGCTGTCGGCGCTCATCGGTTCAATATCGAAGAAGCCACAGTGCTCGGCCAGGTTCACGCCCGGCCAGGCCTCGCGGATCGCCGCGGCCGCCCGCTCGCCCACGCCCGGCGCGCCGCCGACGTGGAACACGCGCCAGCCGCGATCGCGCACCGTCGCCCAGAAATCGTCGCGCCAGTCGAGGTAGGTCGACCGGTGCTCGCCGCCGACCGGCAGGCCCATCAGCCGGGCCCACAGGATCATCGGCTTTGAGTCGATCTGCACCAGGTCGGCGTCGTCGAAGAAGGCCCGCAGGGCCGGCGTCCGGGCGAGCAGGAACAGGCTGTGGGAGTTGTGGTTGGCGATGACCGCCGTGCCGCCGCCGGCCACGAAGGCCTCGGTCGCCGCCAGCATCTCGCCCGGCGTGATCGGATCAACGACCCCGCCCAGCAGGCGGACACGGGACGTGGCGATGGCTTGGACGAGCGCGGTCATGAACCGGAGCATGCCCGGCGCCGATTGAGGGCGCGTTAGAGGACGTGGTTAAGCGGTCCTGAACTTCCATTTCAGGGCCAGGATCACGCCGCTCAGCACCAGGCAGACGGCGTTGGCCACCGCGACCGGCCAGCTGCCCAGCAGGACGCCGTAGGTGGTCCACAGAACGAAACCGGTCACCGTCAGCAGGAACATGCGCAGGGACACCGCGGAGGCGTCCCGCTCGCGCCAGATCTTGACGATCTGCGGCGTGAAGCTGGTCATCGAGCAGAGCGCCGCGGCGGTGCCGACCGCGTTCACCCAGAGCTCCGGCGCTGCCCTCTCCATGTGCGCGTCAGGCGCTCATCGGCAGGTCGCCCAGGCCCCAGCGCTCCGCCCAGGCCGGGGCCAGCTGGAAGCCGGCCGGCGGCAGGCCCGGCGCTACGCCGTCGCGCAGGCAGGCGCTGAGGAAGGTCAGGGCGGTCTTCACGCCATGCTC
Source organism: uncultured Caulobacter sp. (assembly GCA_964442795.1). Taxonomy (GTDB): domain Bacteria; phylum Pseudomonadota; class Alphaproteobacteria; order Caulobacterales; family Caulobacteraceae; genus Caulobacter. Next base: position 9,087 of record CAYTZY010000029.1, read on the forward strand.
CGAATAGGGTTTGCCGATCACGCCACAGGCCCCGGCCAGGTCTTCAGGCAGGCGTTTGACGTTGGCGGTCATGAACAGGGCCACCCCGCCGCAATCTCCGACGATACGGCGCGCCACGTCGATGCCGGTCGGCCCGTCGCGCAGGTGCACATCGACCAGGGCCAGATCCGGTCGCAGCGAGGCCGCCAGCGCGATGGCCTCGTCCGAGCTCATGGCATGGCCCACGTCGCGGCAGCCGACCTCTTCAATAAGGTAGCTCAGTTCGGCCGCCAGCAGGACCTCGTCCTCGACGATCAGCACGCTCAGGGGGGTGTGGTCACTCATCTCCGTCTACTCAGTGTTTGCCGTTCACCGGCAACCGGATCACGGTCCGCAGGCCGGGACCCGCATCCGTGGTTTCAAATTCCGCCCTCAGCTGTTCGCACAGCAGCCTGACGATGGTCTGTCCAAAGCCGGCCCGGGGCGGTTCGATCGCGACTCCAACGCCGTCATCGGCGATTTCGATCCGGAAGTGCCCGTTTTCCCGTTGAACCGAGACCCTGATCACGCCGGCGCGCCCGTCCGGGAACGCATGGCGGATGGCGTTGCCGAGCAGTTCGCTGAACAGCAGGGCCAAAGGCGCGGCCTTGTCCGCCGACACATCGACCCGCTCCAGATTCAGGTCGGCGGTGATGTCGGTCCGGCCGGCGCTGCCGATCGCGTCGCTGACAAGGTCACGAACGAAGGCCGAGACATCGAAGCGCTCGACGTCGGCGCTCTGGAACAGGCGCCGGTGGACGGTCGCCACGGCGTTCACCCGCTCCAGCATGCCGCGCAGCGCGGAGCGCACCGCGGGATCGGGCGTCCGTCGCGCCTGGAGCAGCAGCAGAGAGGAGATGAGCTGCAGGTTGTTCTTCACCCTATGGTCGACTTCGTGCAGCAGCGCGGTCTTCTGTTCCAACGCGTGCTGCAGATCAGCCGTGGCGGTCTCGATGGCGGCCTGCAGGTCGTCGCGGCGCTCCAGCAGGGCCAGCTCGGCCCGCTTGCGACCGGTGATGTCGAGCTGGGAGCCGAAGAAGTAGGTGATCTCCCCGGCCGTGTTGCGCACCGGGCTGACGTAGAGGGCGTTCCAGAACGGCGCTCCGTCCTTGCGGTAGTTCAGAATGTCGACCGCGACGTCCTGACCCTCGTCGACCGCCTGCCGGAGCCGGGCGACCACGTCCGGATCGGTCTGCGCGCCCTGCAGGAACCGACAGTTGCGGCCGATGACCTCTTCGCGGTCATAGCCGGTCAGCGCGCAGAAGGCGTCGTTTGCGAAGATGATCGGATGGTCGACCTGGCGGGCGTCGGTGACGATCATCGCCATGCGCGTGGCGCGAATGGCCGCCGCGAAAGGATCGTCAGTGCCGTGCGCCGCGGCAAGCGCCGCCCCTGCGTCGAGCGACGTTTGGTAATCGTCTGGCATCCGGATTCCTGTGCCGCCATAACCCCTTGGCAGCAGAACGACGGAAGGGCCGCCGGGTTCCCGCCCGACGACGCCTCCGGCGCATTCGGATAGCTGTGCCGCTAGAAGGCGTACTGGGTGCGCACCGAATAGATATCGAGGTCCTGGCCGACTTCGGTTCCCAGCACCGGCGTCGCGAAGGCCCCCGCGCCGAACGCCGTGCCGCCGGGCGAGGTGCGGTCCACCGAGACATTGCGCCAGGTGAACTGCATCGCCACGCCGGGGTTCAGGTACCAGTTGAGACCGACCGACAGGATTTCCTGTTCGCCGCCGCGGATGGAGCCCAGCGCCGGAAGGTCATCCTCACGATAGTTCAGGTCCAGAACCGAGTAGCGCAGACCCAGCTCCCAGGCGCCCCAGGCGCCGTCCCTGGGGCTGAAGGACTTGGCCGGCTTGGGGCCGTCGAAGCCGGCCGTGCCGGCGTTGTACTTGCGGCTCTCGCCGGTCAGGATCCAGCTGCCCTGAACATACCAGCCCGAGAAGTCGGGATCAGGCAGGGCGCTGGCGCGGCGCTCGACGGCGATGTCGAAATACTCGGCCTGCAGATAGAGGTTTGCGCGCTGGGCGCCGAACTCGAGTCCGAGCGCCGTCACGCCGTCGGCGTCGATGCTGCCGGTGTCGACCAGCCGGGCCGAATCGACGCGGATTTCCGGCCGCTCCCGCAGGCGGATCGGCGAGGGGGCGCCGCCCGGCACGTCGGGTCCGGTCGCCGCCGGATTGATGATGATGTTGGTGGCCAGGCCCAGGTGGATGAGGGTGTCGTCCTGGCTGTAGGGCACGAAGGTGGCCCGGCCGACGAAGCCCAGCTGCTCGTCATAGGTCTGCACGCCGGCGATGTTGCCGGTGACCGTGCCGCTCAGGGTCCAGCGCTCGCCGCCGGCATAGGCGCCGACGCCGACGCGGGCGTCGCCGCCGGCCAGGCCCCGCACGACCTCGGCGGCCGCCGCCCGCTCCGCGAACAGCGAGCTGGTGTTTGAGGCCCCGTCCTCGAGACTGGTGGTCGGCGCATAGGCGCCCACCCGCAGGCGGGCGACGCCCAGGCCGTTGTACTGCAGCCAGGCGGCGTTGACCTTGCCGCCCTCCTCGTTGCCCGAACCGCCGAAATCGTAGGTGAAGTTGTACTGGAAGTCGCCGAAGGCCTTGCCCTCGATGCCCAGACGGATGCGGCGGAAGTTGAAGCCGTCGGCCATGTCGCGGGCCCGCTCGTTCTCGTTGGCGTCGCCGAAGGAGCCGCGACGGAAGTCACTGGCCAGCGGCCCGGCGTCATCCTGGTCGTAGATCGCGCCGTCCAGCTGCATCACTCCGCGGAAGCTGGCCGTGAACTTCCCGTCGCTGGAGGCGAGGGTCGGGCGGCCATCCTTCAGGCTGACGGTGGCGGCGGGCGGCGCGGCCGCCGGGGCCGCGGGCGCGGGCGCAACCGCCGGGGCCGCGGCCGTGGCGGCCTTCAACTCGCGCAGTTCTCCCTGCAGCGCGGCCAGCGCGGCCTCGAGGCGGGCGATGCGCTCCTCGTTGGTTTCCCGCGCCTGGGCGGCGCCGCCCATGGCGACGGCGAGGGCGGCGCCGGCAAGCAGCGCGGCGCGAAGGCGTCCAGCATGGAACATCATTTCATCCTCTCAGACCCGCGGGCGCGGGCGCTCTCGGAAGGTCGTTGGTTCGATAGGCCGCTGACTTTGGGCCGCAGGGAATCGGTCCCGCCAGATTCGGGCGTTCTAGGGCATTTCCCGCAAAGTGGTTAAGAATGTTCCGCCAGCGGACGGCGTGTCGCACCCGTCCGGGCAAGCAAAAGGCGCGACCACCGTTCCGGATGGCCGCGCCTTGTTGTCTTCCAGCGTCTGTCGCCGAACGGCTGCCTAGAACATCACCCGGCCGGACAGTTGCAGATTGTAGCGATCCTCGCCGTCGACGGCCTCGAACTCGCCTTCGATCGCGACGTAGGACATCGGCGTCCCCGCCCGCAGGGAGAGGCCCACGAGCATGGCGCCGTCGCCGGCCTCGGTCGCCGGCAGCGCGACCCACTGGCCGCCCACGAAGCGGAACACGGTGTCGCCCATCGATCCCGAGAGGTTCTGGCGGTAGCCCAGGCGCAGTTCCGGACGCCACCAGAGGTCACGGCCAAACGTCGCGCCCAGCGCCAGTTCGGCGGTGGTCGACAGCCGGTCGCTGGTGCGGGATTCGACTTCCTGGTTGAAGCCGCCGCTGAGGCCGTCCTCGACGCGGGAGTCCTCGGAAAGGTACAGGTAGTCGATGCTGAGCGCCGGGCGGGCGTAGAAGCGGCCGGTGGAGAACTCGTAGGAGCCCGCCGCGCTCAGGACGCCGGAGAAGCCGGTCCAGTCCGAATTCGCCTCGATGATCAGGCTGTTCGCCGGGTCGATGAACACACGGTCGCCATTGAACCAGCCGTAGCCGGCCGAGCCGCGGGCGTTGAAGGTGAACTTGCCGATCGAACGACGCCAGTAGATGCCGGCCTCGAGCAGGGAGACGCTGGTCTCCTCGCCGATCTTGGCGACATCATCCTTTTCCTCGGCGGTGACGAAGGCGAGCGTCGCCCCCAGCGCGCCGCCGTCGGCGCCCATGCTTTCATAGCCGCCGACGAAGCCGAAGGCCTTGGTCTCGGAGCCAGCGGTGACGCCGGCGTCGCGCATGACCTGAACGTTCACTTCCTGGATCCAGAAGCTGTCGGGGCCATAGCGCTGGCGCAGGTCGGGCCGGGTCGCGGTCAGGCGCGAGATCGTCCGCGTCATCGAGTCGATCGACGAGAACAGACCTTCGCCCTGGTCGGGCAGCATCTGGTCGAAGCGCTCGAGGAAGTCCTTGCGGGACTGGGCGGTCAGGAAGGCGTCGCGGATGTCGTCATCCTGGCCCAGCGCCGCGTAGACGGCGTCCAGCGCCAGGGTCTGGCTCTGGTTCAGCTCCATCTCGGCGGCCGTGCGGCGACGGACGTCGATATTGACCTCGCCGGCGGCGACGTCGGCCGAGGCCTCGGCCACGAACAGGTAGGGCGAGTTGCCGACCAGGCTCTGGTCCAGCGTCCCGACGGTCAGGCCGGCCGGGGTGTCGGTCCGGATCACAGTGTAGGTGGTCGGGGCGTCGATGAGGTCGGTGAGGACAATGCCCAGCTTGGCGCCGCTGGCGATCGTCGCGGTGGCGACGTCGAAGCGGCTGTTGCTCAGGGCGTTGGGATCAGCGGAGAACACGACCGAGCTGGTCGCGCCGATGGTCAGGTCGGTGGCGTCGATGACTTCGGCGTTGGTGATCACCAGGTCGCCGGCCGTGACATTGACCGTCAGCTGCCCGTCGCTGTCGCGGACGGCGCCGAACGCGGTCGAGTCGCCCGTCAGGTTGAACACATCGGCGCCGGCCCCGAAGGCCACGTCGCCGATGAGGCTGCCGTTCTGCAGGTTCAGCGTGTCGTCGAACGCGCCCAGGTAGACGTTGCCGATCATGGACGGCTCGTCCGTGTCGTCCACGCCGTCTTCGTCGGCGTCGGGATCATCGGTGTCGGGGTCGAGATCGTCGTCGCCGTCGTTGATGCCGAGCTGGGTGATGGTCACGCCGGCCTGGGCGCTGCGCACGTCGATGGCGATGGCCTCGCCGGTGACGACTTCGTTGTTCGGATCGGCGTCGTCGTCATCGGTGTCGCCGTTGTCGTCATTGGGCACGACAAAGGCGCGGATGACGCCGCTGTTGGTGATCGAGGTCAGCGTGCCCGAGCCGTCCCAGATCGCCACGGCGTCGCTGTTCTCGCCGTTGGCGACGACCGTGATCGTGCCGCCGTTCCGAAGCGTGCTGGTGGCGGCGCCGCCGTCGATGCGAACGCCGAAGGCCGTGAACTCGCCCTCGTAGTCGACCCCGGGGGTCGGCACGGCCGGCGCGGTCGGCAGCGATGTCGCCGTGACGCTGGCGAAGAGACTGCCGTCGATGTTGACCTCGTCGACGATCGAGCCGTCGCCCAGGTGCACCGCCTGGCTGCCGGCGTTGTAGGCGATCGCATTGACGGCGCCGCTCAGGCTCATCCCGTTCTCGAGAGTCGTCGTCTGGCCGCCGCCGGCGCCGATGCGGATGCCCGTCGCGCTGAAGTCGTCGAGAAGACCGTTGGCGGTGACCGAACCGCGCACGACCAGGCCATAGGCGTCGTCGCCGGCCGGGGCGACAGAACCGATGGTGATCGAGTCGGTCGCCGAGCCGATCAGAATCGCCGGCGCCGACCCGGCGACCGACACGCTCGCGTTGCCCTCGCTGGTGTCGGCGACGCCGTCGTTGTCGAGATCGGTGTCGGTCGTGTCCAGCGTGCCGTCGTTGTCGTCGTCGGTATCCTCGCTGTTGAGAATGCCGTCGCCATCATAGTCGAGGCCCGCGATCGGCGCGGTGTCGAGCAGGATGCCGCCGCCGACGTTGCCGGCGACCACGACCGCCGAGTTGCCGAGCAGCGTATCGTCGGCGCCGAGGTTCTCGCGATCGCTGGCCAGGGGCGGACGGGCCGCGTACCGGAAGCCGCGCGCGGTGATCGCGCCCTGGATCGTCAGGCGGCCGCTGATGTCGTCCGTCTGGAGGCCGAGCGCGTTCTCGCCCAGCGCGTTGACCGCGCCGCGGATCGTGACGTCGCCGGTGACCGGGGCGGCCAGCTGGATGCCCCGGGCGTTGTCGCCCGTGACGCTGATGTTGCCGCGGTTGGTGAAGTTGCCGGTCAACGGCCCCTGCACGAGGATGCCCGCGGAGTCGTTGCCCTCGATGGTGATCGAGCCGGCGGTGTCGTTGACGATGTTACCGGTCATCGCGCCTTCGACGAGGATGCCGAACTTGTTCGTCCCGTCCACGAAGTCGCCGTCGAGGTTGCCGTCGTTGTCGGTGTCCTTCTGCTCAAGGCTGGAGGACAGGGTGATCGTGGCCTTGTTGGTCACGTCGCCGACCGTGCCGGCGTTGACCTTGATGCCCGCGATATAGTCGACGTCCTCGGCGCTGATCTCGCCTTCGTTGATGACGTCGTTGTTGCTGTTGACCGTCACCGCGCCGGCGATGTTCCCGACCGTGCCGTCGACGGTCGGCTTGACCTTGCCCGTCGAGGTGATGCGGAGGTCATCGGGCGCGCCGTTGTTGATGGTCGCCGTCGAGACGCCTGTCGTCCGGGTGTCGGTGATCGTCGTCTCGGCGAAGGCGCCGGACGCGAAGATGAGCAGCGGAGTGGCGGCCACGGTGGCCACGAGACGCTTGCGGAACATGAACTGATAACCCCGGACCTTTGACGGCGACACGTTCGTCCCCTGTCGATGCGGCGAAATTGCGTCGGCCGTCATAACCATCCCCAGGGACCCCGCCTCGCCTATCGCAAGGCTCACAAGGGCGCCATATCTCCATGCACCATAGCCGGACGATTAATCCGAATCGAGGCTTTCCCGCCATGCCGTCCGACGGCCCCTCCCGCGTCCATCGAAATACCCTGCTGGCCACGGCGGCGGGAGCGGCCGCGCCCCTGTTGCTGGCGGGCTTTGGCCGGACCGAAGCGGGACCGGCCGTGCTGGCCGCGCTCGCCGTCGCCGGCGCCGGCCTCTGGCTGGCCCGACGGACGTTCGAGGCCGACCGGCCAGCCGCCGACCCGGCCGGCGAGGCCGCTCCGCCGACGATGCCGATACCCCATGCGGAGGTGCTGGAGAACCTTGCCGACCCGGTCATGGTGATCGCGGCCGACGAACCCTACGAAGTGACCGGACACCGGCTGGTCTTCGCCAACCGGTCCGCCCGGAACCTGTTCAGGATCTACCGGGTCGACGTCCGGCTGGTCACCGCCATCCGCAATCCGCAGATCATCGAGCTGATCGAGGAGGCGCTGTTCGGCGGCGTCGGGGGGGAAACGACCTTCGAGACCGGGGCCGCCCAGGACCGCACCTGGACCGCGGCCGCCTCTCCCCTGGCGCCGACGCCTCGGGGCGCCGCGATGGCGTTGCTCGTCCTGCGCGACCAGACCGATCTGCGCCGGGCCGAGCGGATGCGGGCGGACTTCCTGGCCAACGCCAGCCATGAACTGCGAACCCCGCTTGCGTCCCTGTCGGGGTTCATCGAGACCCTTCGCGGCCCGGCCCGGGACGACGTGGCCGCGCGCGACAAGTTCCTGGGCATCATGCAGGCGCAGGCGGAACGGATGTCCCGCCTGATCGACGACCTGATGAGCCTGTCGCGGATCGAGCTCAACGAACACATCGCCCCGCTGGGACGCGTGGATCTGGCGGCCGCCGTCACCGACGTCACTGACGCCCTGATGCCGGTGGTCAGGGCCAAGGGCGTCTCCTTCGCCTGGTCGCCGCCGGGACGGGACAAGGTGGTGGTCGAAGGCGACCGCGACCAGATCGTGCAGGTGGTCCAGAACCTGGTCGACAACGCGGTGAAGTACACGCCGGCCGGCGGCGTCATCTCGATCGAGGTCGGCGCGCTCGTCGAAGGCGATGCGCCCGGGCCCCGCGATCCCGAGGCCACCCGGCTCCCGCTGTTGACGCCCGAGCACCGGGCCGGCGGCGCCTACGGCCTGCTGAGGGTCAGCGACCAGGGCCCGGGGATGCCGCGCGACGCCCTGCCCCGCCTCACCGAGCGCTTCTACCGGGTCGAGGGCCAGAAGAGCGGCGACAAGTCCGGCACCGGCCTGGGGCTGGCGATCGTCAAGCACATCGTGAACCGTCACAAGGGCGGCCTGGCCGCCGAGACCGTGCTGGGAAGCGGCTCCACCTTCTCGGTGTGGTTTCCGCTCAGCCCGCCGCCGCTGGAGCGCGCTCCGGCGGACGTCGTCGCAAAAGTGTCGTAGAACCGTCACACAGGGGCAGCATCGCCCCGGCAGTACAACGTCGCGCTGACGGCTTGTCTTGCGATTCCCGACGACAGCCCGCCCCGAACCCATGGGCGGCCGCCGGACCGGATCGGGCGAGCGTCGCACCAGGGACCCGTGATGAACGAACACATCGTCAGATCCTTCGAGGATGAACTGAACCAGCTGGCCGCCGAGGTCGTCCGCATGGGCGGCCTGGCCGAGGCGCAGGTCAACGACTCCATCACAGCCTTCGCGCGCCGCGATGTCGCCCTCGCCCAGGCCGTGGCCGGCCGGGACGAGAAGCTGGACGTCATGGAGGCCGACATCGAGCGGGCCGCCATCCGCATGATCGCCCTTCGCCAGCCGATGGCCAACGACCTGCGCCGCGCCGTGGGCGCGATGAAGATCGCCATGAACCTGGAACGCTGCGGCGACCTGGCCAAGAACATCGCCAAGCGCACCCTGATCCTGGCCGAGGCCGAGCCCGCCGGGCCGGTGACCCGCTCGATCGAGCGCATGGGCAAGCTTGTCGCCGGCCGCCTGAAGGAAGTCCTCGACGCCTACACCGCCTCGGAAGTTGATCGCGCCATCGCCGTCTGGACGCGCGACACCGAGGTCGACGAACACTACGACAGCCTGTTCCGCGAACTGCTGACCTACATGATGGGCGATCCGCGCACGATCACCGCCGGCGCCCACCTGCTGTTCGTGGCCAAGAACCTCGAGCGGATCGGCGACCACGCCACCAACATCGCCGAGATCGTGCACTACGAAATCACCGGTCGCGAGATCGTCGCCGACCGACCCAAGATGGATGCCTTGAGCCAATGACTCCCACGGTCCTGGTGGTCGAGGACGAAGACGCCCTCGCCACCCTGCTGCAGTACAACCTCGAGAAGGAAGGCTATCGCGTCGTTCACGCCGGCGACGGCGAGGAGGCCCTGATCCTGGTCCAGGAGCAGCAGCCGGACCTGGTCGTGCTCGACTGGATGCTGCCCAAGGTCTCCGGCATCGAGGTCTGCCGCCGCCTGCGCCAGAGGCCGGAAAGCCGCAACCTGCCGATCCTGATGCTCACCGCCCGCGGCGAGGAGAGCGACCGGGTTCGCGGCCTGGACACCGGAGCCGACGACTATCTGGTCAAGCCGTTCGCCATGACCGAACTGACCGCCCGCATCCGCGCGGTCATGCGTCGCATCAGGCCGGGCCTCGCCGACGATCGCGTCACCGCCGGCGACATCGTCGTCGACCGCGTCGCCCATCGGGTGAAGCGCGACGGCAAGGAGATCCACCTGGGCCCCACCGAGTTCCGCCTGCTCGACCACCTGATGCAGCATCCCGGCCGGGTGTTCAGCCGCGAGCAGCTGCTGGACGCGGTCTGGGGCAGCGACGTCTATGTCGAGGCCCGCACCGTCGACGTCCACATCGGCCGCCTGCGCAAGGCCCTGAACCACGGCGCCCCGGTCGACCCGATCCGGACCGTCCGCTCGGCCGGCTACTCGCTGGACTTCGGGGGGTAGGCTTAGGGGACAGGTTAAGGTGTCCCAAGGGACACCTTAACCTGTCCCCGACCCTTGCCTGCTTGACGCCCCCGCCCTCACAGGCAAAACCCACCCTCCATGAACATCCTTCTCGTCGGATCGGGCGGGCGCGAGCATGCGCTGGCCTGGAAGATCGCGCAGTCGCCGCTGCTCACACGCCTCGTCGCCGCGCCGGGCAGCCCGGGCATCGCCAATCTCTGCGAGATCCGCGCCCTCAAGGTCACCGACGTCGAGGGCCTGGTCGCCCTTGCCCGGGAGATCGCCGCCGACCTGGTGGTGATCGGACCGGAGGCGGCGCTGGAGGTCGGGCTGGCCGACGCGCTGACGGCCATCGGCATCCCCTGTTTCGGCCCGACCGCCTCCGCGGCGCGGATCGAGACCAGTAAGGCCTTCAGCAAGGACTTCCAGGCCCGCCACAACCTGCCGACCGCCGCCTATGGCGTGTTCGAGACGGTCGACGACGCCGGCGTCTTCCTCGACACCCTGACCGCGCCCTACGTGATCAAGGCCGATGGCCTGGCGGCCGGCAAGGGCGTGGTCATCGCCCAGACCCGCGCCGACGCGGACGCCGCCGTCGCCGACATGCTGGGCGGCCGCTTCGGCACGGCCGGCGCGCGGGTGGTGATCGAGGAGTTCATGCATGGCGAGGAGGCCTCGTTCTTCGCCCTCTGCGACGGCGAGACCGCCATCCCCTTCGGCTACGCCCAGGATCACAAGCGCGCCTATGACGGCGACGAGGGTCCCAACACCGGCGGCATGGGCACCTATTCTCCGGCCCCCGTGCTGACCGAGACGCTGGCCAGGCGGGCGTTCGAGGAGGCGGTGCTGCCCGCCGTGAAGGGCATGGCGGCGGAGGGCAATCCCTATCGCGGCGTGCTGTATGCGGGCCTGATGCTGACCGCGACCGGGCCGCGCCTTGTCGAGTTCAACGCCCGTTTTGGCGACCCTGAATGCCAGGTGCTGATGCTGCGGCTGGCCAGCGACATCGTCCCCTACCTGAAGGCCGCCGCCGAAGGCGCGCTGGCCGCGATGCCGCCGCCGCAGTGGCGCGACGAGAGCGCGCTGTGCGTGGTCTACGCCGCCGAAGGCTATCCCGACGCACCGAAGGCCGGCGCCGTGATCGAAGGCGCCGACGCCGACTTCGGCGACGCGGTGGCGGTCTTCCACGCCGGGACCAGCCGCAACGCCGACGGCGACCTCTGCGCCTCGGGCGGCCGGGTTCTCAATGTCTGCGCCCTGGGCGAGACGCTGCAGGAAGCCCGCGACCTGGCCTATGCCGCCATCGAGACCATCGACTTCCCGGGCGGCTTCTATCGCTCCGACATCGGCTGGCGAGCGCTGTAGGGCGGACATCCCATCCTTGCGCCCCGCGCGGCGATCCCTAAGATCGCGCGCACTTCAAACAAGCGTACGAAACGTGGGGAAACACCGATGGCCGACGCCGAGCCGACCGCCCAGGATCTCAACTCCGGCACCAAGCCGGTCGACGAGCGGCATCGTATCGACGAGGCGAAGCTCGAGACCTGGCTGAAGGCCAATGTCGAGGGCTACGAGGGCCCCCTGGAAGTGCGCCAGTTCAAGGGCGGCCAGTCCAACCCCACCTACCAGCTGGTCACGCCCGGCAGGAAGTACGTCCTGCGCCGCAAGCCGCCCGGCAAGCTGCTGCCCAGCGCCCACGCCGTCGACCGCGAGTTCAAGGTGATCTCCGGCCTGAACAAGGTGAACTTCCCGGTCGCCAAGGCCTACGCCCTCTGCGAGGACGAGAGCGTCCTGGGCACGATGTTCTACGTCATGGACAACGTCGAGGGCCGCATCCTCTGGGACCTGACCCTGCCCGGATGCGAGCCGGCTGAACGCCGGGCGATCTACGAGGCCAAGATCGCCACCCTGGCCCAGCTGCACAACGTCGACTACGTGGCCATCGGCCTGGGCGACTACGGCCGGCCCGGCAACTACTTCGCCCGCCAGATCGACCGCTGGACCAAGCAGTACAAGGCATCCGAGACGCAGAGCATCCCGTCGATGGACCGGCTGATGGAGTGGCTGCCCTCGACCACGCCGTCGGATGACCAGACCTCGATCGTCCATGGCGACTACCGCCTCGACAACATGATCCTGCACCCGACCGAGCCGAAGGTCGTGGCGGTGCTGGACTGGGAGCTGTCGACGCTGGGCAACCCGCTGGCCGACTTCTCCTACCTGCTGATGCACTGGGTCATGCCGGGCGGCTCGCTGGCCGGCATCCAGGACTTCAAGGCCTGGGGCATCCCGACCGTCGAGGAGGCGGTGGAACAGTACTGCAAGCTGACCGGCCGCGACGGCCTTCCCGAGCTCAACTGGTACTTCGCCTACAACATGTTCCGGCTCGCGGGCATCTGCCAGGGCATCGTCGGACGGGTCCGCGACGGCACCGCCGCCAGCGCCCACGCCCAGACCATGGAGGCCCGCGTGCCGGCCCTGGCCGACGCGGCGCTGGCGTTCGCGAAAAAGGCGGGAGCCTGATCATGACGCGTCCCGGCAAGCGCCTGGCGCTCGGCCTGACGGCCGGCGCCGCCGTCGTCGCCCTCGGCCTGGGCCTCGCCCAGGCGCGCCAGACGCCCGCCGCGGCGGCGGCGTCCTGCGTGCAGGCCGGCCGCCTGCTGGCCGATCCGGCCAGCGGCAAGGTCGAGACCGGCAAGACCCTGGTCGTCGAGGGCGGCAGGATCGCCCGCGTCGAGGACGGATTCGTCTCCGAAGGCTGCGCCACGGTCGTCGACCTCAAGGACAGCTTCGTGCTCCCCGGCCTGATCGACAGCCATGTGCACCTGACCAGCGAGAACGGCCCCAACCAGCGCATCGAGCGCTTCACCAAGACCCGCTCGGACCTGGCCCTGGACGGCGCCTGGTACGCGCTGAAGACGCTGAAGGCCGGGTTCACGACGGTCGCGGACCTCGGCTCGCCCAACGAGTCGATCTTCGCCCTGCGCGACGCCATCAAGGCCGGGCGCGTGCCCGGGCCGCGCATCGTCGCCGCCGGCTCGCCGATCTCGGTCCATGGCGGCCATGGCGACCCGGGCAACGGCGTTCCCGAGGCGCTTGTCCCGGTCTATCGCCCCAGCTCGGTCTGCTCGGGTCCCGACGACTGCCGCCGGGCGGTCCGCGAACAGGTCCGGGCCGGGGCCGACGTCATCAAGATCACCGCCACCGGCGGGGTGCTGTCCCCGACCGCGGCGGGACTGGCCCAGCAGTTCTCGAACGAGGAGCTGAAGGCGATCGTTGAAGCCGCCCATTCCATGGGCCGCAAGGTCACCGCCCACGCCCACGGCGCCGACGGCATCAACGCCTTCCTGCGGGCCGGCGGCGACTCCATCGAGCACGGCACCTATGTCGATGCCGAATCGATCAAGCTGTTCAAGGCGGGCGGCGCCTGGCTGGTCCCGACCCTGATGGCGGGCGACTTCGTGGTCCGGGAGGCGAACAGGCCGAACACGTATCTGCTGCCCGCCCAGCGCGACAAGGCGCTGATCGCCGGCCCGCTGATGATCGACATGACCCGCCGCGCCTATCAGGGCGGCGTGAAGATCGCCTTCGGCACCGACACCGGCGTCTCGGCCCACGGCGACAACGCCGGCGAGTTCGCGCTGATGGTCAAGGCGGGTTTCACGCCGATCGACGCCATCCGCAGCGCCACCGTCTGGGCCGCCGAGCACCTCGGCCTGTCGGCGCTGGTCGGGACCCTCAAGCCCGGCATGCAGGCTGACCTGATCGCCGTGAAGGGCGACCCGACGGCGGACGTGACGGAGCTGACGAAGGTGACCTTCGTGATGAAGGGCGGGGTAGTTTACCAGCGATAATCCTCTCCCACTTGGGAGAGGATCAGCGCGTTGCTTTTGTCAGCCGCTCCAGCAGCGCCGCCTCATCCTCGAACGTCGCCTTCACAGGCCACTTCGCGACCCGCGACCGCCACGCGGCCGGAAGGCGGACCCAGTCCTTCTCGGTGGTGACGAGCCCCGCGCCGAAGTCGTCGGCCCGGCGCCGGAGCGCCTGGAGCGTGCGCTCGTCGAACGCGCCGTGATCGGGGAAGGGCGCGAAGTCCTTCAGGTCGCAGCCGGCGGCGGTCAGCGCGCGCTCGACCTTCCACGGCTTGCCGACCCCGGCGAAGCCGACCTGCGGTCCCGACGGCGGGGGCGCCGCGGGCTCCAGCCGCGCCACCAGCACCGGCGTATCGCCAAACAGCGCCAGCAGCTCGGGATCAGGCGCCGGCAGGTCGGCGGGCAGCAGCAGGACGACCGCGTCGGCGCGCGCCAACCCAACCGCCAGCGGCTCCCGCATCGGCCCGGCCGGGAACACGGCCCCGTCTCCGAACGGCCACTCATTGTTGCGCGTCTCTCCGTCGACCACGACGAGGGAAAGCGCCTTCTTCAGCGAGGGGTTCTGGTGGCCGTCGTCCATGACCACCGCGCCGGCGCCGGCGGCCTTCGCGGCGCTCGCCCCGGCGGGGCGATCGGCGCTGATCCAGATGGGATAATCATGGGCCAGCATCAGCGGCTCGTCGCCGACGTCGGCGGCGGTGTGGACCGCCGGGTCGACGCGGTGAACGCCCTTCAACGCCCCGCCGTAGCCGCGCGACAGGCCGTGGGCGGCGACGCCCCGCGCCGTCAGCAGCCGCAGCAGCTCGCGCACGACCGGCGTCTTGCCCGTGCCGCCGGCGGTCAGGTTGCCGACGCAGATCACCGGCACGCCGACGTCCGCCGGGACCGTCCGGGCGATCCGGCGTGCCGTCACCGCCGCCCAGATCCAGGACAGCGGCGTCAGCAGCATCCGACGGACCTGGCCGGGCGCCTTGTCGCGGACATACCACCAGCGGGGCGTCGACAGCTTCATGGCAGCAGCGGCTCCAGCGCCGCCCAGGCCTTGTCCAGCGCATCGGACCGGGCCCGGGCGAAGGCGCGGGCCGTTGCACCGGTGCGTTTGGCCCGCGCCGGGTCGGAAAGCAGACCGTGGACCAGTCGTGCAAGGTCTTCCGGGCGCTCGGCCAGCAGGGCGGCCTGCTCGGCCAGCATCTCGCCGTAGACGTCGGTGAAGTTGAAGGCGTGGGGCCCGGTCACCGGGGGCGCGCCGAGCCTGGCCGGTTCCAGCGGATTGTGGCCGCCGACGCCCGCGACGAAGCTGCCGCCCATCATCGCGACGTCGGCCAGGCGGAACCACAGCCCCATCTCGCCGAGGGTGTCGGCGACATAGGCCTGCGTCGCGGCGGTGATCGGCTCGCCGGCCGAGCGCCGGGCCACGACATGGCCGCGGCCGCGCAGCAGGGACGTCACCTCCCCGCCCCGCTCGGGATGCCGCGGCGCGACGATCAGCAGCGGCGCGGGCGTCATCGGCGGCATCGCCTCGATGGCCGAGGCGATTAGCGCCTCTTCGCCGGGATGGGTGCTGGCCGCCAGCACGACAGCCCGCGCGCCGACAGACGTCTTCAGTCGCGCCAGTTCGGCTTCGTCACAGGTCAGGGGCTCGCCGACGTACTTGAGGTTCACCAGCGGCCCGCCGACGCCCCAGGGAGCCAGCCTGTCCTGCGTGGCGCGATCCTGGGGCAGGATCAGGTCGAAGGCCTGCAACACCGTCGAGGCCATCCCCCGCGCCCGCCGCCAACCTTTCGCGGTCTTGTCCGTGACCCGCGCCGACAGCAGGACCAGCCGGCTCCCCCTCGCCTTCGCGCCGAGGATCAGGTTGGGCCAGAACTCGCTCTCGACGAAGATCGCGACGTCCGGCCGCCAGTGGTCGAGGAAACGCCGCGAGGCGCCGGGCGTGTCCAGCGGCGCGTACTGGTGGACCGCGCCGGCCGGCAGGCGCCGCGCCAGCAGGGTAGCGGAGGTCACCGTGGCGGAGGTGACCAGCACCGTCACGTCCGGCCGCCGCTCCCGCAGCCGCTCGACCAGCGGCAGCGCCGACAGGCTCTCGCCGACGCTGACGGCGTGTATCCACACGAGCGGGCCTTCGGGGCGGCGGTGCGATGGTCGGCCGAGCCGCTCGCCCAGCCGCGCGGGGTCTTCCTTGCCCCGCCCGGCCCGCGCCTTGAGGATCAACGGCGTGAACGGCTGCAGCAGCGCGACGCCGAACCGGTAGAGGGTCAGGGACAGCGGCAACCGCTCAGACCACATGCGCCGGCGCGAGGTGGCAGGGATGATCGCCCTCCCCGGTCTCGACCTGCAGAGTCGGGTGGCCGATGCGGAAGGTCTTCGCCAGCCCCTCGGCCGTTTCGCGCAGGAAGGCGTCGCAGCCGGCGTTGTCGGGCCGGATCAGGTGAGCGGTCAGCGCCGTCTCGGTGGTGCTCATCGCCCAGATGTGCAGGTCGTGAACCTCGGTGACGCCGGGTCGGGCCGCCAGCCAGGCCTTCACCGCGGCGGTGTCGACCCCGCGGGGCGCGGCGTCCAGCGCCATGTCCAGGGAGTCGCGCAGCAGCCCCCAGGTGCCGAGCACGATGACCAGCGCGATGATCAGGCTGATCGCCGGGTCGACCCACAGCCAGCCGGTGAACCAGGTGACCAGCGCCGCCCCGACCACGCCCAGCGACACCGCGGCGTCGGCGGCCATGTGCAGGAAGGCGCCCCGGACGTTGAGGTCGTGATGGCCCTTCATGAACATCAGGGCCGTTGCGGTGTTGATGACCACGCCGATGCCGGCGACGATCATCACCGGTCCCGGCGCGATGGGATCGGGCGAGCCGAAGCGGCGGACCGCCTCCCAGACGATGGCGCCGACAGCCAGCAGGAGCAGGCCGGCGTTGGCCAGCGAGGCGAGGATGGTGCCCTTCCGGTAGCCGTAGGTCCGCCGCAGGGTCGGGGCCTTCTTGGCCATTTCCGCCGCCGCCCAGGCCAGCAACAGGCTCAGCACGTCCGACAGGTTGTGGCCGGCGTCGGCCAGCAGGGCCAGCGATCCGGTCCACAGGCCGGCCGCGGCCTCGACGGCGACAAAGGCGATGTTCAGCGCCGCGCCGATGGCGAAGGCGCGCCCGAAGTCGACCGGTGCGTGGCTGTGTCCATGGCCATGGGCGTGCCCGTGGTCATGGCCGTCGTGGTGGTGGTGGCCGTGATGGCCGTGATGGCCGTGATGGTCGTGACTGTCGTGGGCCATGGCTCAGACTCTCACTGGCCGCGCGGGCCGTCCAGCAGCGCCTCGGCGCGGCGGGTCACGGCATTGAGGCGGGCGGTCCAGTCGGCGACCAGCGTATCGACGTCGTCGTCTCGGCGCGCGTGGACCGGCTCGTCCCAGACAAGCGCCCCGCGGCTGAAGGGCAGCGGCACCACGGTGCGGTCCCAGCTGCGGGCCCGAAGGCAGGGTTTGCAGGCCAGGCCCAGAAGCAGCACCGGCGCGCCGGTGACCTTGGCCAGGGTCACGGCCCCGGGCTGCATGACCAGCGCCGGACCGCGCGGACCGTCCGGCGTGATGGCGATGCCGCCGCCGCCCTTCACCCATTTGATCATGTCGCGGAAAGCCTGCTCGCCGTGCTTGTTCTTGCCGGGCGCCGAGCCCTTCCGGGACGATCCGCGAATCGAGGGCAGACCCAGCTTCTGCATGGTCAGCGCGATCAGCTCTCCGTCCACCGAGCGCGAGATCAGGACGCGCATGTCCTGCCGGTCGGGACCCTGGGGCCAGCTGAACGGACCGACCGGGACGAAGCAGTGCCACAGGCAGAGGATCGCGCCGGTGTCGCCGGACCAGACCCCCCGGGCATGGTGTTCCCCTTCCCGCTCCCAGCGGATGGTTGCGTAACAGAGGCGCAGCCAGGCCGCGAGGACCGAGGTCACGGCATTCTGAAAGGCGGCGGATCGAAGAATGGCCTTCACGTCACGAAGCTCCGGCGGGCGAGGCGTCCAGGTCCTGGGCCCGGGCGAGGCGGGCGTACAGGCCGTCCTTCCGCCTGGCCAGTTCGGCATGGACCCCGGTCTCGACGACCCGGCCCTTGTCGATGACGTAGATGCGGTCGGCGTCCTTCACCGTCGACAGCCGGTGGGCGATGACGATGGTGGTGCGCCCGGCCATCAGCCGCTCCAGCGCCGCCTGGACCTGGGCCTCGCTCTCGGTGTCGAGCGCGCTGGTGGCCTCGTCCAGCAGCAGGATCGGCGCGTCCTTGAGGAAGGCCCGTGCGATGGCGATCCGCTGTCGCTGCCCACCGGACAACCGCGAGGCCGCCTCGCCGACCTCGGTGTCGTAGGCGTCCGGGAAGGCGACGATGAAGTCATGGGCCGCGGCCCGGCGGGCGGCCTCCTCGACCTCGGCGTCGGTGGCCTCGGGGCGGGCGTAGGCGATGTTGGCGCGGATGGTGTCGTCGAACAGGAACGGCTCCTGGGTGACCAGGGCGATGCGCTCGCGCAGGGCGGTGATGGCCACGTCGCGCACATCCACCCCGTCGATGGTCACCGCGCCGGCGCTGACGTCATAGAAGCGCGGAATCAAGGACAGGACCGTGCTCTTGCCGCCGCCGGACGGGCCGACCAGGGCGACCATCTCGCCCTGGCGAGCCTCCAGCGTCACGCCCTCGAGCGCCGCGGAGCCGCCGGCATAGGTGAAGGCGACCTCTTCCAGCCGGATGTGGCCGGCGGTGGCGGCGGGCATGGCGCGGGGCTCGGCCGGCTCGACCACCTCCGGCTCGACGTCCATCGCCGCGAACAGCCGGCGCGCCGCCGTGGCGCCCTCGGCGAAGATGGTCCGCAGGTTGGCCAGCTGGCGCAGCGACTGGCCGGCCATCATCAGGGCCAGGATGAAGCCGAGCAGATGGCCGGCGCTGAGCGCGCCGCTCTGGGCCCGCCAGCCGGCGTAGGCGAAGACCGCGGCGACGACGATCATGCTCATCAGCTCGGTCACCGGCGCGGCGCGCGAGCGGGCGTTGGAGCCCTTGATCAGATGCTTCTGCCGCCGCTCGACCACGGCGGCGACGCGGGCCTCCTCGTAGTCCTCGCGGTTCTCGAGCTTGACGATCCGGATGCCGTCCAGCGCCTCCAGGATGGCCTCGGCCAGGGCCGAGGTTTCGCCCATGGCGCCCTTGGTCGCCTTGCGGGCCCGCTTGGAGAAGCGCCGCATCAGCAGGCTGGCCGGCGGCGCGACGAGCACGATGGCCACGGTCAGCCACAGGTCGCTCAGCGCCATGGTGACCACGGCGCCGAGCACGATCAGGAACTCGCGGACATAGTTGACGATGCCGCTGGTCGAGGCCTCGCGGACCAGGCCCGCGTCGTACAGCATGGACGACACCCAGGACCCGGAGTGGGCGCTGCGCACCCGGGCGAGGTCGGCGCGGATGAGCCGGCCGAACAGCTGGACCTGCACCGCGCCGACCAGGCCGTTGCCGATGCGGTTGATCAGGGTCGACTGCCCGATCTGCAGCGCCGCGCGCCCCAGCGCCAGCGCCACGATGGTCAGCGGGATGATGACGACCGCGTCCGGGTTGCGATTGGTGACGATGTCGTCGAACGCCGGCTGGATCATCTGCAGCAGCCGGGTGTTCAGCGCCGCGATCAGGGCGGCGCAGACCAGGGCCACGGCCAGCCCCGGCCAGCGCGGCCTGAGATACTCGCGCCATATCCGCGCGATCAGGGCGCGGCTGGACAGGTCGGCTGGCGCGGACATCGGCTGGGGAATCGCCCTTCGGATTTGCGAGCGGAAGCGTAGCGCCCTACTTAGGACGCTCTTTCAGGGAGCGCCACTTGTCCGGCCACGACCTTTCCACGCGGTGGGGCCGCTTCAAGGCCTACTGGGGCTCGATCTGGGGCGACCATGCCTTTCTGCGCGTCGGATTCTCCAACGCGCACTGGATCGGACCGGACATGGTCCGCGCCGCCCAGCCCTGGCCCTACCAGCTCGGCTACTGGAAGCGCGACGGGATCAGGACCATCGTCAACCTGCGCGGCGGGATCAATGCGAGCTTCTACGCCCTGGAGAAGGACGCCTGCGAGCGGCTGGGGCTCAACTTCGAAGACTTCATCATCACCTCGCGCGAGGTCCCCAGCCGGGATCGGGTGCTGGCCGCCAAGGCGCTGTTCGAGCGGATCGAATATCCGGCGCTGATGCACTGCAAGTCCGGCGCGGACCGGGCCGGGATCATGAGCGTCTTCTACCGGCACTTTCACCTGGGCCACCCGATCCGGGAGGCGGTGAAGGAACTGGGCCTGCGGACCCTGCATGTGAAACAGGGCAAGACCGGCGTGCTGGACTATGTCTTCGAGCGCTATCTCGCCGAGGCGGAGCCGCAGGGGATCAGCTTCATCGACTGGGTGATGAGCGACGCCTACGACCCCAAGGCGATCAAGGCCGACTTCAAGGAAAGCTGGTGGGGCACGATGCTCGTCGACCGGTTGCTGCGGCGCGAGTAGCGCGCGCTCAGGCGGTCTGGTCGAGGCCGCCGATGGTGAAGACGGCGATCCCCAGGATCACGAACATCGCAACGGCGGTCAGGGTCTCGAGCATTGGCGGCCTCCCTAGATGGCGGCTCCCTACACAGCGCGTGTGACGCGCCCGCAATGGCGGGATGACAGGCGCGCGACAGTTTCCGGGTCGATGGACGCCCCGTTCGCCGCCGCGCTACAGTGACCGCCAGAGGCCCGGCCACACGGGTCCACCCTGGGGAGGGGCGAATACATGGGACTGGTCGCGCGGATCGTGCGCCGGGCGTTGGCGACCTGGTTCCGGCTCGACGGCTGGACGGTCGAGGGCGAGGCGCCGGCGTCGCGCAAGTTCGTGATCATCGCCGCGCCGCACACCAGCAACTGGGACTTCGTCTACTTCGTCGGCGGGGCGGGAGCGCTCAACCTCAATCTCAGCTTCATGGGCAAGGCGTCGCTGTTCCGCTGGCCGTTCGGCGGCATGATGCGCGACCTGGGCGGCGTGTCGGTCGACCGCTCCCAGGCCAAGGACATGGTCGGCGCCATGGTCGCCGAGTTCGCCCGGCGGGACGAGTTCATGCTGACCATCGCGCCGGAGGGCACGCGCGGACGGGCCGGCGAGTGGAAGTCCGGCTTCTACTGGATCGCCCTGAAGGCCGGTGTGCCGATGGTCTGCGGAATGATGGACTACGGCCGCAAGGTCGTCAGCCTGGGTCGCGCCATCATGCCGACCGGCGACTACGAGGCCGACATGGCGGTGCTGCGGGAGATTTACAGCGGCTGCACGCCCAAGCATCCGCAGGGTGCGACGTATTGAGCGCCTTCCCTCCCCCTTGTGAGGAGGGACAGACGCGCAACGCACGGCAGGGTGGGGCAAGTGACGCCAATCCCCGAGATCTGAGGTTGGCCTCCCTGTCCCCCACCCGGTCGCTTCGCGACCACCCTCCCCATGAAGGGGAGGGAAGGATCAGGAAACCGCGTCCCGGACCGCCTTCAGCGTCGTCAGCAGCGCGCGCGCGCCGTCGAGCGGCAGGCAGCTGAGCGGATCGCACAGGGCCTTGTCGGGGTCGGGGTGGAACTCGAGGAAGACGCCGTCGGCGCCGGCCGCCACAGCCGACTTGGCGATGATCGAGACGCCGTCGCGGCGGCCGCCGGTGGAGGCGCCGCCGGTGCGCGGGTCGGCGCCGGGCAGCTGCACCGCGTGGGTGGCGTCGATGGTCACCGGCGCGCCCAGCTTCTGCATCTCGCCGATGCCCAGCATATCGACGATCAGGTTGTTGTAGCCGAACGACACACCGCGCTCGCACATCAGGGTCATCTCCGCCCCGCCGGTGGCTTCCTTGATCTTGTCGAGGATGTTCTTGCTGTCCCAGGGCGCCAGGAACTGACCCTTCTTGACGTGGAGCAGGCCGCCGGCGGCCTGCGTGGCCCGGGCGGCGGCGACCACGAGGTCGGTCTGGCGGCAGAGGAAGGCCGGGATCTGGACCAGGTCGGCGACGGCGGCGACCGGCTCGCATTCCTCGGGCGTGTGGATGTCGGTACAGATCGGCACGTCCAGCTGCGCCTTCACCTCGGCGAGGATCTCCAGCCCCTTCTTCAGACCCGGGCCGCGGAAACTCTTGAGCGAGGAGCGGTTGGCCTTGTCGTAGCTGGCCTTGAACACATAGGGCAGGCCGAGGTCGGCGCAGATGGCCTTGAGCTCACGACCGGTGTTCAGCGCCAGGTCGAGATCCTCGATGACGTTGATGCCGGCGATCACCGCCAGCGGGGCGTCGCCGCCGAAAGTGATGTTCCAGCGGTCGAGGGTCAGTTGCGCCATGTCGAGGCTCCCGTCGGAGAAGAATGGCGCTCCATAGCAGAGGTTCACGCCCTGTCGCCCCCTCTCGATGTCTGGCGTGGCGGTTGTGAGGCTGCTAGGCCGCACTGTGATGACCCAAGCCGCCGAGCCCAAGAAGATCGTCCTGGTCGCCGCCGCCGCCCTGATCGACGGCGACGGGCGGGTGCTGATCTGCCAGCGGCCGCAGGGCAAGCAGCTGGCCGGTCTCTGGGAGTTTCCGGGCGGCAAGGTCGAGCCCGGCGAGACGCCCGAGGCCTGCCTGATCCGCGAACTGGACGAGGAGCTGGGCATCCGCGTGACCGAGGCGTGCCTGGCGCCGTTCGTGTTCGCGTCCCACGGTTACGATTCGTTTCACCTGCTCATGCCACTGTACCTCGTCAGGCGCTGGGACGGGTTTGTCACGGCGCGCGAACACGAGGCTCTGGCGTGGGTGAAGCCGCAAAAGCTTGCCGACTATCCGATGCCCCCGGCGGACGCCCCGCTGGTCGCCTTCCTGCGCGACTTCATCTGACGCTGAAGGCCTTCGCCCGCGACGAAAGCGGCGCGACCGCCATCGAGTACGGCATGATCGCCTCGCTGGTCTTCCTCGTCGTCGTCACCTCTGTGACCGCGTTCGGCAACAAGACCACCGACAAGATGCAGTATGTCAGCGACGCGGTGGCAGGCGCCATCGGCGGCGGGGACGACTAGGACCAATCGACATTCAGGGATTCACGTGTCGCTGGATGCGTGATTCATAG
>CAYTZY010000030.1:0-12779 GCA_964442795.1 uncultured Caulobacter sp.
CGCGGCGCCGGACACGACCACCGAGATCCTGACGCCCGACTTCCTGCGCAAGGACGGCGCGGCGGAGATCGTCATCGACTCGGCCCCGGACGTCTTCAACCACAACCTCGAGACCGTGCCCCGGCTGTACCTGTCGATCCGCCCGGGCGCCCGCTACTACAACTCCCTGCGCCTGCTTGAGCGGGTCAAGGACCGCGATCCGCGCCGCTTCACCAAGTCCGGCCTCATGGTCGGCCTAGGCGAGGCCAAGGAAGAGGTCATGCAGGTGATGGACGACATGCGCTCCGCCGGCGTCGACTTCCTGACCATCGGCCAGTACCTGCAACCGACCCGCAAGCACGCCGCCGTCGACCGCTTCGTCACGCCCGACGAGTTCGCCGCCTATGAGCAGATCGCCCGGTCCAAGGGCTTCCTGATGGTCTCGGCCAGTCCGCTGACCCGCTCCTCGCACCACGCCGGCGAGGACTTCGCGCGCCTCAAGGCCGCGCGCGAGGCCAAGGACGCGGCGGGCTGAGTTGCGCCACCGACTGACCCGCATCCTGCCCTACACGCCCGACCAGCTGTTCGAGCTGGTCGGTGACGTCGAGCGCTATCCGCAGTTCGTGCCGTGGATCACCAGTCTGCGGACCTGGCACAAGCGGGACGAGGGCGGCGGCGTCACCACCCTGGACGCCGAGGCCGGCGTCGGCTTCTCGTTCCTGCGCGAGCGGTTCTCGACCCATGTGCGGAGGGACGCTGCGGCGCGGACCATCGATGTCTCGCTGATCAGCGGCCCGTTCCGGCGCCTGCAGAACCGCTGGCGCTTCCTGCCCCATGAGCAGGGGACCTGCGTCGAGTTCGAGATCGACTTCGAGTTCAAGGTCGGCTTCCTCGACCGCCTGCTCAACGCCAACTTCAACCACGCGGTCCAGAAGCTGATCCAGTGCTTCGATGACCGGGCGAGGGCGCTGTACGGGGCGGGCTGAGGCTCGTTGCGTCCTTCGACACGCCGCTTCGCGGCTGCTCAGGATGACTAAGAAACTAGGCTACCCTTCATAGTCATGCTGAGCGGCGCCGCAGGCGCGTGTCGAAGCACGCACAAGCCCTAGATCGCGTCCCGCATCATCTGCAGCGCCACCGCCACCGCCGCCATCTGCACGTCCAGCCGCGTCTCTCCGTCAAAGACCTCGTGCCGGTGACGGATGCCCGCCGTGCTGCGCGCCGTGGCGATGTGCACCGTGCCGACCGGCTTCATCGGCGAGCCGCCGCCGGGACCGGCCACGCCGGTGATCGCCACGGCGATGTGGGCGCGGCTGTTGTTCAGCGCCCCCTCGGCCATCATCCGCGCCACAGGCTCGGAGACCGCCCCGAAGTCGGCGATCAGGTCGCCGGGGATGCCCAGCATCTCCTCCTTGGCGCGGTTGGTGTAGGTGATGAAGCCGCGCTCGAAGACGTCCGACGCGCCGGGGATCGAGCAGATGGCCGCGGCGACCAGGCCGCCGGTGCAGCTCTCGGCCGTGGTCACCCGCAGATGCCGCTCGCGAACCTCGTCGATCAGCAGCCGGGCGAGGGTCTCGACTTCGAGCGGAAACATTGAAGGTCATCTCCCGGACTGGCCACGACGCGTGGATTGGCCCCAACATCGCCTTCCACCTCCGACTTTCAAGCCCGATTCGAGCGCCATGACCGACATCCCCGCCGGCGACCGCGCCGCGACCGTCAAAACGCCGCCCCTGTTCGTGGTCGCCGTCTTCACCAGCGCGGCGCTGGTGTTCATGGTCCAGCCGATGGTGGCCAAGCTGGTGCTGCCGCTGCTCGGCGGCTCGCCGGCGGTGTGGAACACCAGCATGGCCTTCTTCCAGTTCGCGCTGCTCGCCGGCTACGGCTACGCGCACGTTCTGCAGAAGCTGCCGACGGTGCGGCGGCAGATCATCGTCCACATCGCCGCGCTCGGGCTCGCCGCCCTGGTCCTGCCGCTGCGGATCAGCGGCCTGATGGGCGAGCCGTCATCGACCGCGCCGGCCCTGTGGCTGATCGGGGTGCTGACCCTGTCGATCGGCCTGCCGTTCGCCATCCTTTCGGCCACGGCGCCGCTGGTGCAGGCCTGGTACGCCCAAACCCACATGCGTGAGGGGAGCGGCGAACCCTACGCCCTCTACGCCGCGAGCAACCTCGGCAGTCTGCTGGCCCTGCTGGCCTATCCGATCCTGATGGAGCCGCTGCTGACCCTGCAGGCACAGCGGTTCACCTGGAGCGCCGGCTATCTCGGCTTCGTGCTGATCCTGGGCGCCCTGGCCCTGCTGGTCTGGCGCTCGACGCAGGCGGTCCCGGGCGCGGAAGCGCCGCCCGCGCCGGCCGCCGTCGCGCCGCCGACCTTGCTCGAGCGGCTGATCTGGATCGCGCTGGCGGCGATCCCGTCCAGCCTGATGCTGGGCGTCACCACCCATCTGGCCACAGACGTCGCCTCGGCGCCCTTCATGTGGGTCGCGCCGCTGGCGCTCTACCTTGTAACCTTCATCATCGCCTTCCAGACCCGGCCGATGATCCCGCCCTACTGGGCGCTGCTGCTGCAGGCCGCGGCCCTGCCGGCCACGGTGTTCCTGCTGCCGCAGCAGGGCAATTCGCTGGCGTTGCAGCTCTTCCTGCACCTGGGATGCTTCTTCCTGTCGGCGCTGGTCTGTCACCAGGCGCTGGTCGCCCGCCGGCCGGACCCGGCCCACCTGACGGTCTTCTATCTCTGCCTGTCGATCGGCGGCGTGGTCGGCGGCGCCTTCAACGCCTTCCTGGCGCCGCAGGTCTTCAACTGGGTGATGGAGTATCCGCTGGTCCTGGTGCTGGCCGGGCTGGCGCGGCCCTGGCGCTGGGGTCGGCTGACGGTCTGGGAGACCGGCGTCCTGATCGCCGGCGTGATGGCGGTGCTGGCGGCGATCCTGTTCGCTGGCCAGGTCCGCGCCATCCTGACCTTCGACCGCATGATGACGCTGAAGACTCTCTTGGCGATCGGCATCGTCTCGGCTTTCCTGCTGCGCCAGAGAGGGCTGGTGTTCACCGCCCTGCTGGGACTGCTGTCGGTCGGCGCCCATGTGGTCAGCGACCCGGCGGAGGTGATCAGCACCCAGCGGTCCTTCTTCGGCGTTCTGCGCCAGACCACGGTGCAGGAGCCGCGCCTCGGCGGACCGATCCGCTTGCTGGCCCACGGCACCACCCTGCACGGAGCCCAGGTCCCGGACGCCCGCTGGCGCTGCAAGCCGATGGTCTACTACGCCCAGGAGACGCCGATCGGGCAGGTCTTCACCATGACCCAGCTGGTGCGGCCGACCATGCGCGTGGGCGCTGTTGGACTGGGCACCGGCTCGGTGGCGGCCTACGTGCGTCCGGACGATCACCTGACCTTCTTCGAGATCGACCCGCTGGTCATCGACATCGCCCACGCCAGCGGCGACTTCACCTACACGACCGAATGCGCCAAGGGGCAGGTCGACTTCGTGGTCGGTGACGCCCGGCTGACGCTGCAGAAGCAGCCGGACGCGGCGTTCGACATCCTGCTGATCGACGCCTTCTCCTCCGACGCCATTCCGGCCCACCTGATGACCGTCGAGGCGGTGCGGGGCTACCTCGCCAAGCTCAAGCCGAACGGGGTGCTGATCCTGCACCTCTCCAACCGCAACCTGGAACTCAAGAAGCCGGCCGCCGCCGTCGTTCTGGCCGCGGGCGGCTATCCCCTGCTGCAGGAGTACCGGCAGGGCGGCGCCTTCCCGCGCTACTGGGAATCCAGCGAGGACGTGATGATCGTCGGCCGCACCCGCGCGGCGTTGGCGCCCTACGAGGCCGAAGGCTTCTGGACCGTCCCGCCGACCGATGGCGTCAAGCCCTGGACCGACGACTACACCAACCTGGTCGGGGCCTTGTGGCGGAACCTGACCGGCGGCTGACGCCGGTCAGGCCGGCGTCTCGACCGTCGCCAGCGCCTGGGCGGCCAGGCCCTCGCCGCGGCCGGTGAAGCCCATGCCCTCGGTGGTCGTGGCCTTCACCGAGACCCGGTCCAGCGGCAGGCCCAGGATCTGCGCCAGCCGCTCGCGCATCGCCTCGCGGTGCGGCTTGATCTTCGGCCGCTCGCAGATCAGCGTCACGTCGACGTTGACCAGCCGGCCGCCCTTCGCCGCGACCAGGTCGGCGGCGTGCTTGAGGAACAGGTCGCTGGCGGCGCCCTTCCACTTCAGGTCGGTGGGCGGGAAGTGGTCGCCGATGTCGCCCTCGCCGATGGCGCCAAGGATGGCGTCGGTCAGGGCATGCAGGCCGGCGTCGGCGTCGGAGTGACCGATCAGGGTCTGGTCGTGGTCGATGCGCACGCCGCACAGCCAGACCGCCTCGCCCGGGCCCCAGCGATGGGCGTCGAAGCCCTGGCCGGTGCGCGTGATCCGGGCCGCGCCCGCCAGCCGTTCAGCCATCTCGAAGTCCTCGGGGAAGGTCAGTTTCATCAGCAGGGGATCGCCCGGCGCGATGGCGACGCGCCCGCCGTCGGCCTCGACGACCTGGGCGTCGTCGGTGGGCTCGCCCGAGGGCCAGGCGGCATAGGCGGCCAGCAGCCGGTCGCGGCGGAAGGCCTGGGGCGTCTGGGCGCGCCAGAGACCGTCGCGCGAAGTGGTGGTCAGCCCGATCTCGCCCTCGCGCTTGAGCGTGTCGGCGACGGGCAGGGCGGGAATGGCGCCGTCCGCGCCGTCCAGCGCCTTGAGCAGCGCCGCGACATGGGCGGCGGTCACAAAGGGGCGGGCGGCGTCATGGACAAGGACCGGCTCGGAGGGCGGTCCGTCCAGCGCGGCGAGACCGTTGCGAACGGAGTCCGCCCGGATGGCGCCGCCGCGCGTGGTGCGCCAGCCGGCCAGCCCGGCCAGGGCCGCGTCTGCCAACGGCTCTCCCGCCTCCGAGACCACGACGACGATCTGGCGAGCCCCGGCGGACAGCAGGGCCTCGACCGACCAGCGCAGGACGGGCTTGCCGGCCAGCGCCCGCCATTGTTTAGCCAGCCCGGGCCCGGCGCGGGTTCCGCCGCCCGCGGCGACGATGACGACCGAAAAGCTCATCAGGCCTGTCTAGGGGCGCGCGAGAGGATGGGGAAGGGGCCGGTGGCGTGCGGCTTGCTGACGGCTCTTTACCGCACCGCACAATGTGCCTAAAAAGAATGCGATTGGGGTGATTACAGAATGAGCAGCAAGCTCACGGTCGGGGATATCGAAATACCGGGGCGCGTGTGGATCGCGCCGATGACGGGCATTTCCGACCTGCCTTTCCGCACCGCCGCCGCCCGCTTGGGCGCGCCGTACGCAGCGACCGAGATGGTCGCCTGCGCCGAATTCGCGCGCGGTCGGCCCGATGTGCTGCGCCGCGCGGCGATGGGCGAGGGCCAGGGGCTGATGGTCGTCCAGCTGGTCGGACGCGAGGCGCGCTGGATCGCCGAAGGGGCCCGGCTGGCCGAAGCGGCCGGCGCGGACATCATCGATCTCAACTTCGGCTGCCCGGCTCGCGAGGTGACCGGCGTGCAGTCCGGTTCCGCCCTGATGCGCGACCTCGACCTGGCCGAGAGCCTGGTCGCCGCCGCTGTGGAGGCGGTCGCCGCGCCGGTCACCGTCAAGATGCGCCTGGGCTGGGACGACGCCAGCCGCAACGCGCCGGAGTTCGCCCGCCGCGCCGAGGCGGTCGGTGCAAGGGCGGTCACGGTCCACGGCCGCACCCGCTGCCAGTTCTACAAGGGCGCCGCCGACTGGTCCGCCGTGCGGGCGGTCAAGGACGCCGTCTCCGTGCCGGTCATCGTCAACGGCGACATCGTCGACGGGGCGACGGCCGCCGCCGCGCTGGAGCAGTCCGGCGCCGACGGCGTGATGGTCGGGCGCGGCATCGTCGGACGGCCCTGGATCGCCCGGGCGATCGAGGCGGAGCTGGACGGGCGTCCGCAGGAGGCCGAGCCGGGCCTCGCCGAGCGCCTGGCGATCGCCATCGACCATTTCCGCGACAGCCTGGCCTTCTACGGCGAGCGCCTGGGCCTGAGGATGTTCCGCAAGCACCTCGCCGCCTACATTGAGGCCGCGCCCTGGCCGGCCGAGCCGCAGGTCCGCCGCGACGCGCGGGCCCGGCTCTGCAGTCTCGACGACCCCGCGGCCGTGGAAGCCGGGCTGACCGCCCTTTGGTCCCCGGGTGCTCAAAGGATCGCCGCATGAACGGCCGCCCCAACCCCGGCGCCATCGCCCGCGCCGCCGATCTCAAGTCGGCCGCCTTCGACCAGAGTCCGGAGCCGGCGCTGCTGATCGACGGCGGCGGCGCGCTGGCGGCCGCCAATGAGGCCGCCGAGGCGCTGTTCGGCCAGGGCCTGGGCCTGCTGGCCCGGGGTCGGGTCACCGGCGCCCTGCCGCCTGACTCGCCGCTGGTGGCCCTGATCGCCCGGGCGTTGGACGAGGGCGTGCGGGTCCGGGAACATGCCGTCGAGATCGCCCTGTTCGGCCATCCGGCCTTCGAGGCCGACTGCGCCGCAACGCCGCTCGGCGGCGAGGCCGTGCTGCTGACCCTGCACGTGCGCGGCGGAGGGCTGGGGGCCGAGCGGAACGTCGACCGGGCCGGCCTGCGCTCCGTCGTCGGCCTGGGCCGGATGCTGGCGCATGAGATCAAGAACCCGCTGGCCGGCATCCGCGGCGCCGCCCAACTGCTGAAGACGGGCGCGGCGGCCGAGGACCAGCCGCTGGCCCAGCTCATCGTCGACGAGACCGAGCGGATCCGCCGGCTCGTTGACCGCATGGAGGCCTTCAGCGACGACGCTCCGCCCGAGCGCGAGGCCGTCAATATCCACAAGGTGCTGGACCGGGTCAGGGCGCTGGTCGCCAACGGCGTCGCCGACGGCCTGCAGATCAAGGAACGCTACGACCCCTCGCTGCCGCCGACATGGGGGAACGAGGACCAGCTGATCCAGATCTTCCTGAACCTGGTCAAGAACGCCGCCGAGGCCGCCCATGGCCGCGGCGACGGTCGTGGGACCATTACCGTGTCCACCGCCTGGCGGCCGGGCGTTCGCGTCCGGGGGAGCGACGGCGAGGTCCTCAAGGGCGCGCCCCTGGAGGTCCGTGTCCAGGACAACGGCCCCGGTGTTCCGACCCATATGCGGGACCACCTCTTCCAGCCGTTCGTGACGTCCAAGGCGTCGGGCGCCGGCCTGGGCCTCGCCCTCTGCGCCAAGCTCGTCGCCGGGCACGGCGGACTGATCGACTTCGAATCCGAGCCGGGCCGGACCGTGTTCCGCGTCCTCCTGCCCGTAGCCAGTATCGAGAGCGCCGAATGAACGCCGCCGCCAATGCGTCGAAAAAGATCCTGATCGCCGATGACGACAGCTCGATCCGGCTGGTCCTCAGCCAGGCCTTCACGCGGCTTGGCTACCAGGTCCGCGCCACCGGCAACGCCTCGACCCTGCTCAAGTGGGCCGAGGACGGGGAGGGCGATCTCATCCTTACCGACGTGATGATGCCCGACGAGAACGTGTTCAACGTGCTGCCGCGCATCCGCAAGGAACGCCCCAAGCTGCCGATCATCGTGATGAGCGCCCAGAATACCTTG
The DNA here is from genome assembly GCA_964442795.1 of uncultured Caulobacter sp. Lineage (GTDB taxonomy): Bacteria > Pseudomonadota > Alphaproteobacteria > Caulobacterales > Caulobacteraceae > Caulobacter. The sequence goes on from CAYTZY010000030.1 coordinate 7,573, forward strand.
CTGACGGCGGTCAACGCCGCCGACGCGGGCGCGTTCGAGTACATCTCCAAGCCCTTCGACCTGGACGACATCACCGCCGCCGCGCGCCGCGCCCTGTCGCGACCCGCCGACAGCGAAGCCGCCAAGGCCCAGGCCCGGGCGATGAAGGACGAGCGTCTGCCGCTGATCGGGCGCTCGGCGGCCATGCAGGAAGTCTATCGCACCGTGGCGCGTCTGGTCGGGGCTGACCTGACAGTGCTGATCCTGGGCGAAAGCGGCACCGGCAAGGAGCTGGTCGCCCGGGCGCTGCACGACCTGGGACGCCGCCGTGACGGCCGGTTCGTGGTCATCAACCTGGCCGCCGTGCCGCGTGAGCGGGTCGAGACCGAACTGTTCGGCCGCGGCGACGGGGACCTGGGCAAGCTGGTCGAGGCCGACGGCGGCACCCTGTTCCTGGACGAGATCGGCGACATGCCGCTGGACGCCCAGAGCCGCTTGCTGCGGGTCATCGACGGGGCCGAGCCGGCGATCAATCCCAAGACCAGCCGCCCGCCGAGCGTGCGGATCATCGCCGCCACCAACCGCGACCTGCGGGGCCTGATCCAGCAGGGGCTGTTCCGCGAGGACCTGTACTTCCGCCTCAACGTGGCTCCAGTGAGGTTGCCGCCTCTTCGCGATAGGGTCGAAGACATCCCCGATCTGGCCCGCTCCTTCCTGCTGCGGGCCGCCCGCGAGGGGCTGCCGTCCAAGACCATCGACCAGTCGGCTCTGGACCGGATGAAGGCCCACGACTGGCCCGGCAACGTGCGAGAGCTGGAAAACCTCGTGCGGCGCGTCTGCGCCCTCTACGGCGAGGAGCTGATCACCGCCCGGATCGTCGAGCGCGAGCTGCAGGACCATGCGCCGGTCGTCGGCGAGTCGGGGCCCCTGACCCTGTCGCAGCTGGTCGAACGCCACCTGGCCGCCCACTTCGCCGACCAGCCCGACGGCGTCCCGGCGGCGGGGCTCTACGACCGCGTGCTGGAAGAAGTCGAGCGGCCGCTGATCCAGCTGACCCTGTCGGCGACGCGTGGCAACCAGGTGCGGGCCGCCGAGATTCTCGGCCTGAACCGCAACACGCTGCGCAAGAAGATCCAGGATCTCGGCGTGGAGATGGTGCGCGGCAAGCGCTGACACTGTTCAGCCACATCCCTGTTGCAGTCAGGACGCAGTTCGACCTAGGCTGCCTCAATGGTTCCCACCGCGTCACAGGACGACAGTATCGTCGACGCGCCGCTGCCCGCCTGGCGGCGCGTGGTGGAGTCGCGCTACCTGCTGGGTGGCGGCTATGTCCTCGCGGTCCTCCTGACCATCGCCGGCGCGCTGCTCGCCTCGCGCCCGCCGGACGTCGGGCCGATCGGCGCCGACGTCCATGTGATGCTCGCCCTGCTGGGCTTCAACCTGTTCCTGATCCTGGTGCTGGCCAGCCTGGTGGCGATGCGGGTGCTGCGGCTGCTGCGCAGCCGGCACACGGACGCCGGCGCGCGGCTGCAGTTGCGGTTCATGGCCATCTTCGGCCTGGCCACCGTGGCGCCGGCCATCGTCGTGGCGCTGTTCTTCGGCGGCGTGGTGATCTCGGGCGTCGACTACTGGTTCAGCCAGAAGGTGCGGACGATTGTCGAGAACTCCGCCGGCGTGGCCCGGACCTATGTCAAGGAGCGCACCGACGACCTGGGCCAGAACGTCACCATCGTCGGTCAGGAGCTCAATCAGGCCCGTGACGCGCTCGATTCCTCGCCCGTCGCCTACAGCCAGTACCTTGGGCAGATTTCGGCGGGCGCCTTCACCGCCGCCTATGTCATCGACCGCGAGGGTCGGATCATGGCCCGCAGCGAGGGGCGGGGCGCGCCGGCCTTCCTCGCGCCGCCGGCCACCAGCTTCGACTCCGCCGACGAGGGCGTGACCTCGGCCGAGACCTTCCCCTCGACGGACCTGTTGCGCGGTCTGCATCGGCTGAGCGCCTACGAGGACGCCTACCTCTACGTCGTGACCCCGGCGAGCCCGGGCATCCTGGGCCAGCTGCGTGACGCCGAAGCCCAGCTGATCACCTACCGCGAGGCCGACGACAACAAGCTGCGCCTGCAGGCCGCTTTCGCCCTGACCTATGTCGAGACCGTATTGCTGCTGCTGGTCGGTGCGGCTTGGCTGGCCATTCCGGTCGGCAACTCGATCGCGGCTCCCGTGGCGCGCCTGATCCAGGCCGCCGGACGGATCGCGCAAGGGGATCTGGGGGCGCGGGTCGACACGGAGCGGCAACCTGAAGAAATGGCCATGTTGTCGAGAGCCTTCAACAGCATGACGAACGATCTTCATGTGCAGCAGGTGGCGCTGAAGACCGCCAGCCTCGACGCCGAGACCCGGCGGACCTTCATTGAGACCGTGCTGTCGGGCGTCAGCGCCGGCGTCATCGGCCTGGACGGCGCCGGCGCGGTCTCGGCCAGCAATCGCCAGGCCGCGATCCTGCTGGGCGTCGATCCGGAGGCCATGGCGGGCCAGCCGCTCGAGGACCTCGCGCCGGAACTGGTCGCCGTGGCCGAACGGGCCGTCGAGATCAGCGCCGAGGTCGAGGAAGAGGTCGATGTCGTCCGCGACGCCGAGACCCGGCGTCTTCGCGTGCGGGCCAGCGGCGCGGCCGCCGACGGCGTGGTGCTGACCTTCGACGACATCACCCGTCTGATCACCGCCCAGCGCAACGCCGCCTGGAAGGATGTCGCCCGGCGCATCGCCCACGAGATCAAGAACCCGCTGACCCCGATCCAGCTGTCCGCCGAGCGCATCCGCCGGAAGTACCGCAAGGAGATCACCAGCGATCTGGAGACCTTCGACCGCTGCACCGACACCATCATCCGCCAGGTCGGCGACATCGGCCGCATGGTCGACGAGTTCTCCGCCTTCGCCCGGATGCCGACGCCCCGCTTTTCCGACACCGACCCGGCCGAGATGCTGCGCCAGGCGGTGTTCGCCCAGCGGGTGGCCAGTCCGGAGATCGTCGTCGAAATGGACGAACCGCCGCGGGACCAGGTGCTGAGCTGCGACGAGCGGATGGTCGGCCAGGCGCTGGCCAATATTCTCAAGAACGCCGCCGAGGCCGTCTCCGGACGCAACCTGGCGGCCGGCGAGGGGCGCATTCACGCGGCGCTGCAGCTGGACGGAGAGACCTTGTCCTTCATCGTCGAGGACAACGGCGTGGGCCTGCCGGCGCGGGACCGCGACCGGCTCACCGAGCCCTATGTGACCACCCGCGAGAAGGGCACCGGCCTTGGCCTCGCGATCGTGAAGCGGATCTGCGAGGACCACGGCGGCGAACTGGCGTTGGGGGACGCCCGATCACTGTCCGGAGCTCGCGTCACACTGTGTTTTCCAACCGCGCGTAGGACGGCCGCGCCAGAGATGAAGGAGGCGGCGCATGGCGGCTGACGTTCTGGTCGTCGATGACGAAGCGGACATTCGCGAACTGGTTTCCGGCATCCTCTCCGACGAGGGGTACGCGGTGCGAACGGCGGCCGACTCCGAACAGGCCCTGGCGGCCATACGGGCCCGGAAGCCGACGCTCATCGTGCTCGACATCTGGATGCAGGGCGGCGGCATGGACGGCCTGGAGCTGCTGGATCTCGTCAAGACGCTCGACGCCGACCTGCCGATCATCATGATCAGCGGGCACGGCAACATCGAGACGGCGGTCAACGCCATCAAGCGCGGGGCCTACGAGTTCCTCGAGAAGCCGTTCAAGTCCGACCGGCTGCTGATGGTGGTCGAACGGGCGATCGAACAGGCGAGCCTCAAGCGCGAGAATCGCCGCCTGCGGACCCAGACCCTGACGCCGGACGGGCTGATCGGACGGTCGGCGGCGGCGCAGCAGCTGCGCCAGCTGGTCGCCAAGGTCGCGCCCACCAACAGCCGCGTGCTGATCGCCGGTCCGGCCGGGTCGGGCAAGGAGCTGGTCGCCCGGCTGATCCACGGCTCCAGCCCCAGGGCCAAGGGTGAGTTCGTCGCCATCAGCGCCGCCGGCATGGCCCCCGAGCGCATGGACCTGGAGCTGTTCGGGGCCGAAGGCGAGGGCGGCCGGCCCAGCCGGATCGGCGTGTTCGAGCGCGCCCACGGCGGCACCCTCTATCTAGACGAGGTGGCCGACATGCCGCGCGAGACCCAGAGCCGCATCCTGCGGGTGCTGGTCGAGCAACGCTTCCGGCGCGTCGACGGCGACAGCGACGTCCAGGTCGATGTGCGGGTGATCTCCTCCAGCAGCCGCGACCTACGCGAAGAGATCGCGGCCGGACGGTTCCGCGAGGACCTGTTCCACCGCCTGAACGTGGTGCCGATCCGCGTCCCCGGCCTGGCCGAGCGGCGCGACGACCTGCCCGAGCTGATCAGCTACTTCATCGACCGCATCGCCGAGGCCACCGGCCTGCCGCGTCGGCGGCTGGCCGAGGACGCGCTGGCGACGCTGCAGGTCCATGAGTGGCCCGGCAACGTCCGCCAGCTGCGCAACAACGTCGAGCGGATGATGATCCTGGCATCCGGGGACCCGAGCGAGCCGATCACCGCGGCCATGCTGCCTTCCGAGGCGCCGCCCGACTCCAACGGCAGCGCCATCGGCACCGAGAAGATCATCGCCCTGCCGCTGCGCGAGGCGCGGGAGCTGTTCGAGCGCGAGTATCTCAACGCCCAGATCCTGCGCTTCGGCGGAAACATCTCCCGCACCGCCGCCTTCATCGGTATGGAGCGGTCGGCGCTGCACCGGAAGCTGGAGTCCCTCGGCCTGACCGGTGCGCGCATTGTCGAGGATGTGGAGGACTGATGTCGCGCTGGGCTTACGTCAACGGCCGCTTCGTCCGTCACGGCGATGCGGCGGTCCACATCGAGGATCGCGGCTACCAGCTGGCCGACGGCGTCTACGAGGTCTGGGCGGTGATGGACGGCAAGCTCGTCGACAGCCTGGGCCACTTCGAGCGGCTGGAGCGCAGCCTGGACGAACTGCGCATCGCCCATCCGATGGGCCGCAAGGCCCTGGAGCTGGTGCTGCGCGAGGCGGTTCGCCGCAATCGGGTGCGCTACGGCCTGGTCTATCTGCAGGTGACGCGCGGCGTCGCCCGCCGCGACCACGCCTTCCCCGACCCGCAGCCGCTGCCGGCGATGGTGGTCACCGCCAAGAGCCTCGACCGCAAGGCCGCCGAAGCCCGCGCGGCGAA
>CAYTZY010000030.1:12789-30797 GCA_964442795.1 uncultured Caulobacter sp.
GACGATGCGACATCAAGACGGTCGGCCTGTTGCCCAACGCGCTCGCCAAACAGGCGGCCAAGGAACAGGGCTGCGCCGAGGCCTGGTTCGTCGACCGCGACGGCCTGGTCACCGAGGGCGCCTCGTCCAACGCCTGGATCGTCGACGCCGATGGCGTGCTGCGCACCCGCGACACCACCGCCAACATCCTGCGCGGCGTGACCCGCAAGAGCGTCATCGCGCTGCTGGGCGAGCAGAACATCCGCTTCGAGGAGCGGGCCTTCACGCCCCAGGAAGCCAAAGCCGCCCGCGAGGCGTTCATCACCGGAGCCGGCGCCCTGGTGCTGCCGGTTGTTTCGCTTGACGGAGAGATGATCGGCGATGGCGTTCCCGGCCCGGTGGCGACGCGGTTGCGGGCGCTCTACATAGAAGCCGCCCAAGCTTCGGTCATCTGACCCCTGGCGGGCCGTTCGCGGTTGCGGACGGCGCCGACAGGCGCCAAGCATGACGGGCTTGCGTGTGTGGAGGGCCTTCTGCCCTCCGGCCAAGAACAAGAAGGGGTATCCCCATGACCGACAAGAAACAGAACCTGCAGGACACGTTCCTCAACAGCGTGCGGAAATCCAAGACCCCCCTGACCATCTTCCTCGTCAATGGTGTGAAGCTGCAGGGCGTGGTGAGCTGGTTCGATAACTTCTGTGTCCTGCTGCGCCGCGACGGCCAGTCGCAACTGGTGTACAAGCACGCCATCTCGACAATCATGCCCGCCCAGCCGGTCCAGCTGTACGAGCCCGGTCCCGAACAAGACGATTGACCCAACTCATCGACCACGGCGTCCCGGTCCAGAAGGCGCTGGTCCTACATCCCGTAAGGCCTTCGCAGGCCCTCGCGCGCAATCCCCAGGCCCGGCTTGAGGAGGCGGTGGGGCTGTCCCTGGCGCTCGACCTCGAAGTCGTCGAGTCCCGGGTCGTGCCGCTGCGCGAGCGCTCGCCCGCCACGCTGTTCGGCAAGGGCAAGGTCGAGGAGCTGCGCCTGCTCTGCGAGGTCGAGGAAATCGACGTCGTGGTGGTCGACGATGCGCTCTCGCCCGTCCAGCAACGCAATCTGGAGAAGGCCTGGAACGCCAAGGTCGTCGACCGCAGCGGCGTGATCCTGGAGATCTTCGGCCGCCGGGCGCGCACCAAGGAAGGCGTGCTCCAGGTCGAGCTGGCCCGGCTGGAGTACGAGAAGTCCCGGCTGGTCCGCACCTGGACCCACCTGGAGCGCCAGCGCGGCGGCACCGGCAACACCGGCGGTCCTGGCGAAACCCAGATCGAACTCGACCGCCGCCAGATCGCCGACCGCATCATCCTGATGAAGCGGCAGCTCAAGGAGGTGCGGCGCACCCGCACCCTGCACCGCTCGGCGCGGAAGAAGGCGCCGTACCCGACGATCGCCCTGGTCGGCTACACCAACGCCGGCAAATCGACGCTGTTCAACCGCCTGACCGAGGCCGACGTGGTGGCCGAGGACATGCTGTTCGCCACCCTCGATCCCACCCTGCGGACCGTGAAGCTGCCCGGCGGCCGGCCGGCCATCCTGTCCGACACCGTGGGCTTCATCTCCGACCTGCCACACGAGCTGGTCGAGGCCTTCCGCGCCACCCTCGAGGAGGTGCAGGAGGCCGACGTGGTCCTGCATGTCCGGGACATCGCCAACATCGACACCGACGCCCAGAAGCGCGACGTCGAGACGGTGCTCAAGGAACTGGGCGTCACCCTCGATGAGGGGCGCCGGATCATCGAGGTGTGGAACAAGGCCGACCTGCTCGACGAGGACGCCCGCATCGACGCCGAGGGCGCGGCGCGTCGGTCCGGCGCGGCCATGGTGTCGGCTGTCACCGGCGAGGGCTGCGAGGCGCTCTTGCAGCGCCTGGCGGTGCTCGTCGACGTCACGCCCGAGATCGACGTGGTGCTGAGCCAGTCCGACGGCGAGGCGCTGGCCTGGTTGTACCGCCACGGCCGCGTGGTCGGCCGCCATGACGGCGAGGCGGACCTGCACCTTCGCGTCCGGCTCGACGGACAGGCGCTGGGCCGGTTCGAGCGGCTCTTTCCCGCGGCTCAGGTGGCCGAGGCCGAGGCGTGAAACGCGCGGTCGTTGCGGCTATCCTCGCCCTGATGACCGCCTGCGCCCCGCCGACCGAAGCCTTCGCCGCCGAGACGATCAGCTTCAGCGACCTGCTGGCCCGTCCGCGGGCGACGGCCGACGCGACCATCGCCTATGGTCCCGGGCCTCAGCAGTTCGGCGAGCTGTGGCTGCCGGCAGGGCAGGGGCCGTTCGCGGTCGTCGGCCTGATCCACGGCGGCTGCTGGCAGGCCGACCTGCCGGGTACGGAACTGATGGACTATCTGGCCGCCGACCTGCGGGATCGCGGTTACGCTGTCTGGAACCTGGAGTACCGCCGGATCGGGCATCCGGGCGGCGCCTGGCCGGGCACGTTCACCGATGTGGCGAGCGGGCTGGATCATCTGCGCACGATCGCCGGGCCACGGGGCCTGGACCTGTCCCGTGTCGTGCTGGTCGGCCATTCGGCGGGAGGGCACCTGGCCAGCTGGGCGGCCGCGCGCTCGGGACTGCCGAAGGACAGCCCGCTGCGGACAGCCTATCCGCTGCCGGTCAGCGGCGTCGTCAGCCTGGCCGGGATCAACGACCTGGAGGCCTTCCGGGCGACCGGTCCCGACCGCTGCGGCGGACCCCAGACCATCGACGACCTGGTCGCGGCGGCGGCCCGGGCCGGGCAGGACGTCTATGCCGACACATCGCCGGCCCGCTTGCCCGCGCCGGCATCGCCGGTCGCGGTCGTGTCCGGCGAACTCGACCCCATCGTGCCGCCGGCCTTCGGCCCGCCCTTCGCGGCCCGCTGGTCGGCCACTGAGCTGACGATCAAGGGCGCGGGCCACTTCGAGCTGATCGACCCGACCAGCCCGGCGTGGCGGGAGGGGATCCTGCCGGTGATCGAGAAGATGCTGACGCGCTGACCACATCTCACACCGTCATGGCCCGACTGGTTCGGGCCACCGATGAACACGGGCGCACGGGAGTATGTGAGGCGGAACGGCCGCGCTCTTACGGCAGGCTCACCACGCATCGGTGGCCCGAACCAGTCGGGCCATGACGAGGAGTGGAGTGCAGCTCCCTGCTCGCTCAGCTCGCCAGCGCCTGCCACATGCTCATCGCCAGGCTGAAGGCCCGCATGTCGCCGGTGGTCGTCCCGGCCATGCGGTTCATGGCGTAGGCGAAGGTGGTGTGGGCATCCATGTCGATGATGACCAACGAGCCGCCGTAGCCGCCCCAGAAGATGGTGTTGGGGTTGGGGAAGGGCACCGCCCCGCCGGCGAGGCCAAAGCCCATGCCGTAGCGAACCGGGATGCCGAGCACGAGGTCCTTGCCCTCGATCTGCAGCTCGAGGGCCTTGCGGCAGCCGGCCTCGGACAGGAAGCGCTTGCCCCTGGCGACGCCGCCGTTGGCGAGGATGGACTGGACCAGCGCCACCGACCGGGCGTTGCCCGTGCCGCCGGCCGCCGGGATCTCCGCGCCGCGCCATTCGCGGGTGCTGGTCGCCGTCACGTCGATGGGCGGGTTGTTGATCCGGTAGGTCCCGGCGCCTTCGCCGATCGAGGCGTCAGCCGGCGGCGGCGGGATCAGCTCGGCGACGCGATGGTCCTCCGACGCCGGCAGACCGATGTGGAAGTCTGCGCCAAGCGGTCCGGCGATCTCCTCGCGGAACACCGTGCCCAGCGACTTGCCGGTGATGCGGCGGATGACCTCGCCGACCAGATAGCCCTGGCTCATGGCGTGATAGCCGGGGGCCGAGCCGGGCTCCCAGAACGGCGCCTGCGCCGCCAGCAATGAGGTGGCCTTCTCCCAGTCGTAGAGCATGTCGCCGGTCGCCGGCAGCTCCCAGCCGGACACGCCGGCCGAGTGGCTCATCAACTGGCTGACCTTGATCTCCTGCTTGCCGTTGGCGGCGAACTCCGGCCAGTACTTCGCCACCGGCGCATCGAAATCCAGCTCCCCGCGGTCGGCGACCAGCAGGGCGGTCAGCGCCGTCATCGTCTTGGTGGTCGAGTAGACGTTGACGATGGTGTCTTCGACCCAAGGCCTGGTCCGGGCCGCGTCGGCGAAGCCGCCCCACAGATCGACGATCGTCTCGCCCTCGAGCGTGGCGCAGAACGAGGCGCCGAGGTCCAGCCCGCTGGAGAGGTTGTGCTCGAAGGTCGTGCGGACGTCGGCGAACCTATCCTGCGTGAAGCCGTGAACCGCACCGTCGGCCATGATCGTATCCCCCGTTTTCTTTCAGCCTAGCAGCAGGGGAACGGGCAGGTCACTGGTTACCCAACGGAACGTTCGGCCGCTTTCGCCGCGTCCCAGAGGGCGTCCATCTCGGCGAGGTCGGACTGCTCCGGCGACTTGCCCCGCTTGGCCAGTTCGGTCTCCACATAGCCAAAGCGGCGGACGAACTTGGCGTTGGTGGCGCGCAGGGCGTCCTCCGGCTCGATGTCCAGTTCGCGGGCCAGGTTGGCGAGCACGAACAGCACGTCGCCCAACTCACCGCGCATCTTGTCGCGATCCCCGGCTTCGACCTCGACCTTCAGTTCGGCGACCTCCTCGTCGAGCTTGTCGAGGACTTCCCTGACGCTGGGCCAGACGAAGCCGACGCGGGCGGCGCGCTTGTTCAGCTTCACCGCCCGGGTCAGGGCGGGCAGCCCGACCGGCACGTCGTCGAGGATGCCGTGGCGAGCCTTCTCCGACCGCTCCTGCTGCTTGATAACCTCCCAGGCGACGACCTGCTCGCCGCTCGTCCGGTAGGTCTCCTCGCCGAACACATGGGGATGCCGGCGGATCATCTTGTCGTTGATGACCCTGGCCACGTCGGCGAGGTCGAAAGCGCCCTGTTCCTCCGCCATCCGGGCGTGGAAGACCACCTGCAGCAGCAGGTCGCCGAGCTCTTCCTTCAGGTCCCTCAGGTCGGCCCGTTCGATGGCGTCGGCGACCTCATAGGCCTCCTCGACCGTATAGGGCGCGATGGTCGCGAAGGTCTGCTCCAGGTCCCAGGCGCAGCCGGCGACCGGATCGCGCAGCCTGGCCATGATCTCGACCAGGCGGAAGAGGGGGTGGACGTCAGGAGATGACGGGATTGACGACATTAGGATTGGTCCCTGCCACGTCCTCGGGAGTCGGGGGCGGGAAAACGCCGTCCTTCTCGCCCAACTGGCGCAGAATCTCGGCGTGCTTCGCCTCGGTCAGCGGATAGCCGATCATGCAGGCCGCCGCGAGGAGTCCGACAATGCCCGGCGCGAAGGCGTAGAGCGCCTGCAGCCCCTGCATCGACAGCTCGGTGCTGTTGGCGGCGGTCTTGGCGTCGAAGCCCAGCCCGTCGAGAAGGAAGAGGCTGCAGACCGCCAGCGCCGACCCGACCTTCACCGTGCCGGTGAGGATCGCGTAGAGCAGGCCGGTGCGGTCCTTGCCGGAGGCCAGCCGTTCCTCGTCGCCGTAGTCGGCCAGCATCGAGCGCAGCAGCAGGGCGCCGGCGGAGTAGGGAATTCCGGCCGCGATCAGGAAGGGCACCGCCAGCCAGAACTCGCCGGCCGGCAGGGTGACCACCAGGAACTGGACCACCGCGTAGGTGACGCAGGCGGCGATCAAGGCCTTCGCCTTGCCGACCCGCTTCGCCAGAGCGGTCCAGATGAAACCGCCGAGGACGGCGGCCAGGAAGTAGAACAGCAGGAGGGTGGAGGCCTCGAGGAAGGTGAACGCCTTCACCCGCGTGAAGAAGAAGAAGAACAGGGTGCCGGCGATGCCCGGCGCCAGCCCGGTCAGCAGGTCGGCGGCCAGGATTCGGACCACGGTCGGGCGGCCGATCAGGCGGAAGTAGTCCTTGAGCGAGGCCTTTTCGGGATTGGCGTCCTCGATGACGGGCGGCTCGGGCACGCGCCACAGGGCCAGCATCGCCATCAGCGGCAGCAGCCCGACGATGAACCAGCCCTGGCCGCCGATGATCTCGGTCTCGTTGTCGCCCAGGCCGATGCGGCTGAGCAGCAGGGGCAGGGTCAGGATCATGATCATCCCGACCACGTTGCCGGTCTGCCAGAAGGCGTAGATGCGCGATCGCTCATGGTAGTCGGTGGTCAGCTTCGAGGCCCAGGAGGTATGGGCGAGCGTGGCGATCGACAGGCCGAAATAGACCACGATCAGCCAGAACCACAGGTAGCCGGGCCCGACCCCGGGCTTGGCCATGAACAGCATGTAGATGGCCAGCATCAGGAACGGGATGCTGATGGCCAGCCAGCCCTTGAACCGGCCGAAGCTCCAGCGGGTGCGGTCCAGAATGGTGCCGAAGACAGGGTCGAATCCGATGTCGATCAGCCGCACCATCACGAAGGCCAGGCTGACCGCCGACAGGTTCACCCCGAGCGTCTCGGAGTAGTAGTGGGGAAGGGTGATCACCAGCGGCAGGCCGAAGGCCGCCAGCGGAAGACACGGGGCCGCGAAGGCCGCAAGGGTCAGGAAAGATCGTCGGCCGCCGGCCATGTCGCCTCACGCTAATCGGTCGGCGAATTGGCATCGCCGTTCACGGGCAAGAGACCGCGTGAACGGCGATGGAGCAAGCCAGAAGTTCTGCTACTTCGCGGCCAGGGCCTCGCCGCGCGCCACCTTGCGGGCAAAGCGGTCGAAGCTGGTCTCCGCGTCGCTCCAGGTCCCGGCGGCGAAGGTGTTGCGGAAGTCGCTCTCGTACCAGCGGTAGCTCACCGGTACGGCGCCCTGCGGCGTGACCAGCGTGCCCGACAGCGTCGCGCCGCCGATGCCCCGGCTCTCGTAGGACAGGCCCGGCGTGCGGGTCATCTGGCGCATGGTCGGACGGTTGGGCGTGGCGTCCTCGATGACGAGGTTGAGCACCGCGCCGTCCGCGGTGAGGCCGCCCGAACGACCCAGTTCGCGCTCGAGCGATTCGCGAAGCTCGGCCTTCAGGAACTCGAGGTCGCGGGCGTCGACCTTGTCGCCAGCGGCCGCGAGTTCGGGGCCGATGTCGATGTTGATCGCCGAGATGGCGGCCGGCGCGGCCTGGGCGGACAGGGCCAGGCCGGCGGCGATCGCGGTGGTGGTCAGGAAGGCGGGCAGGCGCATGCGCTTGTCTCCAGCTGTCGTCGTCAGTCCCTCATCCCCAGAATGGGCCCGGGCGCCGCCGCGCGCAAGCGACGCCGCCGCTCGCTCAGGCCTTCTTGAACTGGCTCACGGCCTGGACGCACGCCCGGTTCAGCGCCGAGGCGCCGGCCAGCGCTCGCATCTGGAACAGCGTGGGGTCGACGACGTACTGGTAGGTGTTGTGCGCGTAGGCGAAGGTCGGGCCGCTCTCGCCGGGCGCGGCCATGCCACTGTTGACCCGTGAATTCCACCAGGCGACCTCGTCCCGGTTGGAATAGCTGGAGCTTTCCACCAACTGGCCGCCCTGGCCGAGCCGGACCCGCTTCTGCAGATGGCCGCGCCCGCCGTCGCCGGCGATCTTGTTGCGCGCATGATAGACGTTCAGGCCGCTGAACAGCTCGACGATGAACATGCCGGGGTCGATGCCGACGCTGGCGCTGCCCGAATAGAGGCTGTTGCCCGAGCGGCTCAGGCTGGCGACGTCGATCACGAGGGTCGGGATCAGAATAACCGCGTCAAGCTCGAAGCCGATGCTGTGCAAGGCCTTTACCGACGCCTGGTCGAACGGCGACTTGTCCGTCAACGGCGAGTCCATGGCGGTCAGGTACAGGCCCTGTCCGGTCGGTGGCGCGAGGACAACGCGCCGCGCGTCGGCGGCCGGCTGCTTACGGAACGGGATCGGCGAGCTCTTCAACGCCTTGTAGCCCTGGGTGGCCTGCATCTGCTCCACCGTCAGCAGCGGCCGGTTGAGGCCTGCCTGCTCGAGCTGGGCGATCAGATCGGCCTGGGCCCTGGCGGCGATCGTCTGCATCAGCTCGATGGTCATGCCGCTCAGCTGGTAGGCGGAGCTGACCTGGACGTTGTTGCCCGACGCCATTGCGCCGAGGCCGTTCTGGAAGACGAGACCGAAGTTGTAGCCCATCACGCCGACGTTTCGCGACGGACCCAAGGCTGAAAAGGCGCGGGGATTTAGGTCCTTGTAGCCCAGCGCGCCGATGTCGACGTAGCTCTGCGCCGCTGCGGGGCCGGCTGCGGAGAAGGCGGCTGCGCCCAGGCCGGTGGCGGCGGCGCCGCCGAGAAAGTCTCGTCGTTTCATCGCTTTCCTCCATCGTCGCCGCCGTCAGCTTGACGACGCGCCGAGCCTTCACACTGAATGTCGGGAACCCGACGTTCGCCCCCCGAAAGTGGGGTTCCGCAAAGGCAGGCTGGAGACCGGCGCGCCGCCCCTCTAGGCTGGCCGGAATGGAACGTGGGGAAGAGAGCAGATGAGCGATCTGGTGTTGCGCGAGGATGTCGGCGGGGCGGCGATCCTGACCCTGAACAGGCCGGACAAGCTGAACTCCCTCAACGTGCCGGTGTTCGAGGCGCTGGAGGCCCATGTGAAGGCCATCGAAGCGCGGCCGGGCGAGGTGGCGGTGGTGGTGTTGCGCGGCGCGGGCCGCTGCTTCTCGGCCGGCCACGACCTTGGCGACATCGCCACCGGCGAGAAGCTACCGCGTGCGAACTACCAGTCCCATGTCATTGAAAGACTGGCTGATCTGCCGCTGCCGGTGATCAGCGCTGTGCATGGTCACTGCTACACCGGCGCCCTGGAGCTGGCCCTCGCCGGCGACATCATCCTGGCCTCGGAGAACGCGAAGTTCGCCGACACCCACGCCCGCTGGGCGCTGACGCCGGTCTGGGGCCTTTCCCAGCGTCTGCCGCGCCGGGTCGGGACCTACAAGGCGCGGGAGATGATGTTCACCTGCCGCACCTACTCGGGCCGCGAAGCCGAGGCGATGGGCCTGGCCAACAGCTGCGTCGCCGACGACCTGTTCGAGTCGGCCATCCACGCCCTGGTCGCCGAGATCGCCGCCAACTCGTCGTTCAGCCATGCCGCCAACAAGCGGCTGCTGACCCACACCGACGGCCTGCCGATCGGCGCGGGCCTCGCGCACGAGATCTACAAGGGCGAGGGAGTCGGCCCGGACATGCGTGACCGCATCGCCGCCTTCGCCGCGCGGTCGAAGAAGGGGTAGGGGTATGCGCCTGACATCCAGTGTCGCCGGTCTCGTGGTCGCGATCGTCGGAAGCCAGGTCGCCGCCCAGCCTCTGGAAGCCCTGCTGGCGGGCCGGGCGCTGACTGCTGCCGGCGCGCCACGCTCGGCCTTTGCCGAGGAGAGGGTGGAGCGGCCTGGACCTGGCAACCGATCCTGGCGCTTCGCCTTCTTCAAGGCCCCGAAGCCGGTCGGCAACGGGTTGTGCGCTGCGAGCATCACGCGCGTGAGCTTCTGGCCAAGGGAAGGCTCGCCGCCGACGCAATGGCATCCAGGAGTCTATCAGGACGTCGGCTACCGGGTTGTCGGCCCCCTCGGCGCGCCGGGAAGTGATTGCGGGACGGGGCCAATCGCCCCCCGGTACGATCCCCTGCCGCCGGACAGGACCGGCGCCTTCCGCGGCCCGTCGCCAGCCCGGACCTGGCAGGGGGTGGAGCGGTTCCGGGCGGTCGCCGCAGCGGCGAAACGCGGCGGGCCGCTGCCGTTCAGGCTCACTTGTGATGACGGCGGCGTGGGGCAGGGCCCCTCGTGCGACTCCCCGGCCGCCATCCTCGGCGCCTACGACGCGTTCGCCATCAGCCAGGTCCGTGAATGCGACATCCGGGCGGACAACTGCCTGGTGGTCAATCTCAGGGTCGAACCGGGCGGCGGCGCGTTCTGGGAGGTTGAAATCGTCACACCGTCCTCCGGGCTCGCCGGTGGACGGGTGGCGATGATCTATGGCCTGGCGCCGATGGCGCCTGAATAGGGTCGTCAGCCGCCCAGCAACACCTCCGCGATCTGGATGGCGTTGAGCGCCGCGCCCTTGCGCAGGTTGTCGCCGCTGACGAACAGGGCCAGGCCGTGCGGGACGGTCGGGTCGGCGCGCACGCGGCCGACGAAGACCGGATCCTGGCCGGCGGCGGCCAGCGGGTTGGGGGCCTCGGACAGCACGACGCCGGGCGCCTCGGCCAGCAGGGCAAGCGCCTGCTCGCGGGAGATCGGCCGCTCGAACTCCACGTTCATCGACAGCGAGTGACCCGTGAACACCGGCACCCGGACGCAGGTGCCGCTGACCGGCAGGTCCGGAAGGCCGAGGATCTTGCGGGTCTCGTCGCGCAGCTTGGTCTCTTCCTCGGTGTAGCCGTCGTCGCCCAGCACGTAGTTCAGCGAATTGACGTTGAAGGCCATCGCCGACGACCACTTGGTCGCGGGCGGGAAGGGGACCGCGTCGCCGTGGCGGGCGAGAGCGGCCGCGCCGTCGCCGGCCGCCGCGACCTCGGCCTCCAGGATGCGGATGCCCTCGATCCCGGCGCCGGAAACGGCCTGGTAGGTGCTGGCGATCAGGCGCTTCAGCCCGGCGGCTTCATGCAGTGGGCGCAGGGCCGGCATGGCGACCATGGTCGTGCAGTTGGGGTTGGCGACGATGCCTTTGGGGATGTGACGAAGCGCCTGCGGATTCACCTCCGACACCACCAGCGGGACGTCGGGGTCGCCGCGCCAGGCCGAGGAGTTGTCGATCACGATGGCGCCGGCCGCCGCGACCTTCGGCGCCAGCATCTTCGATGTCGAGCCGCCGGCCGAGAAGAACACCACGTCCAGCCCGGCGTAGTCTGCCGTGGCGGCGTCCTCGACGACGATCTCGCCGCCGTTCCACGGCAAGGTCGAACCCGCTGACCGCGCCGAAGCAAACAGCCGCAGCGAGGCGACGGGGAGGCCGCGCTCGGCCAGCAGCTCGAGCATCATCGAGCCGACGAGGCCCGTGGCGCCGACGATGCCGACACGGGCGGGCGAGGGGATCGAGGGGGGATTGGTCATGGGGCGTCTCCTTGGAAGGCGTGACGCGCGGGGAGCTGGCTGTCTCTGTCTGGAGGGCCCCGCGCTGGTTGGCGGGGCGGCGGTCCGGTCGCTGCGCTAGGCGCGCGCACCCGAAATCGCCCCGCCGGTGCGGGTCGGTTTGCGGGTAATCGGCTTGGTGGGCGCGAGGGACATCGAAGGCGCTTTAACGGGAAGCGGCGGCGACCGCAATTGCGCTTTTCGTGCAGACGTTCAGCCGTGCGGCCACCAGCCGGTCGACCAGCGCAGGGTCAGCAACGCCAGTCCGACCACGAAGATCGGTCCGAAGACCTTGAAGGTGTGACGCGTCAGCCGCTCCGGCATCAGGGTGTCGGAGACCGGCAAGCCGTCAGCATGGCGCGCGACCACGGCGGTCAGCGGGCACTTCAGGCCAAAGCCGATGAAGACGACGCTCTCGATCAGGACGAGGACGAGCGCCGGCGGAAGCCACGGGCCTCTGGCGCCGGTCAGCCCGGCGAACAGCACCAGCAGGGCGCTGGCGGCCATGACGATGTAGATGACGGTATGCAGCAGGCGGATCAGGAACAGACGTCGGCGGCTGGTCACGGCTCAATCCATATTGCGCCTAAGGAATATTATCGGAAATATGAGGCCGCTCCGGAGGGCGATGATCGCGCGCGTCCTCTACTGCTCCAGAAAATCCAGCGCCGGATCAAGCTTCTATCAACTCACCCTCCTGTAACTGGACGCCGCGTCTGGATCAGGAGAAGCCGATGGCGACGGGATGTGAAGGCTGCCGAGACGGCGCCGGGTTCGAGCTGCCGTTCTCCATGGCGTTCCAGCCCATCGTCGACGTCTCGCGTCAGACGATCTTCGCCCATGAGGCCCTGGTGCGCGGCCCAGGCGGCGAAGGCGCCTTCACGATCCTGAGCCAGGTGGCCGACGGCAACCGCTACGCCTTTGACCAGCAGTGCCGGGTCAAGGCGATCGAACTGGCGACCGCGCTCGACCTGCCTCGGGACGGCGCGCGGCTGTCGATCAACTTCATGCCCAACGCGGTCTACGAGCCCCGCGCCTGCATCCGCCTGACCCTGGCGACGGCGATGCGCACCGGGTTTCCCCTGGATCGGATCATCTTCGAGTTCACCGAGGACGAAAAGCTCGACACCAACCACCTGCTGAACATCCTGCGCACCTACCGCTCGATGGGCTTCAAGACGGCGATCGACGACTTCGGAGCCGGCTACGCCGGTCTCGGCCTGCTGACCCAGTTTCAGCCCGACATCGTCAAGCTGGACATGGAACTCGTCCGGGGCATCGACGCGAACACCGTCAAGCAGCGCATCGTCAGGTCCATGCTCGATCTGCTGAAGGATCTGGGAATCCAGGCGATCTGCGAAGGCGTTGAAACCGCGGGTGAATTGCAGGCGCTGGAGGATCTGGGCGCAACCCTGATCCAGGGCTACGCGTTGGCCCGGCCCACGTTCGAAAGCCTGGTGACCCGGGACGCGCTCTATCCGCCGCCGGTTCGCGACGTCGCCTGACACCGTCCGCCTCAAATGGCGAGGTATTCCTGATATCGCTCTGTATTTGAACACTTATCGCGTCGCGGCGACGGCGTAATACTCCCGGTCGAACAGTCGGTAATACAGCCAGGCCGGAACCTTGTCATAGCCCGGCTGGACGTCGGCGATGATCTTCACCTGGGTTCGATGCGCGTCGAGAACAGCGCGCTTGCTGGCGGCCTGACCCGCGATATCGACAGCCAGGTCCGGCGCCGGCAGGCCCCTGCCCGGCTCACGTGGATAGCGGGTCCGGAAGGCGTCGACCAGTTTCAGCGCGATCTCGACCATGCTGGTCGGCAGGGTGGCCTGATACAGGCGGCGGACCGGAAAGTCCTTTTCCGTCAGCCCCTTGTCGACGACGGCTCGCACCCAGCGACCGACCTGGGCGTGGTCCGGATGACCGTAGAATCCGACGCGCTCGTCGAAGCTGACGACCACACTGGGCCGTTCCTCATCGATGATCCGGCGGATGGCGGCTTCGGCCTGCGCCCGGTCGACGCCCGGCAGGCCGCCGTCGGGATAGTCGAGCACCACGACGCGCGCGGCGCCCAAGGCCTTGCCGGCCGCCTGTGCTTCCGGCGGCCGCAGGCGCGCCAGGTCGTCGGCGGTATAGCCGAGGCCCTTGGCCGCCTCGCCGCGGCTCATGTAGACGAGGATGAGCCGGGCCCCCTCCTCCTGCGCCAGCCGGGCGAGGGTCCCTGCCGAGGTGATCTCGTCGTCGGGATGGGCCCAGACCGCCAGAACGGTCTTCGGAGCGCCCTGGACCAGCAAGGTCTTCCTGATCGGGACGTCTTCGTCGTTGACGGTATGGTTGAGCGCCAGGAAGCCCCACGAGGCCACGGCCGCCAGCGCCAGCAGCGCTCCCATCACGACGTTCACGACCTGCCTCACATCCCGACCTCCACCGTCAGGCCATCATAGGCGGGCTCCACCCCGGGGGGGATAGACGAAGATAAAGCGTGGAAATCCAGATCGATATGCATGTTGGTCAGGATCGCGCGGCGGGGTCTGACCCGCTCGATCCAGCCCAGGGTCCGCTCCAGATGGGCGTGGGTGGGATGGGCCGTGTAGCGCAGGGCGTCGACGATCCAGATGTCCACCCCGCGCAGGGCCTCGAACGCTGCGTCGTCCAGTCCGTTGACGTCCGGCGAATAGGCGACGTCGCCGAACCGGAAGCCGACGCAGCGCATCGACCCGTGCTCCATGTCGAAGCTGTTCACCGGGATGATCCCCGACGGTCCGTCGATGGCCCAGTCCACGCCGTGGGCGGGCAGGTCGCGCGCCTCCAGGATGGCCGGATAGCCGCTATGGCTCTGGAAGATGTAGTCGAACTTGCGGGTCAAACTGGCGCGGGTGGCGGCGTCCATCCAGGCCGGAATACGAGCCCGCTGGCGGATGAAGAAGGCGCGGACGTCGTCGATGCCGTGGGTCTGGTCGGCGTGGTCGTGGCTGAACAGCACCCCGTCCAGCCGGCGGATGTCGGCGGCGATGGCCTGCTCGCGAAAGTCCGGCGAGGTGTCGACCAGGACCGTCGTCTCAGGCCCCTCCCCGTCCGGCGCCCGGCGGCGCACCAGCAGCGAGCAGCGCAGGCGCCGGTTCTTCGGCTCCGCCGGATCGCAGACGCCCCAGTCGCCGTCGGCGCGCGGGACGCCGCCCGAGGAGCCGCAGCCCAGGATGGTGACCGCCAGCGTCCCGCTCACGGCCGGGGGATCCGGTCAAACAGCGCGAAGAAGGCGTCCTCGGTGCGCTGCTCGGCCTCCGCCAGGCTCCAGCCGCGGATTTCCGCCAGCTTGGCCAGCACATGCGGCAGGAAGGCGGGCTCGTTGCGGCGGCCGCGCATCGGCACGGGCGCCAGGTAGGGACAGTCGGTCTCGACGATGATCCGGTCGCCGGGCATCTCCGCGATGATGTCCCGCACGTCCTGGGCGGCCTTGAAGGTGGCGATGCCGCTGACCGAGAACCAGGCGCCCAGCGCCGCCGCCCGCCGGGCCAGGTCCGGCCCGCTGGTGTAGCAGTGCATGATCAGCCTGAAGGCCCCGGCGGAGAACTCTTCCTCCAGGATGTCGCCCATGACCTCGTCCGCCTCGCGCGTATGCACGACCAGCGGCAGACCGGTCTCCCGCGCGGCGATGCAGTGCTGGCGGAACACGGCCGCCTGCACGTCGCGCGGACTGAGGTCGTAGTGGAAGTCCAGGCCGCACTCGCCGATGCCCACCACCTTCGGCCGCTGCGCCAGCGCGATGAGGTCGGCGGCCTTGAGCGCCGGATTCTCCTTGGCCTCGTGCGGATGCGTGCCGACGGTCGCCCAGATGTCCGGGTGGTCCATGGCCACCTTGTGGGTGACGTCGAAGGTCGAGACCTTGTCGCTGATGTTGACCATCAGGGCGACGCCGGCGGCGCGGGCGCGGTCGATGACGGCGTCCATGTCCTCGGTGAACTGCGGGGCGTGCAGGTTGACGTGACTGTCGATCAGCATGGGGTCAGGCCGCCCGCGCCGCGGCGCGCAGCTCGCGCATGGCGGTCCAGAAGGCGTCGGCGCGATCGAGGTTCAGCCCCTCGGTCTGGTCGGGCAGCACGCTCAGCCGCTCCCAGGCCTGGGCCCAGCGGTCGAGGCCGGGGCCGCCGCCGCCGGTCGCCTGGCTGACCGCCATGGTGCGGATCTGGTCCATGATCCGCTCGATCAGCAGGTTGAACCGCCCCTGTCCCTCCGGCCCCCGGAAGCTGTCGGCCAGCGCCAGCAGCGCGCCGTCGTCGAGCCGGGGTAGCGTGCGCAGGATATCGTGCGCCTCGTCATCGGCTTTCAGCGCGTCGACGGCGGCCAGCCGCAGCGCCAGGCCCGGCGCGCCGCCGGCCATGCGGGCCAGCCGATGCGCATGGTCCGGCGACAGCGACGTGCGGGTCTCCAGGAAGCCCGCCGTGACCGCTTCGCCCGGCGCCGTGAAGGCCAGCCGCCGGCAGCGCGAGCGGATGGTCGGCAGCAGCCGTCCGGGCGCATGGCTGACCAGCAGCAGCACCCCGCGCGGCGGGGGCTCCTCCAGGGTCTTGAGGATGGCGTTGGCGGCGTTGACGTTGAGGTCGTCGGCGGCGTCGACGATGGCGACGCGGTAGGGCGCCGTGGCCGGGGTCTGGGAGAAGAAGGCGCCCAGCTGGCGGGCCTCGTCCACCGGGATGACCTTGCGCGGCTTGCCGTCCTCGGTGAACCGCTCAAGCACGAGCAGGTCGGGATGCGAGCGGGCGGACACCTGTCGCACGACCGGGTCGGTCATCCGCGCGCCGAGGAGACCGAAGTTGGGGTCGGGCGCGGCGCCCAGCAGCCGACGCGCGGCGCGGAAGGCGAAGGTGGCCTTGCCGACGCCCTCGGGACCGGTCAGCAGCCAGGCGTGGTGCAGGCGTCCGCGCTCCAGGGCCTCGAGGAAGGCCTGCTCCTGCGCCTGCGCGCCCTCCAGAGCGAAGGCGTCCCGGGGATGGGGCGGAGCGGCGACGTCGGCCATGTCAGAGCCCCAGCCGGCGTTCGACAGCGGCGGTGACGGCGGCCTCGACCGCGTCGAGCGTCGCCGTGGCGTCGATGATCACGCAACGCTGCGGCTCGGCCCGGGCGATGTCCAGGTAGGCGGCGCGGAGCCGCTCATGGAACGCCGCGCCCTTGGCCTCGAACCGCTCCTCGCCTCCGTTGCGCGACAGGGCGCGGCGCAGGCCCTCGGCGACCGGCAGATCGAAGATCAGGGTCAGGTCGGGCCTGGTGTCGCCGACCACCGCCGCTTCCAGCTGGGCGATGACCGTCTGGTCCACCGCGCCGCCGGCGCCCTGGTAGGCGCGGGTGGAGTCGGCGAAGCGGTCGCACAGCACGACGGCGCCGCGGGTCAGGGCCGGGGCGATAACCCGCTCGATATGATCGCGCCGGGCGGCGTTCATCAGCAGGGCCTCGGTCAGCGCCGACCAGCGGTCGGTCTCGCCGTTGAGCAGCAGCTCGCGGATCGATTCGGCGCCGGGCGAGCCGCCCGGTTCACGGGTCAGCACGACGTCGCGGCCGTCGGCCCGCAGGCGCTCGGCCAGGCGGCGGATCTGGGTGGACTTGCCCGCCCCCTCCCCGCCTTCGAAGGTGATGAAGATGCCTCTGGTCACGCCCCGTCCTCGCCCGGAACGGCGGGGATGTCCAGAACGCGAAGGGCTCTATCGAACGGTCAGCGTCAGCCCGGCCCGATGTAGCGCACACGAACCCGCGCCACGCCCTTCTGGTAGGTGCCGAGCTTCTTGGCGGCGCCCTTGGACAGGTCGATGATCCGGCCGGGCACGAACGGCCCCCGGTCGTTGACCCGCACCCGCAGCTTCCTGCCGGTGTCCAGGTCGGTGACCTCGACGATCGACGGCAGCGGCAGCGTCTTGTGCGCGGCGGTGATCAGATCCATGTCGAACACCTCGCCGTTGGCGGTGTTGCGGTTGTGGAACTGCTCGCCGTACCAGCTGGCGATGCCCTTCTCGTCGTAGTTCGGGTCGTGGCGCGGCGTGTACCACACGCCCTTGACCTGGTAGGGCCGCATGGTCGCCGGGACGCGCGCGCCGGGTTTGGCCGCGACGGGGCGCTTCTCGGTCGCATAGCGGGGCGTGGCGCAGGCCGTAACGGCGGCGCAGGCCAGCAGAACGGTCAGTGATTTCACCCAGGCGTCGGGACGCATCCGCGCTCGGCCTCATCCGTGATCGAGGCGCTCAGCATGCCGCAAAGGGTTTTCGACGTGGTTAAGGCCGGCGGCGAGGTTCCCTCCCCCGCCGCGTCAGGCTAGAAGCCCGCCAACGGAAGTGTGGCCGAGTGGTTTAAGGCACTGGTCTTGAAAACCAGCGACGGTGCGAGCCGTCCGTGGGTTCGAATCCCACCGCTTCCGCCACTTCAGTCCCTGAGTGGGCACTGAGTTTACGCCACTTCCCGCCACAAGCGTCTGTAGCAGCCGGGACTTCGATCCCATGATCCTGACTTCGCCATCTGCGACCTCGACGCGCTGCGCGAGCGCGCGCAGGTGGTCGCGGCGATAGCCGCCGCCTTCCAGCCGGATACGGTCGCGGGCGGTTGAGGCGAACTTGCGCAGCATCTGCGGCGTTACCGCCTTCTGTCCTGTGTTCTGGAGCATGGCCTGTGCCCGGTCTGCATCGGCCTTGGCCTGATCGCGGATGGCCTTGAGGCCGTCGATGCGGTCTTTCAGCGCCGGGTCGTCCAGATCGGCAATGCCCGCCTCGATGGCGTCATAGAGCCGCTTGAGGCGCAATTCCGATTCGGCGGCGCGCTTGTTCAACTCGGCGATATGCTCGCGGCGGCGCTCGGCATGTTCTTCCCTGCGGTCGAGCGCGGCGGCTAGCACAGTTTCCAGTCGCTCGGGTTGGAGTAGCTGTTTCTCAAGGTGATTGACGACCAGATCGTCCAGTTTTTCCATCGGCACGGCCATGCCCTCGCAGGCGGTCGGCCCCTGCCGTGCCTTCATCG